>JAXKBK010000025.1:0-28787 GCA_036553025.1 Collinsella sp. | reverse complement strand
GGCTTAGGTTTCCTGCTCTACAGTCCTGCTCACGACGGAGGCCACATTAAGTGGCCTCCTGTTCGTGCGGAACTCGCGATAAACCTAAGCCGGTGTCCCCGCTCTCCCGGGGCCTGTCGTGGCTTGGCCGTTGCATGCGGCTCGCTTTTCGGAACGGGGCTGACGGACACGTTCCGAAATCTACCACCGTCGCTGTGCAGGGTGTCTATAAAGAGCCGTGGCCAAAAAACATCAAATATGAGTACTGATATTCTTTTAGTAGCAGTAATTTTGACCACATTTAAGGTGATTTGACGTGTCGATCGAGCAGATAAGCTGCCGTATCTCCTCAAGTGTTCATTAAAGGAAGACCTTGATGCGAATAAATCTCATTAAGATCTTCTTTTATTAACGAAAATAATGTAGCTACAACGGTGACAGTACTCATATTTGCCGTTTTTGGCCACAGCCCTTCGGAGGGTCCTCGAAAATAGTCCCGAGCCGGCACTTGGGGACGTTCCTATAATGCCGGCACTTAGGAGCGTCCCCAAGTGCCGACACCGCGTCTGCCTGCGGCGGCCGCGCCCCGCTGCATCGCTCCGCACCCTTGCGGGTTCGAATCCCTCCGCTTGGCGGCGTTGGCTCGATTTGCTTGACGTGAGGGGCTCTTGGCTGGTGTGGGACGGAGGGATTCTGCGTCCGCCTGGTCGGCGGCCGCGCCCCGCTGCGTCGCTTCGCTCCTTGCGTGCTGCGCTGGAAAACGCTTCGCGTTTCCTCAGCTCCGCACCCTTGCGGGTTCGAATCCCTCCGCTTGCCCACGAAAAAGCGCTCCAGGTTCATAAGAGCCTGGAGCGCTATGTTCTTTGGGGCTGGGACGGAGGGATTCGAACCCCCAACAGCCGGCACCAAAAACCGGAGTTCTACCGTTGAACTACGTCCCAATGTCTGGTGTTGCTCAAAAGCAACTCGTCTAGTTTACCTAATCTGCGAGGGCATCGCAAACGCCATCGAGAAGGCGGACGGCGAGGGTCTGCGCGTCGCTTGCGGTAAAGGTGCCGTTGTAACGCGTCATGCCGGTGAGCTCGATGCGAATTCGTGCCGGCTTTTGCTGTGCGGCAACATTGGCGGTACGGATGCGTTGGGCCAGGTTGTGGCACTCGGCGAGGGCGATCGTGGCGCGCGGGGCGGCGTCTGCAGGCAACTCGTCGCTTGCGATCTCGAGCACCAGGTCAACGTCGGTCGGAACCTCGGAATCGCAAAGCATCATGCCGCTGCTGTCGGTCGTCGCCGTGGCGATGTTCCACATGCGCGATGCTACGCTGCGCGCAATGGGGTCCTCGCCGATGACGGCAATCTGGAAGCGCTCGAGCACGTTGGCGGCGCGAGCAAAACCGATGCGCGATTCGGCCTCGGTGACCGAGGGCTTGCCCTCCCACACATGGTGCAGGCGGTTGATGTAGGCGTAGGTGTCCTGGAAGGCCATGCCGTCGGCAAACAGGCCGACATTTTCCTGGAACTGCTGCAGGGCGGCCTCGGTATGCGGACCAAAGTAGCCGTCGTCTTCGCCACAGGCAAAGCCCAAAACGTTGAGAGCGCGCTGCAGGGCCTTGACGTCGGCGCCGTGAAAATTGGGCATGCGAAGGTAGAGCGTGCGGTCGCCCAACTTGTATGAAGCGTCTACAAGGGCGCTCCAGCAGGGGATATCGACAGCATAACCGGCCGCAAGGCCGCTATCGAGCCTAAACGTGCCAACAGCCTGCTCGGTGGTGGTGCCAAAGCGCTTGTCGGCGACCTCGTCGGCATCGATGGTGTAACCGAGCTGCAGAAGGCGGGACTGAACATCCTCGACGGCTGCTCCCCGCATGCCCGTGGTAATAGGTTCCATGAACGAACCCCTTTCGGCGTACGATTCGTACTATTTTGAGCGCGTGTCGGATAGACAACGCGAGACAATGCATAAACATACACTCAACAGTGTAGCAACTTGTACCCAAACGCGCTGCCCACAGGTTTTGTGACCCCCGCTAGTTGAGACGCTCCACAAAGAAATCTGCCATGGAGAGGAACAGCTCGCGTGCGTGCGGGTCAAGTTCAACGTCCTCGATGGCAGCCTTGGCTTTTGCGGTCAGGTCCAGCGCGTAGGCGTGAGCATATTCTATGGAGCCGGTCTGCTGGAAGATCTCCACGGCACGCGCGAGCTGCGCGGGGTCCTCGGTGCCCGAGGAAAGAATGGCCTCGACCTCGTCGTGATAGCGCTCATCCGACAGGGCATGCACAGCGACGAGCGTGCGCTTGCCCTCGGTGATGTCGGTGCGGAAGTCCTTGTTAGCGGCTTCTTTGGTGCCGACCAAGTTGAGCAGGTCGTCCTGAATTTGAAAGGCAAGGCCAGTATGCAGGCCAAAGGCGCGTAGCGCCTCGACCTGCTCTTTGCTGCCGCCACCGATAATGGCTCCGGCGGCAAGTGGCGTGGCTCCGCTGTAATACGCGGTCTTGTGCGTGGCCATGTCCAGGTAGTCATCAACCGAGATATCAAAGCGCTTGTCACGGACCCAGCCCAGGTCGAGCGCTTGGCCCTCGATGGTACGGACGATCATCTCGGTAAGCTCGTGGAGCACGCGAAGCTTCACGTCTGCGTTGAGCGTGGGGTCGTCGAGAACCGTCTTGGTGACCATGGTGAGCGCCAGGTCACCGCAGTTGATGGCAAGACCGGTACCCTCGGTAAGGTGCATGCAGGGCTTGCCGCGACGAATCTGTCCGTTGTCGGCGATGTCGTCGTGGATGAGTGCGCCCGACTGAAAGTGCTCGATGGCCGCCGCGGCGCTGCGGGCGCTCTCAAAGCTACCGCCCACTGCGGTTGCGGCGAGCATGCAGATGAGCGGGCGGTGGCGCTTGCCAGCGTTTGCCGTAAATGCCGAGAGCGGGGTATACAGGTAGCGCTCGATATCGGCGGAAGTCGCCTGTCCGTCAAAGAACGTGGCCAGATAGTCGTTAATCTGGTCAAAGTGCTGGGCTAAAAAGCTGGTAAACGGACTGGACACGGGTTCTCGCATTCTTTGATAGGTTGCATCGTTGCATTATGCAGACAACATATTGCCACATTAGGGCGTCGAGCGCGGCGGTTGAAGACGATTGGTCCATGCGGCCGCAAGTGCAGTAGGGGCTTGGCTAGATAAGCCCAAAGTGTTCGAGCGCGGTGACGACGCCGTCGTGGTCGATGCTGTCGGTGACATAGTCGGCCTTTTCCTTGAGGAAGTCCGGTGCATTGCCCATGGCGATGCCGACGTCGACGGCGTTCATCAGCGAGATGTCATTGCTGGCATCACCGATGCCATACACCGTTCCATGGTTGGGGTCGAGAGCGTCGAGTACGGACTGGATACCCTCGCGCTTGGTGCATTCGCGAGGCGAAATCTCGGTCACTTCGAGCTCGAGCTCGTTAAAGCAGAGCAGCGGCTCAAACGCTTGATCCTGAGCGATGCGGTTGGCAAGCGACGTGGACATTAAGATCTTGTAGGCGCTGTAATGTTGCAGCTGCGTAATTGCATCGCCCACGGTGCGGGCGTATCCCGGAGCGTCGGGCGCATCGGCACTCATGCGAACGACGCCATTGAGTCCCTCAAAACGAATCACTTCGTCCGATTGCTCAAGAATGGGAGCAAGGCGCTGCAGCATGCCGGGCGTCATCGCCAAATCGCGAATCACGTGTCCCTCAAGTTCGACATAGCCACCCGCGAGGCAGACGATGCCGGTCCAGGGCAGCTCGAGCAGCTTTGGATGGATGCAGCTCAGCGTGCGCCCTGTGCAGATAAACGCCATATTGCCCTTGGCGACAAAATCACGGATGGCTTGCGAGACCGCTTCATTGGGATAGGGGGAGAGGTCTCGCTCGCTCTCGGGAAGCTCTTGTGCCACTCGAGGGTCTTGCCAGGCGAGTGTTCCGTCGATATCGAAGAAGCAGATATCGCCGCGCTTATGGGCTGCGCTGGCGGCAGGGGAGGCCGAGGTGGTGGGCACAAATCCCGGCTCGAGGCCCATGATCTGGTCAAAATGCTCTTTAACGCGGGGAACGGAGATGCCAATAATCACCTGGGCGGTCTTGCCCGTAATGATGAGGCCCTTGGCGCCCACCGCGACAAACGACGCATTATCTGCAACGATGGAAGGGTCTGCGACCTCGACGCGCAGGCGCGTGGCGCAGTTGGTTGCGCCCACGATATTGCCAACGCCACCTAAAAGCTGAATTACCCGCTCAGCGAGGACGTGATCTTGATCGGATTGAATACTGACCTCGCCATTGGGAGATTGCTCTTTGGCAAAGCCGCTTCCCGTTAAACGATCGATTGCCGCGCGATTGGAGACATGATCCTCGCGGCCCGGCGTCTTAAGGTCATAGACCAAGATGAGTGCTCGAAAACTAACAAAAAAGATGAGGCTAAAGGCAAGACCGATACCGAGCGCCAAAAGGTAGGAGCCGGCATGCATTCGCATGAGTGGGCTGAAGTTGAAGGCCGTCATTTCCATGAGACCGCCCGAGAAGATGCCGACGATGCCAAAGAAGTTCATGGTCATGGCAAGGCAGGAGGATAGGACGGCGTAGAGCAAAAAGAGTCCGGGATAGGTGAACATAAAGAGAAACTCGAGCGGCTCGGTGACGCCGCAGACCACCGAGGCGACGATGGCGGGCAAAAGGATGACTTTAAGGCCGGCGCGGCGTTCGGGTTTGGCGGTGAAATAGAATGCTGCCGCGATGGCGGGAAGGCCAAAGAGCTTGCCCCAGCCGGTGGCGGTAAAACCTGCCCAGGGCGCAAGTTCATTTAAAGGGCGCGTGCTATGGGAGAGAATGGGGAGCAGGTTGGTCCACGTGGCGTAAATACCGTCGTGAATGACCAGATTGTCGTAATAGATGGGCATATAGAGCAGATGGTGCAGCCCCATGGGCTCGAGCGCTCGCTCCAAAAACACAAAGATGCCCACGCCGAAGGGGCCGACGCCCGCAAGTGCGTGGCGCAGCGTTTCGGTCACAGCGTATGCGAAGGGCACGATGGCGGCCGAGATGGCGGCAAGGGCAAACACGGCAAAAAAGCTGATGAGGTAGACCAGCGAGGAACCCGAGAAGGTGCCGAGCCAATCGGGAACCTTGGCATCGTAGAAGCGGTCATGGATGGCAACGACGGTTGCCGACACCGCCAGCGGGCCGATAATGCCGGTGTCGAGCGTCTTGATGCCGTCGATGACGGTGATGCCGCTGGCGGGGGTCAAAGATGATGGGTACTTAAGTCCAAGGTTGTCTCCGCTCAGCTTAATGATCTCGCTCAAAAAGAAGCAATAGGCAAAATAGGCCACGAGTGCCTCGAGGCAGCAGCGTGCCGGTTGCTTTTGGGCAAGACCGATAGGCAGCGCTACGGCAAAAAGGAGCGGGAGACGTTTAAAGACCGTCCACGAGCCGCGCTGGATGATGGTCCAGAAAACGTACCAAGGGGTTCCGTATACGGCGAGATCGCCGACGATGTCTACGGTCGTGGCGAGGGCGGAGATGCCGACCATGAGGCCTGATATAGAAAACAGCATGGCGGGCGCGAACATGGCTCCGCCAAAACGTTGGATTTTCTGCAGCATAATATGCCTTCCGGATGCAACATGCTGTGCGAGCAAGAACGTTTAAACAATGAACTCATTGTAGAGGACTGGCTGCTTGCCGCATTGACGGTTTTGATTCGGTCCGATTTGGGTTTCGGGGGAACCGTCGACGGTAAATAATCCGTGCTTTACCGATAATCGGTTTAAACAACTTTAAGAAATGCTATCGTGCCTAGCCATACATATTCATTAGAGGTGAAATCATGCCAAAAGCGATTTACGAAGGAATCTACCGCGAGATCCGTTCGCGCATCATCGACGGGACCTATGCGTTTCAGGAGATGCTGCCAACCGAAGCCGAGCTGACCGCGGAGTTTGGCTGCACGCGCAATACCGTTCGACGCGCCTTGAGCATGCTGGCCGACCAGATGTTTGTGCAGCCTATACACGGTAAGGGCGTGCGCGTTATTTGGCTTAAGGGCGAAACCGACATGCTGGGCGCACTCGAAGAGGTTGAGTCGTTTGGCGAGTTCGCAAAACGCAACAATGCCGTCGCATCGACCGAGGTCAAGTCTTTTGAACATTTGATTTGCACTGAGCAACTCTCTCGTCGCCTGGGCTTTAAGGTGGGCGAGGAGCTGATTCGCGTCGTGCGTGTCCGAAGCCTCAACGGCAGCGCGCGCCAGGTGGACCACGGCTACTTTTTGGCGTCGATCGCCAAGGGCCTGACCCCCGAGATCGCGGCGGATTCTATCTACGGCTATCTGGAGCACAAGCGCGGCATCAAAGTGATGGCGAGCCGCCGTACGGTGAGTGTCGAGCTCGCCAACGATGAGGACTGCAGCTACTTGGACCTTGGCAAGTACAACTGTGTCGCCGTCATGGAGAGCCAGTCGTACACTTCGGACGGCATCTTGTTCGAGGTCACGCATGCCCGCACGCATCCCGAGATCTTCCACTACCGCGTCAACTCCAAGCGATAGCCGGCTAGCTCGCAGCCTGACGAGACTCATGCCCTCAAAGAGAAAACGCCCGGTCAAACCGACGATGCATCGGCTTGACCGGGCGTTTTCTCTGCATTCGATAACAAATAATTGTTTATACAAAACTTGTCAAGTATCAAGTTGAAATTACCGTTCACCGAAGTTTTTCTACCGCTCTAGTAATACTTGTTCAAACAACTAGCCAAATAGCGTATTGTACAAGTCAGCAAAAGGGGCAAAGTCCCCGAGCCAATCTCCGAAGGCGGCGGCAAAGGGTGCCGCCACGGTGTGAAAGGGTGGATTGTAATGAAGAACGAAATGAGCAGAAGGCAGTTCCTGGGCTTTGCTGGTTCCGCGGCTGCGGTTCTTGGTCTGGGCCTCGTGGGCTGCGGTGGTTCTGCCGGCTCTGGCTCCTCTGCTTCTGGTGACGCTGCCGAGGTTTACTTCCTCCAGTTCAAGCCCGAGGTCGACAAGGAGTGGAAGGAGATCGCCAAGGCGTACAAGAAGGAGAAGGGCGTCGAGGTCAAGATCGTGACCGCCGCCTCCAACACCTACGAGGAGAAGCTCAAGTCCGAGATGTCCAAGAGCTCCGCTCCGACGCTGTTCCAGGTCAACGGCCCCACCGGCCTTAAGAACTGGAAGGACTACTGCGCCGATCTTTCCGACACCAAGCTCCGCGGCGAGCTCATCGACGACTCCCTGGCGCTGCAGTCCGACGGCAAGGATCTGGGTATCGACTGGGTTCAGGAGAGCTACGGCATCATTTACAACAAGGAGCTCCTCGAGAAGGCCGGCTACAAGGCCGAGGACATCAACTCCTTCGACAAGCTGAAGGCTTGCGCCGATGACATCCAGGCCCGCAAGGACGAGCTCGGCGTTGACGGTGCCTTCACTTCCGCCGGTATGGATGACTCTTCCAGCTGGCGCTACACCACCCACCTCGCCAACCTCCCGCTCTACTACGAGTTCGAGAAGGAGCACAACCAGGAGGACGACGAGATCAAGGGCGAGTATCTCGACAACTTTAAGCAGATCTTCGACCTGTACATCACCGACTCCACCTGCGATCCTTCGCAGCTCGCCTCTAAGACCGGCGACGACGCCACCAACGAGTTCGCAACCGGTAAGGCCGTCTTCTATCAGAACGGCTCTTGGGCCTATGCCGACCTCACCAAGGCCGGTATGACCGATGACCAGCTCGGCATGCTGCCGATCTACATCGGCGTCGACGGCGAGGAGAACCAGGGCCTGTGCTCCGGCGGCGAGAACTACTGGTGCGTGAGCTCCCAGGCTTCCGAGGATGCCCAGAAGGCCACCGAGGACTTCATGTATTGGTGCGTCACTTCTGACACCGCCACCAGCATCATCGCTGACAAGATGGGCCTGACCGCCCCGTTCAAGAGCGCTAAGGAGACCACCAACGTCTTCTCTCAGCAGGCCGTTGCCATGGCCAAGGACGGCAAGAAGACCGTCGCTTGGGACTTCGTTTACATCCCCTCCGAGGAGTGGAAGAAGAATCTCAAGCAGGCCCTCATCGCTTATGCTGCCGACAACACCAAGTGGGACGGCGTCAAGAACGCCTTCGTCGATGGCTGGAAGACCGAGAAGGCTGCTTCCGAGTAAGCAGTTGCTGCCCAAGCTATCTGATTAGCGACAGGGGGCGGGCAGACGTAGGTTTGCCCGCCCCCTGCATATTGAAAGGACCCTTCTATGGGCAAAGCACTCAAACGCTGGTGGCCGCTCTTTATGCTGCCCACGTGCCTGGCGTTTATGATCGGGTTCGTGATTCCCTTTATCCAGGGTTTCTATCTCTCGTTCTGCCAGTTTATTACCATCAATAACGCGCACTTTGTCGGTATCGAGAACTACGTGCGCGCACTGACCGACCCGCAGTTCTCCACGTCGTTCTTCTTTACCGTGGCGTTTGCCTTCCTGTCGACGGTGCTTATCAACGTGATCGCGCTGGCCATCGCGCAGGCGCTCACCCGCAAGGCGCTCAAGGGCACCAACATCTTCCGTACGATCTTCTTTATGCCTAACCTGATCGGCGGTATCGTGCTGGGCTACATTTGGCAGATTCTGATCAACTGCCTGCTCTCCAACGTGGGCGCCCAGCTTATCGCCCTCAACTCCGCCGCTGGCTTCTGGGGCCTTATCATCCTGACCTTGTGGCAGCAGGTCGGCTACATGATGATCATCTACATCGCCGGTCTGCAGTCCATCCCGTCTGACTACATCGAGGCCGCCAAGGTCGATGGCGCTACGGCATGGCAGACGTTTTGGAAGGTTAAGATCCCCAACCTGATGCCGACCATCACCATCTGCCTGTTCCTGTCCATCACCAACGGCTTTAAGCTGTTCGACCAGAACCTCGCCCTTACCGGTGGCGCCCCGGCGCACTCCACCGAGATGCTCGCCCTGAACATCTACAACACGTTCTATTCGCGTGCTGGCATCGCATGGCAGGGCATCGGTCAGGCCAAGGCAGTTATCTTCTGCATCCTGGTTGTCGCTATTTCTATGATCCAGCTTAAGGCCACGAGGTCCAAGGAGGTGCAGCAGTAATGAAACGCGATAAGGCTATTAACCGCGCGCTCTCGATCTTCTTTACGATCCTGTCGCTCGCATGGATCTATCCCGTGTTCATGATTGCGCTCAATTCCTTTAAGAAAGCGACCGCAATCAGCACCACCACGGCGTTCGATCTGCTCACGCCCGAGACGTTCAACGGCCTCGCAAACTACGTGCACGCTCTGAACGAGCAGGGCTTTGCCTCGGCGTTTATGTACTCGCTTATCATCACGGTCACGTCGGTCGTGCTGATTCTGGTGTGCTGCTCCATGTGCGCTTGGTACGTGGTGCGCGTCAACAGCAAGATCTCGAACTTCTTCTATTACCTGTTCGTCTTCTCGATGGTCGTACCGTTCCAGATGCTCATGTTCACGCTGTCCAACCTCGCGGACCGCATCGGCTTTAACACGCCGTTTAACATCTGCTTCATCTACCTCGGTTTTGGCGCGGGCCTCGCGGTCTTTATGTTCGCCGGCTTCGTCAAGAACATCCCGCTCGAGATTGAGGAAGCGGCCATGATTGACGGCTGCAACCCGGTCCAGGTGTTCTTTAAGATCGTTCTCCCCATCATGAAGCCCACCTATCTTTCGGTCGGCATCCTCGAGACCATGTGGGTCTGGAACGACTACCTGCTGCCCTACCTTACGCTCGACTCCACCAAGTACAAGACCATTCCTATTTTGATCCAGTACTTCCGCGGCGGCTATGGCCACGTCGAGCTCGGCCCCATGATGGCCTGCATCATGATGGTCGTCATCCCCATCGTCATCATGTACATCTTCTGCCAGAAGTACATCATCGACGGTGTGGTGGCAGGTGCCGTCAAGGGCTGATGCCGTAACTGTTTTGCAAGTTTTGGCGGCGCCCCTCAGCGCGGCGCCGCGTATCGAAAGGTAGAGACATGGCCGAGATCGTTCTCAAACATGTTCAGAAGGTGTATCCCAACAACGAGTCAAAAAAGAAGGGCTTCTTTGGCAAAAAGAAGAAGACCGAGGAGAAGAAGCACAACCTCAAGGTTACCGAGGACGGTGTGCTCGCTGTAGAGGACTTCAACCTCACCGTTCACGACCAGGAGTTCATCGTCCTCGTTGGCCCCTCTGGCTGCGGTAAGTCCACGACGATGCGCATGGTCGCCGGCCTAGAGGACATCACCTCCGGCGACGTGCTCATCGACGGCAAGCGCGTCAACGACGTGGCGCCCAAGGACCGCGACATCGCCATGGTGTTCCAGAGCTACGCTCTGTACCCCAATATGACGGTGTACGAGAACATGGCGTTTACGCTCGAGCTCAAGAAGGTCCCCAAGGACGAGATCGACCGTAAGGTTCGCTCCGCTGCTGAGATCCTGGGTATTACCGAGTACCTCGACCGTAAGCCCAAGGCGCTCTCTGGCGGCCAGCGCCAGCGCGTCGCCATCGGCCGCGCCATCGTGCGTGACCCCAAGGTCTTCCTGATGGACGAGCCGCTGTCCAACCTGGATGCCAAGCTTCGTAACCAGATGCGCGCCGAGCTCATTAAGCTGCGTCACGAGATCAAGGGCACCTTCATCTACGTTACCCACGACCAGACCGAGGCTATGACCCTCGGCGACCGCATCGTGGTCATGAAGGACGGCGTCGTCCAGCAGATCGCCACGCCGCAGGAGGTCTTCAACCATCCCGCGAACATCTTCGTCGCCGGCTTCATCGGCGTGCCGCAGATGAACTTCTTCGATGCCCAGCTGGTGCGCTCGGGCAACGGCTTTACTGTCAAGACCGAGGATATGAACGTGGCGCTCGCCCCGGAGACTTGCGCTCAGCTTGCCCTCAACTGGGACGGCGGCGACGTGAAGGAGATTACGGCCGGCGTGCGCCCCGAGCAGATTCTGCTTGCCGACAAGGACGAGGAGGGTGCGCTCCAGGGCACCGTCGAGGTGACCGAGCTCATGGGCTCGACCGAGCATGTCCACGTGACCGCTCCCGACGGCCAGTTTGTCCTGATTATCCCCGTCGTCGACCTCGAGGCCAAGGGCGCGCTCAAGGCTGGCGACCCCATCTGGTTCAAGTTCGAGAAGAACGCGACTCATCTCTTCGATAAGGTGTCTGGCAAGAACCTTATCTAGGCCCGGTGCATCCAGGCCCTCCCTTTGGGCGACTGCGGCTTTGCCATCCTTTTGCCGCGGTCACATATAAGGCTCCCCTCCCGTCCACTGGGCGAGAGGGGAGCCTTTCTTTGTGTTGGGACTGTCTGACCGGTCGTTTGTCTCGATCTGTAACGGATAGGGCCGATTTCGGACGTTAGATGTTACAGATCGAGGCGGTTCCGCTGAGCTAACCATTTCATCTAAATCTGTAACACCAAAGGCGAATTTCACCTGCTAGATGTTACAGATTGAGATAAACCCAAGGGGAGGGGCCGGTATGTCTCAATCTGTAACAGCTGGGACCGTTTTGGTTGAGTAGTTGTTATGGATCGAGATTGTTTGGCCGAGTCGGATCACAGGGTAACGTGCGGGCACAAAAAACGGAGCCGCGTTGCCGTGGCTCCGTTTTCAAGAGGATGGGCGATGAAACCGAATTAGCTCAGGTGCCAGATCTCGTCGTTGTACTGGGAGATCGTACGGTCGGACGAGAAGGCGCCGGCGTTGGCGATATTGATGAGCGCCTTGCGCATCCAGGCGTCCTGGTCCTCGTAGTCGGCCAGCACGCGCTCCTTGGTCTGGATGTACTCCTCAATGTCGAGCAGGGCCATAAACCAGTCCTTGCCCTTAATGTCGTCGTGCAGGCGCTGCAGGCGCTCGGCGTTGCCGGTTGCCATAAAGGCCGGGTTGGTGATGAAGTCCACCAGCAGTTTAATGCCGGGCTTGCGGTAGAGCGCACCGGCGTTGTAGGTGCCGTCGGCGTAGAGCTGCTCGACCTGTTTGGACGAGGCACCAAAGGTATAGATGTTCTCGTCGCCCACGAGCTCGGCAATCTCCACGTTGGCACCGTCGAGCGTGCACAGGGTTAGGGCGCCGTTGAGCATGAACTTCATGTTGGAGGTGCCGCTCGCCTCCTTGGAGGCCAGGCTGATCTGCTCGGAGATGTCAGCGGCGGGGATCACGCGCTCGGCGGCGGTGACGTTGTAGTTCTCGATCATGACAACCTGCAGGTAGGGAGCCACGTCGGGGTCGTTTGCAATCCACTGCGACAGCGTCAGGATCAGATGGATGATGTCCTGCGCGATAGTGTAGGCAGGCGCCGCCTTGCCGCCAAAGATGATGGTGACAGGGTGCTTAGGCCTGTTGCCGTTCTTGATATCGAAGTACTTCCAGATGATGTAGAGCGCGAGCATCTGCTGACGCTTGTACTCGTGGATGCGCTTGACCTGGACGTCGATGATGGCGTTGGAGGGAATGGTCACGCCCTGCTCGAGCGCCATGAACTGGCGCATGATGGCCTTGGCCTCGACCTTGGTGGCGGCCAGGCGCTCAAGAACGTCCTTGTCGTCGGCGAACTTGGCGAGTTTGTTCAGATCGCCGGTGCTGCGCCAGTCGGTGCCGATTACATCGTCGAGCAGGCTGGCGAGCGCGGGGTTGGCTCCATGGATCCAGCGGCGGAAGGTGATGCCGTTGGTCTTGTTGGAGAACTTCTCGGGATAGATCTCGTAGAACGGATGAAGCTCGGTGTCCTCCAGGATCTTGGTGTGGAGGGCGGCTACGCCGTTGATGGAGAAGCCAAAGTGGATGTCCATGTGGGCCATGTGGACGGTGTCGTGCTCGTCGATGATGGCGACGCGCGGGTCATCGTGCTCGGCCTTCGCGATCTCATCGAGCTTGACGATAATGTCGGCGATGGCAGGGGAGACCTTCTGCAGGCTGGCGAGCGGCCACTTCTCGAGCGCCTCGGCAAGAATCGTGTGGTTAGTGTAGGCGACCATGGAGCGTACGATGGTCACGGCCTCGTCAAACTCGATGCCATGCTCGGTGGTGAGCAAGCGAATGAGCTCGGGGATGACCATGGTGGGGTGCGTGTCGTTAATTTGGACCACGGCGTAGTCGGCCAGATCGTGCAGGTTGCTGCCGCGCTCGATGGCCTCGTCGATCAGGAGCTGGGCGGCGTTGCTCACCATGAAGTATTCCTGGTAGATGCGAAGCAGGCGGCCCTGCTCGTCGGAATCGTCGGGGTAGAGGAACAAGGTGAGGTTCTTGGCGATCTCTGTCTTGTCGAAGTCGATGGAGCTGCCGGGGACCAGGCCGTCGTCGACGCTCGCCAGGTCGAACAGGCGCAGACGGTTCTTGGTGGGCTGGCCGTAACCGGGCACGTCGATGTTGACGAGCTTGGAGGTAACGGCAAAATCACCGAACTCGACGGTGTAGGAGCGGTCGTCGTCGACTAGGATGTCCTGCTCACCGAGCCACTCGTCGGGGACGGCCTTCTGCTGGTTGTCGACAAAGCGCTGACGGAACAGGCCGTAGTGATAGTTGAGGCCCACGCCATCGCCGGTCAAGCCCAGCGTGGCGATGGAATCCAGGAAGCATGCGGCCAGGCGGCCCAGGCCGCCGTTGCCGAGCGACGGCTCGACCTCGAACTCCTCGATCTTGTTGAGGTCGTGGCCTGTGGCGGTGAGCTGGTCCTTAACCTCGTCGTAGATGCCGAGGTCGATCATGTTGTTGATGAGCAGCTTGCCGATCAAAAATTCGGCGGAAATGTAATAGAGCTTTTTCTTGCCGTTGTTGAGCGGGCAGGCGGCGGAGCGCTCCTGCACGAGTTTGACCAGCAGCTTGTAAATGCGACGGTCGTCGAGCTGCTCGAGCGAGGTGCCAAAAGACTGCTCGGCGAGTTCCATGAGGTTAATTTGGGGCATGTTTCCTCCTGTAATGGGTTGATTACATGTCTGCAATTCATAAGAATCCCGCGCGAGGGGATTGGGGTGGCCTCGCGCGGGTAAGCAAGCGCGTCCGCACGGTGGGGAGGGGTCGGGCGCGGTAGCTCCTATTGAGGAAGCTCGATTTCGGCTTCCGACGGGATGCGGAAGTAGGTCTCGGTCCAGTCGGTGAGTTTGTGCTCGAGCTCGCGGGTGATGGCGCCGTCGAGCATGCGCCAGGTCCAGTTGCCGCCCAGCGTGGCAGGGGTGTTGATGCGCGCCTCGTTGCCCAAGTTGAGCAGGTCCTGCATGGTGTAGATGCACGTGTCGCTCACGCTGGCTGCGATGGTTCGGTTGAGCGCGTCGGCGATGGGTTCGCCGGCCTGCTGATGGGTGTACAGGGCTGTCTGCTCGCGCTGACGCGGGGTAGCCGTTCCTTCAAACCAGCCGCGTGCCGTCTCGTTGTCGTGAGTGCCCACGTAGGCGACGGTGTTGGCAATGTAGTTGTGCGGCAGGTAGTACGAGTTGGTGCCCTCAAAGGCAAACTGCAGGATCTTCATGCCGGGGAAACCCGAGTTGTCGCGCATATCGATGACGCCGGGGGTGAGGAAGCCCAGGTCCTCGGCGATGATGGGCAGCGTGCCGAGCTTTTCCTCGAGTGTCTTGAAGAGCTTGAGGCCGGGACCCTGCGTCCACGAACCGTAGGACGAATCGGGCGAGGAGAACGGCACCTCCCAATAGGCCTCGAAGCCGCGGAAGTGATCCAGGCGGATGACATCGTACATGTCGAGGGCGGCGCGAATGCGGCCCTCCCACCAGGAGAAGCCGTCGGCCTCCATGGCGTCCCAGTCGTAGATGGGGTTGCCCCAGTACTGGCCGGTGGCCGAGAACTGGTCGGGCGGCGTGCCGGCGACGCTCACGGGATTGCCGGCGGCGTCGATCTTAAAGAGCTCGGGTGTCGCCCACATCTCGACGGAGTCACGCGAGACATAGATGGGCAGGTCGCCGATGATGAGAATGTCGCGCTCGTTGGCATAGGCCTTGAGGCGGCTCCACTGGCGATCGAAGAAGTACTGCGTCATCTGGTGGTAGAGCATACGCGCCGGATGGTCGGCGCAGACCTTGGCGGAAGCCTCGCCGCGGGTGCGGAGCTCCGCGGGCCACTCCCAAAACGCCTTGAGACCGCACTCCTCTTTGACGGTCATGAACTCACAGTAGGGGATGAGCCAGTCCTCGTTGGCCTGGATAAAGTCATCGAAATCGGCCGGCTTGTCGGCAGCAAAGCGCTCGGCGGCGCGGTCGAGAATCTGACGGCGGCCGCCAAAGATAGCACCGTAGTCGACATTGCTGGGGTCGGATCCCAGATACACGCCATCGATATCGCGCTGCTCCAGATACCCTGCCTCGATAAGCTCGGCAAAGTCGATAAAGTTGGGGTTGCCTGCGCGGGCCGAGAACGACTGATAGGGCGAATCGCCATAGCTGGTCGTCGTAAGGGGCAGAATCTGCCAGTAATGTTGTTTGCACGAGGCGAGAAAATCGACGAAGTCGTAGGCATTCCAGCCAAAGCCGCCGATTCCGTATGGTCCGGGCAGAGATGAGACGGGCATGAGGACGCCGCTTGCACGCTCCATGAATGCGCTCACCAACCTTCTTGTTGTGGGGTCGGCCTGCCGATGGGTATGCAGTCCGCCTCCGATGTTCTGATTCGATACGCCTATTGTAAAACATGTTGTTTAAACATGTACAGGCAAGATAAAAAAGTTGGTCGATTTTCGGCGAATGGCTACATGCCATGAAAAAGCCCCGACCTCACAACGTGAGATCGGGGCAAGAACGGTATGTAGGTTTTTGCTACTCGGCGTCGGCGAAGCCGTTGGGGTTGTGGCTCTGCCAGTTCCAGCTATCGCGGCACATGTCCGCGATGTCGTACTGGGCCTTCCAGCCCATCATGCGCTCGGCCTTGGAGGCATCGCACCAGTTGGCAGCGATGTCGCCGGCGCGGCGCTCGCGGATCACGTAGGGCAGCTCCTTGCCACAAGCCTTGGAGAAGGCGGCGACGACCTCGAGTACCGAGGTGCCGGTGCCGGTGCCCAGGTTGAAGATCTCGACGCCGGTCTTGCCGTTCATCCAGTTAAGGGCGGCAACGTGACCAGAGGCCAGATCGCACACGTGGATGTAGTCGCGCACGCCGGTGCCGTCGGGGGTGGGGTAGTCGTTGCCAAAGACCTGAACGGCCTCGAGCTTGCCCACGGCGACCTGGGCGACATAGGGCACCAGGTTGTTGGGGATGCCCTTGGGGTCCTCGCCGATCAGGCCCGACGGATGAGCGCCGATGGGGTTGAAGTAACGGAGCAGCACGACGTCCCACTCGGGGTCGGCGGTGTGGACGTCCATAAGGATCTGCTCGATCATCCACTTGGTCCAGCCATAGGGGTTGGTTGCGGGCTTCTTGGGGTCTTCCTCGGTGACGGGCGGGTTGTCCGGGTCGCCGTAGACGGTCGAGGAGCTCGAGAAGATGATGGACTTGCAGCCATGGTTGCGCATGACGTCGATGAGCACCAGGGTGTTCTCGATGTTGTTGTGGTAGTACTCGACGGGCTTGCTCACCGACTCGCCGACGGCCTTAAAGCCGGCAAAGTGGATGACGCGGTCGATCTGATGGGTATCGAAGATCTTGTTCATCGCATCGCGGTCGAGCACGTTGGCCTCGTAGAAGGTGAGGTTCTTGGCGGCCTCGTCGCCCACGATGGTCTTGACGCGGTCGACGGCGACGGCGCTGGAGTTGGAGAGATCATCGACGATGACGACCTGGTAGCCACCCTCGAGCAGCTGAACGACGGTGTGCGAGCCGATAAAGCCGGCGCCACCGGTAACGAGGACGCAGGTGTCTTTGGGGTCGAGTGCTTTGGACATGTAGTCTCCTATCGAATCAGGAACACTTCTAGAGGGGAGTATAGCGCAGGCGGGGACGCCCAAATGGTGCACTGTAGGAAAAGCAGAGGATTATGTTAACGTACTCATATAAGAGCTTGCTCAATTGTTACCTCAAATTTGACAATTGCTTACGAGCCGCCGACCTTGTAGTTTCCTGCCGTTCGTGGAAATCGTTGGGACGCGCCATATGTACGCTAATATGTATGAGTTGAGCGACATATAAATAAGCATGTAACGGAGTACATATGTCACCAAACAGCGATTCCATCCTTTCCCAGGAGCTCTCGCGCCGCACTGCCCTTAAGGCCCTGTTCGGCGCCGCTTCTGCGGCAGTTCTTTTTGGCCTGCCCACTCGCGCCCATGCGGCGGAGGCTTCCAAAGAAACCACCGATAAATTGAATGCCGCCCAGGCCCAGCTCGACGAGGTTCAGGCCCAGCTCGACAGCATCGCAAATGAGTATGCGGCGCTGGCCAACAAGAATGCCCAGACCCTCAACGACATCGAGAATGTCCAGGGCAAGATTGACGACACGCAGGCCCAGATCGATGAAAAGAAGGCCGAGCTCAAGAAGAAGCGCAACGACCTTTCCGATCGCGTGGCCGCCAGCTACAAGTCCGGCGGCACGAACATCCTGTCGCTGCTGCTGGCCTCTGGCTCGTTTGAGGAACTCGTCGCCAACGCGCATTACGTTGAGAAGATCAACAAGAGCGACCGCGATGCCATCGAGGATATCCAGACGATTCAGGCTGAGCTCGACGCGCAGAAGACCGAGCTCGAAGCACAAAAGGCCAACCTGGAGAAACTCAAGGACCAGCAGACGGCTCAGATGCAGGATATGCAGGCCAAGCAGCAAGAAGTCCAGACCGTGCTGAACGGTCTTTCCGACGACGTCAAGGAACTCATGGCTCAGCGCGATTCCGAGATCCTCGCTGCCGCCCAGGCTGAGGAGGCCGCTAGGAAGGCGGCTGCGGCAGCCGCGGCCTCTGCGAACACGGGCTCTTCTTCGGGTGGCTCGAGCTCGGGTGGCGGCTCGTATGCCGGCGGCACCCCGCAACAGACGGGCGGTTCGGGCAAGCAGCAGGCCGTCGTCAATGCGTGCTACTCGACGCCTTCTCCCGGCCAGGGCTGGTGTGCTGCCTGGGTTACCAACGTCTTCCGCAATGCCGGCGTGGGCTATTTTGGCGGCAACGCGTGTGACATGTTCAACGCCTGGTGCTATAGCTCCGACCGCTCGGCGCTGCAGGTGGGCATGATCGTGGCCGATTCCTCGCACAGCGGCACGGGTGCTCCGGGCCTTATCTACGGTCATGTGGGTATCTACGTTGGCGGCGGCATCGTTATGAGCAACGAGGGTGCCATTACGTCTAAGTCGCTTGATTCGTTCATCAGCTTTTATGGTACTGGCTCTGGCGTGCGTTGGGGCTGGCTTGGCGGTATTGCGCTGTCGTAAAGCCGACTGGGCCGCGTGCCCGCCCGCAATATATTTGATTGCCTGCTCGGGCAGTCCTGCGCAAGACGAAGGCCACATTAAGTGGCCTTCTTTGCGTGCGGAACTCGCGATCAATCAAATATATTGCGGGCGGGCACGCGGCCCTCTCGGGTTCGGGGCGCGACACACCGGACTGGGTTATCTGAATAAATATGGTGAAGGCCCCTTTCGGGGCCTTCTTTGTTAGAGGAATTCGCCGACTCGGTGGACTTCGGGTTCTAGGTCTACGTTGAATTGGTCTTTGACGGTTGTTTGGATGTGGCGGATGAGTTCGTCGACGTCGGCGGCGGTGGCGTGGTTGGCGTTGACGATGAAGCCGCAGTGTTTTTCGCTCACCTGCGCGCCGCCGACAGCATGGCCGCGCAGACCGGCATCCATGATGAGCTTGCCGGCAAAGTAGCCCTCGGGGCGTTTGAAAGTGGAGCCGGCGCTCGGCATGTCGAGCGGCTGCTTGTCCTCGCGGCGCTGGCGGTAGTCGTCCATGTCGGCCTTGATCATCGCGGCGTTGCCCGGGGCGAGGTTAAAGGTGGCAGAGAGCACGATAAAGCCGTCGTCGGCGATGCGGCTCTTGCGATAGCCCAGGTTAAGCTCGTCGACATCGAACTCAATGATATTGCCGCTGCCGCGGGTGCCGTCGTCGAGCGCGCGGGCGGGCTTATAGACGCGCACGGACTCCAAAACATCGGCCATGCAGGCACCGTAGGCGCCGGCGTTCATGTAGCAGGCGCCGCCGACCGATCCGGGGATGCCCGAGAGGGGCTCCATGCCGGTAAGGCAGGCTTCGGCGGCAGCTGCGGCGACATCGGAAAGTAAGGCGCCGGCTGCCGCCGTGACGTGCGTGCCGTCGACGGTGATGTCGGAGAGGCCCTCGCCCAGCGCTACGACGACGCCGCGGATGCCTTTGTCACCGACGAGCAGGTCGGAGCCGTTGCCCACGATGGTGAGTGGCAGATCGCAGCGATAGCAGGTATCGAGCGTGGCGACGAGTCCCTGCTCGGTATCGGGCGTGACAAAGACATCGGCCGGGCCGCCGATCTTAAACGTGGTGTGCTCGCGCATGGGCTCGCTCATGAGCACGTTGTCCTCGCCGGCAACACCGGCGAGCGCGCAGAGCAGGTCCTCGTTAAAAAAGTCGTTCTCGTGCATACGAATATCCGCCTTATGGTGGTCGTTTTCATTAATCGAATGCAATATACCCCACCCGGATGGATTTGGTGCAAAGCAACCTGACCCCAATGCATCACATGGTGCAAAGGGGTCAGGTTGCTTTGCGCCAATCGCGGCGATAAAACAGCCGTCTACCGGATTGGTAAAGTGTTTATCATCAAGGTAGAGGGGCGGTCGCTATACTTTCAAGAGATTGCGCGAATACTCGGAAGGAGCGAGATGGGCAACAAAGTTACTCTCAAGCAGATTGCCCAGGAGGTGGGGCTTTCCCCCTCGTCGGTCTCGCTTGTCCTTAACAATCGGCCTTGTCGCATCTCGGAAGAAAACCGCAAGCTCATCAAGGAGGTTGCGGCGCGCAACCATTATGTTCCTAACCAGATCGCGCGCAGCCTGGTCATGCGCGAGTCGCGCACGCTTGGCCTTATCGTCCCTAACATCGAGAGCCGCTTTTTTGCCTCGCTCGCCGGCAGCTTGGAAAAGCGCTGCCGCGAGGACGGCTACGCGCTCTTCATTACCAGCTCGGGTGGAAGTGCCGAGGACGATCTTGAGCTGCTGCGCCAGTTGGTGACGCGCGGCGTCGACGGTGTCTTTCTGGTGGTGGGCGATGAGTTCTCCGACGACCGCGCCCTGCGCGAAGAAGTCAGCCATCTGCCCATCCCGGCGGTAATGGTCGACCGTGCCATTGAGGGGCTCGAGTGCGACAAGGTGATGTTCGACCACGAGATGGGTGGCTACATGGCCACCCGCTACCTGATCGAGCAGGGCCACCGTCGCATTGCCTGCTTGGTTAATGCGCGCCGTTCCAATACGGGTCGTAAGCGTCTTGCCGGCTACGAGCGTGCGCTGCGCGAGGTTGGCCTGCCTATTGACGCGCGTTTGGAGTTTGAGAGCGAGTACTACATTCCGAGCGCCTACGAGGCCTCGGAGGCGGTGCTCGCAACCGACGCCACTGCTGTGTTCGCAAGCTCGGACAACATTGCGCTGGGTCTGCTCAAGCGCCTGCACGAGATGGGGAAGAGCATTCCGGGCGATATCTCGGTCGTAAGCTATGACAACTCGGCGGCCGACGTTCTCTTTGAGCCGGCGCTGACTGCGATTGAGCAGGATCCTGGTGTCCTTGCGGAGCATGCTTTTGGCTGCATGTCCAAGCGTCTTGCCGGTAGGGGCGGTAGACGTGCCGAAGAGGTCGTTCTGGAGCCGGCGCTTATCGTGAAGGGCAGCGTGCTCGAGCTTACTAAACACAACTAAACACGTTTATCAATTTGCAGAGACTGAATGTGGAACACCTGTGACAGGCAATGCCGCAGGTGAATGTCTGCTTTTGCCTTTCCAGATGGCAAATCAGGATGCTAAAACGTTTTTTCAACATGATAAAACGTTTTAGCAAATATACTAGTCCCAACGAATGGTTGCCGTATTGGAAGGCGACCGCACAGCGAAGGGACATAAACAATGGCTAAAACACTGGGGACGCCGTGGCAAAAGCTGGGCCACGAGGTACCGGCTTCCGAGCTCGAGGGCGTCGACCTGTATTGGCGCGCATCGAACTATCTGTCCGTCGGTCAGATCTACCTTCGCTCCAACCCGCTGATGCGCAGCGACTTTGTCGACGAGAAAACCGGTGAGGTGCGCGACTTTGGTCGTCCGGACGTTAAGCACCGCCTGGTCGGTCACTGGGGCACCACGCCCGGCATCAACTTCCTGTTCGGCCACGTCAACCGCCTCATCGCCGATCACAACCAGAACGCCATTTTCTTGATGGGACCGGGTCACGGTGGCCCCGCCGGCACCGCCCAGTCGCTGCTCGATGGCACCTACCGTGAGATTCGCCCCGACATCACCAATGATGAGGCCGGCCTGCAGAAGTTCTTCCGCCAGTTCTCTTATCCCGGCGGCATCCCGAGCCACTTTGCGCCCGAGACGCCAGGTTCCATCCACGAGGGTGGCGAGCTCGGCTACACGCTCAGCCATGCCTACGGCGCCGTCATGGACAACCCGAGCCTGCTGGCCGTGGCCGTGGTGGGCGACGGCGAGTCCGAGACCGGTCCGCTCGCGACTTCTTGGCAGTCCAACAAGCTCGTGAACCCGGCAACCGACGGTATCGTCCTGCCGATCCTGCACCTCAACGGCTATAAGATCGCCAACCCCACCATTCTTGCCCGCGTGTCCGACGAAGAACTCACCAAGTTCTTTGAGGGCATGGGCTATAAGCCACACTTCTTTGTCGCCGGTTTTGACGACGAGAGCCATGCAAGCATTCATGCGCGTTTCGCTGCCCTGTTTGAGCAGGTCTTTGACGAGATCTGTGACATCAAGGCCACCGCGCAGGCCCAGGCCGCCTCAGGCGAGACCGTGGTCCGCCCGGCCTACCCCATGATTGTGTTCCGTACGCCCAAGGGCTGGACTTGCCCCAAGCACATCGACGGCAAGAAGACCGAGGACTCCTGGCGCGCGCATCAGGTGCCGCTGGCGAGTGCCAAGGACACCCACGAGCACTTCCGCGTGCTGCGCGAGTGGCTGCGTTCCTACAAGCCCGAGGAGCTCTTTACGCCCGAGGGCCAGGTGCGCCCCGAGGTGACGGCCTTTATGCCGACCGGCGAGTTGCGCATCGGCGCCAACCCCAACGCGAACGGCGGTAAGGTGCGTCGCGAGCTCGAGCTGCCCGATATTCATGCCCACGAGGTCCCCGTCGCAACTAAGGGTCATGGCTGGGGCTCCACCGAGGCCGCCCGCGTCTTTGGTGAGTACACTGCCGACGTTCTGGCCAAGAACATGGATGACTTCCGCATCTTCGGTCCCGACGAGACCGCGTCCAACCGTCTGCAGGCTGCCTACAAGGTGACCAAGAAGCAGTGGGACGCCGGCTTCTACGAGGACGAGGCCAACGACGAGCTGCTGGCAGGCTCCGGTAAGGTCGTCGAGCAGCTGTCCGAGCACCAATGCGAGGGCTTCCTCGAGGCCTACGTGCTCACTGGCCGTTCCGGCGTGTGGAGCTCCTACGAGAGCTTTGTCCATGTGGTCGACTCCATGGTCAACCAGCACTGCAAGTGGCTCGAGGCTACCAAGCGCGAGATTCCGTGGCGTGCCCCCATCAGCGGCCTTAACATTTTGCTGTCGAGCCACGTCTGGCGTCAGGACCACAACGGCTTCTCGCATCAGGACCCCGGCTTTATCGACCTGCTGCTCAACAAGGCCAACGACACGCACATCGTAAACGCCTACTATCCGGCCGACGCCAACATGGCTCTCGCCGTGGCCGAGCGCGTCTATCAGTCCACTGACTGCGTCAACGCCATCTTCTGCGGCAAGCAGCCTGCTCCGACCTTCCAGACGGTCGACGAGGCCAAGGCGGAGCTCGCCGAGGGCGTTGCGACCTGGGAGTGGGCATCGACCGCCGATTCGCTCGCCGAGGCCGACGTCGTGGTCGCCACCTGCGGTGACGTGCCGACGCTTGAGGCTCTGGCTGCAACCGACATGCTGCGCGAGCTGGGCATCAAGGTATGGTTCGTCAACGTGGTCGACCTGCTCAAGATCCAGAACGCCTGCGAGAACGACCAGGCTATCAGCGACGAGCGCTGGGCTGAATGCTTCGGCTGCGGCGAGAAGCCCGTCCTCTTCGCGTTCCACGCCTATGCCGGCACGATTCGCCGCCTGATCTGGAACCGCCCCGGCCACGACGCCTTCCGCGTCCACGGCTACGAGGAGAAGGGCTCCACGACCACACCGTTCGACATGCTGCGCCTGAACAACATGGACCGCTGGGCCCTGGCTGCCGACGTGCTGCGCATGGTCGATGCCGACAAGTTTGCCGAACAGATCAACGAGTGGGAGGACTTCCGCACCGAGGCCTTCGAGTTCGCTTGCGACGAGGGCTATGATCACCCGGCCTTCACCGACTGGGTCTGGCCCGACGCCGCTGCCGCAACCGCAGCCGACGGCGCGCTCTCCGCAACCCAGATGACCGCGGGCGACAACGAGTAAGTAGGCATCCGGGACGGTCTCGCGCTGGGGCCTGCTCCGGGCGGGTGCCCTTCCTCGGGGAAGTGGGCTTCGCGAACTTCCCCGAGGAAGGGCACCCGCCCGGAGCAGGCCCTCTCGGCCGTTTCGTTTTGCGGGGCTGAAAATTTTTAATGCAATGGTGACTTTGCTGATGCTGCCCTGGAGACTGCGCATCTAACTTTGGTCAGCTAGGATTACATTGCCGGGGCCGGGGCGGCCTGGTTAGGTTTGGGAAGTTCGCGAAGCCCACTTCCCAAACCTAACCAGGCCGCCCCGGCCCTTTTGGAATAGCTAAGAGGGGGATGGATGAGCTTTACGAGCGTGGCGTTGCAGATGGTGACGGTTTCTTTGCCGATCCTGTTGGGTTGGTGTATCTCCAAGCTGGGGTTTATGAAGGCAGAGTTTGAGCGCGAGCTTTCGCGTTTGCTGCTGCAGGTGGCGTTGCCGTGCTTGGTGCTTTCGTCGGCGTTGGGTGACGACGTGCAACTGCCGAGTGTTGCTGACACGTTTTCGCTCATGGGTTTGTCTGTCGTCATGTATGTGGTGGCGATCGTTATTGCGTTCGTTGTCACCGCTGCCCTTCGCGTGCCTAAGGGAGCAGAGTGCTCGTATCGCTTTGCCGTGCTCTTTGGCAATGCCGGCTTTATCGGGTTTCCGGTCATTCAGGCGGTGCTTGGCAAGCAGGCGCTGCTCTACGCTTCGATTGCGCTCATTCCCCTCAACATATTTATGTTCACCGTTGGCGTCATGCTCTTTAGTGGCGTACAAGGCGGCCTCAAGAAGCAGCTGCGAAATCTTGTCGCTTGCTGCAAAAACCCTGGCCTTATCGCGAGCCTTGTTGTGCTCGTGATCGTGCTGACCGGATGGACCGATTGGGGCGTTGTGGGCGATTCGATTTCCATCGTGGGTACCATGACCACCCCGGCAGCGCTGCTGCTCATGGGTTCGTCCATTGCCAAGTATCGTCCACTCGACATGCTCACCAACTGGCGTGCCTATGTCGCCGTGGCGTTTCGCCTGGTTATCGTCCCGGTGGCGTGCCTTGCCGTGGCCCGCGTGTGGCCGGGCATGACGCCCATGTTTATCACGACGCTCGTACTCGAGATGGCAATGCCGGTTGGCAGCAACGGCACACTGTACTGCCTTCAATACGGAAAGGACGCACGCCCCATGATGCAGTGCACCTTCCTGTCGATCATCTGCTCCATTTTGACAATCCCATTAGTAGCGATGCTGTGTGTGTAGCATCCGGGACGGTCTCGCGCTGGGGCCCTGTCAGGCGGGGTGACTTTGTCCGGGGAAGTGGGCTTCGCGAACTTCCCCGGACAAAGTCACCCCGCCTGACAGGGCCCTCTCGACCGTTTCGATCTGCGGGTCTGATAATTATTTAATGTAATGGGGACTTTGCTGTTGCTGCCTTAGAGACAGCGCATCTGCCTTTGGTCAGCCAAGGTTAAATCGCCGGGGCCGGGGTGGTTGGTATAGGTTTTGGAAGTTCGCGAAGCCCACTTCCAAAACCTATACCAACCACCCCGGCCCTCGCCCGTATCACCCCGCTGAGCGAGCTATAGACGCCACGCACCGATACGGTAAAGCGCCGGCTTGAAATTGGTGCTATATTCGGCTTGAGTTGTTTAATGCTAGTACGGGAGGCTGATATGGGGCTGTTCAAGAAGAAAAACCCGCAGGACGCCTTTGATCCCGATGTGTTTACCATCACGGATACGATTTTGGACCCGCCGCGGTTTACATTTTTGCCGGCTATCTATCAGGATGCCACGCGCCGCAAGTGGGCCGTGCATCAGCGCGGCGGCGAGCCGAAGATTTTTGACTATGCGGACGTGCTTCAGTGCGAAGTAGCCGAGGCGGGCGATCCGGAGGCCGATGAAGCGGTCTCTAAACAGGAATTTGCCCAGCGTATTCTGGCAAATCCCGCTAAGGCGGCAAAAATGAACGCTGCCAAGCGTAATATGTGTCTTGGTATGGGCGTTGTTGTGGCGGTTCAGACGGGAAAAGACGAGGTTTCCAAATTGGAGATTCCCGTTATGACCGACGAAGTCAAACGCGATTCAAGTCTATATAAGTCGTATCGGAATGTCGCCGAGAAGATCAAGGCCGAATTTGATGCCATGGGAGGGCT
Organism: Collinsella sp.; assembly: GCA_036553025.1. GTDB lineage: Bacteria > Actinomycetota > Coriobacteriia > Coriobacteriales > Coriobacteriaceae > Collinsella. The sequence goes on along the minus strand of JAXKBK010000025.1, from coordinate 3,120 downwards.
GGCCTAATTTTGGCGGCATACGTTTCTGAATGAGGAGTCTGTGCTATGGCAGGCGAATCTTATGCAATTCCCCCTAAAGATCGTGCTGTTGAGGGAATTCTTTGGTATATCCAGCACCATCAACTTGCCGGCGGTGATCGCCTGCCGGCCGAGCGCGTGCTGTGTGAAGAGATTGGCGTTTCGCGTACGGCGTTGCGTGCCGGTATCACGCGACTCATCTCGTGCGGAACGCTCGAGAGCCGTCGCGGATCGGGTACGTATGTGTGTCCTCCCAAACCGCTGAACGTCTTCCAGGAAACGTATAACTTCTCCGATGCTGTGCGGACTGCCGGCCTGCACCCCTCTTCTCGTCTGGTTTCCACTGGGACCATCGAGGCGGATGAGGTGCTTGCCGACAAGCTTGGGGTGTCTGTAGGCGCTCCTTTGCTCCGCATGCAGCGCGTTCGACTTATTGAGGGCGAGCCGGCGTCAATCGAGACGGCTCACGTTAACCTGTTCCTGTGCCCATCGCTTCCCGAGCACGATTTTGAGTGCGAGAGCCTTTACGATGTCTTGCTCAAAGAAGGCGGCGTGCGTGTTGAGCATGGACGTGAGCATATCTCCATCTCGCGTTTGAACGCCGAAGAGGCCGAGCTGCTCCAGCAAGAAGAGGGAACGCCGGTGTTCTATGAGAGCACGATCGAATTTGATAAGGACATGCGTTTTGTGGAGCATTGCAAATCGGTGATTTTGCCCACAAAGTTCCGCTTTGCCGATAACGGCGAAAAGAACGGCATGAGGAGCGTGGCAGGTGAACAATGGCTGAAACAGTAGATGCCACCCCGGTTTATATGCGCATTCGACGCCGCATCGAGGAGCGTATCGAGCGCGGTATATATCCCACGGGTTCCATGATTCCGTCCGAAAAAGACCTCGCCGAGGAATTCGGTACGACACGCTTGACCATCCGAAGTGCTGTCGATGAGCTGGTTCGGCGTGGGCAGATTCGACGCGTCCGCGGAAAGGGCGCGTTTGTGGCACAGAAAGTGCCCGTTGCGTACGAGCGAACAGGAGGCTTTCGCGAATCGGTTCGCGCTTCGGGTGGCGAGCCGTCTGTCCGTATCCTCGCGCGTTCCAAGCGTTATGCGGGCCCATATTATGCCAATCTGTTTGGCATTGCCGAGGACGATTTGCTGTATTCGATTCGGCGTTTGAACTGCGTCAACGGCGATCCCGTATCGATTGAGATGGCGTTCATCCCGTGCCTGCTGTTTCCCACAATCGAAGATATCGACGTGTCGGTCTTCAGTTTGTACGAGACCTATGAGATGTTGGGCCGAAAGCCGGTCATGGCACAGGAAAAGCTCGATATCGAAGCGCTGGGCGCGCGAGATGCCGGCCTGCTTGGACTGGAGCAGGGCGATCTTGCCTTGACGCTTGAGTGCGTGAGCTTCGATGCGAGCGGCCAGGCGATCGAGTACGTCAAGTCGTTTAACCGCGGTGATGCGGGTGGATATACCTATACGTACTAGCTGGTTTTTTGCATAACGGGCTGAAAATCTGACGGAATTTTGATTCGTTGAGCAGACTGCATATACAACCTTACACGGCTCAAAATCGACCGTTCGCCGATGGGGATAAATTAATCGACAAAGAGGTATCAAAAAGCCGTAACCTTTAACTGTGATTGGTATCAAATACTAATGATTTGTAACGAGGTGAGACGATGAAGATGCTCGATTACGTTCAGCTTGCCCATGTGCGTATGGGGGAGAACCTCGAGCGTTCGTCTGAGCTGGTAGCGCAGCTCGTTGATATTTTCCAGTCCGGTTCTTTTAACGCACTGCGCATCGTTGCTTCGGGTTCGTCGCGCCATGCCGCCGATTGCGCCCGCGATTACCTGCAAGATGCGCTGCAGATGCAGGTGTCCGTTGTAACGCCCGAGGCCTTCGTCGATTTTGAACACACCTATCCGCAGCATGCGCTCAACATTGCCGTCTCGCAGAGCGGCTATTCAACCAATACGATTGCGGCGCTCGATTACATGCGCGCACACGATATGGCTGCAGTTGCGCTCACGGCAAACGTCGAGGCACCCATCAAGGAACACGCTGACATCGTTCTTGACTACGGTGTGGGCGTCGAGTCGGTGGACTTTGTAACTCTGGGCGTCGAGGTTCTCGTTGAGTATCTGGTGCTCTTTGGTATTTACGGCGGTCAGGCGCGCGGAACGGTTGACGCCAAAGGCGTTGCCCAGCGTCTTGACGACCTGCGCGAGGCTATCCAGGCCAATGCCGTGATGTGCAAGACCGCCGAGGCATATGTCCAAGACCACATGCTCGAGCTTTCTGAGCACACGCCCGCTATGGTCGTCGGCAACGGCCCCAACTATGGTGTTGCCGAGGAGGCAGCGCTCAAGCTGAGCGAGACCATCAAGATTCCTGCCATGCATCACGAAGGCGAGGAGTTCGTCCACGGTCCCGAGATGCAGATCGTTCCGGGCTATCTGGTGTTTATTGTCGACGATCCGCAGGGGTCGGAGCGTCTTGCGAATATCGCCGATGCGCTATCGAACGTTACGACAAAAACGGTGCTGCTCACGGCCCATCCCAAGGGTGGGGCTCACGAGGTTGTGGTGCCTCAGGTGGCTCCGCTGCTCAGCGCAATTCCCAATCTCGTGTTCTTCCAGACGATTGCGGCAATAATCGCCGAGCGTCTGAAGTCATGGGACGTTCACCCGTATCTCGATGCTGTCTCCAAGCAAATGGAGGTCAAGGCAGAGGGCTACGAAGAGTCAGTCAATGCGCTTAAGGCCAAAGCGGCTGAGTGTTACGGAATGTAAGCGGGTTTTGATGCCCGTTGGCATGGGGGATGTGGAAACAACCCCAGAAAGGAGAGACAAATGAAGGAAACCGAGAAGATCGAGATCATGCATTTCGACCAGGAGGGCTATCTCGAGGACGGCAAGGCGCTCTACGAGACCGGCAAGAAGATGACCGCGCTCGCCGACAAGGTCGCCGACGAGGGCTACGACGCCGTGTTCCTGATGGGCGTCGGCGGCACCTGGGACGAGCTCATGCAGCTCGAGTACCTCATGAACAAGTTCGGCGACCGCGACCTCGAGGTCTACCTGATCCACGC
>JAXKBK010000024.1:0-2034 GCA_036553025.1 Collinsella sp. | reverse complement strand
GTCGATGCCGATGATGATGGCGATCAGGGCGACGCCCAGGACGGGCACGTTGGCATAGGAGCACAGCAGGAAGCCCAGGAAGTAGAAGGGCACGAGCTGCTTGGTGAGCACCAGGCGGCCGAGCATGGCGAAGCCCATGGCAGGCAGGATGTTGGCGGCAACGCCGCAACCGTCGATGATGAAGGGCGGGATGAAGTCGAGCAGGCCCTGGATGGCGTCGGAACCCAAATAGAAGGCGCCGCCGCACAGCAGGAAGTACTCGACGCAGCCCCAGATTCCAATTCCCCAATGAACGGCGTAGATGCCTTTGAGGTTTCCCTTGAGGGCGAACTTGTCTGCCATATCGACAAACACAGGGAACAAGGCATTGGTAATGTTGCCGATCGTCAGTGCAAGGACGGCGATGGGCATGGCGAGCGCGATGGCCGTCTCGGTACCCTGACCGAGCTGAATGGCAAACGCGCAGGCGAGCACACCGCCGACGGTTTCGTTAGGCGGCACGTAGGCGCCGATGGAGATCGAGCCCATGAACAGCAACTCCAGGCTGGCGCCAACGGCAAGGCCAGTCTGCAGGTCCCCCAGCACCAGGCCCACGAGCGGGCACAGGACGATGGGGCGGAACGCGTAGAGGGTGCCGAGCTGGTAGTCGAGACATCCAAAAGCTCCGACTAAGCCGACGAGGATTGCTTGGACAAGCATAGTTCCTCCCAATAAGGAATCTCGAACCGTCGTCACTCCCGTCGCGCGCGTTATTGATATCAATCCGGGAGTTTGACCACACGGTCCGAACCGCACCTGGCGTGCTGCTAACACCCATACCAGGCACAAATGATTTGATACCAATTATAGGTATGCAGGTTCGCCTTATTTAATACCAGTCGCTCAGCGGGGTGTTTTTTACCGTAAACGGCAGGCGCATCCCATTAGGCACGCTCTTTGTTTCGATGGCGGACAAGCGCCACCAGAAAGCCGTCGCCAAAAGCATCGGATGCCAAGTTGGCCACAATCACCAAAACGATCATCGCCGCGCCCAAGAACTCGTTCCAGCTAAAGACCTCGCCAAAGAGGAGCGCCGACCAGCAGGGAGCGAGCACGACCTCACTCATGCAGACCAAGTTGGCCGCAAACGCGTTGGTGCGCGCAATCCCCTTGGCATACAGCACACTCGCAAGGCCGCTGCAAAAAAGGCCATGCACCAGCATAAGCCCCCACTCAAAGGGTTTCACGGAGCCTAGGTCGCCGGCAAAATAGACGATCGGCAGTATCGAGATGCCGCAGGAGATGAGCGAGGACACCATGGGCGACGCATCGGGGCGAGAGTTTAAAAAGAAACACAGCCCAAAGGCGGCGCCCGAAATGACGGCAAGCAGGTTGCCGAGCATGCCCTCGGCGCTCAAATCACCTAAAAAGAAAAGTCCCATACCCGTAAAAGCAACCACCACGGAGGCAATCTTCGCAGGCGAGGGCAACGTGCGAGTTGCGAGCGATTGATACACGATAACGAAAATCATCGAGGTGTACTGCAGAACGATCGCGTTGCCGACCGTCGTGAGCTGGTTGGCAAAGTTAAACGTGGTGCCCGTCACGAAGTTGCAGACGGCCACAAGGACAATAAGACGGCTGACGCGAAGGACGGGCCTGCCGACGAGCAGGATAAAGAGCGCCATAAATATTGCCGTGACGGCACCGATCAAAAGAGCTGACTGCGAATTGGCGCGAACGAGGATGCCGATAAAACTCCACAAGAGCGCCGTGCCAAATAGATACATCGCCCCGCTCACGCCATTATCGGGTGGATTGTCAGATCGAATCACGAAGCACCTCCAACTAGCTTTCGGTAATAAAAAACGGCGACCGCAATGGGTCGCCGTTTCCCTTGGGGGCAGATAATAGGCCGGGCCCTTACGCCAGCACGCCGAAGAACGCGCCGATGATGCCCACGACCATGGTGGCCACGATCAGCACCATGGGGTTGATCTTCTTGGACAGCAGCCAGTAGTACAGCCAGAAGGCGATCATGCCGAGCATGCCGGG
>JAXKBK010000023.1:0-2126 GCA_036553025.1 Collinsella sp. | reverse complement strand
GGCGGAAAGGGCATCGCGGGGCTTCGGGGCCCGTTCCCGCGCCTGCATCCGCGGCCGGCTGCGTTCCCACGCCGCGCGGGGCGAAAGTTTTTCCGAAATTTTCCTTGCATCGGCGGGGGAGTTCCCGTATAGTACTTCTTCACACGGGGGCGTAGCTCAGCTGGGAGAGCGCTTGACTGGCAGTCAAGAGGTCAGGGGTTCGATCCCCCTCGTCTCCACCCGAGCATTGAATGAGGCTCCAACGCAAGTTGGGGCCTTTTTTCATATAGGCACACAAGGTCAAAGGCGGCACCATGGGCTTATAGGACAAAATGTGTGTCCACTTTAGGGGCATCGGCGCAGGTCGATGCCCCTTTTTCAGCCGTTTAAATTCCGTGCCCGCTTTTAACCGCTCGGACAGAATGTGTGTCCGGTTGCCTATCGTTCCCGCAGGTAGATAACCTTTTCCGGAACCGTTAAACACCCTTTCGGAAGAGGTGCCCATGAAGGCCGTTTATTGCCCCTACTGCGGCGGTCGGACCAAGCGCAACGGCAGGACCTCATCGGGGTCCCAGCGGTGGAGGTGCACGGCCTGCGGCGCGTCGACGACGCTGAGGTACGACGACACGGCGGCGAGGCTCGAGGAGTTCCTCGGGTGGCTCCTCTCGAAGGACTCGCAGGCCGCGATGCCGGGCGGCGGGCGGTCCTTCAGGCGCAGGACGGCCGAGTTCTGGGAGGTCTGGCCCATGCCCGTCCCCGACGGCGAGCTCCACCGCGTGCTCTACGTCGACGGGATCTGGGTCGCGCGCGACCTCGTCGTGCTCATATGCTGCAGCGGCGAGAGGGTGGTCTCCTGGTACACGGCAAGGTCCGAGAACTCGAGGGCGTGGTCGGCCCTCATGGCGCCGATCCCGGCGCCCGAGGTGGTCGTCACCGACGGCGGGAGCGGGTTCGCCAAGGCCGTGCGCGAGACCTGGCCGCGCACCAGGGTCCAGAGGTGCACCTTCCACGCCTTCTCGCAGGTCAAGCGCTACACGACGACGCGGCCGAAGCTCCAGGCGGGGCGCGAGCTCTACCTCATCGCGCGCGACCTCATGGGCATCGAGACGCTGCACCGGGCGGAGCTCTGGGTCGAGCGCTACCTCGACTGGTGCGGGTTCTGGGCCGACTTCCTGGAGGACAGGACCGTGGTGGACGGCAGGAGGGTCTACACCCACGAGAGGCTGAGGCGGGCGCGCTCGTCGCTGTCGTCGCTGGTGTCGGCGGGGACGCTGTTCACCTACCTCGACCCCGCCCTTGCCAAGGCCGGCCCGCTGCCGTCGACCAACAACATGATCGAGGGAGGGGTGAACTCGCAGCTGAGGGCCGTACTGCGCAACCACCGGGGGCTGACGTCCGTCAAGCGCGTTAAGGCGGTGTTCTGGTGGCGCCACGCTCATTCGGGGGACGCGAGGACGGCGCGCGAGAAGCTCGCCGCGATGCCGACCGACGCGGACATCGACTTCCTGTTCAGCGTCTACTCCGCCTCGCCGTCGCGCGAGGACGGAGGGCCGGAGTGGGGCGACAGGGCCGTGTGGGAGGACCTCCACCACAGGGACCCGTACCCGTTCTGGCTGGATTAATGGATGGAAACGGATGTTCTATCGGGACACACATTTTGTCCTATAAGCCGCACCATGATCCTTCTGGTCGACAAGATCGTGCGTTGAACGGGTGCCGCGTGCATGGTAGTATTTCACGTCGTGGTTCAAGATGGGGGACTGGTTCTGACGGTCTCTATCATATCCACCACGTTATAAGGGCTCTTGGCGCAACGGTTAGCGCAGGGGACTCATAATCCCTGGGTTCTGGGTTCGAATCCCGGAGGGCCCACCAGAGAATTAAGAGGCCTGGCAAATAGCCTGGCCTCTTTTTGTCAAAGTTCCCACTTCACATGCCTGCCAAATTGCCTTGATAAACGCTTGCGGTTCAAATCCACGTAATTGTTAATGCTGGTTGACAAGAACCATTTCAAAACTATGTCGGATTACGGGGCTGGACCCGGACCGGCCGTCCATACCCTGCATTTCACGGAATGCGCAAGTCGCCTACCTGCGGTCTTGATTTTGCCGATTGCGGCATGCTCGGGGCTTCCCGGCCTGGCCCCG
>JAXKBK010000022.1:0-2075 GCA_036553025.1 Collinsella sp. | reverse complement strand
GTCGATGCCGATGATGATGGCGATCAGGGCGACGCCCAGGACGGGCACGTTGGCATAGGAGCACAGCAGGAAGCCCAGGAAGTAGAAGGGCACGAGCTGCTTGGTGAGCACCAGGCGGCCGAGCATGGCGAAGCCCATGGCCGGCAGGATGTTGGCGGCAACGCCAAAGCCAGCAAGGACAAAGGGCGGGATGAAGTCGAGCAGGCCCTGGATGGCGTCAGCACCCAGATAGAACGACAGCGAGCACAGCAGGAACGCCATGATGATACCGGTCAAACCGATCAGGAAGTGCATCGCATAGACACCCTTAAGGTTGCCCTGGGCAGAGAAAACATCGGCACGGTCAACCAAAATCGGCAGGGCGGCGTTGAGGATGTTCTTGATGGCAAGGCACAGCGTGGCGATGGGCATAGCGAGCGCGATGGCTGCCTCGGTGCTCTGGCCCAACTGGATAGCGAAGGCGCAGGCGAGCACGCCGCCGATCGTCTCATCAGGCGGCACGTAGGCGCCGATGGAGATCGAGCCCATGAACAGAAGCTCCAGGCTGGCGCCGATCGCGAGGCCGGACTGCAGGTCCCCCAGCACCAGGCCCACGAGCGGGCACAGGACGATGGGGCGGAACGCATAGAGCGTACCGAGCTGGCAGTCGAACTTACCAAATGCGGCGATAAGTCCGATGAGGATTGCTTGGGTAAGCATATATCCCCCTTTCCTAATAGGACACTACGAAGAGCTCAGACTCTTCGAATTTGAACGCCTAGAGCACGCTTGCGCAGTCGACCTTGGGGTCATCGGCCAGAGGACGGATCTCGACCTCGACGCCGTTGTTCAGCATCTCGCGCACATCGGCCTCCTCGGCTGCAGTCAGGAAGATCTGACGAGAGACCTGACGAGCATCGGGGCGCTTCTCGTCCTTGGGCTTGGTGTTGCCCAGGTTGACCGACTTGATCTGCGGGCAGCCTTCAACAAGCTGCTTTGCCTCAGCGATGGTGGCGACACAGATAATCATCTTGTATTTGTCAGTCACACCCGAGTTAATGGCCTCGATGGCATTCGCCATATCCTTGATGACGAGCTTGCAGCCGGCAGGCTTGCCCATCTTGAGCGTCGTCTTCCACACCGGGTCGTTGGCGACCTTATCGCCCACGCAGAAAATGCAGTTGGAGCCAAGGCCCTGGACCCAAGAGACCGCGACCTGGCCATGAAGCAGGCGATGGTCGACGCGAAGTAGCTGAATCATAATGTGACCCCCCAAAGGTCTTGTGCCGTCTTACGGCGTGTCAGTAGGTGCTGCGGATTAGAACTCTTCTTCCTCTTCGTCATCGACCAAAAGATCGTTGACAAACTTCACGCGCGTATCGTCCGCAGCGACGATGGCGCGAATCGTCTCCTCAACCGGCGCCGACTCGTCAGAGAACAGCAGCTGGATAAGCAGAGGAAGGTTCATGTTGGTAACGAGGTACGTGCGGGGACGCGTCTGGACGATCTTGGTGAACTCGTTGTTGACGCTGCCGCCAAAGAGGTCGGTGCAGACAACGACATCATCGTCGGCAGCCATGCCTGCCAGCAGTTTTTGGGCCTCCTCGGCCACGTCCATGCGGTCATCGACGAACATCGAAAAATCGTGGACGTTGTCGCGAGCGCCCGAGAGCAGCTCGACACTCTCCTTGATGCCGGTAGCGAAGTGCGCATGGCTGGCGATGATGTACTGCCTCATTCTGTGTTCCTCTCAATAGCCCGGCGCGTTCCCGCACCCGTTTTCTTTAGTAGTCGAACTGGTGATAGTAGCGACGATACTTGAGGTTGTGCTTGGTGACCGTCTCGTAGTAGCGAGCCAGGCGGTCGGTAACGAGCACCGTCAGAATCCACGGGGACACGATGACGCGGAACTCGTCGTCAAGGCCGGGGATCGCGAACTCGGCGGTGTCGATGATGTTGATGTCGGTGTCGCCGGTCACGCCGCGGGTCAGGAACGCGCGGACGCGCTCGTCGAGCTTGCGGTTCTCGTCCTCGCCCATGAACAGGAACACGGGGACGCCCGGCTCCACGAGCTCGAGGGTGCCGTGGAAGAAGTC
>JAXKBK010000021.1:0-7490 GCA_036553025.1 Collinsella sp. | reverse complement strand
GGAAGCTAAGCCCCATCGCGCCGAGAGTACTGCGGGGCCAGCCCGTGGGAGGCCAGGGCGCCGCTGACCGGTGGACGGCACCGAGCCGTCGCAAGACTTGAAGAAGGGGGAGGCCTCGCGGCCTCCCCCCTTTTTTGCGTTTACGGGTTTTGTCTCACATAGTAGCTTTGTTTTATAACCCTCGTTTGTCGCATCTTCTGTGAACGGGCTACAATAACTTAGTCTGTGCGATATGGAGGTGAACATGGCTGAAGCTGGTATCGGCGTTGATATCGTCGAGATTTCCCGCATGAAATCAATTCTTGAAAAGACGCCGTCGTTTGCTCGGCGTGTGTTTACCGAAGAAGAGCGTGCGTATTGCGATGCATCATCGCGTCCCGCTGCTCACTATGCGAGCCGCTTTGCTTCGCGCGAGGCGGTGCTTAAAGCTCTCGGCACGGGTTTTAGTCAAGGTGTAGGTCGCAAGGATGTTTCGGTAACGCGTGATAAACTCGGCAAACCGAAGGCTCTGCTTTCTGGTCGTGCTCTCGAAATCGCCCAGGATTTGGGTGTTGTCGAGGTCGCTCTTTCTATTACCCTTACGGGTGACTTGGCTGTCGCTAATGCCATTGCAATCACCGAGGATGCTCGACCTAAGCCTAAGGAAGAAAAAGTGAGCAACAAGAAACGCGTTGCGCAGACATTTAAAGAGGCTCGCTCTGTTTTAGATGAGCTTGAGCAGCTGCAGAATTCAGCATTGACGGAGCACCTGGGCGATGCTTCGCAAGATACGCTAGGAGCATAGATGAAACCGGTTTTGAGTACCGAAGAAGTCGTTCGTCTCGAGGATATCATCGAACGCGAAGGGACTTCGAAGGCCGAGCTTATGGAGCTAGCGGGTGAGTTTGCCGCCAACGAGGTCTTGAAGCTCAATCCCGATCGGGTTCTCGTTCTGGTCGGTTTTGGTAATAATGGCGGCGACGGTTGGGTTGCCGCCGATATCCTGAGCCACAAGGGTGTGGACGTGGATATCGTTTCTCCGGTTGAGCCGGATGAGATTCCTGCTGCTCTGGCACGTCATGTTGCTCGTCGAACTGCCGGCCGCGATGTGCACGTTTGCGTTGGTCCCTCGCGTGATGAGCTTGAGGTTTTGATCGATAAGGCCGACGTTGTTGTTGACGCTATTTTTGGTACCGGTTTCCACGGTGACCTGCGTGCACCGTTCTCCATCTGGATTCCGACAGTTAACGACTGCGCCGACCATGTGGTGTCCATCGATGTTCCTTCGGGTCTGAATGCCGAGACCGGTGTTGTCGACGACGACTGCATCCGTGCCGAGCGCACGGTCACGATGATCACGCCCAAGATTGGCCTCTACAGCGCTGATGGCCCAGAGTACGCCGGTGATCTGGTGTGCGGTGGCCTCTATGATCGCCTTGATGAGGTCATCGATGATGTCGACCATGCCGCCGAGATTGTCGAGCCCGGTGATCTGGTGGATTTCTTTGCTCCGCTGCCCACGAATATCGATAAGTATTCTCGCGGTTCCGTCCTTATTGTTGCCGGCTCGGCGCAGTATCCTGGCGCTGCCATTATGGCCGCCAAGTCTGCTGCCCGTGCGGGTGCCGGCTATGTGGCTGTCGCGACGCCTGATGCGTGTGCCAATCTTATTCGTATGGCACTCCCCTCGATTCCGGTTTTTGCTATTCCGTCCGATTCCCGCGGCTCTTTTGGTGCCGCTGCTCGTATGACCGTGTGCGAGATTGCAAAGAAGTACAGCTGCGTACTGTGCGGTCCCGGCATGACGACGTCTGCCGGTGCCATGCAGGTGGTTTCGGGCTTGTTGGAGCTTGATGTGCCACTGATCCTTGATGCCGATGCGCTCAACTGCCTTTCTAAGATTGCTATCGACGGTATCGATAGCAACCCTGAGATGTACCGCCGCGAGCAACCACTCGTCATGACGCCGCACTATCGCGAGCTTTCGCGCTTGGTTGCCGGTGACGAGGTTAACGATCTGGGGACTGCAATCGCGGCCGCGCAGAAGGTTGTCTGGGCTGCCGGCTCCGACAATCTCGTGGTTATTGCCAAGGGACCGACGACGGCTATCTGTGGCGTTGAGCGCGTGCTTTTGCCGCTCTCGGGTCCGGCGTCGTTGGCGACTGCCGGTTCGGGCGATGTTCTTGCGGGCATTTTGGCCGGCACACTGGCTACCATGCGTGATGAGATGGATCGTTGGGAGCTGCTGTATTCGTATGCCGTTGCGCTTCACAGCTACGCGGGTTTTGTCGCGGCAACGGAGTACGGTGAGAAGAGTGTTATTGCGACCGATCTGATCGACTTGATCGGTCCTGCCATGGAATTGGCGGCAAAGGATGCACTCGATGATCTGGGAATCATGGACGAAGGGTCGGATGACTAATCATGAATAAAGCCGATTTGACGCGCTGGTCCTGGGTTGAGATTGACCGAGGGGCGCTTCGCCGCAACACGAGGGCTTACAAGAACCTGCTCGATCCACGTCAGCGACTGTGCTGCGTGGTCAAGGCCGATGCCTATGGCCATGGTGCCGTCGAGTGCGCCAAAATTATGTATTCGGCCGGTGCCGACATGTTTGCCGTGGCGACGGTTAGTGAAGGCGTTGAGCTCCGACAGGGCGGGATCACGAAACCCATCCTCATCCTAAGCGAGCCGCCTATCGAGGCCATTCCGACGTTGCTCGAGTTCGATATCATGCCTTCGGTCTATACGTCCGATTTCGCCCTTGCCTATGGCGAGTACGCTGTCGCGGCAGGCAAGGTGGGTAAGTACCATCTAGCCATCGAGACGGGCATGAACCGCATCGGTGTTCACTACACGCAGGTGCTCGACTTTGTTCGTGGTATTAGCTTCCATCGCGGTATCCAGTGTGATGGCGTCTTTACGCACTTCGCCACGGCCGATGAACCTTCGGGTTGGGACTATAAGCTGCAGTGCCAGCGCTTTACCGAGGCCGTTCAAGCCATTAAGGACGCGGGTTTTGAGTGCGGTATCGTGCACTGTGCCAACACGCCGTCCTCGATGCTCGATCCCTCGATGCATTTTGATATGATTCGCGCCGGCGTTGGCTTGTACGGCATGCAGCCATGCGAGCTGAGCGGCCGCGTGATGAAGCTCGATCCTGTTATGAGCGTCCATGCGCGCGTGACGCGTGTGGCGCATCCTGCGATGGGTGAGGGCGTGGGCTACGGTTTTACCTACCGCGTACCGCGCACACGCGTTCAGATCTGCACGCTGCCGATCGGATATGCCGATGGTCTTTCGCGTACGCTCTCCAATCGTATGGACGTGCTGTATCGCGGTGAACGTGTGCGTCAGGTGGGTAACATCTGCATGGACCAGTTTATGGTTGCCATCCAGTCCAATCCGGCGCATGAGATTCCCGAGGCCGAGCATGGCGACGAGATGATCATTGTTGGCCGCGATGGTGATGCCGAGATCACCATGGACGAGATGGCGCGCCTGCGCGGCACGATTAACTACGAGGTTGCTTGCGGCTTTGGCATGCGCCTCGACAAGGTCTACGTGTAGGAGCCACTATGGGTGTCATGGACATCCCCGGACATAGTCACCAAGCGCCGCGCGAGGTTGCGCTCGAGGAGATTGAGGCTGTTTTAGGCGACTGCCATCTCTGCCAGCTCTATCAGTCGCGTCATAACATCGTGTTTGGTGTGGGAAACCCCCACGCCCGCGTAATGTTTATCGGCGAGGCGCCGGGGCGTAACGAGGATCTGCAAGGCGAACCGTTTGTGGGGGCGGCGGGCGAGGATCTCAACGGCATCCTGTCGCTGGCTGGCCTCAAGCGCGAAGACGTCTACATTGCCAACGTGCTTAAGTGTCGCCCACCGGGAAATCGCAATCCTCGGCCCGAGGAAGTGCTGGCCTGTTCACCGTTTTTGCGTGAGCAGATTCGAAGCATTTGGCCCGATATCATCGTGACGCTCGGTAACCCCGCGACGCACTTTGTGCTTAAGACCGAGATTGGCATCACCAAGCTGCGCGGCAGGTTCCATCAGATGGGGCATTTTGTGGTGATGCCCACGTTCCATCCGGCGGCGGCGCTGCGTAATCCGGCGTGGCAGGAGCTGCTGGAGGAAGACTTTAAGATGCTGGGCGACTATCTGGAGCGGCATCCCGCGCCAGAGGGTGCCTCGGAATAATAAGGAGCATATATGTCCCTGGAACGCCTGGGGGTAGGTATTTATAAAACGGCTTGCTCTGCCGATACGGAGCATTTTGGCGAGCTGGTCGCGCCGTGCCTGGAAGATGGCGATGTGCTGATTTTGACCGGCGGCCTCGGGGTGGGCAAAACCCACTTTACCAAGGGCGTTTCGCGTGGCCTGGGCGACGGCCATATGGTCACGAGCCCCACATTCGCACTCATGGCTGTTCATGACCAGGGGCGTATTCCGCTGTTCCACTTTGACCTGTACCGTCTGGAGCATGCTTACGAGCTCGAGGATACGGGCATTTTCGATGTACTGGGCTATGAGGGTGCCTGTCTGTTGGAGTGGGGCGAACAGTTCCAGGATGAGCTGACCGACGAGTATCTCTCGGTGACGCTTAAGCGTGACGAGGACAACAGCGACGTGCGAACGATTACGCTTGAGGCTCACGGCGAGCGCGCGACGGAGCTTTCCGATTTGATTGATAGGGCTGTACAAGATGAGCTTGCATAGGGACAACGCGCCGGTGGTGGCGCTCGATACTTCGACTGACATGCTTGCCTGCGCGGTAAGCTGGATTGATGTGCAGGCAGGCGAGGCGAAGCTGGTAAGTGAGGACCATCTGTGTCGCCGTCATGCCAACGTGGAGCTCGTGAATACTGTTGATGACGTACTGAAGCAGGCCGGCCTGGATCGCAGCGATGTCGGCTGTTATGTGGTCGGTCGCGGTCCCGGCTCGTTTACGGGCGTGCGTATCGGCATCTCCACCGCAAAGGGTCTGGCGCGCGGTGCCAATGTGCCGTTGCTGGGTGTGTCGACGCTCGATGCTTGCGCCTGGACGGCATGGAAGGCCGGCGTGCGCGGCAAGCTTGGTGTTCTTGCCGACGCCATGCGCGGCGAGGTGTACCCGGCGCTGTATGTGCTGGGGGACGAAGGCCCCGAGCGTCTATTTGAGCGCGAGAGCGTGGTCAAGGCCGCCGTGGCGCTCGATGAGTGGCGCGAGGCCGCCGGCTGGGATCAAATGAGGCTGACGGGCGACGGCTTGGTACGTTACGGCAAGCTTTTGCGTGAGGAGGAGATTGCCCGCTGCGTGGAGCGCGACCTGTGGTGGCCTTCGGGCGAGGGCCTGCTCCTTGCGCATGCTGCGGGCGACGGAGACCCGGCCCGCATCCTGCCGATCTATACGCGCCTTTCGGATGCCGAGGAAAACGAGCGCAGGCGTCTTGGGCTTGCCGAGAGCGCGCAGAGTGAAATTACGGGCGTGGCCGATGAGCTCGCCGGTCGCCATCTGCAGTTCCGCCCCATGGGTGCGGCTGATGCCGAGGGTGCGAGCGCGCTGGAGGCAGCCAGCTTTGAAGGCGCCGGGCACGAGGCGTGGACCCCGAGCATGTTCCTGTCCGAGCTGGGTCAGGACGTTGCCGCTCCGCGCAGCTGGTGGGTTGCTCACGATGATGGCCAGCTCCTGGGCCTTGCCGGCGGTATGGTTGTCGATGGTGACGTACAGATCATGGACGTTGCCGTTGATTCGGCGCATCGTCGCGAGGGCATTGCCCGCAAGCTGCTGTCGCACGTGAGCTATGACGCCCAGATGCTCGGCTGTACCACGGCTTCGCTTGAGGTTGAGGACGGCAATGAGGGCGCGATTGCGCTCTATACCGCTCTGGGCTTTACCGAGGCGGGCCGTCGTCGCGGCTACTACGGTGCCGGCAAGGACGCCATCGTCATGACGGCGCCGCTGCCCCTGGTGCTTCCTCTCGACAATGCCTCGCCCGAGCCAACTGCTGCCGAACAGCGTGCATGGCCGCTGCCCGTGCCCGAGCGCACCGTTGAGGAGCGTGCCGAAATCGAGCGCCGTCGCCTGGTACTTGCCATCGAGAGCTCCTGCGACGAGACGGCCGTGGCGATTATCGATGCGGACGGCAATATGCTGGCCAACCAGGTGTCGACGCAGATTGATTTTCATGCACGCTTTGGCGGCGTGGTGCCCGAGATCGCCTCGCGCAAGCACGTCGAGGTCATCGTGAGTGTCGTGGATGCGGCGCTTGAAGACGCCGCAGCGTCGCTGGGCCTTACGGGTGGAGCCATTGCGCCAAGCGAGCTTGCCGCTGTGGGCGTGACGCAGGGTCCGGGCCTGGTGGGCGCGCTCGTGGTTGGCGTCGCCTTCGCCAAGGGCTTTGCCTACGCTGCCGGCAAGCCGCTCGTGTGCGTCAATCATCTTGAGGGCCATCTGTTTGCCAACCTGCTGGCGCAACCCGACCTCAAACCGCCGTTTATCTTCACGCTTGTCTCGGGTGGGCACACCATGCTCGTGCACGTGAAGGCGTGGGGTGACTACGAGGTGCTCGGCGAGACGCTCGACGACGCCGTGGGCGAGGCCTTTGACAAGGTGGCCAAGGCGCTGGGCCTGGGCTATCCCGGTGGCCCCATCATTTCCAAGCTGGCCGAGACGGGCAATCCCCGCGCGATTGATTTCCCCCGTGCGCTTAACAGCAGGGGAGACTATCGTTTCTCGCTTTCGGGCCTTAAAACCGCTGTGACGCTCTATATCGAGCAGGAGACCAAGGCCGGCCGAACGATTCACCTGCCCGACCTGGCGGCTTCGTTTGAGGCGGCGGTCTTTGACGTGCAGTACAAGAAGGCCAAGAACGCGCTGCATGCCACCGGATGCAAGGAGTATTGCATCGGCGGCGGCGTCTCGGCTAACCCGCATCTGCGCGAGATGATGATTAAGAAACTCGGACGGCAAGGTATTCGCGTGACGGTTCCACCGCTTTCGGCGTGCACCGATAACGCTGCCATGATCGCGGAGGTCGCCCGCCGTAAATTCGACCGAGGTGAAATCTCGCCGTTCGACGTCGATGCCGATCCGAACATGACGCTGTAGTCGCAAAGGTGCGATCCCCGGCGCTGCCCGGGCGCCAACGGCCGCATATGAACTTTCCTGCTCTACAGTCCTGCTCACGACGGAGGCCACATTAAGTGGCCTCCTGTTCGTGCGGAACTCGCGATAAAGTTCATATGCGGCCGTTGGCGCCCGGGCAGCGCCGGGGACCTTTCTGTATCGATATAGCTTCTGAGCTGGATCGGCGTCGACAACGTCCAGCAAGGTTAACAAGCCAGCGTCGAATTTCCGGCGTGCTTTAGCTGAAAGAAAAGATGGCATGCGGAGCTTTGCTCCGCATTTGGGATGGGAGCCCCTCGGGAGCGGGCGGGCGTATACAAGGTTTATCGCGAGTTCCGCACGAGCCGGAGAGCACTTAATGTGCTCTCCGTGCGAGCAGGACTGTAGAGCAGGAAACCTTGTAT
>JAXKBK010000020.1:0-4574 GCA_036553025.1 Collinsella sp. | reverse complement strand
CGGGGCCAGGCCGGGAAGCCCCGAGCATGCCGCAATCGGCAAAATCAAGACCGCAGGTAGGCGACTTGCGCATTCCGTGAAATGCAGGGTATGGACGGCCGGTCCGGGTCCAGCCCCGTAATCCGACATAGTTTTGAAATGACACTAATTCACTGGCAACCAAACTAGATCGTTCTAGTTCCTTATCGCCGGCTAATTTCCGATGTCCATCCAGTTGCACAAAACATTTGCTCGCAGTCGCGTCTCGGCGCACTTCATTGCCTTGGATTTGGCTTTATATCGAATCCCCAAACGGCTGCAAACGCTTTTGACTATGATGTCTAGCTGCTTTTTGTCGTTAAGCATATCGTGGGTTACCAGGAACACGTCGAAACCCATGCTCTGAAGCGCAGTCATACGCTCCGCATCGTGGTCAAGTACCGCGCCTGATCCATGGATGACTTCACCTTGGATCTCGATAATTACTGCCTTCATTAGCATTGGGTTTACAATCACGATGTCCCCGTAGCAGACCTTTTGACCAGCGATGCTTTGGGCAGCCTCGGATAGAGGGGTTAAATCGTTGAGGTACACGTATCTGAATCCTGAACCACCTAGACGTCGAGAACGACTTAGGAGCAGGACCCCCGCAACCTCGAGTGGAGATGCAGCAATGCCGATAACCTGCTGAGCGGCATCATAAAACTGCTTTCCCCACATTTGACTTTTGACCTTGTCGGCGAAACGATGCAGGTCGCTCAGTTCGATGAGCGGCTTTCTCATCCAAAGAGAAGTACCTTTGAGTTTCGTAACCTCTCTTCCATCCTCACGCTTGCTTGTTTGGCCATCACTATCTGGGTCCTTTACGGTTGCGCGGGCATAAACTCGTTTCCAGGGAATCTCGTCTTCGCCTTCTCCAAGTTCGAACAGATCCTGCGTGCTGGAATTGCGATTCTTTTCTACCGCCAGTTTTAACTGCATTTCGGCAGCGGGAGCCGGCTCGAAAACAGAAAACCAGCCGCAAAGTTCGTACATAGCCAGTACGAGATCTATTTGAGACACAAAGCGTGTCATAGTAAATAACGTGTTTAGCGGATTGGTGACACTAAAGCCAAAATGAGTGTCGATTGTTGTGCCGGCATCCGATGCCCCATCCCAGCGAATTGTAGAGCGCAATCCCGAGTGGTGATTACAACAACCTGGCGAAGCAACAGCGATGATCGGGGTCTTGAGGACGTCGGTTACGAAAGGGGCTTGGGATAGAGCTCGCCAACCGTCTTCGGTGTTGGGCAGGCGCGGGTAGAGGTCGCGCACCTGCGGTGGGCAGCGCCAGTAGCGGAATGCGGTGTTTGCGCAGACGATTTCGTCCATTTGCGCCTCCCCTGGTTTCGGCCGCGGGCCGTGCGGATTGCGGACATCGCCGATTATCTACTGGGGCATCATGCGGGTAAGTACCGGAAGCTGACCAAACGCTGGCCAATAGCTTGACGAGTTCTGCCAAAAATCCCTCGTGTGATAGAAATCCGCTGGAAGGAGCTCTGGGCGTGTGGTCCCTGTCTCCACATTTGCGCTCGTATCATATGGGTAATTCAATGAAAATACGCATGCGTTATATACAAAACGTGCAATGACGTCAGCAAAAAGGGTGCGATATAAAATGACGCCTTAGATGACTACGATTTGATTTTGGTGTCAGTTTTGGTGTCAAGCTTGATGTCAAAAAGAAAAAGGCCAGAGGCTTAACTCCTCTGACCTGCGCTTTAGATGGTGGGCGATACAAGATTCGAACTTGTGACCCCATCCGTGTGAAGGATATGCTCTACCCCTGAGCCAATCGCCCGTCGCCTTTCGGCAAAAGAGATACTATCATAGCCTCGCGTTGTTTACCAAGAACTTTTTGCCCTCGAATTCAAATTCTTGGGCACATGCCGTTCCATCACAAACAAGGCGTCCAGCAAACCAGCAGCTAAACCACCATTTACCGCTTGATCCACGAGGTCTCGGGGCGGCAGCACAGGGCGCTGGGGATCTCCATGTGGTGTCCAATCAATTCAATAACCGGCGTGCAGATGCTTTGATTCTATACGTGCGACGGGTCGCCTATGCCCGCAATGCAACCGCGGCGCAGCTCCTCGGCGAGCCCGCTGGTCGTACGGTTTCCGGATACGAGGTCCTGGATCCAGGCATAGTACTGGTTGTCTTTGGGCTCGGGGCTGTCGGACAGCACGACCGGAGTGCCGGCGAACCTTAAGACGGACAATGCGTAGATAAGGCTGGTACGTTTGTTACCGTCCTCGAAGATGTGGTCCCTGACCATGTGCTCTGCCACGTAGGTGACCTGGTCAAAGATGTCTGCGAAGCGATCGGCCGGCGATTGACCGAATATTGTACAGAATGCACCCGCAAGTACGGACTCGACGCGTCCAAGCTCAAGCGCGGCCCGGTCGCCTGTGGCGTCGGTTGTATAGCAGCGCCCGACCGTCATCAGCGTGCTGTGTAGGCGCATCGCGGCCGCGGCCATAGCTTCGAGCGAACCGGTATCATCGAGCACGAGCGGCACGAACGGATGAGCGCTCCGCTGCATAGCCGCCATCATGAGTTCTCCAAGAGCTTGAGCGCGTTGGGCATGCCCGCTATGGTCTGCCGAATAGCTTCGTCGATTGACGTGACGCCGTCGAGCAAATTCGGAGATGCTGAATTTACCTCGAGCGCAGATGAATGATCTTCTTGAGCAACGCAATCAGCTCCGTCATCTTGTTGAACGTAGTTCCAAGGCATGTCTACCTCCTCTATAGCCTTTCGGACGGAATAGCCCGCGAGTCGTACTCCAGGGCGATCGGTTGCCAGACGAGGTCTTCGATGGCGCAGCTTAGGGTGTTTGCGAGCGCCAATGCCGAAGAGACCGAGGCGCGGCGTAAATCCAGCTGATTCTGTTCGTAGAGCTGTATAGCGCGAAGTTTAACCCCCGATTGGGCGGCCAGCTGTTTTTGCGTTAGGCCGGCCGCCTTTCGTGCCGCCTTGAGGCCCTTTTTGTCTGCCTGGGCTTTGTTCCATTTATCGATGACAATCTGGGCGAATTTGTCTTCGGAAGCTTCGAGAAGCGGATGGTACGAACCGATTATCCAATCGAGTGGGGCGACTTCAAGTAGTTCGCTAAAGCCCAGGCTGCTTACCCATTGCGTATAGGCCAAAACCCAGCCCGCCCAATACTGAGGCGAACGGTCGAACGGATAGGTCTCCCTGCATTCGGCAGGCTTTAGCCCCGCCCGAGCGATAATTTCGCGCGCGAGCTCGTCGCCCGTCATGCCGCAGACGACACGAGGCATACCGCGCTCAAACTGTTTCATCTCAATAGTGTTCGACAGGATCGCCGTCAGCTCGGCTGGATTCAAACCTTGGTCGCAGAGGGCGAAATCGACTGCCTCGCCCAGCGTTCTCATGGCATCCTCGAGATACATCTCACTGTAGGCGTGGATCATTTTCTGTCATCCCCTCTCGAACGATATCGACGATACGAATTCCCTCAAACGGGTTTTCGGTAAGCAATTCCCGATACTGCGCCCTTGCCAACTCATCTCGGTCCTTGGCCAATGGGCCATATAGAGCTTGTGGCGCACGTTCAAATCCAGCAAAACGAATGCTCTTAAACGCGCGCTCGCTTTTGAGCGCAATCTGTTCTCCAGGGTTACCGAGCCTCATAGCTCAACCGAGCTGGTCAATGGTGATCGTATTGTTTACAAACGCCCTGGCATAGCTGAAGTACGAGTCATCCGCACGCCATCCTCTAATCACATCGTAAGCGTTAGCATCTGGCAAAAAATGATCGCGAAGGTATTCGCATGCCCCCACAGCGACGGCGGTGTCCTTTCGGAATGAACGATGCTCTACAAGCAACGCTATCCAATGCAGAACTGAATATTGCGGCGATAGCAGGTCGAGTACCTTGAGATCGGCCATGTCGAGTTCATATCGATTTGCAAAGCCGTCTGCGTCCCTAGAGCATGCCCATTCCCTTGCAAGGTTGAGGCTCTCTGTGCAATAGAATCCCTGTCCATAGTCGTTATGGACTTTCCCCAGGCCAATCTGGGGAGTCTCAATGATCTTCTGAGAACCATGCCACAGTTCCACGCGAGTCTCCTAACAGGTATCGCCCTAGCGATAGTATAGCACACTATCGCTAGGGCGATACCTGTATTCAGAGAGCAAAAGGGTGTATGGAACCGAGTTTGAGTTCAATACCGGCTTCTAAGACTCTCCGAGTCCGGAAGTATGCGGCAAAATTCAGACTTGTTGACCACGCTGGAGCACATCAACGCTTCTACCTGCGGCTTCTTTGCGCCAAAAGGGCGGTGTGGTCGGGGGTTCCGGAATTTGCCGCATACTTCCGTTTTGAGTATTCGGAAATGCGGGGAAAAACCGAGATCTGTCGACCAGACCCTGGTTTTATGCTTCCGTGACCTGCACTGATAATTGTTCTCGGGGGAAGCGGGCACTGCGGGGCGCGGCAACGGCGCGCGATTTCCGCGTCGCAGCGCTACCCTGATGCTGAATGCCGGGACGATGACCCACTGACCTGCTGACGCCTCTTCGGCCGT
>JAXKBK010000019.1:0-147479 GCA_036553025.1 Collinsella sp. | reverse complement strand
ACGGCCGAAGAGGCGTCAGCAGGTCAGTGGGTCATCGTCCCGGCATTCAGCATCAGGGTAGCGCTGCGACGCGGAAATCGCGCGCCGTTGCCGCGCCCCGCAGTGCCCGCTTCCCCCGAGAACAATTATCAGTGCAGGTCAGCGCTGTGGCGATTCGGGGTGTGCTCGGCCTCCTGCAAAAAGTCTACTCACTTGGTTTTGGCTGCTAGAAGACCGCCGCGAGGGAAGGCAACTTCCTCGCGGCGGTTGGCGTTTGCCCAGATAAAACCTGCCAAAATAAACCTGTCCCTTTTTGGCATGTCCCTTTTGGCGTGGCAGATTGGTTTGGGCTGTTTTGGAGAAAACCATGAGGCGGCACTCAGGCTAATCCTGCGTGTCGCCTCCGTACATGTAGACGATAAAGCCGTCGCCGGTGTCTTGGCTGTGATCCTCCAGGATGCGCTTCATGTTGAGGTGCTCGTAGAACTGCCAGTCAGAGTTGCAGTCGCTCATCAGGAAGAATTTGGTGCACCCGGCTTTAGCGAGTTCGGCGCGCGCAAGGTCGATGAGCTCGCGGCCGAGTCCCTTGCCCTGCCACTCGGGCACAATGATGATCAGGTTGAGCTGGCCCTGGGCATACTCGTTGCCCGTGGCGGCAAAGCGATCGGCCGTTGCCTTCTCACGGCTGTCGCCAAAGAGCGAGCCCTCGAGCTTGGCGTCGGCAGTCTTTGCCATCTCGGTTGCCTGGGCGAACATCTCGTCGTAGCAGGGTACCCACGTGGGGTTGGTACGCGGCTTGCCGTTCTCGAAGATGCCGATGCAGCAGGCGGCGATAATGCGGCCCTCGGCCTCGGCGACAAGCGCGATGGGGGAGCGCTGCAGCTGCATGGCGATGTTGAAGCGCGCGCAGAAATCGGCAGCATCGACGTCGCCGCGGTTGCGTAGCGTGTTGCACCACAGCTGGTTGTAGATGGCGGCGATGCCGGTCAGGTCATCAAGCGTGGCGGCGCGCAGGGTTACGTTGTCAAGGCTCACGGAGGCTCCTTCCAGGTAGGGTCAGGCCACCTCTGAGTGTGACATGGGCGCACCGCCGCTGCAGCAACCATTCGGCAGACGAGCCCCGATCCTTCGGGGGCGGAGGAAAAGGGATCACGAGGATAGTCATTGGGTGTTCCTATAGTTTTGTCAACCGTCGGGGCTACTCCCGGTAGGGCACCCGGTCGCGCATCACGGCGTATATCGCCCTGAGCCGCTTCCTCGCGACGGCCTTGAGCGCCCGCCCGTGCCCCATGCCCCGCGCCCTGCAGACCCGGTAGTACTCGCCGTAGCGCCCCGAGGACCTCACCAGGCTGTTGCACGAGAAGATCAGCAGGGACTTGAGCCTCGCGTCGCCGCGCCTGGACGCCCTGACCGACCTCACCGACGTGCCGGAGCTCCTCACCCTCGGGGCTATGCCGCAGTACGAGGCCAGGTGGTCGTGGTCCGGGAACCTCCCGATGTCGACCGACACCGCGAGCTGCGCCGCCGTCTCGGCCTCGAGGGCCCCGGCCTCGTCGAGGGCCTCCGATATCCGGGCGGCCAGGAACCTGACCTGCCTGTTCTCGGCCTCGACGAGCGCCGGCGGGGGCGCGGTGGAGGCGGCCGCGGCCTCCCCGGCGGCCTCGGCCCGCGGGCCCTCGGCCCCGGAGCGGGCGATCCCCCACGCCCCGCCGAACCCGGCGAGCAGCTCCAGCCACCGCCGGTCCGACAGGTCGACCGCGGCCTCGAGGGCCGGGCAGGACTCGAGCAGCACCGCGCGCAGGCGGTTCTTGTCCCTGGTCGCGCAGGCGACGACGTGGTCGCGCTGCGACGAGAGGGCGCGGGCGGCCTCGAGGGCCTCGCCGCGGCCCGGGACCCCCGACAGGGAGTCCGGCACGCCCAGGGCGGTCCGCGCGATCACCGCGGCGTCGCGCTCGTCGGTCTTGGCCTCGCCGGCGAACAGGCCCGCGGCGCGGCTGGCGGCGAGCCCGGGCAGGTGGGCGACCCCGAGCCCCGCGGCGCGGGCCCGCCTCACGGCGAGGGACCCTATGTTGCGGAACTGGTCGACGACGACGAGCGTGCCGGCGGGCGCGGAGGCGAACAGCGCGTCGAGCTCGGCCTCCCTGTTGCGGACGGGGGCGCTGGCCAGCACCTCCCCGTCGCGGTCGATCAGGCAGGCCCAGTGCGACGACTTGCCGACGTCCAGGCCGAGCACGGCCGCGGGCCTGGTGGATGGCGCTTTCACGGTGGTATCCTTCCGGTAGTCGTTCGACCGGATGGCCTCCCCCTCGGCACTCACATTACCAGCCGCGGCACCTGCCCGGCACTTTCCTATCAGCCGTCGGGGGCGGCGCGCCCCGCGCCGGCAGCACCCAATTGGCCCTCTCGGGGGCAGGGACGTTCGGCCGTGCGCGGGCGCCCGGTCGGCGGCCCGTTCTGGGCGCGCCTCAATCGTAGCCCGAGACGGTCCCGGGCTGACAATTTCGACTGTAATGGACGTTCTTAAACGACTAGTCAAACAAGAGCGTCCCCAACGACTACCCCAAGGAATGTCCCAGACTGCCGGCAGGAAAGGAACGTCCCCAACTGACGCATCCGGAGCAAGACAACGCCGCAGGTAGAGGACGGACAGACACTATGACCCAATCCAGGGGCACGGAAACGACAGGAGCCCCCGCTCGTGACCGCGGGTCGGGGCTGCGACAATGTTGTCGAAGTGCCAGAGGCGCAGCCGCGCCGCAACGAGGTTGGGAGGCTCCCGTGCCTAGATATTCTACCGCCTTCGGAATGGACGTACACCTCAGGTCCACCACCGTCTGCGCGCTCGACGCGGAGACGGGCGAGGCCGTGACGAGGAGGTTCCGCGGCAACCCCTGGGGCGAGGTCGCGGAGTGGATGTCGGGCTTCCCCGGCCCGTCGCTCGCCGCCTACGAGAGCGGCTACCTCGGCTTCGCCCCGCAAAGGGAGCTCTCCGGGCTCGGCGTCGACTGCGTCGTCGCGGCCGTCTCCAAGGTCCCGAGGTCGGCTGCCGACCTCTCGTCCAAGAACGACCGCAACGACGCGGCCAGGATGGCCAAGGCGATACTGTCGCACGACGTCACCCCGGTATGGGTGCCGTCCCCCGAGATCGAGGGGCTCAGGGACCTCGCCGCCG
The DNA here is from genome assembly GCA_036553025.1 of Collinsella sp. Lineage (GTDB taxonomy): Bacteria > Actinomycetota > Coriobacteriia > Coriobacteriales > Coriobacteriaceae > Collinsella. The sequence continues at coordinate 144,328 of JAXKBK010000019.1, read as the reverse complement.
CCCACGACGCCGCGACCGCGAGGCTCGCGGCGGCGAAGCGGCGGCTCCTGGCGTTCCTAGCCCGCCGCGGCTATGTCTACGGCGGCACGACGCGTGCCCCTCGAGATAAGGATGCACGGGAGGAAGGGGTCCGAGAGGCTCCTGCGCCGCCGCGAGGAGATGATCGCCCGCGGGATGCCGCAGGCGAAGGCGAACGCGGCCACCGCGGCCGAGCTCGTGAGGTGGCTGTGGGCCCTCGGCACGATGTGCCGGGAGGGCGCGGAATAGACATAAGCCCCCGTCCCGGCGAGCCGGGCAGCCTTCGGGGACACCCCCGTTCTCGCTGTGCGCGCGGCGGCCGCCGCATGCGCGAAGACAGACTAGGGGAACCCCGCCGAAGGAGAGGATTGCGGGCCGCCGGAGCGGTATCCGCGGATATGAGACTGAGCCGAAGGCGTCGATGACATGCCGGGGGCGGACCGGGACGGGTTTAACGGCAGGCCCCGCCGACCGATTGCAAGCGGTCGGCGGGGCCATTGTGGCCCTTGACAGTGGATTGGGTCATATGAGCGAGCGGGTCGCATTTGAGGCAAGGTGACGTGAAACGAAAGGGCGTTGACCTTCTGGTCGCGCCCTTGAAGTTGAACGTCAGATTGTCCAAATGCGGCCCGCGTAACTAAACACGCTCCGCGATCTCGTGGATGAGGTAATCGGTCTTTTCCCAGCCCAGGCACGGGTCGGTAATCGACTTGCCAAAGACGCCGCCGTCAACCGGCTGGTTGCCGTCCTCAAGGTAGGACTCGATCATAAAGCCCTTGACCAGCTTGGAGATGGACTCGTTGCGGCGGCAGCTGTCGAGCACCTCCTTGCAGATGCGGTACTGCTCCAGCGGGCGCTTACCTGAGTTGTCGTGGTTGCAGTCGATGACCGCCGCCGGGTTGGCGTAACCGGCATGCTCGGTGTAGCGCTCAGCCAAGCGCTCGAGGTGCTCGTAGTGGTAGTTGGGGTAGGTGCGACCGTCGAGACCGATGTAGCCACGCATGACGGCGTGTGCGAGCGGATTGCCATCGCACTCGACTTCCCAGTTGCGGAAGATGAAGCTCTGGTGCGCCTGCGCGGCGTAAATGGAGTTGAGCATTACGGTGGTAGAGCCGGCGGTGGGGTTCTTCATGCCCACAGGCACCGAAATGCCGCTCGATACCAGGCGATGCTCCTGGTTCTCAACCGAGCGCGCACCCACGGCGACATAGCTCAGCAGGTCGATGAGGTACTGGTAGTTCGACGGGTAGAGCATCTCATCGGCGGTAAAGAAGCCGGTCTCCTCGATGACACGCAGGTGCATGTGGCGGATGGCCTTAACGCCTTCGAGCAGGTCATCGGGCGCCTCGGGGTCGGGGTTGTGCAGCAGGCCCTTGTAGCCGGTGCCCTTGGTGCGCGGCTTGTTGGTGTAAACACGCGGGATGATGATGAGCTTGTCCTTGACCTCCTCGGCGGTTTTGGCCAGGCGGTTCATGTACTCGAGCACCGAGTCCTCGCGATCGGCAGAGCACGGGCCAATGATGAGCACCTTGCGTGCGTCCTCGCCGGTAAAGACCTTGGCGACCTCGGCATCGAATGCCTGCTTCTTGGCAGTAAGCTCGGCGGAAAGCGGCATTTCCTCGCGGATCTCCATGGGGATCGGCAGCCTGCGTTTGAATTCCATGGCCATACGGGGCCTCCTTTATCAATTAACGGCAACAATTGGCGAATTCTCGAATGCTCGGCATTATCCGCTGTCGCACGCTAAAGTGCAAGCGAAACCTACCGAAAAGGGACAGGTTTATTTCGGTCGGTTTTATCTGGGGAAATGTCGGCACTCGCCGGAAGGGGGGCCGGCGTACGACATGCTGGAGCAAGTTGGATCTTCTGTGGCATACCCCGTGGACAAAAAATGGCAAATATGAGTACTGTTGCTAGCTTAGTATCATATCGACCTTATAAGATATTAGACACAACAGTAGATATGTTCATTAACGTTGGCACGCAGAAGCATGCTACCGGGCGTTTTGATCAATTTGAAGGCATATCTAGGCCGCAAAGACGTCGTTTGGGGCAGTTTTGGCTGTTACTAAAAAGGTGACAGTACTCATATTTGCCATTTTTTGCCCACGGGGTCTTGAGGGAGAGCGTCAATCAGGTTCCAGGGGAGGCGTTTCGAGGCCCAAAGGACACAAAACGGGGGCGCAGGTTGTCCTGCGCCCCCGTTCTCGGGCGTTATTCGTTCCCTGCGGCAGAATTTACGCCGCTTCGTCGAACTGCGAGTTGTACAGGTCGGCGTAGAAGCCGCCTTGGGCGAGCAGCTCATCGTGCGTGCCCTTCTCGACGATGTCGCCGTCGCGAATTACCAAGATCACGTCGGCGTTGCGGATCGTGGACAGGCGGTGCGCGATGACAAAGCTGGTGCGGCCCTGCATCAGCGCATCCATGGCGCGCTGAATGAGCTCCTCGGTGCGGGTATCCACGTTGGAGGTCGCCTCGTCCAGAATCAGCGCCGGGCGGTCGGCCAAAATGGCGCGAGCGATGGTCACGAGCTGGCGCTGGCCCTGCGACAGGTTCGTGCCTTCCTCATTGATCATAAAGTCGTAGCCGCCGGCGAGCGTATGGATAAAGTGGTCGCAACGCGCGGCACGCGCGGCGGCCTCGACCTCGGCATCGCTCGCGTCGGGGCGTCCGTAGCGGATGTTCTCGCGGATGGTGCCGTTAAACAGCCAGGTATCCTGCAGCACCATGGCAAACTCGCCGCGCAGCGCCGCGCGGTCCCAGTCGCGCACGTCGATGCCCTCGACGCGCAGCGAGCCGCCGTCCACGTCGTAAAAGCGCTGCAGCAGCTTGATGAGCGTGGTCTTGCCGGCGCCGGTGGGGCCGACGATGGCGATGGTCTGGCCGGGCTGCGCCTCGCAGCTAAAGTCGTGGATGATGGTCTTGTCGGGCGTATAGCCAAACTTCACATGGTCAAACTCCACGTGGCCGGGGCGCTTCTCAGGGATCTGCGCGTCGGCCTTCTGCTCCTCCTCGGGTGCGGCCAAAAACTCAAACACACGCTCGGTGGCAGCTGCCATCGACTGCATCGTGTTGCTCACGTTGCCCAGCTGCTGCACGGGTTGCGTAAAGTTGCGCACGTACTGGATAAAGCTCTGGATGTCGCCGGGCGTGGCATTGCCGGTCAGCGCGAGCTGCGCGCCCACCACGACAACGCCCACGTAACCCATGTTGCCCACCAGGCTCATAAGCGGCATCATCAGGCCCGACAGGAACTGCGAACGCCAGCCACTAATAAACAGGCGGTCGTTTTGACGGTCGAACTCCTCGATTGAGGCCTCGGCGCGGTCGAACACCTGAATGACGTTTTGACCGGCAAAGTCCTCCTCGATAATGCCGTTGACGGCGCCCAGGACCTGCTGCTGCTCGCGGAAGTACGGCTGCGAGAAGTGAATCATCACCATCAAGATAATTGCGGCTGCCGGCAGCGTGAGCACGGTGACGCCGGTGAGCGGCAGGCTGATCGACAGCATCATGACGAGCACGCCGATAATCTGCGTGACGGACGTAATAAGCTGCGTCACGCTCTGGTTGAGCGACTGGCCGAGTGTATCGACGTCGTTGGTGATGCGGCTGAGCACGTCTCCCTTGCTGTGGCCGTTGAAGTAACTCATCGGAACGACGGCGATCTTGGCGGCGATCTCCTTGCGCATGCGGTAGCAAATCTTTTGCGTGACGCCGGTCATGAGCCAGCCCTGGATGAGGCTGCAGACAGAGCTCGCCAGATACAGACAGAGCAAAAAGCCGAGCGTCTTGGCAATCCAGGCAAAGTCGACATCGCCGGTGCCGTTGACCTTGGCAACCAAGCCCTCGAACAGTTTGGTGGTAACCTGGCCGAGCACCTTGGGTCCCACAATGTTAAAGACGACCGAGCACACGGCAAAGGCGACGGCGGCAAACACGGCAATCTTGTGCTGGCCGATATAGCCGAGCAGCTGCCTCATGGTGCCCTTAAAGTCCTTGGCCTTTTCGCCACGGCGCATGCCACCCATGCGGCCCATGGGACCACGCTGGCGGGTGGGCTTGGGAATCTGAGTCTTGGTCTCGTCTGCCATTAGCGCTCGCCTCCTTCCATGACGGCTGCAATTTCTTCTTGGGTAAGCCCCAGCTCCTCGGCGGAAAGCTGCGACTGTGCGATCTCTAGGTACGCCGGGCAGCTGCGCAGTAGCTCCTCGTGTGTGCCGGTGCCCACTACGTGGCCGTCGTCGAGCACGATGATCTGGTCGGCGTGCATGATGGTCGCGATGCGCTGGGCCACGACCACGAGTGCGGCGTCGGTGACGTTTTTGGCGAGCTCCTCGCGCAGGCGCGCGTCGGTCTTGTAGTCGAGCGCACTAAACGAATCATCGAAAACCACGACCTCGGGCTTTTTGGCCAACGCGCGGGCGATGGCCAGGCGCTGACGCTGACCGCCCGAGACATTGGAGCCGCCCTGGCTGATGGTGGAGTCGTAGCCGCCCTCGCGCTCGGCGATAAAGTCCTCGGCCTGTGAGATGCGCGCGGCTTGGCGCATGTCATCATCGCTTACCATGTCGCCCGCAAACTTGAGGTTGCTCTCAACGGTGCCCGAGAACAGACGACCCTGCTGCGGAATATAACCGATGCGGCGGCGCAGCTCGGAAAGGGTCATGTCGCGCACGTCGATGCCGTCGAGCGAAATGCTGCCGCCCGTGACGTCGTACAAGCGTGGAATCAGCTGCACGAGCGTGGACTTGCCCGAGCCCGTGGAGCCAATGATGCCGAGCATCTGACCGGCATGCGTGGTGAAGTTCACGCCGCTGATGACATCGGCGCGGGCATCGGGGTACTGGAAGCTCACGTCGCGGAAGGTGAGCTCACCGCGCGGCGAGCTGGCCGCGGGCAGTTTGGGCGAGGCAGGGTCGTTGATGCTCGTGGGGCAGGTGATGACCTCATCTACGCGCTCGGCTGCGACCTCGGCACGGGGCAGGATGACCGAAACCATGGTGAGGATCATAAACGCCATGACGATCTGCATAGTGTAGGAGATGAACGCCATCATGTTGCCGACCTGCATCACGCCGTCGGACACGCCCTGCGCGCCAAACCAGACGATAAGCACGGTGATGCAGTTCATGACGAGCATCATGAGCGGCATCATGAAGCTCATGGCGCGGTTGGTGTAGAGCTGCGTGGTCATCAGGTCGAGCGAAGCCTTGTCAAAACGCTCGAGCTCATGCTCCTCACGGTTGAACGAGCGGATGGGCATAAGGCCGTCGAGCAGCTCGCGGGCGGTAAGGTTCACGCGGTCCACAAAGCTCTGCATCTTTTTGAACTTGGGCATGGTGAGGCCCATGAGCACGCCGACAACGGCCGAAACCGCGATGATGGCCACGGCGATGGTCCACTCCAGACCGGTGTGGTTGGCCAGGACGCGCATGACGGCGACGATGCCCATGACGGGGGCCATCAGGCACATGCGGATAAACAGGGTTGCGGCCATCTGGATCTGCTGAATATCGTTGGTGCAGCGGGTGATGAGCGAGGCCTGGCTAAACTTGCCCACCTCGGCCGGCGAGAAGTGCATAACCTTGTTGAAGGTCTCGCGACGCAGGTCGCGGGCGATGGAGCAGGCGGTGCGCGAAGCCACGGCGCCGGTCAGGATGGTGGCGACCAGCGACACCAGGCACAGCCCAAACATCGTGGTCGCCATGTGGCTCAGGTAGGCGTTCTGCACGTCGGCGGGGTCGATGCCCTGTGCCTTGTACTCGTCCTGTACATAGCTCACGGCGCGCTGGGTGACGATGGAGCCCGACATGGAGCCCATTTTGTCCGCCATTTGGTTGGCGCCCTCGACGAGCTTGCTTTGGTCTACCAGACCGCCCTCGACACCCAGGCGCAGGCTCTTCATGGTGATCTTACCGCCGTCGGCATCAATCTGCTTTTGCATGTTCTGCGCCGCTGCGGCCTTCTGCTGCATCTCGGCGAGCTGCTCGGGCGTCATCGCTGCCATTTGCTCGGGGGTGGGCATGGCCTGGGCAGCGTTGTTGTCTTTCTCGCTGGACGAGCCGGCCATGTCGCCCATGGAGTCGGCGTCAATGCCCTGGTCGAGCGAAAGGACGACAGTCTCGGGCAGGCTCATAATGTCGGCAATCTTGCCTCCATCGGCACGCTCTTCCTCGGTACTCTTATACGTTCGAATGCCATTTTTGTCAGCCTTGCTAAACACGGCCTCCACAGCTTTGGCGTCCTTGGTGCTCATAAAGAGTTCAAGGTCGTCGAGCGATTCGGCGCGGATGGTGTCGGGTACGGGCGAGGCGATGCCGCCTTGCTGCACACCCACGTCGACGATGTCGCTCATATAGGTAGGCAGCGCCAGATCGGCGTTGCAGCTGATTACGATAAGCACGATAGCTGCGAACAGTGCCAGGATATGCTTTTTAAAGAGCTTGAGAATCCTCACTCGGCATCTCTCCTTTCTTGATTGCGGTCGATAATTTCGTTGGCACGCCTAAGAAGGCGCACCATCTCTTGGGTATCTGTTTCGCCGAGCTGCTCGAGGAAAGCCGCGGTGCGGGCCTCGAATTCCCGACGTTTGATTTCGAGATCCTGGAATCCCTTGTCGGTCACTATGACGTGTACGCGACGACGGTCAGTCTTTGAGTGCTCGCGCTCGACCCAGCCCTTGGCCTCGAGGGCGCGCAGAATATTGGCGATGCGGGCGCTCGAGACCCAGGCGCGATCAGCGAGTTCGCTCGGCGTGAGCGAACCGCCGGCGAGTATGAGGGCGCGCATGACGGCCATCTCGCCGCCGAGGGCTTTGTCCGCAAAACGCGAAATGCGCTGATGCATGCTGCCGAACTCGGTAAGGAGCTGACGCCCAAGTTCACGGAAATCGGTATCTTCCACCGAAAACCCCTAACACTAGAAACTATTTTCGGTGAAAGATGATACCCTTGCACGCGTACCCTATGCGGTAGATTTTAGGACATGTCTAGAAAACTACCTTTAGGCGACCTCCGTACACCGTCGGTGCCAGCAAAGTTAGGGGCAGATCGTTAGGCATGTTCCAAAGCCTACTCAGAGGCACTTTACCCTGCTAAAGCTGGCATAACAGCTAGAGTGATGGACGTATAAAGGCAAGGAAAAATACCAAACAAATCGGTGAACGGTAGTTGTTTGCGCTCGCATTTCCTGCGGGTTTGTAAAAAACGCTCTTATGATATAAAAAAAGAAACATATAACAGCCCAGATGGAGAGGGTGGCTATGTTATCCTTCTCAGACGGGTGAAATCTTGGGTTTTGGGTTGTAGTTCCAAGGTGGACAAACGTTTTTCCTGCACCAACGTGTGGTGAAGAACGGAAGAAGCCGGTAGTGCAAGCCGAACATTCAAGAATTCAATAAGCAGCGGTGTGAGAGAGCGCCGCATTACACGTAACTAGGAGCGTGGTTACACAATGCAGGAGGCATGGGAAGGCTTCAAGGAAGGTATCTGGACGGGAGAGGTTGACGTCCGAGACTTCATCCAGAAGAACTACACCCCCTACGAGGGCGATGAGTCGTTCCTCGTAGGTCCGACCGAGCGTACCAAGGAGCTGTGGGGCGAGGTTCTCGACCTGCTGCTTAAGGAGCGCGAGCAGGGTGGTGTCCTCGATATGGACACCAAGACCGTCACGGGTATCGTGAGCCACCCCGCTGGCTACATCGATAATGCCCATCGCGACAAGGAGACCATTGTTGGCCTCCAGACCGACAAGCCGCTCAAGCGCGCGCTGCACGTCAACGGTGGTATCCGCATCGCTTGCCAGGCTGCCAGCCAGCACGGCTACAAGGTCGACGAGAACGTTGTTGAGCGCTACACCTTCGAGCGCAAGACCCACAACGCTGGCGTCTTCGATGTTTACACCCCCGAGATGCGTGCTTGCCGCTCGGCTCACATCATCACCGGTCTGCCCGATGGCTATGGCCGCGGCCGCATCATCGGCGACTACCGTCGTGTTGCCCTGTACGGCGTCGACTACCTGATCAAGGACAAGGAGGCCCAGAAGGCTTCCACTCCGACGGTCATGACCGCCGACAACATCCGCGATCGCGAGGAGCTGCAGGAGCAGATCCGCGCCCTCGGCGAGCTCAAGATGATGGCCGAGACCTATGGTTTCGACATTTCCAACCCTGCTACCAACACGCAGGAGGCCATCCAGTGGATGTACTTCGCCTACCTTGCTGCCGTCAAGGAGCAGAACGGCGCTGCTATGTCCATCGGCCGTACCTCTACGTTCATCGACATCTACGCTGAGCGCGACCTTGCCAACGGTACCTTCACCGAGGAGCAGATCCAGGAGTTCGTGGATCACTTCATCATGAAGCTCCGCATGGTCAAGTTCGCCCGTACCCCCGAGTACCAGGCCCTGTTCACCGGCGACCCGCAGTGGGTCACCGAGTCCATCGGCGGCATGGGTGTTGACGGCCGTACGCTCGTTACCAAGATGAGCTACCGCTACCTGCACACGCTCGAGAACATGGGCACCAGCCCCGAGCCCAACATGACCGTTCTGTGGTCGACCCGTCTGCCCGAGAACTTCAAGAAGTTCTGCGCCAAGACTTCCGTCGCCAGCTCCTCGATCCAGTACGAGAACGACGACCTCATGCGCGTCTATCACGGCGACGATTACGGCATTGCCTGCTGCGTGTCCTCCATGCGCATCGGCAAGGAGATGCAGTTCTTCGGCGCTCGCGCCAACCTGGCCAAGTGCCTGCTGTACGCACTCAACGGCGGTGTTGACGAGGTCTCCAAGAAGCAGGTCGGCCCCAAGTATCGCGCCGTCGAGGGCGATACGCTCGATTACGACGACGTTGTGGCCAAGTACAACGACATGATGAAGTGGCTCGCTGGCGTGTACGTCAACTCGCTGAACATCATTCACTACATGCACGACAAGTACTGCTACGAGCGCATCCAGATGGCTCTGCACGACAAGCACGTGCACCGCTGGTTCGCTACGGGCATCGCTGGCCTTTCCGTCGTGGCTGACTCCCTGTCCGCCATCAAGTACGCCAAGGTCCACCCCGTCCGTGACGAGAACGGCATCATCGTCGACTTCGAGACCGAGGGCGAGTTCCCCAAGTACGGTAACGACGACGACCGCGTCGACCAGATCGCTCACGACGTTGTGCACCAGTTCATGGAGTACATCCGCATGAACGACACCTACCGCAACTCCGTGCCCACGACCTCGGTTCTGACCATCACCTCCAACGTCGTGTACGGTAAGAAGACCGGCTCCACGCCCGATGGCCGCAAGGCTGGCCAGCCGTTCGCCCCGGGTGCTAACCCCATGCACAAGCGCGATAGCCACGGCGCCATCGCTTCGCTGTCTTCGGTTTCTAAGCTCCCGTTCCGTGATGCTCAGGACGGCATCTCCAACACCTTCTCCATTATCCCGAGTGCGCTCGGCAAGGAGGATCAGGTGTTCTTTGGCGATATCGACCTTGATCAGCTGGGCGAGTAACTATTGTTAGTGCTATACTAACAATAACGATTACTGATTAGCGCGCCGGTTTCGGCCGGCGCCTATTAATCGAAGGAGACACATTATGAAGGTTTCTGAAGTTTCCGAGACCCAGGCCGATAACCTGGTCCACATGCTCGACGCTTACGCCGAGAAGGGTGGCCACCACCTGAACATCAACGTCTTCAACCGTGAGACGCTGCTCGACGCTCAGGCTCACCCCGAGAAGTATCCGCAGCTGACCATCCGCGTTTCCGGCTACGCCGTGAACTTCCACACGCTCACCAAGGAGCAGCAGGACGAGGTCATTTCGCGTACCTTCCACGACAAGTTCTAAAGGGGTTTAACTCCCGCAGGATCGCCGGGCCGCTTTGGGTTACTTTCCAAAACGTCCTCGGACATGCAAAGGGCTCCGCTGCGCGCTTCGCGCGGCGGAGCCCTTTGCGTCCTGCGGAAATGTTTTGGAAAGTAACCCAAAGCGGCCCGGCGGGGGTCCTGTGTAGTCACCCTTTAGGCGGAACTCTCCTAATTATTTGGATGAGTCGTTTACTTACTTGTGCTGTTACCGTCTACCCGCTGTTGTTGGGGTATGCTTTGTTCGTATGTAAACGTTTGACATGTTGATGGGGGAGGGTGCTATGGCTCGCGAGGGCGCTCGTTCTAAGGATTCTGCTAAGCCTGGCATCAAGGAAGTTGCAGCGGTGGCGGGGGTTTCGCCTACTACGGTATCTCGCGTGCTTAATAATCGCGGCTATATTAGCCAAGAGACCCGCGATAAGGTCCATGCCGCGATGGAGCGCATCAACTATACGCCCAACGATATCGCCCGTGCCATGCTCAACGGTCGCCTGAATCTTATCGGTATGATCGTTCCCTTTGTGAGCAGCCCGTTCCATGCTCAGGTTGTGCAGGCGGTCGAGCGCACGTTGGCGGAAAACGGCTTTAAGATGCTGCTGTGCAACAGCGCCAATCGACCCGATCTTGAGCGTTCCTATATTGACATGCTCCGCCGCAATATGGTCGACGGCGTCATCGTCAACTCCCTCAATATCGGTGCCGAGGCATATGCCGAGATGGGCTTGAGCCTGGTTGGCATCGACTGCGATCTCGGCGAGGGCTCTGTCCAGATTGCAAGTGACAGCTATGGCATCGGCGAGCTCGCCACGCGCCGTCTGATTGATGACGGCTGCAGGCGTATCCTGTGCCTGCGCAGCAATAGCCGCATGCGCATGCCTGCCAATAAGCGTACCGATGCCTACCTCGATGTTGTTGAGCAGGCCGGTTTGTCCGCGCTTGTCCGTGAGGTTGAGTTCGTTAAGCCCGACGACGAAAAGGGCGCGGTCGTTGCGAAGATCCTCGATGAGAACCCCGATATTGACGGCATCTTTGCGGGAGACGATACGATGGCGGCCATCTGTCTCAACGTGATGAAGCAGCGCGGCTTGAGCGCTCCAGACGATATTAAGGTCGTGGGCGCGGATGGTGCCCGCCGAACTATGACGTTTATGCCTGACTTAACAACCGTACGTCAAGATATCGATCGCATCGGAGAGCTCGCGGCGCAATCCATCATCGCTCTTATTAACGGCGATAATCCCGAATCGAATATCAAGCTCCCCGTTGAACTCATTGAGGGCAAAACTGCGTAGTTCATCCCGTGCCAAAAGAATTCCTCAAACGCCTCTGATGACCGTTCACCGGCATATGTCAACCGTTTGCCGACGACTGGAACTGCGAAAAGACGTATTGGTGTGAAAACGTTTGACATATGAAAACGATTGACATATCTTGCCATTGTACCGAGTTAGTATGTCGTGGAAAGGAAGTCTCGGATGCACAAGGTGTATTACCAGCCTGAGGGAATTTGGGTAGGCGACATCATGCCGTACGGCGAGGACGGCACGTTCTATCTCTATCATCAGCGTGACACGCGTAACCCCGAACCTTTCGGAGAGCCGTTTGGCTGGGCACTCGCTACGACCAAGGATTTCGTCAACTACAAGGACTTTGGCGAGAGCCTTGAGCGCGGCGGCGACGAGGAAGTCGACCAGTACATTTATGCCGGAACGGTGTTTAAGGTGGGCGACAAGTACCATGCGCTCTACACTGGTTGCAATCGCGATAAGGTCCGCGCACGTTTGATGAAGCAGGTTCTTCTTCACGCAACGAGCGACGACGCCGTCAAGTGGGAGAAGAACATCGCCGAGACGCTGCTTCCGCCCCAGGAGGGTTACGATGACCGCAACTGGCGCGATCCCTTTGTGCTTTGGGATGAGGAGAACGAAGAGTACATGCTCATCCTCGGCACGCGTGTGGGCGAGGACAAGCGTCTGATGACCGGCCGCCTGGTCAAGTTCACCTCCAAGGATCTGACCAACTGGGAGTTCCAGGGCGACTGGTGGAACCCGGGCCTGTACACCATGTTTGAGATGCCTGATCTCTTTAAGATGGGCGACTGGTGGTACCTCGTCTTTTCCGAGTACAGCGACGGCAACAAGACCCGTTACCGCATGTCCAAGTCCATCAACGGTCCTTGGATTACCCCCGCTGACGACTCCTTCGACGGCCGCGCGTACTACGCCGCTCGCACCGCATTCGATGGCGAGCGTCGCGTTCTCTTTGGTTGGGTTCCTACGCGTGACGAGGGCGGCGACCCCAGCTCTTACCTATGGGGTGGCACCTTTATGCCCCTCGAGATCGTTCAGCGTGCCGACGGAACGCTCGGCACCAAGCTCCCCGACAGCATGCTTGGCGCCTTTGGCGAGGCTAAGGCAGTCGAGACCTTTGAGCTTTCCTGCGAGTCGGGCAAGGTCGAGCAGGTGCTCGCCGCGGATGCCGGCTCCACCTACTTGCTCGATACCGACATTGAGCTCGGCGGTAACGCTGCCGGCTTCTCGGTCAAGTTCGCCGAGGACGCCGAGACCGGTCTTGCCTATGAGTTCCGCGCCAACCTGCGCGAGGGCAAGCTCGAGTTCACGCCGGCTCCCCAGTACCCGTGGTTCCAGGTCAACAACATGGGCCTCGAGCGTCCGTTGTTCTTTAAGGGCGAGGGCACTCATCATGTGCGCCTGGTCGTTGACGACGATATCGCGACCATCTTTGTCGATGATGTTGCGCTTAACGCTCGCTTCTGCAATAAGCAGGGCCAGGGTGTGGCGCTGACGGTCACCGACGGTACGCTCAAGTGCGCAAACGCAACGATCGCGTCTCTGTAGCGGCAACGAACCGTTTTATGATTTAGAAAAGGAATGGAGAGGAACATGGACTACAAGGCAGTGTCCCAGCAAGTCGTCGACAACGTCGGCGGACTGGAGAACATCGAGGGCGCCACGCATTGCGTGACTCGTCTGCGTCTGGTGCTCAAGGATACGAGCAAATACAACAAGGCCGAGCTCGAGAACATCGATGGCGTCAAGGGCGTGCTGTACAACAGCGGCCAGCTCATGATTATCTTCGGTACCGGTACCGTCAACAAGGTTTACGATGAGTTTATGGCTCTGACGGGCGTTAAGGAGATCAGCGCTTCCGAGGTCAAGGGCGCCGAGGCGGACAAGAAGGGCAAGTTCTTCTCGGTCCTCAAGGTATTCTCGGACATCTTTATCCCCATCATTCCCGCCTTCGTCGGCGCTGCAATCATCATCGGCCTTAAGTCGCTGATCGTTGCCAACGGCCTCTTTGGCATGGAGGGCAGCCTCGCCGATCACAGCGAGTTCCTCAAGAACCTCGCAAGCTTCTTTGCCATTATCGCCACCACCTTTGACTACCTGCCTGTCCTGGTTATGTATAGCGCGGTCAAGCGTTTTGGCGGCAACCCGATCCTGGGCATCCTCGTCGGTATCGTCATGGTTCACCCGAGCCTTATGAACCGCAACACGTTCGTTATGGACCCGACGGGTGCTGAGTACTGGAACTTCGGTCCGCTATCCATTCCCATGGTTGCTTTCCAGGGCGGTGTGTTCCCCGCAATCCTGACTGCCTGGTTTATGGCCAAGGTCGAGAAGATTGCCCAGAAGTACATCCCCGAGGTCGTTTCGTTCGTCTTTGTCCCGACCGTTACCCTGATTCTTGCTAACGTTGCCCTGTTCACCGTGTTCGGCCCGCTCGGCAACCTGATCGGTGACGTCCTCGCCGGCGTAATCGATATCCTGTACAACAGGATGGGCGTCTTTGGTGCCTTTGTCTTCGCCGCGTTCCTGCAGCCGCTCGTCGTTACCGGTACGCATCAGTTCATCCAGGGTATCGAGGCCAACCTCGTTGCCACGACCGGCTTCAACTACATCCAGGCCATCTGGTCGGTTTCCATCATCGCCCAGGGCGGCGGCGCCATCGGCATGTACCTCATTCACAAGAAGCATTCCAAAGAGCGCAACATTTGCATGTCGTCCTTTATCCCGACGCTGGTCGGTATCTCCGAGCCTGCTATCTTCGCTGCAAACATGCGCTACTCGATTATTCCGTTCATCTGCGCATGCATCGGTGCAGGCTGCGGCGGTGCCTTCGTGAAACTCTTTGAGGTGCGCGCTATCGGTCAGGGTCTGACCGGCGTTCTCGGCCTGCTCATCGTCACGCCCGAGACCCTCGTGTGGTATGTGGCTGGTAATCTTATCGCCTTTATCGTGCCGATCGTCTTGATCTTTGCCTACAACAAGGCAAAGGGCGTTCCGACCACCGATGAAGAGGGCGCTGGTGCTGGCTTCGATGTCAGCTTCTAGTTGAGCCGTTCAGCGTAATGTGCGGATAAGTCCATTTGAGGAAGGGCGCTCGGCTCGTGCGAGTCGAGCGTCCTTCCCTATAGACGAGAAAGTCAATGGCGATGTTTAATCAAAAAAATAAGGTGACACGCGCGGACTATGAGCAGTGGCGTGCCGGACAGGATGAGACGGCTGGTCGCATCGCGTCCGACCCCGATAGGCTCCTGTTCCATGTGGAACCTGAGCTTGGCTGGCTCAACGACCCCAACGGTTTGGTTCAGATTGGTGATACGTATCACATCTATCATCAATACGATCCGTTCGATGCTGCGCATGGCGGTCCAGTGCTTTGGAACCATCTGACGACAAAGGATTTTGTGACGTACGAGAATCACGGCCCCGTGTTGTTCCCCGATTCCGATTTGGATTCGAGTGGAGCGTATTCTGGTTCTGCCTTTGTACGTGATGGCAAGATTCACTACTTCTATACCGGCAACGTTAAGCATTTTGACCGTGATGATTACGACTACGTGTTGACGGGCCGTGAGCAAAACCAGATTCATATGGTTGCCGAGAATCCCGACGAATTGGGCGAGAAGCGCATAGCTGTTGGGCCGGTCGATTACCCCGAGGATATCGGTACGCACGTGCGCGACCCCAAGATCCTTGAACACGACGGTATCTACTACATGGTTCTCGGCGCTCGTACGAAAGACAATCGTGGCTGCGTGCTTGTCTATACCTCGCGGAATCTAGAGGACTGGAGCTATGCGACGCGCATTGAGCTGGGCGAGAAGTTTGGCTTTATGTGGGAGTGCCCCGATCTATTTGAGCTTGATGGCGAGCTTATTCTCGTCTGCTGTCCGCAGGGCGTGCCCGCCGATGGTTGGCGTTACCGCAATCCGCACCAGTGCGTGTGGTTTTCCATCGAGGCCGATTGGGAGGCGCCGAGCTTTAAGATCGCCGGGCAGAGCATGCCCCCGATGGTCGATGCCGGCTTTGATTTCTACGCACCGCAGTCCTTTGAGGATGCTGCGGGTCGGCGTTTGATGATCGGATGGTCGGGTTGTCCCGATGCGACGGCAGAAAGCCCGACGGTGGCGCGCGGGTGGCAGTGCGCGTTGACGGTGCCGAGAGAGCTGAGCATGCGCGATGGTAAGCTCTGCCAGCAGCCAGCGCACGAGATTGAGAGAATGCGCGGCGACTGCGTTCGCGCGACAGGCGGTGAAACCGTTGAGGAGCCGGGCCGCCTGTTTGATTTTGTGGTTTCCTGTGAGGGAGCCAAGATGGTCGAGCTCGAAATCCGCAAGGGTGTCTTTGTGCGCTATACGGACGGGATGCTTACCCTCGACATGGGTGACGAAGGCTATGGGCGCGACCAGAGGTCGATCGAGCTCAGCGAGCTTCGCGATTTGCGCGTGCTTTCGGACACTACGATGGTCGAGATTTTTGCCAACGGTGGCGAGGCAGCACTTACGAGCCGTACCTATTCGTCGGCGGTTCCGGCGATGGCGCTGCATGCCGAGGGTGCGGCGTCGATGGATTTCTACCGCCTCGCTCATTAACCGTGCATGGAGCACGATTGGACTTGCTGGTCGGAATGTGTCGCAGTTGCCGCGGCCAACTACCGTTTATCGCGTATAGCGACCGTTTGCGGAATAAGTAACACTCCTTAATAAACCGTGTAGAATCTCAGCTAAGCACGGAGTTTTCCAGGGAGACGCTGTCCTTTGTTGTGCGCAAGGGGCGGCGTCTCTTTGGTGCTTAGATGCCGTTGTGCAACAGCGCGACGCGCGTGTCATGTATTGAAAAGCCAATGTCGAGATGGGTCGTGATAAGAATGGGCAAGTATGTAATCGTGGTTGAGTCTGGGTCGGATGTGACGCCGGAGCTCTGCGAGCGCTACGGCATCGCGCGCGTGCCCATGCATGTCACGATTGGTGACGAGACCGTCGAGGACGGCTCGATCGATCCGCTCGAGATTTATTCGCGCTGCAACGAGTTTGGTGTGATGCCCAAGACCAGTGGCTGTTCGCCAGCGGATTTTGCGCATGTGTACGACCGCATCCATGCCGAGCAACCCGACGCGACTATTTTGCATCTTGCATATTCCGAGGCCACGACCTGTTCGCATCAGTCCTCAAAGATTCCGGCCCAGGGGCGCGACTACGTGTTCTCCATGGACACGCGCTTTGTCTCGGTGGGCCAGTCGCTCGTTGTCGTCGAGACCGCCAAATACATCGAGGCTCACCCCGATGCCACCGTCGACGAGATCTTTGCATTTACGAACTCCGTCATGGACCGCGTGCTGCTGGGCTTTGTTCCTACGGACCTTGTCTTCCTTAAGGCGGGCGGTCGCTTGTCCAACGTCGCGTTCCTGGGCGCCCATCTGCTCAAGATTAAGCCCTGCATTGAGGTAACGGGCGGCAAGTTCGTGGCGACTAAGAAGTTTCGCGGCTCCATGCTCAAGTGCGCCCGCGCCTTTATTGATCACATGGTTGCCAAGGGCGAGATTGACTACTCGCACATCGGTCTGGCGTATTCGGTGGGTCTTTCCGAGGAGCTGCGCGACGACATGGAAGTCTATGCGCACGACCTGGGCTTTAAGGACATTACCTGGACTCAGGTCGGCGGCGTCATATCGAGCCATTGCGGCCCGACCGCCTTCGGCGCGGTGCTCACGCTTAAAGCGTAAAGGCCGCAGGCGAGCGTTCTCCAGCCTGACATCTCGACGTAGCCCCCAGCCATGGTGATGGGGGATAGATTAAAACGTGCCGTTCTAGTCCGAGACGTTTAAACGCAAACGCATGGGCTAGAATGGCTCTGGCATTTTAATTGGTTGCATCCAAGGAGAGGCAAGGTAGCGCGAATGGCAGAAATGACGCTTGAGGGTGTGGACGCTCGTCCCGAGGACTCTGCGTTTGCCCTTGGCCGCGTGCATTCAATCGAGACGATGGGAACGGTCGACGGACCCGGCATTCGCTTTGTGGTGTTTGTCCAGGGCTGTCCCATGCGCTGCGCGTATTGTCACAATCCCGATACCTGGTCTGTTAACGGCGGCACCATGGTGACCGTCGAACACCTGATGGATGAGTTCCAGAGTAACCATGAGTTCTATCGCAGCGGCGGCATTACGGTTTCGGGCGGCGAGCCACTTCTGCAGCCCGAGTTTTTGGCTGACCTGTTCCGTGCCATGCACAACAACCCCGATGGTCGTGTACATACCTGCCTGGATAGCTGTGGCTACGCCTTCGACCCTCAGCATCCCGAGAAGTTCGATGCCGTGCTCAACGAGACCGACATGGTACTGCTCGATATTAAGCATGCCGACCCGGTCGAGCATAAAAAGCTGACCGGTTGTGATCCCGCACGCATCCTGGCGTTTGGCGATGAGCTTGCACGTCGCAAGATTAAGGTCGTTATCCGCCACGTGGTGGTGCCGGGCATTACCGACACGGTGGAGGAGTGCGAGGCACTCGGTCGTCTGATTGCCCCGTGGCATAACGTGGTGGGCCTGGAAATGCTGCCGTATCACACGATGGGCGTCGTCAAGTATGAGCAGCTGGGGATTCCCTATAAGCTTGAGGGCGTTCCACAGATGGATACCGCGCGCATGCCCGAGCTGCGCAACGCCGTCATGACGGGCATGAAAAAGCGCCGCGCCGAACTCAAAAACGCCATCGGCTAGTGTGCCATTTTTGCCCCTTTATGATATCCGAGCTGCGCTGGCTTAGCGTGTTCGTTTGGCGAGGTCAAACAAAATGCTGGTACCATACCTTGGTTGAGAATTTCGTATAGGTTTGGGGAATGGTATGGCTACCATCGCGATTATCGGTGCGCTCGAAAAAGAGATCATGCAGATTAAGGAAGAGCTGAGCGACGTTTGCGAGGCACGGGAGGCGGGCTTGACCGTTGTGAGCGGTGAGCTCGACGGCCTGACAGTTGTCGCCACAACGGCGGGCATGGGCACGGTGAACGCCGCCGCTGCAACACAGCACCTCATTAGCAAGTATGCTCCGCAGGCTGTTGTGTTTTCGGGCATTGCGGGCGGTTTGAACCCCAAGCTCCATATCGACGACGTGGTCATTGGCAAACGCCTACGCTATCTGGATACCGATACCGCGCTTATCGCCGAGTCCGCACCGGGGCTCGAGGAGTTTGGCTCGACGCCCGCGCTGGTCGATATTGCCGCCGACGTGCTTGCTGAGCGTGGGTTTGTTGACGCTTCGAAAAATGCAGTCGCTTCGAACGAGGGCACCAAGCAGTTCCTGGTCGGCACGATTGCCACGGGTAACCGATTTGTGACGGGCGCCACCATGCGCAACGACGCTATCGAGGCGACGCATGCCGATTGTGTCGGCATGGAGGGCGCGGCAATTGCCCATGTCGCAACCAAAAATGGTGTCGATTGCCTGGTGTTGCGCGCTATCAGCGATAATTGTGACGAGGCGTACGATGCAATTTGCGAGCGAGAGTTCGATCTGTTCGAGTACGCGCGTGTCGCAAGTGACATTACGCTCGATATCGTCCGCCGCATTGCCGCTGCGCAATAGCGCGTCTATTTGTAAAAACCTACGACCAAGGAGTGTCCATGGCCGATTCCATTAACTACCAGCTTGCCAAGTTCGTCGCCAGCTACGGCAAGGTTTCGCAGATCCCCGAGTCCACCTGTCCCGAGGTGAGCTTCGTTGGCCGCTCAAATGTGGGCAAGTCGTCCATCATGAACAAGCTCTTTGGCCGCAAGAATCTGGTCAAGGTTTCGAGCACGCCGGGCAAGACGAGCAACATCAATTTCTTCGAGGCCGACGACGTGCATTTCGTGGACCTGCCGGGTTACGGTTTCGCCCGTCGCTCCAAGGCCGAGCGCGACCGCTGGGCCGAGCTTATCGGCGACTTTTTCGACTCCGAGCGCAGCTTTAACTTGGTGGTCTCGCTGGTGGACATTCGTCACGACCCCAGCAAGCTCGACCACGACATGATCGACTACCTACAGGGCAACGAGTTCAACTTTATCGTCTGCCTCACCAAGGCCGACAAGCTCAGCCGTACCCAGCAGGCCCGCCAGGCAGCAGCCATCAAAAAGCAGCTCAACGTTCCGGCCGAAAACGTGATCATCACAAGCTCCCAAACCGGCACCGGCATCGACGAACTCAAAAAGCGCATCGCCGAGGCTTGCCTCTAGTAAGGGTTCTTGGCAGGCAATAGTTTGCATCTATCTATATCACCCCAGTGATAGTTATTGGTACACTATCACTGGGGTGATATTTTTGTTTGGAGGTCGATATGGAGCTTTGGCACGGGTCGGAGGTTGTTATCGAGCATCCGTCGTTGGATAAATGCAGACAATTCAATGACTATGGGTGTGGGTTTTATTGCACGCCACATGAGGAAATGGCAATGGAGTGGGCATGTCGGACTGAGTCTGATGGCATTGCAAATCGATATGAGCTCGATATGGATGGTCTCGCAGTCTTGGATTTGGAGTCCGGGGAGTTTTCAATTCTCAATTGGCTTGCGATTTTGGCTAACAATAGGGAGTTCAATGTTTCGACACCGCTGGCGCGCGAAGGACTTCGCTATCTGCTGGATAACTGCCTGATTGATATTTCTCCCTATGACGTAATTCGAGGTTATCGCGCCGACGACTCCTATTTTTCGTTTGCAAGACAGTTTGTCAGCGGCATGATCTCGCTCAGGCAGCTGCAACGTATCATGCGCTTGGGTGATTTGGGTATCCAATATGCTCTTATGAGCGAGTGCGCATTTTCGGCGATTAGATTCTGCGATTGGAAGCAGGCTTTGGGGTCTGAGTTTTATCCCAAGCGTTTTGAGCGAGAGCAGAATGCTCGACGCAAATACTTGGATACGGTTAACGGGTTCGATTCCGAAGGTATCGACATTAGGGATTTAATGGCAGGGAGGGTTGATTTAAATGATCCAAGAGTTAACGGATTGTGGGCCGAGTAGGACATACCCCGTCTACTACCTCGAGGATGCAATGAACAACCTCGGCGACTGCTTTGACTATGCCGTTAACGATTATGGAGCAGAAGGATCGGAAGTTGCTGAACTCTTTTGCCTGAGCGGCGTAGCTCGCGAGTTCGAACGCGGCAACGCATGGGTCGTATCGGGAAAATCGGGCGTTGAGCTGTTCGCGCTTATCGCTGAAAGGTCCGGCTATCAGAGCGGGTCTATACCGGATCGCACCTATCGTTTTGAGAAGACGCCAGAGTATTGGACAGGCTGGATACTGGCATATCTGCAGTGGCGTTTAGGGGAGTCTTTCGAAGACCTGCTGCATGTCGTTCCGTTTGACGCACTGCGCAGTCTGTACTATCCCTGGCATGAAGCCTCGGAGGAACGCGTGGCTCGCCTCGTCTGCGATATGGCGAAAAAAGCGTCCAGGCAAACCAAACTTGCGTTAGCAAGAAAGAAGCTTAAGAAAACCCAACAAGACCTGGCATACGAATCGGGCGTGTCCCTCCGCTCAATCCAAATGTACGAACAACGCCAGAGAAACATCAACGAAGCCTCGGTAACAACCGTAAGGGATATAGCAAAAGCCCTACACTGCAACATCGAAGACCTCCTAGAGCCAGTCTTCGAATACAAAGAAACCAGCGCCGCCTAAACCAGGCACGCAGCCGATGCCCGCCTCTAGGAAGTGCTCCAGCCTAGCAAGAGCCCCTACCAATAAAAAGCCAAACTATCAGCCCGGCGACTTTCCAGAGCGTAGGTCCCTGTAGCCGCCGCCGGCGAAGTTAACATAGGGGAGGCCAGGGGGCTTTGCCCCCAAATCTTTCCGCAGGACGGCAGGACCCCCGCCGCACGAAGTGCGCAGCGGGGGTCCTGCCATGTCCGAGGACGATTTGGGGGCAAAGCCCCCTGGCCTCCCCGGCGAGTATACGGGACGGCGACTACAGGTACTCGATTTGAGCGCCTTCCGTGTCGCACGTCAGAATGTGCGTGTCGCACTTGGGGAACTGCTCACGCAGCTTGACCTGCAGGAACTTCGCCACGATAGTATCGTCAGTCACGGCCATGAGGGTCGAGCCGGAGCCACTGATCCAGATGGTTTTGGCGCCTCCGTTAAGGCAGGTGTCGCGCACGGCGTTGTAGTCGGGGATGAGGCGGCGGCGATAGGGCTCCTGGATGCGGTCGTCGTTGGCGGCGGCAATCAGGTCAAGGTCGCCGGTCTCCAGGCCGCGCGTCATGCCGGCGATGCGGCCCATCTGCCATACGGCGGTGGAGAGTGGAATCTCCTGCGGCACGACCTTGCGTGCCTCGCTCGTATGCACCTCGTAGGGCGGAATCACAGTAATAAAACGCAGTTTATCGCTTACCTCGTAGCGCAGGCACTGGGGCAACGAGTCGGTCGGCGTAAAGGAGCAGACGGCGCCGCCCAGGATAGCGGGGGCGACGTTATCGGGATGGCCCTCGACCTCGGTGGCGATGCGGACGAGCTCGGCGCGGTCGACGGTGTGGCCGGTCAGTGCGGCGGCCGCCATGATGCCAGCGACGACGCAGGTGGAGCTGGAACCCAGGCCGCGTGCGACGGGCACGTCGGTCTGAATATCGATAGCGACGGGGAAGGCCGGCTCGCCCCAGGCGGCCAGAGCATCGACAAAGCTCACATAGACCAGGTTATTCTCGTTTTGGAACTCCTCGGGGCAGCCCGTGATAGTGAGCTTGTCGGCGCGCTCGAAGGTGAAGTGCGAGTAGAGGCTGACGGCCATGCCGAGGGTATCGTAGCCAATGCCTAGGTTGGCGCTCGTGGCTGGGACGGTGATTTTGATCATGTGGGTCCTCCTGGGCGGGTCTGGCCGTTTAGTTCGCTGCTCGGGCAGTCCTGGCTCGCTCGGAAAGCACATTAAGTGCTTTCCGGCTCGTGCGGAACTCGCGACGAACTAAACGGCCAGACCCGCTCGCGTGCTCGTCATCATCCCGAAAGCTAAATAAAAAGAAGGTGCGCCGGCTTTCGCCGGCGCTTAATAAGGGGTTTAGTTGGTGCTCATTCGTTTTGCTGCAGACTCGACGTAGCTTGCCATCTCATCGACGTCGCAGACGTCTTCGAAGCGGACAGGCTTGGACTCGAGCTCGGCGAGCTGGGTCGGGGCGACCGTGTTGGTGGCCTGCTCGAGCACGCGCATAGCCTCAAAATCGTCCTCGGGAACGTTGAGGCCCAGGGCATCGCAGCAGGCGCGCGGGAACTTGTAGGGGCTGGCGGTCGAAAGCAGCACGCGGGCCTTGGCGTCCTCGGCGGGGGCGACCTTTTCAAAGACGTGATAGCCGCAAGCGGTGTGCGGGTCGATCACGTAGCCGTTCGCGCCCCAGCAGCTCTTGATGGCAGCGCGGACCTCGTCCTCGCTGGCCCAGCCGCAGCCAAAGACGCTCTGAATCTTGGCCAGCAGCTCGGCGGGAACCTCATAGCGACCAGTCTGTGCCAGCTGCCCCATAAGGCCGGCAACAAGCTCGCAGTCGCCGTCGGACAGGAAGTAGAGCATGCGCTCCAGGTTGGAGCTAATAAGGATGTCCATCGACGGCGAGATGGTCGTGAAGAACGGGCGGTTACGGTCGTAAACGCCGGTGGTCAGGAAGTCGGCAAGCACGTTGTTCTTGTCGCTCGCCACGACGAGCTTGGCGACGGGCAGACCCATGCGCTTGGCGTAGTAGCCGGCCAAGATATCGCCAAAGTTGCCGGTGGGCACGCAGAACTCCACGGCGTCGCCAGCCTCGATAGCGCCGGCGCGCAGCAACTGCGCATAGGCGGCAAAGTAGTAGACGACCTGCGGCACCAAGCGGCCGACGTTGATGGAGTTGGCGCTCGAAAGCACGGTGCCGGCGGCCTTCAGGCGCTCGGCCAGTTCCTTATCGGCAAAGATACGCTTGACGGCGCTCTGGGCGTCGTCAAAGTTGCCGCGGATACCGCAGACGGCGACGTTTTCGCCCTCCTGTGTGGACATCTGCAGGTTCTGGACGCGGCTGACCTTGCCCTCGGGATAAAAGACGGTAATGCCCGTGCCCGGAGCATCGGCAAAACCAGCGAGTGCGGCCTTGCCCGTGTCGCCTGACGTGGCGGTGACGATCATGATGCGCTCGGCGCCGCCGTCCTTGGCGGAGGTGCGGGCCATAAGGCGGGGAAGCATCTGCAGGGCGACGTCCTTAAAGGCGCTCGTGGGGCCGCCAAAGAGTTCCATCACATAGGTCTGAGGGGCGTCAGCGCCCGGCGCAGCGTCGAGTTTGACGAGCGGCGTAACCTCTTCGCTCGCGAACGTGCCGCGGTATGCCTCGTCGACACACGCCGAAATTTCTTCGGCCGTGTAATCATTCAGTAACATTCCCAACACATCTTGAGCGATTTCAAAGTACGATTTATCTGCAAGCGAGCTGATATCGACCTGCTGGGTGCCGAGCTCGTCCGAGACAAACAAACCCCCGTCGGGAGCGATGCCGGTACGGATTGCCACCTTACTTGAGCACGATAAAGTGCGTCCTCGTGTACTATGATAAGTTCCCATATAACACTGCTCCTCGGATGCCTTGGTCCCAATCGGTGAAACCATGGTATCAGAGCGCGCAAAACAGGTTTGCAGAGGCTTTTAGAAAGGTAACCTCCAGCCCATGATTAAGATTGCCAAGTTTGGCGGCTCGTCGGTCGCCGACGCCGAACACTTTAAGAAGATCAAGGCCATCGTCGATGCCGACCCTGCCCGCCGTTTTGTGGTGGTTTCCGCCTGCGGTCGCCGCTTTAAGGGCGACACCAAGGTGACCGACCTGCTCTACCTGGTTAACGCGCACGTTAAGTACCACGTGTCGTGCGAGGAGCTGCTCGAGGACATTGGGCAGCGCTATTTTGATATCGCTGACGAGCTGGAGCTCACCTATCCCATCCGCGAGGAGTTCGCGGCCTTTGCCGAGCGCGCCCGCTCGGGCGGCTACTCCACCGAGGAGCTCGTGAGCCGTGGCGAGTACTTCACCGCCCGCCTGATGGCCGAGTATCTGGGCCTGCCGTTCCTGGACGCCGCGACGGTCGTGGCGTTCCATCACGACGGTACGCTCAGCATGAACCGCACCTCCGAGCTGGTGCAGGAGTACGGTCAGCAGGGCGGCTTTGTCATGCCCGGTTTCTACGGCGCGACGCGTGAGGGCCAGATCAAGCTGCTCGACCGTGGCGGCGGCGATATCTCGGGCTCGATCCTGGCCAAGTGCCTAGGCGCCGACCTGTACGAGAACTGGACCGACGTTTCGGGCTTCTATTCTGCTGATCCTCGCATTGTGCCCGAGGCTCAGCCCATCGCCCGCGTTACCTACGAGGAGCTGCGCGAGCTTTCGTACATGGGCGCAAGCGTCCTGCACGAGGAAGCTGTGTTCCCCGTGCGCGAGGCTGGTATTCCGCTGGTCATCAAGAACACCAATGCGCCGCAGGACCCCGGCACCATCATTAGCGAGACGGCTGATGAGGGCGAGGCGGAGCCCATCATTACCGGCGTGACCGGCAAGCGCGGCTTTGTCGCCATCAACGTTGCCCGCGACCGCACCAAGCCGCGTGTCGGCTTTATGCGCCGCGCGCTTTCGGTCTTCGAGCGCTATGACGTTTCCGTCGAGCACATGCCCACCGGTGTCGACCGCTTTGGCGCCGTGGTGCAGGAGCAGGACGTGCACGACTCGCTGTACTCGCTCGTGGGCGACATTCAGCAGGAGGTCGAGCCGCTCGAGATCGAGGTCGTTGAGGGCTTGGCGCTCATCGCGACCGTCGGCCGTAACCTGCGCGGCCGCGCAGGTATCTCGGGCCACCTGTTTGGCATGCTTGGCCAGGCCGGCGTGAGCGTGCGTATGATTTCGCAGAGCTGTGACGAGATCAACATCATTATCGGTGTCGAGGAGAAGGACTTCGACCTGGCGATTCGGACCATTTACCGCGCCTTCTCCGATGAGAACGGCATTGTGAAGGTCTCCGACCTGGAGGCTCCCGCGCCGGTCGATCCCGCCCCGGCCGCGCTCCACAAGTAGCTGCTATCCCAGTAGATTTTTGGGACTTGCCTCAAAAATCTACGGCGGGGCGTTTCGTTTCGGTTTCGTTTCGACGGGGCGGGTTTCGTGCCCGCCCTGTTCTTGTATACACTGGCAACAGTAATCGGCCTGCTCGGCGTGCGGGCAAAAGCCACAGCCTTTAAAGGGGGAAGCATGAAACAGTACACGGTTGCTATTTTGGGCGCGACGGGAGCCGTGGGCACCCAGATGCTCGAGTGCCTCAACGAGCAGGAGTTCCCGGTTGGCAAGCTCAAGCTGCTGGCGAGCGCGCGCTCTGCGGGCAAGACCGTTGAGTTCCGCGGCGAGCAGGTTGTGATTGAGGAAGCTTGCCCCGAGGCCTTTGAGGGCTGCGACATCGTGCTCGGCGCCGCCGGCGACGATATCGCGAAGGGACTGCTGCCCGAGGCCGTCAAGCGTGGCGCCATCGTGGTAGACAACAGCCATGCCTTCCGCATGGATCCCGAGGTGCCGCTGGTCGTGCCCGAGATCAATGCCGACGATATCAAGTGGCATCACGGCCTTATCGCCAATCCCAACTGCGCGACTATCATCGGCCTGGTTCCTACCTGGCCGCTGCATCAGCTCGCCGGCGTGAAGCGCATGATCGTCTCGACGTATCAGGCGGCTTCGGGTGCCGGCGCTCCCGGTATGGCCGAGCTCGAGGCTCAGTTGGCCGCCCTGGGCCGCGGCGAGGAGATTCCCGAGCCGCGCGCCTTTGCCGCCCAGCTGGCGAGCAACCTGATTCCGCAGATTGGCGGTGTCAAGGAGGAGGGCTTTACCTCCGAGGAGATGAAGCTGCAAAACGAGGGCCGCAAGATCATGCATCTGCCCGAGCTGCGCGTGAACTGCACCTGTGTGCGCGTGCCCGTGCTGCGCTCGCACTCCGAGAGCATTACGCTCGAGTTCGAGCGCGATATTACGGTGGAAGAGGCCCGTGCCGCGCTGGCCGCCGCTCCGGGCGTGAAGCTGGTCGACGACATGAGCGCCGAGGATGCGCACGATCGCTTCCCCATGCCGATGGATACGTCCGACCAGGATTTGATTTGGGTCGGTCGCGTGCGCCGCGACATCTCGAACCCCGAGGCCGCGCGTGGCATCACCTTCTGGTGCTGCGGCGACCAAATCCGTAAGGGCGCGGCAACCAACGCCGTCCAGATCGCTAAGCTGCTCTGCGAGTAGTGTGACCTGTCCGGCGGGGGCCGGGCTTAGTTTTCAGAACGTCCTCGACCATGTGTGGCGCCTTGTCCTGCTCCTTCGGGGCCGCGGACAAGGCGCCACACTGGTCTGCGGAGTGTTCTGAAAACTAAGCCCGGCCCCCGCCTGCGGTGACTTGGCTGCGCGCGGCCTGCGATGGGGCCGTTGTTGATTGGGGCCGCTGGGCTGATGCGAGGGCACGTGGTCGTTGCGGGCCCTAGTCCCGGCGGCGGCCTCGGCGCTTTGCGCCTGCCGCCTTTGGGGACTGTGGGGTGCGGCCGGCAGCTGCGGCGCGCTGCGCCTGCTGCCTGAGCTGACTGCGGGCCGTGACGGCAGCCGCGGCGTTGTCGCGCCTGCTGCCTGGGGTGACTTTGGGGTTGGGGTGAATCGGGGTCTAATACTTTCCCGAGAAGTGAACGACCTTATTTTGACTCCCGAAGCATTGGCATATTCTGACCGCTATTTCCTGCGGTTTTGCTGCACGAATCCTGCGGTTTTTTGGTCTAAAGGTGTGGATGCTCCGGGGCCTCGTTTTTACTCGTTCACTTCTCGGGAAAGTATTAGAGCTCAGCTGATAGAGGTACCGCTCTGGCGTCGATGCCCCGCGTCTTCTTCGCTTGATTGGGGAAAACAGCCTCGCTTAAGCAATTGCGAGCCCGCTCAGACGTATCTGCGGGGTTGTCTGCACAATTCGCGGTATTATGTTGCGGAGTTTTGAAAGGAGCCGCTGGTGGTCACGACGACGTTTGCTTCGCCTTTGGGCGAAATCTTGCTTGCCGCTGATGGCCGCGGTCTGACGGGGCTTTGGTTTGAGGGGCAGGAGCACTTTGGTTCCACGCTTCTCAAAGAAGATGCGGAGCACGTTGAAGGCGCCGATGCGGTTTCCGGTATTGGTGGCATGTCTTCGGTGAGTCCGGCAAATGGCGCGGCTTCTTCGGTGCTTGAGCGTTCTTGGGCTTGGCTGAATGCTTATTTTGCAGGGCAGGAACCTCGGTTTACGCCGCCGTTGCATATGATTGGTACGGCGTTTCAGCGCGAGGTTTGGTTTGAGCTGCTTTCTATTCCGCGTGGCGAGGTCACTACGTATGGCGAGATCGCCCAGCGTGTTGCCGCTCGACATCGTGTACCGGGAAACGAGGTACCCGTTGTGTCTCCTCGTGCGGTGGGGGCTGCGGTCGCACGTAATCCCATTTCGATTATCGTGCCGTGCCATCGCGTGGTGGCGGCCGACGGATCGCTCAACGGATATGCCGGCGGCCTTGACCGCAAGGAGTGGCTGCTGCGGCTCGAGGGTGCGTACGAGGAGTAACGCCAGGACACTTTGCATAGCCAAGACGCCGTGAAAGAACGGGATGTGCTTTCCGAATGGCGTTCCAAGCGGAAACCGTGTCCCGGAATACAGCCTCAGAGTGGGACGCTGTTTCCGGTTGAGACCACTTGCTTGGACATCTATCTACGCCCGCTCCTGCAGGGCGTAGATAGATTTGTCCATGTTGAACAGATAAGCCACGACGCAGGCAATAAAGAACATCGGCAAGTTGCCAAAGCCGAAGACTTCGCAGCCAATAAGGATGGGTGCGAGCAGAATCGCTGACAGCATAAGCCCCATAACGGCGATGTGCACATAGGGGTTGGGGAGCAGTCGTGCCGCAAGGGTCTTGGCGTGGGCAAGACACCAGGCAAAAGCTCCACCTACCATGCCAAACACGCTGCCCAACATCGCAAGCCGTCCAAGACCGGGGAGGTCAAGCGCGTGCGAGGCGGCAACGTCAAAACACAAGCGTTAACTGCGCGCCCTGCTCAACGGGCTGCTCCTTGTGCTCGCTCAGAAGGACCATTCGGTCTTCGTATTGCTTTTCGGTCATTTCGATAACGGTGACCTCTCCAGCGCTTGGAAGATTCAGCTTAAGGCGAGCGATATGCGCCGCTGCGGATTCGCGAGTCACCAACAGGCGCGAATACACCGAAAACTGCTCCATATGGTATCCGTCGTTAATCAGAAACTTTCGAAAGTCGCTATACTGCCGACGCTCGGCTTTGCTTCCCGTTGGAAGATCGAACAGAACCAATAACCTCATAACCCTCATGGCTCCTCCCTATTCAACAGTTACCATCTCGAGCCCTTTTAGCTCGGGCAACAACAGCCTCTTAGGATCCTTTTCGAGAACGGCAGTTCTGAGTGAAGAGAGCGTTGTCTCTATGCACTGCTGACAGCCGCAACGTTTTCCGTCGATAGTCATGACGTGCTCAAACACGCGAGCGAGCAACGCTTTGTCGCGCTGGCCCAAAGGCTCTGCTACGCCGTAGCTCATAACAATTAGATCGACGAGAGGGCGGAACGGTTCAATAAGATCGTCGACGAGATTGAATGCGTTGTAAACGCTGTGATGGTGAAGCCCCTGGGATACGAGCCATCCACCGCCAACGGCTGCTCTTCCGATGCCTGCACGCAGGACGCTGTAACCATAATCGAGGGCGGAGCTCTGCATACTGTTGCGTCTTGTTCCATCGGTAATGAGGGCTTTAAAGTACGCGGAGGCAGCTGCGCCTTCTCGATTGTCTGTGTCGCCCGAAAGAACGGTTTTGGCATAAGAGGGGAGAGGGCCTGCAGACAACCCCATTTCTGTGAGAACCGCCGCTTGGTTGAGTATCTTTGCCTGAACGATTCGTTTCCAAAGCTGCTTTTTAAACGGAAGGCTCATGGCAAGCTGATCCTCGACGATGCGCGCATGGCGCGAATGGGCGCCCATGGGGAGCATAAGACCATTGGGCATATGATCGCGCCCGCAGATCATGACGCCTATTCCCGCGTCGTTAAGCTGCGACATGCAGGCGACCGTCATCGTGGTTTGATGGGATTCGAGGATGACGACCCAAATGTCCTCGAGGGGAATGGTGGAGCTGCGGTCGTCCACGGTGATCATCAATAGGCCGTTCTTGATGCAGAGGTGGGCCTTGCTCTGGATAAGTATTGTCCGTTGGGCCATTTTGTCGACGACCTTCCCCGCATTAGCGCTACAATACAGCTAAGTCGAAAGCAGCTCACCTTGGGGAAGGGCGCGGCTCCAGACAAGGGGAGCCACTTAAGTGGCTTACCCGTAAAGTAACCCCCGTTCAATCTTCGGATTGGGCGGGGCGAACTTTTTTGGGCGAGTGTTAGCCAGTATTCCGTAAACGGTAGCTATGAATAGCATTTAGGCGGGTCCTTTTGAGCGTTTTTCGCCTAAGGATTGATTCGATTGTGAAGAAAAGTACATAAATCGCTGTGCCGAATACGGCTCTTTTCTTGCGTGAAGCTCGACGTGCCGACGCATTTTGTCTCGAAAAAAATGAATCGCAGATGTAGATCTGAGGTCGAATCAGTCTTCTTTTTTGAGGCTTGAAACAGAAAAGCCCCTGTTAAAGGGGCTTTTCTGTGCGCACATAGCGTATCACCTTGGGGAAGGGCGCGTGCTCAAGACTTGTTTGCGTTGTCGCTCATGTCCGTGATGAGCGTATCACCTTGGGGAAGGGCGCGTGCTCAAGACTATGCGCGTTGACCGAAAGACCGGCCTCGAAGCGTATCACCTTGGGGAAGGGCGCGTGCTCAAGACCCGCGACAGAACGGCAAGAGCTGGGACGTTAGCGTATCACCTTGGGGAAGGGCGCGTGCTCAAGACCATGCCTTAGACGTGTAGAACGCCTTTGCAAGCGTATCACCTTGGGGAAGGGCGCGTGCTCAAGACCATGCCTTAGACGTGTAGAACGCCTTTGCAAGCGTATCACCTTGGGGAAGGGCGCGTGCTCAAGACGGGCACGGCGACGTAGTTCACGACGCTGCAAGCGTATCACCTTGGGGAAGGGCGCGTGCTCAAGACCAGCCAGGCATTCAGACACGGCATGAATATAGCGTATCACCTTGGGGAAGGGCGCGTGCTCAAGACGGCGATGCGGTGGTTGATGAGCGCAGAATTAGCGTATCACCTTGGGGAAGGGCGCGTGCTCAAGACACCGCAGCGCGGCAATATCTTCGTCGAGACAGCGTATCACCTTGGGGAAGGGCGCGTGCTCAAGACGTAGACCTTGATGTTGATTCTGCTCAGATAAGCGTATCACCTTGGGGAAGGGCGCGTGCTCAAGACTGATACGGGTCAAGCGACACGCTTTCTGGCAGCGTATCACCTTGGGGAAGGGCGCGTGCTCAAGACGTTGTGGAGCATCTGGTACACCATCGAGTAAGCGTATCACCTTGGGGAAGGGCGCGTGCTCAAGACATAGCGTACCTGCCATATTTCTATGGCACTAGCGTATCACCTTGGGGAAGGGCGCGTGCTCAAGACAGGACGAACGGGTCCTTTGCCGTAGCCGTCAGCGTATCACCTTGGGGAAGGGCGCGTGCTCAAGACGGCTTGGCATCGGGCACGGGCAGGCCCTTGAGCGTATCACCTTGGGGAAGGGCGCGTGCTCAAGACCGACGTGAAGATACAGTATTATGAATTAAAAGCGTATCACCTTGGGGAAGGGCGCGTGCTCAAGACTGCGATGGGGTCGGTTGCTCGCACGATGTGAGCGTATCACCTTGGGGAAGGGCGCGTGCTCAAGACCAAAGTGTTGCAGACCTGCGAGTATTGCAAAGCGTATCACCTTGGGGAAGGGCGCGTGCTCAAGACATATGCTTATTGCAGCATATGATGACCGTCAGCGTATCACCTTGGGGAAGGGCGCGTGCTCAAGACTGTTTGGTGTTGGTATGAATGTGGTTGGTGAGCGTATCACCTTGGGGAAGGGCGCGTGCTCAAGACTTGTACTGTGTCTTTTGCAGACGATAAACCAGCGTATCACCTTGGGGAAGGGCGCGTGCTCAAGACGAGCTATACGAATACATCACATCGATGGGCGAGCGTATCACCTTGGGGAAGGGCGCGTGCTCAAGACCTGCGGGCCCTGTCTATCGTAGCGCCCGAGAGCGTATCACCTTGGGGAAGGGCGCGTGCTCAAGACTGTTGCTTTTAGGTGCACAGCTTGGCGCAGAGCGTATCACCTTGGGGAAGGGCGCGTGCTCAAGACGTTGGCACCCGAGCGGTCGCACGCAGCTACAGCGTATCACCTTGGGGAAGGGGGTCCTCAATCGAGCAAAAGGGCCCCGTACGTCAAAATGGGAGCGTACGGGGCGAGCGGTTACTTTATTTGATGGGAGATTCGCGGATAACAACAGGCGATAGGTCGTTGTTTAGTTGTCCAACGGTGGGGCAGCTTAGGTTCAATCTGGTAATCCTGTCAGTAAAAGACCAGTTGGCATTATTGATGTTGTAGCCGCTAAATCGTCCGATGAAATCGCCGATTTGCACCAGATCACCAAAGTATATTTCCAATGGTGGCTTCGCCATGGCGCTTTTCGGAACAGGCTTCCAGGCTTTTCGGCCAGTATGCGCCTTCGCAATCCTGGGCACATACGTCCCATCCTTAAGTGCAGGAATATCCGCCTTATAGACGGGGTCTGCGTACCAAGCGCCCTGCCCCTTCTTGGCCTCCGGGTCATGCCAGAGCCTCAGGCACAGCATTTCGCTCACCTTGATGACTGACTTCTCGTCTGCCGACACAACGGCGTTGCCCATGACGATGTCCTTATCGGAGCTCGCCTTGCGAGCAATGTCTTTGCCCTGTGCATTAACGCCGGCATAGCGATAGACCGTCTGCTCGAACAACTCGCCCTTTCCCTTACGCGGAACAAAGCGGGTGGGTACGACGAAATCGTGCGCCGCGCGTACTTCGTTCGCAAAGGTTTCCCAGGGCATAACACTTTCGAGAGCCTTCATGATGGCATCGCGGCGTTGGGTCTCGTTCATACCTCTGGTTATGCTCCAGTGTGTCTCTTGGTTGATTCGAGCGGTTTTAATCACGAGGCTTCGACTACATGCAGCAATCACACAAGCATCGGTGGCATGGTGACGATCGTCCGAGCGGTCTTTTTCGCCATTCGAACCAAAGTTAAGCCCCCACCTGCGACGCAGCCATGCGGTCGCTCTGCCAGTGGTGGGAACAACATGTGCCTTTGCGCCATCATCGGGGAACAGCAGGCAGTCGGCGAGGTAAGCGCATACTTCTCGCGACATATAGGCGGTGTCGGTGAAGCTGCGTGCTAAGAATTCGCCTTCCTTGGTATCAAGGTCTTTTTCCAGCAGGAAGTTCTTTTTGCGACGGCTGAGTTTCTGGTTTTCCTGAACGCGACGCTCAAAAGCATCCCATGAAGGCGCACCGTCGTGGGACATCCATTCGTAAGGTGTCTGTTCGCGTTTATCCTGATTGCTTTTGGCGAGGACCAGGACTTTATTGTTGCGCGAGTTTTCTCCCGTGCGAGAGAACGGCAGGATGTGGTCAATCTGCGTGTAGGTGTCGTCGCTAATTAGGCGATCGACTTCGATTTTAGCGCCCGTGTAAAGGTCAAAGCATTCCTGCTCTTCCCACAGGCGGTACTTCTCTATCTGTTTGCCCGTGACCTCATCTGCCGTGCAGCCACGCAGTTCAGCGATTTGCCCGGCAATGCGCTCGCGATTTTTCTCGTTCTTCTTATTGGCCTTGGCAATCTCGTCTTTTGCGCGCTGAGGCAACCTGAGCTCTCGATCAAGCTCAACGTGGATTTCGTTTGGCACGCCCCACTTGCGGCAGACGGCGTTGACCACTTTTCGCATTTGCGACATGGCGCGAATGACGACGGGATTGTTATTTGTCCGACCGGTACGTTCGATCCAGGTCTCATAGGGCATCAGGCGATCGGAGCGCTCGAGCTGGGCGCCAGCGATGCGAAGTCCCAGCAGGCCACAGTCATTTTCGGCCTGCGTAAGGTTGAGGACCTCGGGCTCCTCGAGGCAATCGAGCAGCATGTCGAGTGCTTTTTTGGAACGGTTGCCATAGCCGTTAAGAGCTTTGGATGAATAGGGAAGCCTACAGAGCGCCTCGATCTCCGCTTCCGAAAGCGGTAGCCCCTGAAGCTGCTCTTGGAGTACGGGGAGAGCTGAAGAGTATGCCACCGCCTCCATAACGGCATCGGCGAGATTGCGGTCATCGCGCAAACGCTGCAGGAGAATGGGGTTGGCCGCATTGAGGGTATTGCGGAGCACGCGCCATCCCTTGGGCTTGTACACCTCGCGCGTTTTTTCGTCGGCAGCTGGAACTCCCTTAAAGTAATCGCCGGAACTAAGGTCGAGCGCTTTTCGGAGGGCGCCGAATTTAACAGCACAATCTTTGTTGCCTCGAATTGGCTCGCACGAGAACAGGATCGCAATGCATTCATCGCGCTCCGTTGCGGTCAAGGCGCGAGAGGTCCCGTTTTCGTGGATGATGGTGATGTTGCCGAGTGCGCCATAGGCTGAAACGAGTTCGCTCGTAAGCGTGCAGCGTGCGGCTCGTTTTTCTGTTGGAAAGTATGAGCAGTGGCCAACGAGGTCGTACGTGCGACGGTCGAAGTCTTTGCGCGAACGCTCCCAATCGCAAACCTCGATATACGCGGCCTCAAATTCCGGCGAAGCGTATTTGGAGCCAAAGGAGCGTTGAGCATCAAATAGGATATGAGTTTCTTCGATAAGCTGGGCGTGCGTTACACACTTGTCGTAATTGCCGCCACGATTGCGACTTTGAGGCTGCTGAGCGAGCCATTCGCCAACGGTGCGGCACGAGGTCTCCGCAATTGCTTCCTTGTTGGCCGCAAGGGCGGATAGAACCTTGCCGCCTTCGCTTGATTTATCCTGATTGCCTTCTCCGTGGGGGATGTATCCACGGCGCTTGCAGAGGGAATATAGGACTAGCGCCCACTCGCGATCGTTGAGCAGGCGGTCAAGTCCATCAACGCGAAGCTTGAGCGGCTGCTTGTCGCCTTTTGTGGTGTGGAAGTACTCTTTGGTGGCGTCTTGGGGGATGAGGCCATAAGCCTTGAGGACTTGGAGACAGTGCTTCAGGCGCGCCTGGGTATGGTCAATGTTTCGACGGGTAGAGCGGAAGCCCCTGCGAATAACCGCAAGACTTTGGCCCGTTTTAGGATGAGTTGGAGAGTCAAATAATCTGACGCCCAAATCCAGGATTTCATGATTGGCTGTGTCGATAAGTGCGAATCCGCAGCTTGCAATTCCTGGATCCATGCCAAGCACAAGATGCCTGGGAAGTCCGAGCTTCCCAATTTCGCGATTGATGGTGATCTCCATGGAGCACCCCTCTCTAATAAGAACTCTAGAGAACAGTACCATCGCGTGAGGACATGAGCCGAGCTCGTTAGCCGAGCGGTCTTTTTGTTAGGCAAACGGAAATGATTTATACAGCCTTACATATCGGTTGCCGGATGATGCCGTTTGTTGAAATTGAATCCCGACTGAATCCTGCCCTGAGATTGAATGCCGGGACAGTTACGATGCTCGGCTTGCTTGCAGGTTTGTAGAGCTCCTTGCATTCCTTCTTAAAGTCGAACGCCATGTTGGCCGCCTTTCTGCGTATCGGCCTGCTTAGATAGCGGAATCATATTATAGAAACGAACAGCTGCTCGAATGATTTGGCTGACAGATAGAGATGCGTGCGTTGTGTTTGGCGGTCGGCCTGATCCCGTCGATGATTTCTCTGCCTCCCCGTAGCCTCATCTATGGCTGCCGTTTTCCCATATAAACCCTGTCAAAATAAACCTGTCCCTTTTTGGTCGGTGCGAAATGGGTAATACTAAAGAGTTATCCGACCAGATGGGAATTACTCGATGGCTTATATCGAATTCAAAGACGTCATCAAGGCATACGGCGAGGGCGACGCCCGCATTCACGCGCTCGACGGCGCGAGTTTTACGGTCGAGCGCGGTGAGCTCGCCATTATCCTGGGCGCCTCGGGCGCCGGCAAGACCACGGCGCTCAACATCCTGGGCGGCATGGATACGGCGACTTCCGGCACCGTGACGGTGGACGGGCGCGACGTGAGCTCTGCCAACGAGGCGCAGCTCGTGGAATACCGCCGCGCCGACGTCGGCTTTGTCTTCCAGTTCTACAATTTGGTCCCCAACTTGACGGCGCTCGAAAACGTTGAGCTCGCGGCTCAGATCTGCCCCGATTCGCTTGATGCCGAACAGACGCTTCGTCAGGTTGGCCTGGGCGAGCGCCTGGGCAACTTTCCGGCACAGCTTTCGGGCGGCGAGCAGCAGCGCGTGTCCATTGCCCGCGCACTGGCCAAGAATCCCAAGCTGCTTTTGTGCGACGAGCCCACGGGTGCACTCGACTACAAAACCGGCAAGCAGATCTTGCAGTTGCTACAGGACACCTGCCGCAAGCAGGACATCACGGTCATTATCATCACCCACAACTCCGCGCTGGCGCCCATGGCCGATCGCCTGATCCGCTTTAAGAGCGGCCGCGTGGAGAGCGAGACGGTCCAGCAAAATCCCGTGCCTATCGAGACGATCGAGTGGTAGCGCCCATGGACCAAGATTGCCAAAACAGTCAAAACCACGATACGGAGCACGCGGGCCGCGACCGGGAGTTCGCGACCTACCGTACCGCTCAAAGCTCAAACGATATGGTGCCGACGGTTTTTCGCCGTGGCATCTACCGCACGATTCGGGGCAGTCTTAAGCGCTTCCTATCTATCGTGGTCATCACTGCGCTTGGCGTGAGCGTGATGTGCGGCCTTAAGGCGGGCTGCGAGGATTTGTGCGATTCGGTCGACGCCTATTTTGACCAGCAGAATGTCTATGACATTAACGTGCAGTCGACCTATGGCCTTACGCGCGACGATCTCGCGGCTATCCAAGAGGTCGACGGCGTCGAGACGGTCGAGGGCATCTACACCGAGACCGCCTACACCGCCGTGGGCACAACGCGCGAGCGCGTGGTCGTGCAAAGTCTCTCCAAGGAGAACATCGATCAGCCGGTGCTGGTGAGCGGCGATTTGCCCGAGAGCGCCGATGAAGTCGCGGTGACTTCGAAGTTCCTGAAGGCTTCGGGCAAAAAGCTCGGCGATACGGTGAGTTTTGCCGCCAATGACGCGAGCTCGTCCAACCAAAGTGCCAAGGATCAGTTTGCCGCGGGCGATTACACCATTACGGCCGAGGTCCTCGATCCTACCGACGTGAGCTCCGACTCGACAGTCAACGCCTTTCGCGCTGCTTCGGCTGCGGACTATAAGTTCTATGTGAGCGAGGATGCCGCGACATCTTCTTCCTACTCCGCGGTCCACGTGATCGTCGAGGGAGCCAAGAGCCTCAACTCCTATTCGGATGCCTACACGACAAAGATCAACGAGGTCAAAGGCAATATCGAGAAGATCCGCGAGGAGCGCGAGAAGGCGCGCGCTCAGGAGCTGACGGTCGACACGCCGGCAAGCTTGGATGCGGCCGAGCGTCAGACCGCCATGCTCTTTGGGATCGAGCAGGATAACATCAACCGTATGGCCGAGGGCAGCGAGGAGCGCGTCCAGGCTCAGACCGAGTTGGACCAGCGCCGCGCCGCCGCCGACCAGCATTTTGCCGATGCCCGCGCCGAGCTTTCCGATCTGGGCGAATGCACCTGGTACATTCAGGACCGCGGTAACATCGCAAGCTACTCGAGCGTCGAGAGCGACAGTTCTTCGATCGAGGCCATCGCCACGGTTTTCCCATTTATCTTCTTTGTCGTTGCTGTGCTCATCAGTCTTACCACCGCCACGCGCATGGTCGAGGAGGAGCGCACGCTCATCGGCCTGTACAAGGCACTCGGCTATTCGAGCGGGCGTATTCTGTCCAAATACGTGGACTATGCGCTGTGGGCGTGTCTGATTGGCGGCGTGCTCGGCAACATTATCGGATTTGTGGGCCTGCCGCTATTCCTGTTTACGGTGTTCGACGACATGTATTCACTGCCTCAGATGCTGCTTTCGTACGACATCGTGTCGTCGCTCGTGTCGGTGGCGCTGTTTGCCGTGGGCGTGGTGGGCGCTACGATTATCGCCTGCCGCCACGAGATGGCCGAGACCCCAGCCTCACTCATGCGCCCCAAGGCCCCGCGCGCTGGCTCGCGCATCTTGCTTGAGCGTATCGGCTTTATCTGGCGTCGCATGGGCTTTTTGAACAAGGTGGCGGCGCGTAACCTGTTCCGCTACAAAAAGCGCGCCTTTATGACCATCTTCGGTATCGCCGGCTGCACGGCGCTCGTGATCTGCGGAATGGGCATCCGTGATACGTCGGTGGCGCTTTCGCCCAAACAGTACGGGCATATCACGCGCTACGACCTGCTGGCTGTCGCCAATCCCGACGATTTTTCGCAGACGTGCGCGGCATTGGATGAGCGCAGCGCGGCCAATGATTTCAACGTGACCGTGACCTCGACCCTGCCGATTATGACCGACAACGTCACCTTTACGTTTGGCGGCAAGAGCGAGACCGTGCAGCTGATCGTGGTGCCCGATGACCGCACGAGTGACTTGGGCGATTACGTGCGCCTGGAGGATGAGTCCAAAGAGCCGCTGTCTTTGCGTGACGGAGACGTGTATCTGAGCAAAAGTTCACAGCTGGTGCTGGGGATTCAGCCGGGCGATACAGCACACGTCCAGGATTCGTCGCTCAATGTTGCCAAGGTCAAAGTCAGCGACATCTC
This sequence comes from Collinsella sp., assembly GCA_036553025.1. GTDB lineage: Bacteria > Actinomycetota > Coriobacteriia > Coriobacteriales > Coriobacteriaceae > Collinsella. The sequence goes on along the minus strand of JAXKBK010000019.1, from coordinate 106,317 downwards.
GCTCAACTATCTGGGCAACACGCTTTACATGACGCAGGGCACCTATGAGCGCTCGTTCGGTCGAAGCGCACGCCCTAACGGCGTCTTTGTGCTGCTTAAGGGTTCGTCGGCCGACCAGATTGCGTTTAGCAAGAATCTTAAGAGTGACGGTTGGCTTACGATTTCGAGTACGGCCGAGCATTGGGAGAACTATGAAGCGAACTTTACAATTATCAATTCCGTCGTGGTGCTCGTGACCTTTATGGCGGCGTGCCTGTCGTTTGTGGTGGTGTTTACGCTGTCCAACACCAACATTTCGGAGCGCAAGCGCGAACTGGCAACCATCAAGGTGCTGGGCTTCCGCCGCGGCGAGGTGCACCACTACGTCAACAAGGAGACGTTGATCCTCACGGCGATCGGCGCTGCGCTGGGCGTGCCGCTGGGCGGCTTGCTGGCCGAGAGTTTTACGTACATTTTGCAGATGCCGTCGCTGTACTTTGACGTCGAAGTCGAGCCGCTGAGCTACGTGCTTGCCGTGGTGCTTTCCTTTGGCTTTACGTTTATCGTCAACCTCGCTACCAATCGTACCCTCAACAAGATCGACATGGTCGGCGCCCTCAAGAGTGCCGAGTAGCCTGTTCTGGGATTCAAGTTCTAGCGAGCCGTTGACGCGTCCACAACCGCCTTTTTGTATAAACCGCCCAGCCGGATGCATATTTCGGCTGGGTGGTTGCTTTTTGCCCACGGGTACCCCAGGGGGCGGCGTGCAAATTCCGGAGTATTCAGCATCCCGGAGTCCGCGGGCGCGGGGGCGGGAGTGCAAAACTGCGCTGAAAGCTCCGATTCTGAGCCCAAACGCCTCTAGAGCCGCTCGTTTTTTACAGGATGCGGCCCATGGTGCCTGCCTTTCGCCCAAAATCCAGTATGCAGGCACCTTCGGCTGCTGAATACTCCCAAAAATGCACGCCGCATCCTACCCTAGGCACCCGTAGCTACTCTGCGGGTGCGTGGCCTGATAGTAAGTTGCGGTGGAATAGTTCCTGTTTGGCATAGCAGAGCCATAAAACAGGAACTATTCCACCGCAACATATTGAGAGGGCTCTTGGCTGTTATGCGTACTGACATTTGTCATGAAATGGCAGGCCATTAGGGGGTTGCTACTCGTAGTTGCGGTAGGGTTGGGGCAGATTCTAACTAGAAATGGTGGTCGCTACCGGTTATTCTCGGCATACTCGGCTCACTCGATTACGGTCGCCACATGAAAGGAACCACTATGGATCTTGCGATGGCACAGCGCCTCGTCGATCGCCGCAAAGCTGCCGGTCTTTCCCAGGAGGCTCTTGCTGCCCAGTTGGGCGTAAGCCGCCAAGCTGTCAGCAAATGGGAACGCAGCGAATCCTCGCCCGATACCGATAACCTTATTGCGCTCGCCGCGCTGTATGGCGTGTCACTGGATGAGTTGCTATATGGGGAAGCGGCTAGCGATGTCGACACCTCGGCCGACGATGACGTTGACGCCAATAATTCAGGCGAGGCTGAAGGCGCCGAGTCTTCTACCGAGCACGTGGATCCTGACGGCAAGCCACTTGTCGATATTTCTCTCGCACGCGGTATCCATGTTATTGATCCCAACAAAGGCGAAGAGGTTCATGTTGGTTGGAGTGGCATCCACGTGGCTAACGAGCGCAAGGGTGAAGAGGTCCATGTGGGGCCGGGCGGATTGCATATCGATACGCTAGAGGATGATGGACACAGTGTACATACCAATGACGACGGCACCGTCACCATCGACGGCGAGACGTTTTCCAGCTGGAAAGAGGCACACGACAAGCTCGACCATCATGGCAAGCATTTCCACACCAAGATCGGTCGCGCATGGAACGAGTTTCCCTTTCCTGCACTTGTCGTCCTCGCCTATCTCGCGCTCGGCATCATCTGCGGCACGTGGGGTATGGGGCTATTTCTGGTCTTTCTGATTCCCGTCTACTATGCGATGGGCGACTTCATCGACCGACGTCATCTATCTAAGCTAATCGGCAGCGTCTATCCAACAGCCGCCATTGCCTGGTTTCTCTATATGTGGCTTTGCTTGGCGCAGCCCCATCCCGCATGGGTCATCCTCATCACGCTTCCCTTCATAGAGGCACTCATGTGCTGGTGCCGAAAGCAATGGAAGCGCCGCAAACAAGCCTAAGCCGTTCCAACCCGTCAACAATGCTTGGCCAACGCCGCTCGCCCCTTCCAAGTTGCGGTGAAATACGGACCGTTGAGGACCTTGGAGTGTCTAACAGTCCCTATTTCACCGCAACTCACGAATGGGGCGGGCAATTCCAGCACGGGAACTGGCATTTAACTCACTGCATGCCAAGAAAAAGGCCGATTTACTACGATGAACTCGATGAGGCTGACCACACTTATCTTTTTCGAAAATCGGCAAGCCATCTACCTGCGGTTTTACTTTCACCCTTTTCGGCATGGTCGAAGGCATTCGAATCATCGTAGTAATTAGGCGCATTTTGTAGCAAACGGTTCATTCAGGTTCATACTCGAAGAACGAAGGTCCCTTGATCCACGGTTGCGAGCAAAATACCAAATAGAATAGAGTCGTTTGGCAAAGTCCGCTTGTCGAGTGGAGGAAGCATGGGCGAGCTAGCTGAAAGCGACTGGAAGCTGTTTAAAGAGCTGCTCCCAAAATGGCAAGAAAGCTATATGGAAATGCTCATCGGCCAGTACATCGAGATACTGAACGGTGGCAGTGAAGCGTCCAGTAGATTTTGGGTGTTAGAAGAGCGTATCAATAGGGACAAGCTGTCCTCAGGAGTGCTTGTGAACGATATTCGCCGCAGCACCATGCATTACGAGATTGCCAACTTGCTTTCCGATAACGTGATCACGCTCGACGACCTTGACGGTTTCACCGAAGACATTAAGGGCTACGCACGACGTTGCATCGGTCGGTAAGAACGCTGGGCGGCATGCGCATCCACAGCCGCTGTACTGCATAAACCGCACCGCAAAATGCATATTTCGGCTGGGTGGTTGCTTTTTGCCCACAGGTACCCCCGGGGGCGGCGTGCAAATTCCGGAGTATTCAGCATCCCGGAGCCCGCGGGTACGGGAACGGGTGCACAAAACCGCGCTGAATGCCCTGGTCCTGGACCCCCAATGCCTCAAGAGCTGGTCATTTTTTACAGAACGCGGCCCATGGCGCCTGCTTTTCGCCCAAAATCCAGTATGCAGGCACCCACGGCTGCTGAAAACTCCCAAAAATGCACGTTGCACCCCACCCTAGGCACCCGCAGCAAGAAGGCGAATAGCCTCGGTCTCCTTAGTTACCGTAGGAGGCCCCAGGGCTTACCTCCCAAATCTTTCCGCAGGACGGAAGGACCCCGCCGCGCGAAGCGCACGGCGGGGTCCTGACATGTCCGAGGACGATTTGGGAGGTAAGCCCTGGGGCCTCCGATGGGGGCGGTTCCAGCCGAGGCTATTCGTCGCCGAAGCTGATGCCCAACGCCTTGGCCTCGCGCACCAGATCGCTCTGGGGGTCGACAAACTTGAGCTTGCCGGCGACATCCTCGAGCGGCATGTGGCACATCTTGCCGTCACGCAGGGCGATCATGTAGCCAAACTCGCCGCGTAGGCAGCCAAGCGCGGCCTCGACGCCGCACTGGGTCGCAAAGATGCGGTCCTGAGCGTCGGGCTGGCCGCCGCGCTGCGTGTGACCTGGGATGGCGACGCGGGTCTCGCGACCGGTCTTGGCCTCGATCTCCTTGGCGATGTCGTACACGATTGACGGGCTCGTGCGCTCGGCGAGCTTCTTCTTGTACTCCTTCTTGGACAGCGCCGCGTCCTCCTTGGAGATAGCGCCCTCGGCGACGGCCACGATGGTAAAGCGGCTGCCGGTTTCCATGCGATGCTCGATGGTCTTGATGACGTTATCCATGTCGTAGGGAATCTCGGGAATCAAGATGACATCTGCGCCGCCCGCGACGCCGGCATACAGCGGGATCCAGCCAACCTTGTGGCCCATGATCTCGATAACGAACACGCGCCCGTGACTCGACGCGGTGGTGTGGATGTCGTCGATGCACTTGGTAGCGACGTCGATGGCGCTCGTAAAGCCAAACGTCAACTCGGTGCCCCAGGTGTCGTTATCGATGGTCTTGGGCAGGGCGATAACGTTGAGGCCCTCTTCGCGCAGGCGGTTGGCGGTCTTGGTGGATCCGTTGCCGCCCAGCATAAACAGGCAGTCGAGCTGCAGCTTGTGATAGGTGTGGACCATCGCGGGCACCTTCTCGACGCCATCGGCTTCGGGAATGTCCAAGCGCTTGAACGGCGTGCGGCTCGTGCCCAGGATGGTGCCGCCGCGGGTGAGGATACCGCTAAAATCGGCGGGCGTCATGACGCGGAACCTGCTGTAGATAAGGCCCTGATAGCCGTCCTCAAAGCCATAAATCTCGATAGGCTCTTCGCTATTGGTCATAAGCGTTTTGACGATGCCGCGCATGGTGGCGTTGAGCGCCTGGCAGTCGCCGCCACTAGTAAGAAGACCGATCCTAAGCATGGTGAATCCTTCCGGGCAAGTTATAACATGCGCATAAGTTTACCCCCGCACACTGTTGATACGGGGGTAAACGTGTTAGCTCAAGCGTATAGAAATGTAAGCAACGTCAGGCCAGCGTAAGGACGACGGCGCCAGCTCCTTACAGCACAAAGGCGTCGATGTCGCCCCAGTGGCGGCGCAGCGTGATGGCGGCAGCGGGTTCGGTATTGTCAAAGACGACCGACCACTGCGTGTTGCTGGTGATGTCTTCCGGATTGGGCTCTTGCGCCGCAGCGCGTAGGGCCTTCCAAGCGACTGCCTCGTCCTGGGCACCGACATGGGCGTCAAGGACATCAGCGATTGCGACGGCGCGCTCTTTACCATGGCCCAGCTCGCCATTCTTTTGGTTGGGCAGCACTTCGTCACCATAGCAGGCGTAGAAGTTCGTAACCTGGCGTACAGGAGTCGCTTTGAAAGCGCGGTCCGGATCGCGCGGATCCCACTCCACCACCCGCGCGTCACCGGCGGCGTCGTTGATAAAGAAGTGGTAATCGCGTCCTGCCATGGCGTGCATGTCGTAGGCGGAAAGCAGGTCGACAGCTTCTTGCGTGGTGGCGGCACGGTCGAGCACCAGGCGGATGGCGAGCGAGGTATTGATGACGGGGCGCTGCGTGTCCTGGTCACAGGGTTTGGAATCCAGGGTGAGTACGGCAATGGACACGCCGCATTCGTTGATGCCGTCGAGCTGGGCAAACGGGCCCATCAACGCCGCGGCGCGTCCTGCGACGGAGTCAAGTGGAGTGTTGGCGCCCAGGTTATTGAGGGCCGCAAAGCCGATGGAGGCATAGCCGTCGCGCGGGTGATTGCGCACCAGCAGCGCCGAGGTGTCGTCCTTAAAGTCGTAATTGCGACCGGTGCGCACGCGGCCTTCGGCATCTACGGCGACAAAAGCGCTGCAGGCAAACTGGGGCGCCTGGACATGTGCCGGCACGCCGGGCAGCACCTGTGCCACCACAGCATCGATGTAGGTCTGATCGTCGCGCACGCCAGCGGCGATGATGCGATCAAGATCGTAGTCGTAGGCGATGTCGATTGCGTACAGGTCATAGCCATCCGCGTAGCCGGTCAAGCGTTTGAGTGACGCGACGGACTTGATTTGCTTGCGGTAAACGATACCGGCGGCAGCGGCAAGGCCGACGGCGACACCCGCGACACCGCAGGCGATGGCAATGTTACGTGGCTTCATGACGGCTCCTCTCGTCCTGTTAGCGCAATTGTCGCAAAAGGAGCGCAGGCATGATGGCTCAACTTGGTGAGTGGTGCGGAATTAAGCACGGAATGAAGAGTGCGGTGCTGGCGCGGCGGGGTATGCTGGAGGGGACCATCAGCCCAGCGAAAGGGGAGAGCATGACGGATCAGGAAACGCCCGAGCGCGTGCACGCGACGGCCGACGATATCGAGGCCGCCAACGACCTTATCGACTTTATCGAGGCATGCCCCAGCATGTTCCATACGGCGGCGACCATTATGGCCGAACTCGACGAGGCGGGCTTTACCTACCTGCCCGAGAACGCGGCGTGGGATATCGAGCCGGGCGGGCGTTATTACACGCAGCGCAACACTTCGAGCGTTGTTGCCTTTAAGGTGGGCGAGGACCTGGCTGCTACGTGGGGCGAGGACGGCGTTGCCGGCGACTATCATTTTCAACTCACGGCGTCGCACAGCGATTCGCCGACGTTTAAGGTCAAGGCCGTGCCCGAGCTTGACGGCGCGGGCGAGACGCTGCGCCTGAACACCGAGGCCTACGGCGGTATGATCGACTACACCTGGTTCGATCGCCCGCTGGCGCTCGCGGGCCGCGTGTTGGTGCGCGAGGGCGACCGTATCGAGAGTCGTTTGCTTGTCACCGAGCGCGAGGTCGCTATCATTCCGAGCCTTGCCATCCACATGAACCGCGGCGTTAACGAGGGCTTTGCGCCCAACCGCGCCGTCGACCTGTGCCCGCTCATCAGCGCCGGCGAGCTTAAACAGGGCGACTTTGATGCTCTGATCGCCGACGAGCTGGACGTTGAGCCCGAGCAGATTCTGGGTCGCGACCTGTTCCTGGTCAATCGTCAGGATGCGCGCATTTGGGGCTGGGCCGACGAGTTTATCTCGACGCCCAAGCTTGACGACCTGGCCTGCGCCTATACCTCGCTGCAGGCATTTTTGGGTGCCGAGAATGCGCATGACATCTCGGTCTTCTGCTGCTTTGATAACGAGGAGGTTGGCTCCGAGACCAAGCAGGGCGCCATGTCGACGTTCTTGGCCGACGCGCTGCGCCGCATCAACGGATCGCTGGGCTTTGACGACGAGTCGTACCATCGCGCACTTGCCGCCTCGATGCTTGTGAGCTGCGACAACGCGCATGCCGTGCATCCCAACCACGCCGAGAAGTGCGATGCCCGCAACCAGGTTGTGCTCAACGGCGGCATCGTCATCAAGGAAGCCGCCAACCAGCACTACTGCACCGATGCCTTTAGTCGCGCGGTGTTCCAGGCCATCTGCGATGACGCCGACGTGCCCACGCAGGCCTTTGCCAACAAGAGCGATATGGCCGGCGGCTCCACGCTCGGCAATCTGTCCAATATGCAGGCGAGCATGCATGCCGTGGACGTGGGCCTGCCGCAGCTTGCCATGCACTCGAGCTACGAGACCGGCGGCGTGCGCGACGTGATGTACGCTATCCGCGCCCTCACGGCCTTTTACGAGCGCGACCTCCATATCAACGGAGCCGAAAGCGTGGAGCTCTAAAACCTGCCAAAAAGCGACAGGTTTACTTTGACAGGTTTTATCTGGGAAAATGCCGCAATGCCAACAGCTGGACAGAATTGTTATGACACTGCAGGTTGAGCAAACGTCAGCGAGCGATGTCCAGAGCGAACAAGTTGGCATGAAAAAGGCAAGGCATAGACCTTCTGGTCATGCCTTGCCTTTTGAATGACAAATTGTCGCTCTGGGCGGCGCGCAGCGTCGAGTGGTCCGCCGTTCGTTAGAACGGCGGAACAAGATTAGTGTTCAATCCAGTAGCGTAGGGTCTCGCCAGCTTGCAGGTGACGCAGGTTCTCTGCGGCAATGTCGACCACATTGTTGAGCGTAGCCTCCAAGTGGAACCATCCGGAGACGTGCGGCGTGATGAACATGTTGGGCGCATCCCACAGGGGGCTTGTCGCGGGCAGCGGTTCGGGGTCGGTGACGTCGACCGCGGCGCCGGCGAGATGTCCTGACTCCAGGGCGGCAACTAAGTCGTCGGCGACCACAAGATCGCCGCGGCCGCCGTTGGCAAAGAAGGCGCCCGGCTTCATCGCGGCGAAGAACTCGGCGTTCGCCAGGCCTTGGGTTTCGGGTGTGCTGGGCATAAAGGATGCGACGATGTCAGCCTCGGCAAGGCGCTCGGGCAGGGCGTCCATACCGTCCATGTCCTCAAACACAATGGGATAGACGAGCGGATGGCGCTTGATGCCGCGGACGTGTGCACCCATGCTGCGGCAGAGCGTGGCGAAGTGGCCGCCGATATCGCCCGCGCCCAGCACGAGCACATTGGCATTTTTGAGCGAAGTGACCGGCCCCAAATCCTCCCAGCGATGCTCGCGCTGCAAGTCGTGATAGCCAGGCAGACGCTTCATCATGGAAAGGACCATGGCAAACATGTGCTCGCTCACGGCCTGGCCGTAGGCGCCCACCGAGCAAGACAGTTTGGCGTCGGCTGGCACGGTGCCGGCGGCCAAGTAATCGTCATAGCCCGCGGTCTGTAGTTGCAGCAGCTGGAGGTGCTCGCATGCGGTAAGTAGGGCAGGGTCTATGTTGCCCAAGATCACGTCGGCGTTGGCGACTTGTTCGCGCGTGATAGCGTCGGCGCTCGTGTAGATAAAGTCCTCGCCCGGAGCGCTCGACTCAAGAATTGCGCGATGGTGGTCGTTGACGGGCAGCAAAACCAAGATGTTCACAAGCAGTCCTTTCCGCTTGACCCGCCAAAAAGGGACAGGTTTATTTTGGCGGGTTTTATCAGGCAAAACGTTTAAACAAAAACGCCGGATGCTAGACGAGCGTGCCCGTCAGCATCCGGCGCATCCACGGCTACCAGCTCAGCAGCTCGTAGCCGTCCTCGGTCACCACGAGCTGTACCTCGCACTGGGCCGAATCGCTGCCGTCCTTGGTGCGCACGCACCAACCGTCACCCTTGCTAATCTTGATGTCGGGCGCTCCGGCGTTGACCATGGGCTCGATGGTAAAGACCATGCCCGGAGCCATGATGGTGTCTACATCGGGCGCCTCGGTGGTAAAGCCCACAAACGGGTCCTCGTGGAACTCCTTACCGATGCCGTGTCCGCCGTACTCGCGCACCACGCTAAAGCCGGCGTCCTCGACCGTCTTTTGCACGGCCTCGGCCATCACGGATAGCGGCAGCCACGGCTTGACGGCCGCCAGACCCGCCTCCACGCTGGCGCGGGTGACGTCGACCAGGCGCTGGCGCTCGGCCGAGACTTCGCCGATGCAGAACATACGGCTCGAGTCGCTAAAGTAGCCGTCCAAGATCGTGGAGCAGTCCACGTTGATGATGTCGCCCTCGTGCAGCACGTCCGTATCGCAGGGGATACCGTGGCAGACCACGTCGTTGATCGAGGTGCACACGCTCTTGGGATAGCCCTCGTAGTTGAGGTCGGCCGGCGTGCCACCGTGCTCGACGGTGTAGTCGTAGATCATCTGGTCGATCTGGTTGGTGGTCATGCCCGCGGCGATGTGCTCGCCCACGTAGTCGAGCACGCCTACGTTGATGGCGGCCGAACGCTTGATGCCCTCGATATCGGCGGGCGTCTTGTAGAGCGTGCGGGGCAGAACCTCCCAGCCCTCTTCCCGCAGGCGCTCGAGGCGCTCGTCGAAGGCGCTGTGGCATTTCTTATATTTTTTGCCGCTGCCGCACCAGCAAGCGTCGTTGCGGCCGGGCACGGGTCCTTTGTCATACATGGCTAACTTCCTTTCGTTCGCAGCTAGTATAGCCCATCCACGCGTCCATAATAGTTGCGGTGATATAGTTCCGATTTAAGCGGTTTAACAGCACAAATAGGAACTATATCACCGCAACTGATGGAGCGGGATGGCTGACACTAGCTGCTGCGTGGTTTTGCTAGTAGCTCACCTGGCAGGGGATGCCGAGGGCTTGGACGCGCGCGGCAATGGCGTCGAGCACCTCGGGCGCTGCTTTGGCAAGGCCGGCGACTGGTGTCTCGCGCGCGACCGTGTAGATGGTCGCCTCCTGCGGACGAATGCGCTCAAGCGCCGCGAGCCAGGGGGCAACATACTCCTCGCCGGTATTGTCGATGAGCTTGCCCTGATACTCGCCGGTCAAAAAGATCGTCTGGATAATAACGTGACCGTCAAAGCTTGCGAACGTCTCGATCTGGTGTTCGACGTTGTAGGGGCCAACAGGCTGGTCGAGCAGCTGGATAAACGCCGGGTCGACGGTATCGAGCTTAAGAATGTTGTCGTCGACCATCATGAGCGCGTCGTGCACCTCGGGGCGGCCGGCGCGTGTGCCGTTGGAGAGCACGGCGATCTTGGAGTTTGGGGCAAGCTCGTCGCGCAGTGCGACGGCACCGGCGATGGCCTGCGGAAACTCCGGCGCGGCGGTGGGCTCGCCGTTGCCGGCAAACGTGATCACATCGGGGAGCTCGCCCTCGGCTGCCATCTCGCGCAGCTTTGCCTCGAGCGCGTCGAGTACCACGGCAGCTGTGTTGTACGGCTCGTGGCAGGGGCGCTCGGCGTTGAGGCCGTTCTCGCAGTAGATGCAGTCGAACGTGCAGATTTTGCCGCTGGCGGGCATCGTGTTGACACCGAGCGAGAGGCCAAGGCGACGACTGCGAACGGGCCCAAAGATGGGGCTGGCATTCAAAAACGTAGACATAGGCATATGCTCCTCAAGACAATTGTGCCTAAGCATAGCATCGGCTCCAAAGCAAGGCGCGGGCTCTTGCTTTACAAGTTTCGTTTTTTCACGTCGCTCATGATGCCGTGCCATGAAAAGCCTCAGGTCGGGTACAGTTAATCTGTTAACAAGGTGTAAGGCAATGCGGGTCTATCCAACCGCACTGACGTGCAACTGGATGAGCATTGATGACGGGGGCACAACATGGATTTTACGGTCGAGAATGCGGGCACCACGATCGCCTGTCGCGAATATGTCGGCCCGGATGTGTCGCCTGATGCTCCTGCCTTGGTGTGCGTGCACGGCGCTTGTGTCGACGGCACATTTTTTGACGGTATCGCTTGTGAGCTCAGCCGCAACTACCGCGTAATTGCCTACGACCGCCGCGGCTGCGGTGGCAGCAGCGATGCGGCAGACGGCAGCTATGATCTTGCCGCTCAGGCCGCCGACCTGCAAGCCGTGATCGAACGCGTTGGCGCTCCGGCAAATGTGCTTGCGCATAGCGCCGGTACGTTGGTGGCGCTGGAGCTTCTTCGCACCGAACCCCATCTCGTTGCCCGTGCGATTCTGCATGAGCCGGCTGTGTCGGACAAAGGCGTCGGTATGGGCGCAGCTCCGGTTTTGCTCGATATGATTGCGGCGGGAAAGGTTTCAAGGGCGCTCCGGCTTTTCTTGGGAGCCCTCGGCGACTTGGACCCCGAGGCTCCTGGAACGACCGAAGCGGAAGCCAAACATGCCCTGCGCAACGGCCGCAGTTTCATGGCAAACGAATACGGGATTGCTATGACCTGCGTTCCCGATTGGGATAGCGTTCGCGCGTCAAAAACGGTGGCCGCCGTGCTCCTGGGCGAGCTCTCGATTGGCACATCCCGCGAGGCTGGTACGCGAGCGGCTGCCGAATATCTCGATTGCCCCCTCGTGACAATCCCGGGCGCGCACAACGGCCTGCGCGATCGCCCGGCAGCGGCTGCCCAGACTGTCCGTAGCATCCTGGAGCTCTAGCAGCCGTAAAAATCAAAACAGTCTTCACTCGCAAACGTTTCGGCCGTGTTAACAAATGTGCTCAAAACTTCACGTCTGCGGCTTCAATCGCGCCGTCTGCCAGGTCATAAAAATGTAACAGCATTCACGTGCTTACCTGCATCGGCAAGGTGTTACCCTTGTAACATTTGGAACCCACCGCTACCATGCGAAACTATCGAAAGGGCCCCATATGCTCAATAATCACGAGGTCAATCTAACCGACGAGGAGGCTGCCGCCGAGGTCGCCCGTGTCGCGAAGACCTACCCCGTGGTGCGTTTGCTGTCGGCCGATCAGATTAAGAGTGAGCCTAACTGCTTGCTCGCCGGCGATCGCTGCCCTTGTCTGCGTCAGTCGAGTCTTGAGGCTTTGGCAGACTCCGATGAGGTGTCGGAGCAACTGCTCAATGATGGCACTGAGTACCGCGCCCGTCTACGCCCTCTGAAGGTCGAGGGCGAGCCTCACGTCTTGCTGATGGTGCGTCCGATTGATGAGCAAGAGGCCGCAGAAGAGGACCTTGTCTACACCGACGTGCTGACGAGCGTGCGCAATCGCCGATATTACGAGGAAAAGCTTCGCAGCGCCCGCATGAATGCCGGCGTTGCGATGATCGACGTTGATGATTTTAGGGCCTTCAACGATACGTGTGGCCGTCATGCCGGCGACCTTGCGCTCGGTGCTGTGGCGACAGCCATACGCAGCGGAATCCGTTCGACTGACGAGCTTGTGCGCTATGGCTGCGACAAGTTTGTGGTTGTCATGCCCAATATTCCCTCCGATGACTTCACCCGTCGCCTGCATCAGGTGTCCGATGCCGTTCATTCCACGATTATTCCGGGCCATGAGTACGTGAGCTTGACGGCATGTGTTGGTGGCGTTCGCATTCATGGCGAGACGGTCGATGAGGGCGTTGGCCGCGCTGCTCAGTTACTGAGCCGCGCTAAGGCAAAAGCCGGTACGGTCGTGACCGATGCCGATTCCATCGAGGCCTTCCAAAGCGAAAAGCCTTTGGTGCTTATCGCCGATGACTCCGAGATGAACCGAGCCATTCTCAGCGAGATGCTCAAGGACGAGCATTGCATCCTCGAGGCCGATAACGGTCGTGCGGCGCTCGACATGGTCGACCGCTATGGCGATGAGTTGTCGCTCGTGCTGCTGGACATTGTGATGCCGGGCATAAGCGGCTTTGAGGTGCTGGCCGATCTGTCGCGCCGATCGGGTATCGATAATCTGCCTGTCATCATGATTTCGAGCGAAGATTCCGATGATGCGGTTCTGCGCGCGTACGAGCTGGGCGCCTCAGACTATATCAACCGCCCGTTTGACTCCCGTGTCGTGCGCCGCCGCGTAAGCAACACCATCCGCCTGTACGCCAAACAGCGCCGCCTGACGAACCTGCTGTCCCAACAGTACAACGAGCGCGTCAAGAACAGTCGCATGCTCATCGACATCATGACCGGCGTCATGGAGCTTCGCAACGGCGAGAGCGGTAGGCACGTTACGAACATCGAAAAGCTGACCGAGCTGCTGCTTGGCTATCTGGTCCAGCGTAGCGGCACGATCTCCCTCGACAATGAGGAACGCTCCACGATCGCCCTGGCTTCGGCGCTGCACGATATCGGCAAGATGTCGATTGACGATGCGATCCTCAACAAGCCCGGGCGCCTCACGCCCGAGGAATTCGAGATTATGAAGACGCATACCACGATTGGCGCCAACATGCTGCTCGAGCTGGGCAGCCATCACGCCGGCAATGCGCTTATGGAATATGCGTACCAGATTGCGCGTTGGCATCACGAGCGCTGGGACGGCAAGGGTTATCCCGATGGCCTTAAGGGCGACGAAATTCCCATCGCCGCGCAGGTGGTTTCGGTGGCTGACGTGTACGATGCACTGACGAGCGTGCGCGTGTACAAGGACGCTATCCCGCACGAGGAGGCGATCCAGATGATCCTGGACGGTAAGTGCGGCACCTTTAACCCGCTGCTGCTCGATTGCCTGCTCGAGGTGCAAGACCGTATTGCCGAGACGTTGGCACGCCCCGCCGACGTTGTCGCGTTTCCCACGATTTAGTTTGACCAAAGGAGTTTTAATCCATGATTTCCATGCGTGAGGCGTATGAGAAGATCGGTGCCAATTATGATGACGCTTGCGCTCGGCTGATGGGCGAGGAAATGCTTGCCCGCTTTGCCCTCAAGTTTTTGGATGACGAGAGCATGGACAAGCTGGAGGCCGCCATGGCGGCAGGAGACGCCGAAGGTGCGTTTATGGCAGCGCACACGCTCAAGGGCGTGAGCCAGAACCTGGGATTCGATAATCTGTACGAGCCGGCGGTCGTGGTGACCGAAGCGCTGCGCGGCGCCGATGCCGTTGACGGCGCTCGCGAGGGAATGCATGCGCTGCAGCAGCAATATGCGGCAACGATGTCGGCCCTGCGCGAGGCGGCCGAATAAGAGCTTGCGAGCTTTGATGACTATGAGCGTGGATAATCTCCCGTTTTAGGCCCGGTGGCGGCCTCAAAGTGGGAGATTGTCCACTCTCGTTCGATACATGTCCAAAAATCCACTCTCACCCCTTCTGATTAGTGAATGGCCCATGCGCACTGGCGTGGCTTTCCGCATGCAATCCATATCGTTGTTCGATAAACTATTCGGATAACGATAGATTCGATGAGGGTGAGTGTATGTCCAACAGCGTTCAGCGTATGGCCAAGGCGGGCGAGACTGTAAGGAAGCTTGGCTTTTGCATGGCGGTCGTTTTTGCGGGAATGCTCGTCGCTTTTGCCGCGTTGGTTGTTTACGTGATCTGGTATGCGGTTGCAAACGTTGTTTCTGTCGATTCTTTCGGTGTCGTGACGCTTCTCGATGGCGGGAGCATCGTTATCCCAAGCGGGCTGTGCCTGGCACTCGTCGTGAGTGTTTCGCTTGTCGTTTTGTGCGGAATCAGCCGTGACATTTCGCGGGGCGTATCGCCCTTTACCAGGGCGCATGTGCGGCTTATCCGTGTTCTCGCGCTTGCCTTTGCTGTTAACGCCGCGGTTTCGCTTGTTGGTGCCTATGGATCGGTCAATCTTACCATTGGTGGGCTGGAGCTTTGCGTCGTGCCTCATTCCTTCGTTATCGCGATTTGCCAGGGCGTTGCCTTTGACGCGGGGTCGCTTATCGGCGCGGCCGTCTGTTTGTTTGTCTCGGTGATCTGGAGCTATGCCTCGCTGCTCCAGGAGCAGTCTGACGAGCTTGTGTAGGAGGAAACATGAGCTATCTCATCATCGAGCTTGAGACGCAGCTGCTTAAGACCGGAAAGACCAGCTCTGATCTGATTCGTGCCACGGGGCATACTCCGGCTAATATTTCTAAGCTAAGAAACGGAAAAATTAAAGCTATTCGTCTTAAGACGCTTCTTGAAATCTGTGATGAGCTTGATTGTCAACCGGGAGATATTATTCAGCGCGTGAGCGAGAAAGAGCTCGAGGAACTTATTGTCGAGCGCGCGAAGAATGCCGTGAGGCAGATGCGGGATGGCAGAGGCAATGAGGCGTCGCTTCCGACATCGGTCTTCGCTGTAGATTTGAGCGACGAGTAGCATAAAAAGAACAACTATAACGAAATATCAGTGTAGCGGAACCCGTGTCTAACACGGGTTCTTTGTTTATTAATTATCTTGACAAATATAAGTTATCGGCAAACAATAACATCAAGAACGAACGATAAAAGAAAGGAGGAACGATATGAGCTGGATTGTAAAGCCGAGTTATGTGGACCCCGGTGGTGGGTGCAACGGTTACTGCAAGGCATTCTGTGGAGCACGCGTTTGCGTCAATAACTGCAGCAAAAACTTGTGTGTTGTTCATTTCTAGCAGTTGCAGCTGCTGCCAGGCGACAGTCTGGCAGCAGCGGTTTTGTTATCAAGCAGAATAGGAGGCCAATGAGCGCATCAGCGATAAAGCTATCAAAGGTGTCAAAGCGCTATGGAAAACGGCGTGTGTTGCATGACGTCTCCTTCGAGGTGAATCAGTCTGAACTTTGCGCCCTTGTTGGTGCAAACGGGGCGGGCAAAAGCACGCTTATTAAAATAGTGCTGGGCCTCTGTGAGCCATCGTCGGGGAGCGTGGAGCTCTTTGGAGGCAAGTCGAAAAAAGAGCTGAGCCTGATGCGGACGCGTGTCGGCTATGTGCCAGATTCCAGCGGAGCATACCAATCCCTCAGTGCGGTGGAGAATCTTCGGATCCGATGTGCGGAATGGGGGCTCGATGAGACACGTGAGGTTCCTCGCGTCTTGGGCCTAGTCGGGCTGGACGTCGATGAGAAAAAGAGCGTGAGCAGTTTTTCTCTGGGAATGAAACGGCGACTGGATATAGCTACGGCTTTGTTGGGCGACACCGACGTACTCATTTTCGATGAGCCGGCAAATGGGTTGGACCCGCTGGGCATCGAGAGTATATGGGCCCTTATCGGCCGATTGAATCGAGAACAGGGTAAGACCATGCTCATCTCTAGCCATGATTTGGATGAGCTGGCATCGGTTGCAACAAGTTGCGTGTTTATTCATGACGGTGAACTGCTGAAAAAGGAATCGATGGATGTCATAAGGGATGAGGCGTCGTCCCTAAAAGAATATTACAGGCGCTTGATGAACGCGGTCTCGCTATGAAGCGGGCGATCCATCCCATAAAGGCAGATATGATGCGTCTACACAGGATGTTTCCGGCGCAGTTTGGTCTTACGCTTATGTTGGCGTGCGGTCTTCTCTTCGGTGTTTTTCTAAATAACGGAGCAACGTTGCTAGGCTTTGGCTATGGCGTTTGTGGAGAGGATATTGGTTTCCTCTGGAATGCAATCGATCCTTCTGCGCCTGATGAGTCCCTTGCGCGCAGCGCTTTTGCCGGTACATCCCTGTTCGTTCCACTCATCGTTTGTTTGGTGCTTTTACAAGAGCATGGCTATAAAGAGGGATACCGAATTTCTTCAGCAAGAGGTCTCGCCCGCTTTAATGGGGCTCTGGCACATGTGCTTTCGTCTGCTTTAATAGTCGGTGCAGCTTATAGCGCACTTTGCCTTCTTTTGTTTGCAATAGCCATAATGCGTGGGGGGCAAAACTACACGCACGGCATGCTGGCTGCATTTTTGCCTGCGATGATAATCAACGCCGTATTGGTGATATCGGTTGCGCTGGAGACGATGACCATCTATCGGATTACAGGCAGCGCTGTATTGAGCGGGGCTGTAATAATAATTGGATTTGTCATGAGCTTGACGCTCTACGGAACCTTCCTTCAGGCACCTATACCATCCTTGCGATGGATCTTCCTCCTTCCGGGGCCGTACCTTGGAGCCGGATGTGCCCTTGGGTATAGCGATATGGGGCAGCTGACGCTTCTGGGATATGGCGTGGCAGCTGGCTGTCTATCGGTATTGATTTACGCTCTCGTGACCTGTCGTGTCGGAGGTGTGCTCAATGGCTCGTCAGATTAAAAGGTTCCTCCATTCAGAATTGAAGCACGTGAGTAAATGGACGTACGTCTTAATCCTGGCAATTTATGCGTGTATGGTGATATTGCAGCTTAATTCTTTCCCGATGTGGTTCTGTAGCCTCCGCGAGGGCAGTTTCTTGGGCTTTTTCCCAGACCCGACGCTTAAACTGTCGGCAGAGGACGCCCTTCTATTTGGTAATGCAGAGGTTTTTCGCGGCTTGCTGTTCAATGTGGCCCCGTTGGCTCATGCATTGTTCTTTCCGCTTGTCGCGCCTTGCGTTGTCCCACGCTTTGTCAGTTCGAGCTTTGTCGAGGAACCGTGGGGGCTGTCGGAGGCTCGGGGAGGGAAGCGGGCGTGCGTTACCGTTGCGCGAGTGATGCTGTCTTCTTTCGCCCTATTGGGCGCGTTTATCCTGTCAAGTGTCGTTTTGTACTGTCTTAACTGCGCAATCGTTTTGGATGCTCAACAGTATTTCAACCTGAATATGTTTTGCGATCGACTTCTTCTGGCGAGTGCGGTCTGCCTTGCATACGTGGTCTCTTGCGTGATCGTTGTTTCCTATTTTGGATCCGGCTTCGGTCCTATTGGCATGCTGTTGCTTGTCAACGTCGTAACGATCTACATACAGGTCGGAGCCAATTCCATGCTTCCGTTTCCGTCCTCGATGCTCATGTGGATTTGCGGCGTGACCCCGTTGGAGGATAGTCAATGCACCTCGATTTTAATTGACTGCCTGATTAACGTAGCAAGCGTTCTTGCCATTTGCTTTACCGTCGACCAATTGCGGTCGAGATTTCTCTGATTGTTTGTGAGGGATAATCATACCGAGCATATCAAATACAGGGGGACGGGCACCGTAGCTGGTGTCCGCCCCCCTGGCTTAGGAGGCTTTAACCTGAGTGGTTCGCGAGCTAGCGGGCCTGCTTTACCTTGGCCGCTGCTTCGACAAACGACTTCCACAGGTTAAAGTCGGTCTCGAGCGTCTTCCACGTGTACTCAGGGTGCCATTGCACGCCCAAGCAGAATGGCTGGCCTTCGACCTCGATGCACTCGGGAACGCCGTCGGTTGCCTTGGCGACCAAACGCGTGCTCTTACCCAGATGATCGACGCAGCAGTGGTGTGCGGAGTTGGTCTGGATCAGCCTGTGCCCGCCAAGCGCGCGCTCCAACAGCGAGCCCGGCACGACCTCGACGGGATGCACGGGGTCGTTGAGCACGTGGCTATGGCGCCACTGCGTGCGGCCCTCGCGAGCGCCCAGGCTCGGCACGTCCATGCACAGGGTGCCGCCAGTGGCGACATTGAGCAACTGCGTGCCGCGGCAGGTGGTAAAGAGCGGCTTTTTGGCGCGGAGTACCTCGCCGACCAGCTTAAACTCAAAGCTATCGCGGATCTCGCAGCAGAGGGTGGGGTCGTAGGGTCGATCATCGCCCCAACGTTTGGGGTTGACATCGGGGCCGCCGGGAATGGCGATGCCGTCGGCGATATCGACGTAATGACGGATGACCTCAATGTCCTCGGTGATGGACATCTGCAGCGGCAGGCCGCCGGCGGCAAGGATGGCATCGACAAAGACACTTGCGATTTCCTCGTTGGGGGAGAGCGTTTCGCTTAAAAACGGCTTCGCCTCTTCCCAGCGCGGCGCCACCAGGATGAGCGGACGGTCGGCGGGGTCGACGTTGACGTGCGGGGTGTATGACGATGAAGTGCGAGTTCCGATCATAGGTGTTGCTTTCGAGTTTGGATGGTCATGGCGAGCGGATATGGCAATTGGGCTAGTGGCCCTTGATGGAGTTGAGGAAGTCTTGGGCGCGCTTGGTCTGGGGATGGTCGAAGAACTCGTCGGGCGTGCCGGTTTCCACGATCTGGCCGTCGGCCATAAACACGACGCGGTCGGCAACGCGGCGGGCGAAGTTCATCTCGTGCGTAATGACGATCATCGTCATGCCCTGCTGGGCCAGGCGGACCATGACCTCGAGCACCTCGTTGATCATCTCGGGGTCAAGGGCACTCGTGGGCTCGTCGAAGAGCATGGCCTTGGGCTGCATGGCGAGCGAGCGGGCAATGGCCACGCGCTGCTGCTGGCCGCCCGAGAGCTGAGCGGGCACCTTGTCGGCCTGTTCGGCAACGCCCACGCGGCTCAGCAGGTCCATGGCGCGCTCACGAGCTTCCTCCTTGGACACGCCCAGCACGTCGACCGGCCCCAGCATGACGTTCTGCAGCACCGTCATATGCGCGAACAGGTTGAACTGCTGAAACACCATGCCCAGCTCGGCGCGCATGCGGGCAAGATCCTTGCCTTCCTGCGGCAGAGGCTCGCCCTCGATGAGGATCTCGCCCGAGTCGATGGTTTCCAGGCGGTTGATGGTTCGGCACATGGTCGACTTGCCCGAGCCCGAGGGGCCGATCACGACGACGACTTCGCCGCGGTCGACCGAGAGATTGATGTCGTTGAGGACGTGCAGATCGCCATAGTGCTTATCGACGTGCTTGAGCTCGATCAGCGGCTGATTACCGGTAGAAGAAGTGCTCTGTGCCATGGTGCTCGGCTCCTTATGACTCGAAATGGTAAATCGTTAGCGAATGATGGTCGCGCCGGTCTTGTGCGAAACGTAGACAGCGGCCTTGTTGATTGCGACGTTGATGAGGATATAGATGACCGCGATCACCAGGTAGACCGACACGAGGGCGTCGTAGTTGGTAATGAGCACGCGGGCGTTTTGCATAAGGTCGGGGTAGCTCACCACGTAGGCGACGGTGGTGTCTTTGACGACGACCACAAGCTGCGAAATCAACGACGGAATAATAAATCGAATAGCCTGCGGCAGCACGATTTTAAAGGTGATTTTAG
Organism: Collinsella sp.; assembly: GCA_036553025.1. GTDB lineage: Bacteria > Actinomycetota > Coriobacteriia > Coriobacteriales > Coriobacteriaceae > Collinsella. The sequence continues at coordinate 86,492 of JAXKBK010000019.1, read as the reverse complement.
CCTTGGAGAGACCGAGCGCCTGGGCGGCCTCGACCTGGCCGCGCGGCACGGCGTTTACGCCGGCGCGGAAGATCTCGGCAAGCACGCCGGCTGCAGCGAGCGCGACGGGAAGCGTAAGCATCCAAAACGACGGCAGCGCGATCTTGTACTGGGGCAGCACCAAAAAGAAGAAGTAGATGAACAGCAGGCTCGGCACGCCGCGGAAGAAATCGGTGAGCACGCGGCAGACCAGCTGCAGTGGCTTGATGTCGCTCGTGCGGCCGAGCATAAGGGCCAAGCCCAGCACCAGTGCGATGGCGCCGGCGGTGAGCGCGACCTTAACGGTGCCCTCAAAGCCGGCAAGCAAAAACTTCCAGGTGGTGAGGTGCGTAAAGAAGTACCAGTAATGGACCGAAAGCTGGCCGGTCACATAAAAGCGCTGCAGTACCAGAGCGATGAGCGCGGCCACGGCAACAAGTGAGATGGCGGTGCCGACGCGAATCTTGGCGCGCATCTTGGGGCCGGGAGCCTCGTAGAGCGCATCGCGCATGGTGAGCGCGGAGGTGGAGTGCTTGCTCATCGGAGGATCCTCACCTTCTTATCGATATAGTTGCCAATGTGGCTCACCACAAAGGCCGTGCCCAGGTAGCCGAGCGCCGAGATAAAGAACGCGGCGACGCCGCCGAGCGAGCGCGTGTTGATGTAGCTCACCACGCCGGTGAGCTCCTGCGGTTTAAGCGGCACCTGACTGCCGAGCGCGGTGGTGAGCATGACGGCGATAAAGAGGTTGGTCATGGGCAGCACGCTCGAGCGCAGCGCCTGCGGAATCACGATCTTGGCGAGGATACGGCTGAAGCTCATGCCCAGCGAGCGGGCGGCTTCCACCTGGCCGACACCGACGGTGTTGATGCCGCTCATAAAGTTCTCGGAGCCAAAGGCAGAACCCAAGAGCACTGTGGCGACGATGACGCAGGTGCGGTAGGGCAGGACGACCTTGAGCGGCGGCAGCGCGTAGACGACGATAATGAGCAGCGCGATGCCGGGGATGTTACGGAAGACCTGGACATACAGGTCGCCAAAGACGCGCAGCGGCTTGAGCGGCGACACGCGCATCACGGTGACGGCGACGGCCAGCACCATGGCGATGGCAAACGACTCAAGCGTCATGCCCCAGGTTGCTAGCAGCGCGTCGATATAGTTCTGGCCATAGAGCGACCAGAGCTCGGAGAGACTCATGCGGACCTCCCGCCGGTAAGGAAAGGGGCTCCCGTGTGTACGGAAGCCCCGACAACTCAGTGAGGAAACAGTTTAGCGCAATAAAGCGCATCGTGCGTTTCCGTATGGTTTCGTAGCGGCCGTTACTAGGCTCGCTGCCTAGGCGCCGATCTCGGGCAGCTCGGGAACATTGGTGTCGCCCGTACGGTCGCCAATGCAGATCTGCCACAGCTCGGTCCAGGTGCCGTCGTCCTCGATCTTCTTAAGGAAGTCGTTGACAAAGGCGACGCCGTCGGAATCGAGCGGCAGGCCGATACCATAGGGCTCCTTGCTGCCGAAGGGCTTGCTGGCGATCTTGTACTTACCGGGCTCGCGGACCAGGGCGCTCTGCTGCATGTTGTTATCGATGACGTAGGCGTCAACGCGGCCCTGCTGGAGTGCCTGGCGGGCCTCCTCGTCGGTCTTGAACTCCTGCTGGCTGGCCTTGGGGGCGAACTCCTCCAGGATGGCGGGGCCGTTGGAGCCGGACTGGACGGCGACGTTCTTGTCGGCCAGGTCGTCGACGCTCTTGATGTCGTCGTTGTCGGCGAGCACCAGGATAGCCTGCTGGGTGTAGTAGTAGGGACCGGCGAAGGAGACGAGCTTCTTGCGCTCGTCAGTGATGGTGTAGGTGGCAAAGACAGCGTCGACCTGGCCGTTCTGCAGGACGGACTCGCGCGTGTCCGAGGTCACCTGGGTGATCTCGACCTTGTTCTCGCCCAGAATGTAGTTGGACAGGAGCTGTGCGATACCGGCGTCGAAGCCGCGGGTCTGACCGTCTTTCTCGTTGAGGAGGGAGAAAAGTGTGGAGGTCTGAACGCCACCGATCTTAAAGACACCGGCGTCCTTGACGGCCGTGGCCCAGGTGCTGGCGGCGATGGCGTCGTCATCGGCCTTGGGGCCGTTGTCGACGAGTTTGTCGAATGCCTTGGCATCGAGTATGGTGGAAGCCTCGGTATCTTCGGAGCTCTTGGAGGAGCCGGCGGCGGAACCCTTGTCGGCCTCGGCGCTGGTGTCGGAGCAGCCGGCAAGACCAAGGCCGGCAACGGTTGCGAAGGTGGCGGCGACAAAGCCGCGGCGGTCGAGAACGACCTGCTGGGAGAGGTTTTTGCTCATGGTAGAACACCTTTCTCAATAAAATCCCTAGCGGTTGAGTAGAGTTATACCCTATCGCGCTCAAATGGGTCAACACGAAATAACTCAGAAACATACTTACCTTATGGGTTATTCTACCTACCAAAAAGGGACAGGCACCTTTGTGGTGGTTCTGGCCGATGCAGCGGCATGCCTTGCTGTTTTGTCTCGATCTGTAACATCTGCAGCCATTTTTGCCGAGTAACTGTTACAGATTGAGATTTTCTCTTCAGGGGGATTCGAATGTCTCGATCTGTAACAGTTAGACGGACAAAAGCTCCCTTTCTGTTACAGATTGAGATAAAGGTTTGGGACTAAGACGTCTTATCTAGATCTGTAACAGTTAGACGGGAATTCGGGCCCTAGATGTTACAGATTGAGATAATCGCGCCGCGAAAATAAAAACCTCCGCAGGGATGCTTCCCTTGCGGAGGCTTTCTTACTCGTTGAGTAGTCTCACGGCTTCGGCGGCCATGGTCTCGACCGTCATGCCGTTCTGAGCGAGCAGCTCGTTGGGGTCGTAGCGGTCGGGGAAGCCCTTGGCGATGCCGAAGGTGCGCGTGCGCACGGGCGTGCAGGCCAGGTAACACGCCACACGCTCGCCCCAACCGCCGTCCAAGACGCCGTCCTCGAGGGTGACGACAACGCGATGCTCGGCGGCAAGGCTGTCGAGGAACTCGCGGTCGAGTTCGGTTGCGAAGCGCGGGTTGACGAGCGTGGCCTCGATGCCGTACTCGGCAGTCAGACGGTTTGCCACGCGCTCGCCCAGCTCAAAGAAATCGCCAAGCGCGAGCACGGCAACGTCGCGGCCCTGGCGCACGACGTTGTAGCGAGCGACGCCGTAATCGTCGCCCTCGGCAGGCGCCAGATCGGGGCGGCTTACCAGGCCAATGCCCGGCACACGGATCGCCACAGGATGCTCGCGGTGGTCGAGCGACCAGCTCAGCATGGACAGATATTCCTCCATGCAGGCCGGCGCCAAGTAGCGCATGTTGGGAAGACCGCCCAGCATGGAAATATCAAAGAACGAAAGGTGCGTCTCGGATGTGGTGCCAAAGATCGACGCGCCAAACACCAGGATGGTTGCGGGGACATCGTTGAGGCACAGGTCGTGCCACAGCTCGTCGTAGGCGCGCTGCAAAAACGTGCCGTACACACCAAAGACTGGCTTGGCACCCGAGCGCGCAAGCGCGGTGGCAAAGGTCACGGCGTGCTCTTCGGCAATGCCCACATCGACGAACTGTTTGCCGGCGGCGGCGCGAAGCTCGGGTGTAAAGCCCATGATGTAGGGCGTGGCGGCCGTGATGCCCACGACCTGCGGATCGTGCTCGATGACGGCGCTGAGCGCCTCGCCCGTAATGTCGGCATAGGTGCGCGGCGCAGGCTCGCTCGGATGGCCCGGGCAGAGCTTGCGCCCAGTCGCCATGTCAAACGGACCCACATGATGCCAGCGCTCGGGGTCGCTCTGGGCTGGCTCAAAGCCCTTGCCCTTTGCGGTGGAGACGTGCAGCACGATGGGATGATCGATATCGCGCAGCTCCTGCAGCGTGTCGACCAGGGCCAACACATCGTTGCCGGTGTCCAGATAGCAGTAGTCGAGCCCCATCGCGCGGAAAACGTTGCGCTCACAGGTGCCGTTGCTGGCGCGTAGCTCGGCCAGATTGCGATACAGGCCACCGTGGTTTTCGGCGATGGACTGGTCGTTATCGTTGACGATGATGATCAGGTTGCTGTCGAGCTCGGCGGCATTGTTAAAGCCCTCAAACGCCAGACCGCCCGAAAGCGAACCGTCGCCAATGATGGTGATGACGTTGTACGCATCGCCCGCCAGGTCACGAGCGTGCGCCAAGCCGCAGCCCAGGCTCACCGACGTGGAGGTGTGGCCCATGGCGAACAGGTCGTGCTCGGACTCGTCAGGATTGGCAAAACCAGAGGCCTCGCCGTAGCGTGCCGGGTCGATATAAGTGTACGCGCGCCCAGTCAGCGCCTTGTGGGCGTAGGTCTGGTGCGAAACATCAAAGACAATCTTGTCGATGGGGGAGTTAAACACGCGATGGAGCGCAACCGTAAGCTCAACGACGCCCAGGTTGGGGGCAACGTGCCCGCCGACGGCGGCGGAGCTTTCGAGGATGGCGTGGCGGATCTCGCCGCAGAGCAGCGGAAGCTCGGCGCGATCGAGAGCCTTGACGTCCTCGGGCGTTGTCGTTTGCGTAAGCAGCATCGTTGTGGGTTACTCCATGCGAATCGTGCGCCGGCACTCCCTCGGCCGGCACAATTGCACAAGACAGTCTCGCACATTTTGGCGTTTGATATGTGACGGCGGCGCGGTAATTCGCCAACTGGTGGGGCAAAACGTTTTGTCCGATGCCATACTGGTAAATTCGATGATGATTTTATTCATTGCGCGCAGGCCGCGGCTTGCCGCCGAGCGCCGCCGGAAGGAGGCCGCATGTCCGATACCGTTCGTGCCGAGAAAATCGCGCGCGAGGTCGACGATGCCGCCCGTCAGCTTGCCCAGGCGGGCCGCTTGGACCTGATGCATGAGTTTATCCAACATGGCGATGTGACGGTCTATACGCATGTGACCTCGGTAGCGCGGGCAAGTCTGTCCTTTGCCGAGCGCCTGGGCCGCGTCGGTATCTCCGTCGACCGCTTATCGCTGCTGCGCGGGGCCCTGCTGCACGATTACTTTCTCTATGACTGGCACGATCCCGACCCAAGCCATCGACTGCATGGCTTTCGTCACCCGTTTTTTGCCTTGGCGCGTGCGGAGGAAGATTTTGAGCTGACGCCGCGCGAGCGGAATATTATCGTACGGCATATGTTTCCGCTGGTACCGGTGCCGCCGACGTGTCGTGAGGCATGGATTGTGTGCCTGGCGGATAAATGGTGCGCACTGCGCGAGACGATTGCCGGCCGTCTGCCGCGCAAAGGCGGCGCGAACGATTTGAACGAGGGCCCGAGTGACGGCTCGAGCAAAGAATCGAACGAAAAGAGGAGTGGGTAGACGGTGGGAACCGCGATCGACATGGCATTTGACGGCGCGACGCTTGCCGCCTGTCCGCTCTCGGCGCTGGTACTCTCGTTTGCCTTCTACGGTTTTTGCGGCTGGGTATGGGAGTCGACAGTCTGCGCCATGCTCAACCACGGACGCTTTGCCAACAGCGGCTTTTTGCTAGGGCCGTGTTGTCCCATCTACGGTGCGGGCGGCATTGCGTGCTGGTTGCTGCTGCGTGGAATCCCAGACGCCTCGAGCCAGTTTGTCGCTGCCGCGCTCGTATGCAGCGTGATCGAATATAGCGTGGGCGTGCTGTTGGAAAAAACGACGGGTGCCCGGTTTTGGGATTACTCGCATCTGCCGTTTAACCTGCACGGACGCATCTGCCTGTACTGGGCCTGCGCGTTTGGCTTGGGTGCGTTGTGTATTTGCCGTTTAGTGGAGCCGGCATTGCTGGGGCTGCTTGGCCATCTGCCGGTGCTAATCGTGCGCTTGGCCGCCTTTATCGTCGCGGTCGCGATGATGGTCGATGCGGTGTGCTCGTTGGCGAGCTGGCGGCGTCTGTCCGATCAGCTTGAGCGTGTGCGTGCCGACCTTGCCGACCGCATCAATGAGTCGCTTGCCGACGCCTCCGACTCTATGCTCGAACGTATTCCCGATTCGGCGATTGACTCGGTGGCGCAGACGCATATCCGCGGTCGCGCCGTTAACGCTTGGCTGGCCGAGCTGGGCGACGCGGCGCTCGATGCCCTGCGCGAGAAGACTTCGATGCCGACGTTTATCTCGGATGGTGCTCGCGGCCTGGCGCTCGCTGCCCGCCGCGTGGCCGATGCCGCGCCGAGTATGCCGCGTCCGTCGCTCGGTCGTCGCCTTGCCGGCAAGCGCATGAGCCGCCCGGTACCGAGCGTGTCACTCAGCCGCCGCGACCTACGCTTCTTTAACGCCTTCCCGCGTCTGCGCATCAATCGTTACGAGGGTGTCATTCGAGCTACCGACCTCCGCGACCGAGCCCGCGAGCTGTTCCGGCGCTAGCTGGGACGGGCGCGCTCACGGCTCCCTTGCTTGCGTATTTCCCGTTGGTTTCGCGTCCGTTGCCGCTCCGTTTCCAAGATTACGGCACCGTTGGAGATGGCACGATCTGGGTCGAGCCGGTCGAAGAAGTCATCCGCATCCGCACCGGCGAGCACGGCCCCGCCGCGGTGTAGGACAATCTTTCGCCTGACGGGCGTGCCTCTCTTGGGGCACGCCCGTTCTCGTCTACAATATCGTGCAGACGAAGGAGAGGCACGCTCATGATCAAGATGTTCGCGAGTGATTTAGACGGAACGCTGCTGAACGCACTGCATGAGGCGGATGGGACCATCCGCCGTGCCATCCGCGAGCTGACCGGGGCTGGCTTGCATGTGGTTCCCGCGACTGGACGCTCGACGTTGCCGATCGGCGAGCATGGCTTTACGGGCCTGGCGCTTGACGCCTGCTGCTCCAATGGGTCCATCGTGCGCGACAGCCATGGTGAGGTGCTCAAGACCTGGACCATCGATCCGCAAGTCACTGAGGAACTGCTCAAGGCGTTTCCGGACATTTGCTTTGATTGCTCCACGCCCGATGGCATGTACTCGAGCGGTTCGTTCGAGATGCATCAGGCGGGCTTTAAAAAAGACAGTCCTATCAAGCGCATCGTGATGCGTGGCATGCGTGCGCGTGGCGGGTATCACGAGGAACAGTATTTCGACCAGTCGATTGGTGACATCCTGCGCCACGATGTGTGCAAGATCAACTGCCGTGTGACCTCGCCCGAGTTGGAGCGTGACCTTAAGGCATATCTTGCCGAGCGCTCGGACCATGTGGTCAACGCGCCGTTCGATCCGGTGATGTTCGAGATCACGGACGTGGCATGCAACAAGGGCGAGAGCGTGGCCTGGCTGGCGGGCTACTACGGTATTGCCGAGGACGAGGTCGCGGTCTATGGAGACGGCGGCAACGACATCGCCATGCTCAAGCGTTTCCGCCACAGCTACGCGACCAAAAACGGCAGCGATGCAGCCAAGGTCGCCGCGAGCGCAACTATCGGCAGCTGCATGGTCCACGCCGTCCCCAAACACATGCTCGCCACCATGCGCACGCAGAACTCCCGCACCATCATCGAATAATGTGACAAAGGGACTGTCCCTTTGTCACATGGGAGATACCGGCTTTTGGCGTATAGGACTATTACGCTTTCGCCACCAACAAATTTCGAGTTATTCGGCCTGTCGGAGGACGTTAAATGGCTAAAGATGCCCTCTCGGGAACATTCATGCCTCTAATGGTGTTTGATTCGGTGACGTAAGTGCGCAAATGGGCATGTATACGCTCAAATAAGGACAAAAACCCTCAGATAATCCCGGCGGTGCATTTATACAGAACCAGTAGCGTGGCCGAATAACTCGAAAAATGTAGGTGGCAGTTCGGCGACAAGCTCGGGTATGGCAAAGGAACTGTTCCTTCGCCATACCCGAGCTCCGATCTTCTGAAATACGAACAAACATTCGCATATCTAACTGCGCTTTGATAGAATCGGTATCGTTGACGGCAGTTCCATGTGCCGGGCAGCGCCCTCCATCTGATGGGAGGTGATGCCCATGACCGATTTGATTGATTTCGTGAAGCTCCTGACCGCTTTGGTCTCGCTCCTCACGACGCTTATCGGACTTTCCGAGGCACTCAAGCAACGTTCGAAGCAACGTAAGAGGGGTCGCCGCCGTTAAGACGTTGACCCCCTAAAACAAGCAACGGCGCTGCCCAGCTTTCCAGAACTTGGGCTGCCGTCGACACTATTCTACCCACGAATGACATTTTGGACAATCGACAATGCCGCTTCTAAAAGCTGAGCGCAACCTAATGTGACAAAGGGACTGTCCCTTTGTCACAACCCAAATATTGCCTTTACGTGTTGATGCACACGGTGTGCAATAATACTCGCACTGTGCAATAGCGCACAGGCTGAGTAACAAGGAGGACGCTTGTCCCAGCTCGAGAAATGCGATCGCCGGTCCCTTCGCTCGCAGCGTGCCCTTCGCCAGGCACTTGCCAGCGAGCTTGCCGAAAGCGGCGACCTTTCGCGCATTAATGTCGCGTCGCTCACCGAGCGTGCTGGCCTTACGCGCCGCACGTTCTATTCGCACTATCGCGATATTCCCGACTTTATCAATCAAATCGAGGACGGCTTGCTGGCCGAGATCCGTGAGCGCATTGAGCTCATCACCGCAGCTCAGCTGCCCGATCTCTATCACAACATCGATGAGCTCGAGCCGGCGCCCGGTTCGGTTGAGCTGCTGCGTTATCTTGCGGCCAACCGCGACTTAATCGGTGCGCTGCTGGGTCCGGGCGGCGACCAGGCCTTCATTAAAAGGATTATCGACACCGCGCGTGAGGCTGTGGTGCCGCGTGCGCAGACGGGCATTTTGGGCCTGGCGCTGGGCACGTTCTTTGACTACTACGTCACCTACGTCGTGAGCGCCGAGGTCGGCATGATTCAGCGCTGGTTTGAGCGTGGGCTCACCGAATCGCCCGAGGCCATGGCGCGCATTATGACGGTGCTCGCTTTTGTGCGCCCCGGCGACCTGTATGGCCAACCCATCGATATCAACGTGCCGGAATACGGCATGAAGCTATTGAACTTGCAGCTCGAGGACACGGTCGACACCGCCGCAACCGTCGAGTCCAACAACTAAGAGGAGAGACAATGAGCAAACTCGTCGAGGGCATTAAGGACCGCATGGTCGCTGCCGCACGCGAGGCCGCGCCCGCCGTGGTGGACGCCGCGCAGAAGGCCGCGACCGCGGCTGCCGAGAAAGTTGCCGAGGCAGTTGCCGATGCCAAGAACGCGGCAGGGGAGACGTCCGTCGCTAGCGAGCCCGCCACCGCCGCTGAGCCCGTAGCCGCCACCGCCGCCCACGCCCCCGAAGGCGCGATCTTCAACCCCGAGAACGCTCGTGGCAACCTGCACCTGGGCATCGACGTGGGCTCCACCACCGTTAAGCTCGCTGTGCTCAACGACGACAACCAGATCGTCTACGCCAAGTACCAGCGCCACCACACCGACGTCCGCGCCTGCGCCCGCGACTTGTTCGAGGGCGCTGCGACCGTGCTGCCGGCTGCCCAAATGACCTGCGCCATCACCGGTTCGGGCGGCCTGCTGCTGTCCCAGTGGCTCGACCTGGAGTTTGTCCAGGAGGTCATCGCCAGCAAGCGTGCCGTCGAGACCATCATCCCGGCCACCGACGTCGCCATCGAGCTAGGCGGCGAAGACGCCAAGATCATCTACTTCGACAACGGTATCGAGCAGCGCATGAACGGCACCTGCGCCGGCGGTACGGGCGCGTTCATCGACCAGATGGCCACCCTGCTCCACACCGATGCCAGCGGCCTCAACGAGCTCGCGGCCAACGCCACCACCATCTATCCCATCGCCAGCCGCTGCGGCGTCTTTGCCAAGACCGACGTCCAGCCGCTGCTCAACGAGGGCGCCCGCCCCGAGGATGTGGCCGCTTCCATCTTCCAGGCCGTTGTGACCCAGACCATCTCGGGCCTGGCGTGCGGTCGCCCCATCCGTGGCAACGTTGCCTTCCTGGGCGGCCCGCTGCAGTACCTCTCCGAGCTGCGCCATCGCTTCTACCTCACGCTCAACCTGGACGAGGAGCACCGTATCGTGCCCCAAAACGCCCACCTGTTTGTGGCGAGCGGCGCCGCCATGGCGCACGAGTCCAATAAGCTCAGCACGTTCCCGCAGCTTATCGAGGCCATTGACAGCTTGGGCGACACGCAGGGTGCCGAGGTCGAGCGTCTGGATCCGCTCTTTGCCACCGACGAGGACTTTGCCGAGTTCAAGGGTCGCCACGACCAAGAAGTCGTCCCCAAGGGCAAGCTCGACGGCTACACCGGCCGCGTGTTCATTGGCATCGACGCCGGTTCCACCACCATGAAGGCCGCGCTCGTGGGCGAGGACGGCCAGCTGTTGCATACCTGGTACGGCAACAACAACGGTGACATCCTGGGCACGGCCAAGGTCATCATGGCCGATTTCTACAACCACATTCCCGCGGGCTGCACCATCGGCCACGTGACCACCACGGGCTACGGTGAGGCGCTACTCATCGAGGCCCTCAAGGCCGATTCCGGCGAGATCGAGACCGTCGCGCACCTGCGCGGCGCCAAGGCGTTCCTGCCCGGCGTCGAGTTTATCCTGGACATCGGCGGCCAGGACATGAAGTGCCTGCGCGTCAAGGACGGCGTTATCGAGCACATCATGCTCAACGAGGCCTGCTCGTCGGGTTGCGGCAGCTTTATCGAGAGCTTCGCCGTCTCTATGAACATGGACGTGCGCGCGTTCGCCGATGCCGCCATCCATGCCAAGGCCCCCGTTGACCTGGGCAGCCGCTGCACGGTTTTTATGAACTCGCGCGTCAAGCAGGCGCAAAAGGAAGGCGCCACGGTGGGCGACATCGCGGCCGGCCTGTCCTATTCCGTCATTAAGAATGCCCTGTTCAAGGTCATTAAGCTGCGCGACCCCAAGGAGATCGGCAGCCAGGTGATCGTCCAGGGCGGCACCTTTATGTCCGATGCCACGCTGCGCGCGTTTGAGCAGCTCACCGGCGTGCATGCCGTGCGCCCTGACATCGCCGGCTGCATGGGCGCCTACGGTGCGGCCCTGCTCGCCCGCGATCGCGCCGGCGCCGACGGCACCTCGACCATCCTTTCGGCTGAGGATATCGCACACCTCACCGTGACGCAAAAGCATGTCCGCTGCGGCCGTTGCTCTAACAACTGCCAGCTTACTGTGAACGACTTTGGCGGCGGTAGGCGCTTCATTACCGGCAACCGTTGCGAGAAGGGCGCCGGCCACAAAAAGCAGAAGACCGAGGCCCCCAACCTCTTCAAAAAGAAAAACGAGCTGCTCTTTAACCGCGAGGTGCTGAGCCCCGACGAGGCCCCGCGCGGCACCGTCGGCATCCCGCGCGCGCTCAACATGTACGAGAACTACCCCTTCTGGCATGCGTTCTTTACGCGCTTGGGCTTTAGCGTGCAGCTGTCCGACCAGTCGAGCAAAAAGACCTACCAGGCGGGCATCGAGTCCATGCCGTCCGAGAGCGTGTGCTATCCGGCCAAGATGAGCCACGGCCACGTGATGAACCTTATCGACCGCGACGTCGACTTTATCTGGATGCCGTGCGTGCGTTGGGAGCGCAAGGAGGACCCGACCGCCGGCAACTGTTACAACTGCCCCATCGTCATGAGCTACCCCACGGCGTTGGCACTCAACATCGACGAGATCCGCGAGCAGAACATCGAGTTCCTGTACCCGTTTGTGCCCTATCATGACAAGACCGAGCTCAAGCGCCGCCTGTACCAGGTGCTCGCCGTCGACCGCGTGGCCGATGCTGAGGCCGGTCGCGGTCGCGTGCGTGGACCCAAGATCACGCGCTCCGAGGTCGATGCCGCCGTCAACGCTGCCTTTGAGGCCGACGCGCGCTTCCACGAGGACATCCAGACCATGGGCGAGGAGGCCCTTAAGTGGGTCGAGGACCACGGCGGTCACGGCATCGTGCTCGCCGGTCGTCCCTACCATAACGACCCCGAGATCAACCACGCCCTGCCCGAGCTTATCTCGAGCTTTGGCTTTGCGGTCTTTACCGAGGATTCGCTCGCGCATCTGGTAAAGCCCGAGCGTCCGATTCGCGTCGTCGACCAGTGGATGTACCACAGCCGCCTGTACGCCGTCGCTCGTTTTGTGACGATGCGCAACGACCTGGACCTGATCCAGCTCAACTCCTTCGGCTGCGGCTTGGACGCCCTGACCACCGACCAGGTGCAGGAGATCCTGGAAGCCAGCGGCAAGATTTACACCGTGCTCAAGATCGACGAGGTGTCCAACCTGGGTGCCGCGCGCATCCGCATCCGCTCGCTCATGGCCGCGCTTAAGGACCAGGAGGCCGAGCGCTTGGCCGAGGCCACGGCCGCGGGCGAGGCTTACGAGCAGGGCGATGCCGCGCCGGTGGCGCCCTCCACGGATGCCCCCGCGTTCGCGAGCCGCAAGTACACGTTTGAGGCTCAGCGCGAGAGTGCTTCGACCGCATGGCCGAAGGTGCCCTTTACCGAGCAGATGCGCGACGAGGGCTACACCATCCTGTGCCCGCAGATGGCGCCGATCCACTTTGACCTGGTCAAAGAGGTGTTCCGCGGTGCCGGCTACAACTTGGAGCTGCTGCCCTCGACCGATCACGACGCCGTCGAGGCCGGCCTGCGCTATGTGAACAATGACATCTGCTATCCGTCGATCCTGGTGACGGGCCAGATCATGGAGGCCATCGAGAGCGGTCGGTACGACCTGTCCAAGACGGCCGTGGTCATCAGTCAGACCGGCGGCGGCTGCCGTGCTACCAACTACATCGCGCTCATTCGCAAAGCCCTGCGCGAGAGCGGTCACCCTGAGATTCCGGTGATCTCGCTTTCGGCTGTGGCGCTCGGCGAGGACAACCCCGGCTTTAAGATTACGCCGGCGCTGCTTAAGCAGGCAGTCTACGCGGTGCTCTTTGGCGACGTGATGATGCAGATGCTCTACCGCTGCCGCCCGTACGAGGCCACGCCCGGTGCCGCCAACGCGCTCTACGAGGAGTACATGGCGCGCGCCCGCAAGTTGGCGCCCAAGTTCAACCGCCACAACTACACCAAGCTGTGCCGCGAGGCCATCCGAGCGTTCGACACCATGCCGCTCGTGGGCGAGGGTACTAAGCCGCGCGTGGGCGTGGTCGGCGAGATCTTGGTCAAGTTCCATCCCACGGCCAACAACCACGTGGTCGACGTTATCGAGCGCGAGGGCTGCGAGGCCGTGGTGCCGGGTCTGCTCGACTTCTTCCTGTACTCCATGAGCAACGCCGAGCTGCAGAAGGACGAGCTGGGAAGCTCTGCCACTACGCGCGCGGGCATGCAAGCGCTTATTAAGCTCGTGGACTGGATGCGTACGCCGGTGGAGGAGATGCTCGAGAAGTCCCGCCGCTTTGAGGCGCCCGAGCGCATCGGCACCATGGCCGACAAGGCCCGTACGGTGCTTTCGGTGTGCAACAACATGGGCGAAGGCTGGCTGCTCACGGCCGAGATGCTCGACCTGATTGACCATGGTGCACCCAACATTATCTGCACGCAGCCCTTCGCGTGCCTGCCCAACCACGTGGTAGGTAAGGCTGTGATCAAGGAGCTGCGCCGCCAGCACCCCGAAAGCAACATCGTCGCGGTGGACTACGACCCCGGCGCATCCGAGGTCAACCAGCTCAACCGCATTAAGCTCATGATCAGCGTGGCCAAGGAAAACATGCGCGCCGGCAAGGGCTTTAAGCTCGAGAAGGTGGCGCCACTCGCGATGGACGAGGTCACCGGCCAGATGCGTGCCCACGACGGCTGCGTGAGCTGCGGACCGACCAGCGAGGAGGCCGTGGCATCGGTCGCTGAGCGCCTGGGACGCGGCATTAAGAAGTAGCTGGCCTGCTATGGGCTGGATATGAGACAAACGGGTGGTAACCGTACCGGCTGCCACCCGTTTTTATTGCACATATGTTGCGTAAATAGCGTTGCAGGCGCCTTCAGCGGACTCGGATTTCGGAAGTATGCGGCAAAATTTGAATAGGCCGAGCACACTGGATATGCCCAAGCTTTGTACCTGCGGTTTTATTGGTGAAAAACCGGGGTGTGCTCGAGGGCTCCGGAATTTGCCGCATACTTCCGAAAACAACGTCTCGGTGGCACCAAAAATTGCCTCCAGAACCCTGAGATAATGAACATATGTAGCCGTTCGCCGCAAATTATCGTCCGTTCATGGAACCTATCTCCAATGAGTTGTAACCATATGGTTTGATGTTGGAAACATATGATTGCCGGCAGGCCGTAGGTGACGTTTGCCCTGATATCGGAGGTACCAAGTATGTTTCGTGCTCCGTTAAACAAGTATCGGGCTGGCTAACATGAGCCGCCGTTTTGTCTCGATAACCCTTGCAGTGGTCTGCCTGGCTGTGCTCCTGGGCGCTACAGGGCTGTTTGCTATAAGCCGAGAAACGTCCTATATGCAGGAATGCGCTTCCGAAGGGTTTGCCATTGATGGTTACTATCGGGATGACAAAACGAGTCGGGTAACCCTGGCTTTTCTTGAGGAGGACAACTGTCGATGGCAGCTGGTCGACCAAGACGGAATCTGCACAGACGGGCAGTTTAAGCGTACGGATGACCCCAACATCCTGATATTAAAGAAGGAAAACGGTGAAGAATTCGGTACGGTCCACGTGGCGTACTTGTCACGCCGACGCGAGCAGGGCCAGCTCTATCTATCTAGAGATAGCAAAGTGACCCGATTTTATCTGGTGAGCACCAAACCTGCGTTTACGGTGGAGTCTGGCGATGTCGATCCGGCCAGTTGATTCACGGCAATAAAACGGCGCGCGGGCCGCGGGTGTGAACTGCACCCTGCTATTTGCTCGTGTCCGTATCGCGTCTGTGCCTTGTCGTAGCTTGCGTCCGTGCGAGCATTCATCCCGCGCCGGCATCACTTCACATCAAACTCCACGCGATCGAGCTCGGGCACATTGAGGTCGATGAGCTTGCGGGCTACACGGCGGTCGTGTGCCCCAAGCGCCTCGCTTGTCGTCACATGGGCGACAACCTCGCGCTCGACCATGCCCTCTTCCTCGCCTTCGGTAGCCGAGGTCTCGACGGCGACGGTGTAATCCTTAAAGCCCGGCAGCACCGCGGCAAGTTCGCGCGTGGTTTCGGTGACGCCGTAGCCGTCCTGCACGCCGGCCTGCGCCGAGCCAATGGACCCCGCGGTCATAACGATGCAGGGGATGGCAAAGATCACCGTGCCCACGATGATGTGGCGGCGCACCTTGCGCGATAGCTCGTTGACCTCGGCGTTTTCTTCAGCAGTCACAATACCGTCGCCGTTCAGGTCGCGCTTGAGCGGCACGCGCAAAAGAAGCAGCACGGCTTCGGCGGCCAGTGCGATAAAGACCACGTTGATGCCAAACTCGTAAAGCGCCGAGAGAAACAGCGACCCGCTTGCAATGGCGATGCCATAGCCCGCCGCGCACAGGGGCGGCATGAGCGCGGTCGCCACGGCCACGCCGGCGATGAGCGTGGCGGGTTCCTGGTCGCGCGAGTTGCCCAGGCCACCCGCAAAGCCGCCCGCGAGCGCGACGGCAAGGTCCCACACAGTCGGTGTCGAATTGTCGATGATGGCGGCCGTGGTGGTGCCAAGGGGCGAGAGCTTAAAGTACAACGTGGACGTGACCAGGCAAAAGACCATCTGCAGTGCGAGGCTGGCAATGGCCTCGACGGTGATCTCGCGGTCGAGCGTGGCGATGCCATATGCCATGGCAAGGACCGATCCCATAAGCGGGCAGATGAGCATGGCGCCCACGATGGCGATGTCCGAATCGATATCGAGGCCGATGCTCGCGATGAGCATGGCGATGATGAGGATGCATAGGTGGGAGCCAGTCAGACGCGCCCCGTTTACAAAACGCTTGCGGATCACGTGGTAGGGCGCGCGACCCTCGCGAATATTGAATGCGCGCTTGAGGAAGCGGGTGACGTTTTCCATGGCTTCGCTATGAGCGGGGCGGATGCCGTGACGACGATGATGACGCTCGCGCAGTCGCTTGATCTGTTGTTTGTCGAGCTCCATGTCCACCTCGTTCCAGCGCGGTCCGCGCAACGCGCCCGTTGTCTTAACTCTACACCGTGGCGGGCGAGGTGTCTGTTGGATGCGGAATCCGATAGGGCGGATGACGCGGGAGCAAATACAAATCACAGGCTCAATTCGATCCCGCAAGAATATGATGCACCAGCTCCTACATATGTGACGAAATTGTGAAGCACGAGAGCGCGAATTTCAAAAAATCCGCTGGTGACCAATGTTGCGCAACAGAATTCAAAAATCGGCACCTACAGTTTGAAGCGTATGGATAAATCCGTGTCAAAGGGAGAAAGCCATGGCAAACTACAGTCCACAACACTTTGAGCCTCGGGCTAAGGCCGTCAACGTCAAGGGCGTTGCCAACCGCGCCGTCGCAACCGTTTTGACAGCGGGCCTCATCGCTCAGCCGCTCATGTCGCCGCTGGCGGCAATCGCCGCACCGACGGCAGATAACGGCGATTCTGTTCAGGGGGGGGGTAGTTCTGTAGAGAATACCGTTGCCGCCGGCAACCAAGCGGTCGTAAAGACGGCTGCCCAGCTGGCCGAGGAGTCGGTAAAGCAGCTCAAGGACGCTCAGGCCGCTTACGATGCCGCCCAGAAGAAGGCCGACGCGGCGGGCCAGTCTCAAAAGCAGGCACAGCAGCAAAAGAATCAGGCCTCGCAGGCTGTGAGCGACAACGAAATCGAGCAGAACGCAGCAGAAGTCGCCGCGCTCCAGGAGAAGATTGACGAGCTCAAAGCCGCCGTCGAAAAGACCGAGCAGCAGCAGAAGAAGCTGAGCGACCTGAACGATCAGCTCGATCAAGCCAACAAGAGTGTCGAGGATAAGACCCAGGCGCTCAAGGACGCCAAGGCAAAGCAGGATGAGGCCAAGAAGGCCCTCGATGATGCCCAGGCCAAGCTCGAGGCCATGGGTATGGACGAGTACGAGGCCGCCAAGAAGGCCGTCGAGAACGCGCAGGCAAAGCTCGATGACGCCAATAAGGCCGTTACTACTGCACAGGCCAATCTGGACTAGGCCAAGGCTGCCGAGGCCAGCGCCCAGCAGGAAAAGCAGAATACCGAGGCGGCTTTGACGACTGCCCAGGCCAAGAAGCAGGAGACTGCCGCTGCTCTCGCAGCCGCAACCACCGCGCGCGATAACGCCCAGCAGAAGTTCAACCAGGCGCAGGCCGCGCTCGATGCTGCCGTCTCGGGTACGGGTGTTGACCTGAGTGCGCTTGAGGCCGCCAAGAAAGCTGCTGCTGGTGAGCTCAAGACCGCGCAGGCGGAGCTCAATGCCGCGACGGATGCCGACGCCACCGCACAGACAAATCTGCAGGCCGCCCAGGCTGCCGTCGCTGCCGCGCAGGAGAAGGCCAACGCCGCCAACGCTGCTGTGGCATCTGCCCAGTCTGCATACGATGCGGCAAACAAGGAGTACAAGGACGCGGCCAGTAAGCGTGACGCCGCGAAGACGGCATACGAGCAGGCCCAGCAGACCGAGGCCGACAAGAAGGCGGAGTACGATAAGCTTGTCGAAGTTCGCAAGCAGAAGCGCAACGAGTGGGAGGCAGCCTGCGCTGCTTCGAACGCCGCGGAAAAGGCTTATGACGCTGCTAATGTCCAGGTTGAGGCTCTTGAGCAGCAGATTGCTGAGCTCAAGTCCAACATGACCGTTGACCAGGAAGTCATCAGCCAAGGTATACTCGGCTTCATGAACTATATTAGCGACGGCAGCCAGTTCACAGCCACGCAGAAAAAGAACGCCCAGGAAGCCGTATCGATGCTGACCGGTGCCGCTGACAAGGCCGAATGGTATGACCAGTACGTCGATCAGGACATGTCTCGCGACACCAACCCGCTTTCCTTGGAGCAGATGCGCAACGCCCTGACATATCTCGACACCCAGAACAACCTCCGCAAGGCGAGCGGTCAGTCGGCGCTCAGCGTCAGCCTCCGCATGACTGCGGCAGCCGCTCTTAATACATCATATTCATCGAACATCTGGGGACACTCGAACTGTTACTTCGACAACGGCGAAAATCTTGCTGGCGGAGGCGGCGCATATACCGGCGGCGAGACCGAGGATACGCTTGGCTGGCCATATACCGGTCTCTACACCCAGGAGAAAAAGGCATTCGATAAGTACGTCGAACAGTATGGTGACGCACTTGGAAGCCATCGATATGATTCATACTATATCTACCAGCACTACTACAGCATCTACAAAGAGTGCGGGCACTATCTCAACATCATCGATGCCGGCACGAAGGCTATCGGTATCGCGACCGGTAGCGGTAAGAACACCGATTCCGAGGTAACCATATTCGATTACAGCGCTGATGACACTCAGGCCGATTTCACTGTCTCCGAGTTCAAGAAACTCCTCAACGACTACATCGATTCCGCTTACAACGCAGGCGGCACGCAGGAGCAGAAGGAGCAGCTCAAGGAGCTTCAGGGCAAGCTCGCCGAGGCGCAGAAGAACTTTGGAACTACTAGGAAAGCTTACTTCGCAGCTGTAAACGGGCAGGATGCCGCCCAGGACGCTTTCACCGCAGCAGATGTGAACATGAACACCGCCAAGGGTGAGTACGAGAAGGCTAAGTCCGACACCGCCGCCGCGAAGACGGCATACGACGCCGCGAAGGACGCACTCGGCGGAATTGACATCGAGTCCCTCAAGCAGAACCTCGATGCCGTCAAGAGCAAGGCCGCCACTGCCCAGGCAGCTCTCGATAAGGCAAACGCCACGCTTGCTGACAGCAAGACGAAGGCAGCCGAGGCCGCTGCTCACAAGGCGAAGGCTCGCAGCGCCCGCGACGCCGCCAAGACAAAGTCCGAGCAGGCCAATGAGGCGTATGACAATGCCACTGCTTCGGTCAAGGATCTTACCGCCAAGCGCGATGCCGCCAAGACGGATCTTGCGAACAAGCAGGGCACGCTTAACGATGCCAAGAAGGCCGACGACACTGCCCAGGCTGGCGTTGACAAGGCTCAGGCCGCAGATGTGCACGCCGCGACCGCTCTTTCGGGCGCCAAGCAGGCAGTTGCCGCCAAGACGCAGACCCTGTCCGACGCACAGGCGAAGGCCAAGGCCGCCGAGGGCGAGCTGGCTACCGCGAACAAGGCCTTCGAGCGCTTCGCCGGCGCTCAGAAGGCGGTCGACGACGCCAAGGCCGCCTATGACGCTGCCGTCACCGGTGTCGCCGATGCCCAGAAGCAGCTCGAGGCCGCCAACGAAGCCGTCGTCGATGCGAACCTCGATATCGTCAAGGCCAAGGCCGAGCTTGCCAACGACGAGGCGCTCAAGGCCGATCTTGAGGCTGTCGACCACAAGGCATCCCTTGCCGCGGGCACGACGGGTAACGAGAAGCTGGTCAAGCTGAACGCTGCCTACGCTCGCTATAAGGCCGCCGTCGATGCCGCCGCTGGTCTCAAGGCTGCTCTGAGCGATGCCGATGCCAAGCTGTCCGATGCCAACGACGCCTATGCCGCCGCGCTTGCCGAGCTTGGCGATGCCAAGGATGCCCTGGCTGCCGCTCAGGCCGAGTACGACAAGTATCATCCCAAGGCTGAGCCGCAGGCCAAGCCTCAGGTTGCGCAGGCTGCTGCAAAGGTCTCCGTTGCCAAGAAACAGGCTGCGCCTGCCGCGCTCGCCCAGACCGGTGATGACTCCGCGCTTGCGGGCGAGGTCTTCGTCATCGGCGGCATTACGCTCGTTGCCGCGGGTGTGACGCTCGGCGATCGTCGTCGCAAGCAGATGTAGCGATTCGGGCGTCGGCTCTGCAAGGAACTTCAATTCATAGCGGGACCGTCTCGATAGCCAAACGATAAGGCCGGCGCGCTGTCAAACGCAGCGCGCCGGCTTTTCTTTGCGTTGGTATCAAAAAGCCCGGTCGGTAGCCGCGAAAGCTACCGACCGGGCAAATCGTAGGCAATATGGTTGCTGTCGAGCAGCTGCTCAGCTTATCCCAGCAGGCTCAAGCCCACGGAGACAAACGCCAGGATAACGCCGACGATGGACTCGCCGCCGAGCAGGCCGCTGGCAACGACCAAGCCCTGCTCCTGGAAGGCGGCATCCTTGGCAGCCCTCTCCTCGTCAGAAAGACCGGCGGTGGCGTCGCGGTGGGCGGACCACTTGTCGTAGGCGAGCTTGACGCAGGAGCCCAAGAAGGCCGTGAGCGACATGTAGAACGGCAGGTACACGCCTAGGCCGATCATCATGGCCGGAATGCCGAGCCAGTACATGACGATGCCGGCGATAAAGCCGCCAACGAACCACGGCACGCTCGGGATGCCCGAGACCATGGTGGCGACCACACTTGCCTGCGCGGCAACAAAGCTCTTGTCGGGGCCAAAGGCGTCCGGGCCATAGGCGGTGACGAGCGCGACCATGACGGCTGCGGCGACAAGGGCGCCCACGATGCCGCCGATGG
Source organism: Collinsella sp. (assembly GCA_036553025.1). GTDB lineage: Bacteria > Actinomycetota > Coriobacteriia > Coriobacteriales > Coriobacteriaceae > Collinsella. The sequence continues at coordinate 65,986 of JAXKBK010000019.1, read as the reverse complement.
CCTGGCCGATCCACTGTGCACGCGGGTTGGTGCCCAGCACGGCGCCGGCCTTAAAGTCGTTCATGACGTCGCCCGCAAGGCCGCACGCCACGGCCACGATGCCGGCGATAAAGAACAGTTTGACCTGAGCGATCTGTGCGAAGGCTGCCACGATGAGCATGACGATGAGGCCAAAGATCTCCATGGGGTCGATGCCCGTCTGGCCGCAGCTCTGCGCGCTCATGATGGTGGTGACAAAGGTGAACAGCGTCACGATGACGGCCGGAACGGGGCCAAGGTCAAGCACGATGGCGACGATCACGGCGATGGCGGCAGCGCCCGGGCCGATGATGCCGGCGTCGAGCTTAAGGGAGCCCGAGATGAGAGATTGCTCGTCGGTGTCGGTGGAGCTGTCGGCGGCAAGACCGCGGACGATGCCGGCGACCTGCGGCAGGATGTCCTTGAGGACGACGGCGACGCCAAAGCCCATCATGAGGCCCATGCCCAGGGACTTGACGATGCCCTGCGCAGTCACAACGTCGAACAGACCGGCAGCGGTGCCGCCCACGATGATGCCAAAGTTGCCCAGCAGGGCACCGGCAAACCAGAAGGCGACGGGGGCGAATCCCACGAGGAAGCCGACGGAGAGCAGCATGGGCGAGTTGTAGATGCCAAAGGTCACGCCGGGGATGTTGAGCGTGCATAGCATGCTGGGCACCACGCCCAGAGCGTCGCGAAGCACGCTGTAGATGCCTGCGATGGCCATAGAGCCAAAGAGCTGCTTGCCGGTCTTGCCGCCGGCCTCGGTGGCGCGCAGGGTCTGAGCTGCGGCGTTGCCGGTGGGGAACTCCAACGCGGCGTCTACGATAAAGTGGCGGTGGATGAGTGCCGTGGCCAGCAGACCCAGGATAGTGCCGGCGAGTGCCACGATAAACATATCGAGCCAGCTAATCTGGTCGGCATAGCCCAGCATCCAGGCGCCCGGGATGGTAAACGCCAGGCCGCCGGCGACCATGGCGCCCGCGGACATGATGGTGTGGGTGACGTTTGCCTCGTTGAGGCTGGCGTTGCCCATGAGTTTGAGGAAGAACAGCGAGATGACGGCAGCAAAGACGATCGGCCAGGGGAGTGCGCCCATCTTGAGGGCGGTGTAGGCCGAGCTTGCCGTGATGATCACGCAGCCAAGGACGCCGATGACGACGCCGCGCAACGTGAGTTGCCCGCGCATCGAAGCGCGGTTCAAGGGATTGCTCATATAAAACTCCTTTGCGTATATCCGCTTCCCCCGGGAGCGCCGCTACGGATACGGCGCGGGAAGTCGGGTTACCAAGGGCCGCCGCGTGAGCTCGCGCACGACCGCGCACCAGTATAGCCGCAAGCTAGTCATTTTGGGATGACTGGTTTAGGTAGGCGATATACTGCTGGGCAGACGAAAGGAGCGCCGACGATGCTTAATGGGTGCGCATATATATTGACGGTCGACGTGGGCAATACGTTCATTCGCTTTGGCCTGTTTGCAGAGGATTCGGCCGCGGCGCAGGAATGTCCGCTTGCGACGTGCGAGATCACCACGCCGTCGAGCATCACAGCAGACGAGGTGAGCATGAGGCTCACGCAGGTCATGGGCGCGCTGTCAGCCGATGCGGGCATGCCGGGTGTGCTCGTTCCCGCAGCCGCAGTGCTGAGCTGCGTAGTGCCGGCGCTCGAGCGCCCGTGGAAGGCGGCGCTTTCCCGCACCTGCACGGGACGCGTGCTCACCGTGGGGCCGGGCCTCAAGACCGGCATGCCCGTACACTACGACGATCCGGCCGAGATCGGCCCCGACCGCATCGCCGACGCCGTGGCGGCCCGTGCCGTCTACGGCTCTCCGTGCATCGTGATCGACCTGGGCACTACGACCAATATTGAGGTCATCGATGCGCGCGGTACCTTTGTCGGCGGCGTCATCGCGCCGGGTCTGGCGCTCGGCGCCCGCTCGCTCTCGGCTGCTGCGGCACGCCTGCCGCAGGTCGAGCCCTCGGCACCCACACATGTAATCGGCCGCAACACGCGCGAGGCCATGCGTTCGGGCGTGGTTCTGGGCGAGGTGGCACGCATCGACGGCATGCTCGACATGGTGCTTGCCGAGATGCGCGCGACCAAGGCCGCGGGGGAGGGCAATGTACCCATCGTCATTACCGGCGACGATGCCGAGGCACTTGCGGCGCTGGTCGGCCATAGCCTGACGGTCGATGACGCGCTGACGCTGCGGGGTCTCGCCGAGCTCTACCGCATCAATCAAAAGCCCCGCCGCGCGTAGGGCGAGGGGCTGGTGGGATAAGCGCCCCTACCTTTCACCTGCTACAATGGGCCAAACTATTGCGATTTCGGAGGTGTCTGCCATGTCGGACGATCTTCATCAAACCGCGTCGGGCAAGCGCCGCGACGTTATTAGCTGGGACGAGTTCTTTATGAGCGTGGCCATCGCCGCGCAGCGCCGTAGCAAGGACCCCAACACGCAGGTGGGAGCATGCATCGCCAGCACCAACCACCGCATCCTTTCGGTGGGTTACAACGGCACGCCCTCGGCGCTCAACGACGACTTTTTCCCGTGGGGTACGAGCGATGACCCGCTGCAGGACAAGCACAACTACGTGGTCCATGCCGAGGCCAACGCCGTGCTCAACTACCGTGGCTCGCTCAAGGACCTCGAGGGTTCCACGGTCTACGTCACGCTGTTCCCGTGCCACGACTGCGCCAAGATCCTGGCGCAGGTGGGCGTGGGCGAGGTCGTCTACCTGGACAATAAGTATGCCGACACCGATGACGGCCGTATCAGCCGCCGCATTCTCGACTCCTGCGGCATCAGCTACCGCCAGGTCATCGTCGATGTCCAGATTGGTACCGGGGGACAGGCTCGGCAGTAGCGCGTGCCAACGCCAGCTGGCGGCAAAACAGCCAAAAGAGACCCGTCCCAAATTGACTGCTCGTGAAAGTCGTGTCCGCACGCATGGCTGGCGCCTAAGCGGGTACATGGCTGTAGTAACATAGCCCCTGTCCGCGGGCGTGCCCGCGTTATTGTGAGAAAGGAGCCCCTGTGGCTGTTAACGAAGAGCTGCTTAAGAAGGTTCTTGAAGAGATTCGCCCCAACCTGCAGGCCGATGGCGGCGATATGGAGTATGTGGGCGTCGACGACGAGGGTGTTGTCAAGCTGGAGCTGCAGGGCGCCTGCGCCGGCTGCCCCATGAGCTCGCTAACCCTTTCCATGGGTATCGAGCGCATCCTGAAGGAGCATGTGCCCGGCGTTACCCGCGTTGAGCAGGTCAATGCTTCCGGCGAGGCCGAGGACCTGTACGACGAGTACGCGCCGTTCTAAGATGCGAAAGCTGCGGACGGTACGCTCCGCATAGACGTTACGTCCAAATATGCGGCTGCGAGCGTAAGGCCCGCGGCCGCATTTGTATGTAGGGAGCAGGGGATCGATATGCTCAACGACCTCTACCATATGCTTGATCCCGTCGCTATCTCGGCGGGCCCCATCACTATCTACTGGTACGGCCTGGCCTACGTGGTCGGCGCCCTGCTTACGGCAGTCGTTATGTATCGCACGCAGCGCCGCTGGGGCTTCGACATTACGATTGATGACCTGACGAGCGTCGTGGTCGGCGTGGTCTTTGGCCTCATCATTGGCGCCCGCCTGTTCTACGTCATCTTTTACGGCGATGGCTACTACTGGACGCATCCGCTCGAGATCTTTGCCACCAACGAGGGCGGCATGAGCTTCCACGGTGGCCTGGTCGGCGGCATCTTGGGCGGCATCATCGTGTGCCGCATGTATAAGCTCGACGCCTGGACCATCGCCGACCTTGCTGTTATCGGCGCTCCGCTGGCGCTGTGTCTGGGACGCTGCGCCAACTTCGTAAACGGTGAGCTGTGGGGTAAGCCGACCGATCTGCCCTGGGGTGTGGTCTTTGGCGGCACCGCGGGCGATATGCCGCGCCATCCCTCCCAGCTCTACGAGGCGTTTCTAGAGGGCATTGTGCTCTTCTGCATCCTGCAGGTGCTCAGTCGCAAAAAACCGCTGCTGCCCCAGGGTACGTTTATGGGCGTCTTTGTGATGGGGTACGGCATCGTCCGCTTTCTCGTCGAGTTCGTGCGCGTGCCCGATGCCCAGCTGGGTTATCTGCTGGGAGGCGTTATCACCATGGGCCAGCTGCTGAGTTTGCCGCTCGTGATTGCCGGCCTGGTGCTCATCATCTTCGCCAGACACCGCAATCGCCCCCAGCGCATCTACCTCGACGCCTAACCACCACAAAGGGGACAGGCACCTTTGTGGTGGTTTTGCCGAGTTTGATAGGTTTCTAGAAAGGCTTTCGGACTGTGAAGGATTCCGACCTCTCCACAACGGCTGCGCGCGACGCTGCCCGCATCGTCTGGTTTAAGCGCTACCCCGCCAAGCAGACGCTCATCGCATTTCTGCTCGCGCTGTTGGCGACCACGGCGTTTTCCATCGATCCCGCGCCGGTCTCGAGCAACGCAGTCTTGGCGATTGACCCCAAAGCCTCGGGCATGCTGTACGTGTGCTACGAGGTGCTCCTCTCGTTTGCCGGCCATACCGACGCGGTCATGCTGCTTGCGCTTGCCTGCCTGCTCACGCTGCCGTTTCGCTACGTATTCTTTGGCCGCGGCGATGCTTGGCGTCCTTCGGTGATCCTTCCGTCGCTGTTCTTTGCCGTCTGCATGGTGTTTGGCCGCAGCTACGACCTCACCGATTCGGCCGAGATCGTGCTCGGCGACAAGGCTCGCATCATCTGCGCCTGGATAGGCGGTGCGGGCTGGATGCTCTTGGCGGTCGTTGCCTTCTACCTGGCTTTTGAGTGTCTAGATTGGCTGAGCTCTCGGCGCATTCCGTTTTCCGAAGCGCACTTTGGCCGCGTATGGCGTGTGGCTCACGCCGTGCTCTCGGTCCATCCCTTTGCCGGGCCCTTTCTGGTGCTTATGATTGCCTGGGCGCCCACGCTCATCGCTTCGCTGCCCGGCCTTTTTATGGGGGATACGGGTGCGCAGATTCGCCAGTGGTTCAATTACCCCAACGGCACGAGTGACTACCTGCGTCTGCTCAATCCCAATGTGTTGATCAACGGACATCACCCCGTGGTGCACACGGCTATCATCGGTTCGTGCGTCCAGCTGGGGCTTTCACTATTCAACAGCGCCAACGCAGGTCTTGCCATCTACACCTGCGCTCAGTTCGTCATTACGGCCGTCTGCATGGCCTATTCCATCTCGTCGCTGCGCAAACTGGGCGTGAGCCTGCCGGTCCGCGGCGTGATCTTGCTGTTCTTTGTGTTTATGCCCATGTTCTCCAACTACGCGGCCCTGCTTACCAAAGATGTGCTGTTTGTCGACGCGTTTTTGGTGCTGTTGGTGCAGACCGTGAAGCTCGTGGCCTGCGGCCTGCCCCGTCGCGATGCCAATGCCGAGCGTGCGGGCGAACAGAGGCCCGTGCTCTTTGCGCGCCACGACTGGCTGCTGCTCGCTCTGGGCGCCATGGGTTCCACGTTTCTGCGCAACGGCGGCCTGGTGTTTCCCCTGGCGGCATGCGTAATCGCGGCGGCGTTTTGCGCATGGGGCGCGCATGCGGCTCGTCGCGCAGCCAAGCAGGCTGGTGCTGCGCCTTCGGGCTCCATCCCGCGTTTCCGCTGGATGGGAGTTCTTGCGGTGCTTGCACTCTGCCTTGCCTCTAATATGTACTTCACCAAGGTCTTTATGCCGGCGCACGACATTACGCCTGGTTCCAAGCGCGAAATCCTCTCGATTCCGTTCCAGCAGACGGCTCGTTTTGTCCAAAAGCACGACGGCCTCAACTCGGGTGTCAACCCTACGGTTAAGGAGGACGGCGCTATCGTGGAGGCTCCTTGCGACGGCTTGGTGACCGACGATGAGCGTGCCGTGATCGACCGTGTGCTCAAGTACGACAATCTGGGCCGCCGTTACAACCCCGACAAGTCCGACGCCGTCAAGAACTGCTTTAACGAGTACGCCTCGCAGGAGGACATCAAGGCCTATTTTGAGGTCTGGGCGCAGATGTTCAAAAAGGATCCCGAGTGCTACATCTCGGCGCTCATCAATAACTACTACGGCTACTTTTATCCGAGTGCCCGCGATGCGTGGGTCTACAGCACGGCGCGCAGTGCCGAGATTATGGCGAAGCCCGATAACCTCAAGTACTTTGACTTCCATCCGGTCGATAGCAAGGTTGTGCGCTGGTGCGACCACCTGATCAACCTGTATCGCGTGGCGGTGCAGCGCATTCCGTTTATCTCGCTCACCATGAGCTCGGCCACCTATGTGTGGATTATGATCGCCGTGGTGGTCTACCTGTTGCGCCGCCATTCGTGGCGCGGGCTGGCCATTTGGGTGCCGCTGCTGGGCGTGCTCGCCGTGTGTCTGATCGGTCCCTGCAACGGTTCGACCTATATGCGCTACCTGTATCCGGTTATCGCCTGCATGCCCTTTGCCATCGGCGCCACCATCACTCGCAGCGACCTTCTCTGGTCCTAATTTGGTGCAAAGGGGACAGGTTGCTTTGCACCAAAGGATGGCATCATCACGACGCCTTCATTTTGGGGTTTATCTCGCAGGCCAGTAGGTATATCATAACGACGTTTGTTTATATTGCCCGAGCATCTGCGCTGGGCTTTAGGTCAAAACCGATAGGAGACACGTATGTCCGGACACTCTAAGTGGGCCACAACCAAGCATCGTAAGGGCGCGCAGGACGCCAAGCGTTCCGCCCTCTTCTCCAAGCTGAGCCGCAACATCACCGTTGCTGCCCGTCTCGGCGGTGACCCGCTGCCCGAGAACAACGCCAGCCTCGCCGCTGCCGTTGCTAAGGCCAAGGCTCAGTCCATGCCCAAGGACAAGATCAAGTCCGCTATCGACAAGGCCTTTGGTTCGGGTGCCGATGCCGCCGTCTACGAGAACATCGTGTACGAGGGCTATGGTCCCGCCGGTGTCGCCGTCTATGTTGACTGCCTGACCGACAACCGCAACCGTACTGCCGCCGATGTCCGTTCCGCCTTCTCCCACGCTGGTGGCAACCTGGGCACCTCCGGCTCCGTCGCCTTCCAGTTTGAGCGCAAGGGCCAGATCGTCGTCGCCAAGGAGATCCTGGACGAGAACGCCAAGAAGGAGACCATGATCGCCAACGGTGCTGCCGGTGACGAGGATGAGTTCATGATGGCCATCGCCGAGGCCGGTGGCGAGGACTACGAGGACGCCGGCGAGGAGTGGATCGTCTGGACCGCTGCTAACGACGTCATGGCTGTCTCCAAGGCACTCGAGGAGCAGGGCGTCCAGGTCAAGGGTTCCGAGACCACCATGGTTCCGACCACCCCGACCGAGGTCTCCGGTACCGACGCCAAGAAGGTTCAGCGCCTCATCGACCGTCTCGAGGAGCTCGACGACGTCCAGGACGTCTACAGCACCATGGACATGACCGACGAGGTCATCGCTGCCCTCGAGGAGGAGTAGCGCCTGCACGGGTTAAGCCGTGCATATCTGGGCATAATGAAGCGAGCATGCAAGCCTCGTGGAATAGATGAGCCGGATCCGCGTGCGTAGAGCACCGGACCCGGCTCTTTTATAATGATGCGAATCGTTTTGCATTCTGTGGACCGAGACCCGAAAGGAGCGCCGCATGCGCGTGCTCAAACGAGCCCTAGCAATCGTGTACCTTGCCGCCGCCATCGTGGCGTTGGGCACGCTTGTCTGCCAGTTCTGGGGACCGTATACGTATCGCTTTATGCTGCTGTTGCGTGACACCATGCCTCGCGTCGTCGTTACGGTGTGCGCCGCCATCGTGGCGCTTGGCGTGCTCATCGGGTTTTTCCGCTTGATGTTCGCGCGTCGCGAGCCGTCCTGCGTGCATCCGGCAGGGGAGCGCAATATCGAGGTCACGCTCGCGGCTCTCTCCTCGTGTGCCCGCGCTGCTGCCGAACGCGATGACCGCGTGATGGTCGAGCATATCGAAGCGCGTGTTCAGGGTTCCGACGAATCGCACGTTCGTTTTAAGGTCGAAGCCATCGCGCTCGATGATAAAGACGTCGCTTCCCTTGCCACTGCGATGCAGCAGCGTATCGAGCGGGCCTGCGACACCATGCTCGGTACGCCGGGCACGACTGCGCGCGTTCGCTTTTTGCCGTCCAAGACTACCGTCCAGACCGTGGAGGTTTCCGGTGAGTGATACCAACCAAGACAAGACCGCCCGCACGCCGCGCCTGACGATCGATCAGAACGCTATGCCGGCAGGCGAGTCCGCCGACACCAAGCCCGAGGCCGGCGAGCAGCACGACAGCGCCGCCAACGACTTTGACGAGGCCATGGGTCTCATCAAAGGTACGGGCGCTGCTATCTGGAGCTACGCCGTGCGCCACCCCAACACTACGCTCGGCGCCGTGGCAGGCTTTATCCTCGCCGTGCTGGTACTTACGTTGGGCCTGTGGGACACGCTTGTCATCGCATTCTTTGTGCTGATCGGCGCCGTGATCGGCCAGATTCGCGACGGCGAGAACGGTATCGTTAACTTCTTCGGCCGTCTGTTTAGCGGCCGCTAATATGTATTCGACTGTCGCATCCGTGGCAGGCATAAGGAGGAACCATGGCTTTTAACACGAAGGTCGATGTGGCCGATACCGAGCTCGAGACGAGCGAGGCCGTCGCCGCCGAGGCGGAGGACGTAACGCTCGAGGACGAGGCGCTCGTCGAGGCAGAGTCCGAAGATGAGGCGGACGAGGATGACGAGGAAGCGGACGAGTCCGAGGACTCGCTGACCTATTCCAACGGTGTGATCGAGAAGATCGTTGCCATGGCCACCCGCGAGGTTCCGCACGTTCTGGGCATGAAGGGTAACCTCATGCACTTTGTGCAGGAGCAGTTTGGTGCCGAGAATCTGACCAAGGGCGTGACGGTCGAGGTCACCGATGACAATCGCGTGGTCGTCAACATCTCCGTCATCATCGAGTACGGCGCCTATGCGCCCGCGATCTTCGACGATGTCAAGGCACGTGTCACTGAGCGCCTTGCCGCGATGACCGGCCTTGAGGTGGCGGGTGTCAACCTGCGTATCGAGGACGTCATCACCCCCGAGGAGTACGAGCACCGCACCAGCCAGCACGAATAACCTTCCAAAAAGGGACAGGTTTGTTTTGGCAGGTTTTATCTGCGAAAACGTTAAACGGCCGACCGCGCAAGTAAAAGCGTGGCCGGCCGTTATTTGTATGCCCCCCGATGTAGGCATACCGCTCGTCTAACTAGGGGTTGCAATCGTTGCGTTCCGCGTTACCCTAATGGGCGCATTGTTTCCAAATTGTTAACGAGGGGTTGCCGTAATGGCTGACGAGCACGAAACAGAAAGCCAGGCATGGGCGATTGAGGCCGCCGCGGCAGAGGCGGCATCGCGAGCTGCCGAAGAGGTACATCGTCCTCCCGTGGTGCCGATGGAGCGCGTGGTCGATCGCACCGATATCGAGCGCGGCGAGCGTGCCGGCCAAAAGCGCAGCCAGGAGCCGGGCTTCCCGCGCTTTTTCGCCGAGCTCAATCTGGGCCTGATTCTTACGGCCTTCGCCATCGTTGCGTTTAAAACCCCTAATCATTTTGCTTTTGGCGGCACCTCGGGCATGTCGGTCATTCTGTCCACGCTGTTCCCGACCCTGCCCGTCGGCGTCTTTATGTGGATCATTAACGCGGTTCTCGTCGTTTTGGGCTTTATCTTTTTGGAGCGCAAGGCAATCCTGTGGAGCGTCTTCGCCTCGTTTGCGCTGTCCGCCTATGTTTCGCTGTTTGAGCTCTTTATTCCGACCGATGTCTCTCTGACGGGTGATATGTGGCTTGACCTGTGCTTTGCCGTGATTCTGCCGGCGCTCGGCAGCGCCATCGTCTTTGATATCGGCGCCTCGACGGGCGGCACGGATATCCTCGCTATGATCCTCAAGCGCCGCACCACGCTCGAGATTGGCCGCGCACTGCTGTTGGTCGATATCGGCATCGTGACCATCGCGGCCTTTTTGTATGGCCCGCGTGTCGGCCTGTATTGCGTGCTCGGCCTGTTTGCCAAGACGCTCGTGGTCGACAAGGCCATCGAGAGCATTCACCTTCGTAAGGTCTGCACGGTCATTTGTTCCGAGCCCCTTAAGGTCGAGGAGTTTATCGTCAAGCATCTCAATCGTACGGCGACTATCAGTCGTGGCTACGGTGCCTTCTCGGGCAAGTGCGTGACGGTGATCATGAGCGTGCTGAGCCGTCGCGAGGCCGTGCAGCTGCGCCGCTATGCGCGCGAGGTCGATCCGGGTGCCTTTATTACGATTGTCGACAGCTCCGAGATCGTCGGCAAGGGTTTCCGCGGCACGAACTAGCGCGAACGCATTCATCAAACAATCGAAAAGCGCCTCGCGCGTTGCAAATACGTCATCTAAGAGTATTTGTCCTCACATTGGGTGATAATGATGCCAAAGACATCGTTTGCGATCCAGGTGATTCGCTCTACATACGAAGGGATGATTCTATGTTCTGCTCGCAGTGTGGCGCCCCCATGGGCGATAACGACAAGTTCTGCGGCGTGTGTGGCGCTCCTAATGCCGGTGCCGCTGGCCCCGCTCCCCAGGGACAGCATCAGCCCCAGCAGTTTGTTCCGCAACCGCCCGTGGCGAATGCGCCAAAGGGCTGTGTGGCTCAGGCGTTCCAAGATATGACTAAGACTCCGGGCGTGCTTCAGCGTGTATGCCAAATCGCGTTTTTGCCGGCGCTGATTTGCGTTGTGTCGGTGCTCGTGCTGTTTATTCCCGTTATTGGCGGCATTGCGGCTGCCATCGGCTTTTTGGCAGCTTGCATTGCGAGTGTGTGCGGTTCCGGCTTTGGTATCGAGTGGGGCCGTGATCTGTCGCTCAAGGTCGATGACGGCATGGACCGTCCGCTGATGCGTTCCACGTCGTTTGGTCTCGGAGTCTTTTCGAGCGTTATTTCGGTCGTGCTCGAGGTTATCGCTGCCATTCCCGTTATCGGTGTAGTGCTTTCGCTGGCGGAGGGCGCGGTAATTGGCGCCGCAGGCTCGTATTCGTATTACGGCTCTTATGCGCTCGAAGCTGCGCTGTTTGGCTCGCTTGGCCTGCTTGTCCTGGCGCTAATTGCCTCGGCGATTCTGGGTGTCTTCTTTAAGATGTTCGCCGACATTGCCGTGATGCACTTTGCGGTGACCGGGCGCGTCGAGAGCGCGTTTTCGCTCGATAAGGTCTGGGCGGCCTTTAAGCACAACAAGACCAAGCTGTTCTGTGCTTCGTTCCTTCCCGAGTTTTTGACGGGCCTGGTTTCCAACGCCATTACGTGGATCTTGACAGCTGTCTTTGGTGCCATCGCCGGAATTGGCGCGTACGGCTATTACTATCGCCCCACGGGTATCGAGGCGATTGTTACCGCCGGTGGTGTCACGCTCGTATTGTTCCTGGTGCTGATTGCATTCGTCACGGTGTTCCTTACGGTCTTTGGCAAGATGCTCAAGCACCGTGCCGTTGGCTATTGGGCTGCACGTTATGCAAGCGAATGGGCCGATGAGGACAAGGACGACGTTTTGACTTTTGTGCTCCCGGGTGAGAAGAAGCCTGCTCCTGCGGGATTCAATCCCACGGCAGCCACTGGTGCTGCGCCTGCCCCGGCGCCCGCGCCTGCACCTGCCCCGGCACCCGCGCCTGCCCCTGCCCCGGCACCTGCTCCTGTCCCCGCACCGGCGTCCGAGGCGACGCCTGCGGAGCCCGATTGGGATGCCGTTGCCACGCCGGCGGATGAGCCGGGCGATAATCCTGCTGCCGAAAACAATCAAACCGAATAGCCGGTCGAGGCGCCCTGGGCAACTGAGCCCGGGGTGCCTTTTTCTACTGCGAAAGCAAGAAAATGCCCGGGAAAACGGTTGCAGCAAAATTTCTCGGAAATTGGTCAATGTTGCGCAACAACGTCGCGGCTATTGTTGAGAACGTAGACGTGTAAGGTTTGAAGGCGTGCGACGCCTTAGGAAAAGGAGAGGCTCATGTTCTGTCCCACTTGTGGTTCTCCCATTTCGGATGATGCCAAATTCTGCCCTGTTTGCGGATCCGCCGTTGGTGCCGCTTCTGCCGCTGCGGCCCCGCAGCCCCAGCCCGCTCCGGCCCAGGCTATTCAGCCCGCGCCCCAGCCTCAGCAGCAGTACACCGGTCAATACGCCCAACAGTCCGCATCCGCTCCGATGGGCTATGACCCCATTAAGGCTGACCGCAGCCTGATCGGCTGGCTGCTGCTCTCTCTTGTGACCTGCGGTATCTATTCGTTCTACTTCCTGTATTGCTTGGCACGCGACGTCAACACGTTGTGTCAGGATGACGGCGATTACACGCCGGGTCTGGCGGAATTCATCCTTCTATCGTTTGTGACCTGCGGCTTCTACGCGTACTACTGGTATTACAAGATTGGCAACCGCCTGCAGGCCAACGCTCCTCGCTACGGCCTGGTGTTCCAGGAAAACGGCACCACCGTTCTTCTGTGGCAGATCTTCGGCGCGCTCCTGTGCGGCCTTGGTCCCATCTTCGCTATGAACATCGTCATCAATAATACCAATGCCATGGCAACGGCTTACAACACTCGCCTTGGCGCTCGTGCCTAACAATAAGGGCGGCGTGAACAGCTTCCAGGGACATAGGGGCACGGCAGAGCTCCTTCGCCGCGCCCTTTTTTGCACCGGCGCGCTCTTTGTCGCCTGGCTCGCGCTCTACCTGCTCGATATCGGCTGCATTTTTCGATTGATGACGGGCATTCCTTGTCCGGGATGCGGCATGACGAGGGCGTGGCTGGCGGCGCTGCGCCTCGATTATGCGGCTGCCTTTGCCTACCATCCGCTGTTTTGGGTGGTGCCGATTGCGTTTGTGCTCGCGTTCGTGCGCGAGGAGGTGGCATCGAGCAAGCTAAAGCGTGGTATCGACATTGCGGTCACCGTGTTGTGCGTGCTGGTCGTCGTCGTATGGATCGTGCGCCTCGTCAATCCGGCAGATGCCGGTCTGCTCTTTGGCGGCTATGCGCCCGCCGGAGTTCCCGACGATATCATCCACCTCGAACCCCCACGCTGGCTCACCATCCTTCGCTCTTACCTGGCGTGACGGAGGACGCGCTAGAAAAACGGTCGACACATAAGCGGGGGCGAACGTTGAGATAACGTCCGCCCCCGCTTTGCTTTAGCCAGGCTGTTATGGATGGGTGTGACGACTACTCGTCGTGCTTCTCCTCGCGGCGTGCAGCAGCGCGTGCGTCGTGGATGCCCTTGATCGCGGCATGGCGAGCCGTTCGGGCATCATGGATGGCGTCACGAGCCTCGGCGGTCGTCGCCTTGGCAGAGCGCAACTTGGCGGCCAGATCGGGGTTGGTTTCGGCGACCGCGGTAATCGCGGGGCCGTCGAGCTCCTCTTGCGTGGGCTCGGCCAAAAAGTCGATAGCATACTGGGCTGCCACCATGGAGCCCTTGGCCAGCACGCTCTCGTCGATCTTGTAAAAGCAGGAATGTTGGGCGTACGTGGCGCCAATCTTGGGGTTGCGCGTACCTACAAAGGCGAGCACGCCCGGTACGCGGCGCAAGTACTCCGAAAAATCCTCGCCCGAAAGCGTGCCGCGATAATGGCCTTGGCCGGCGGGGCCCAGACACTTAATTACAGCCTGACGGCAGCGCTCGCTCGAGCCCGCGTCGTTTTCGACCTTGTAGTTGGCGATGGTGTAGTCGGTGAGCTCTGCCTCGGCGCCCAAGGCGGCCGCAGTATGCTCCACGATGCGGCGCATAAGCTCCGGCATTTCCTCGTGGGTCGAATCGCCGTAGGTGCGCACCGTGCCGGCGAGGTAGGCCGTGCCGGCGATAACGTTGCGCGCGGTGCCGCCATGCAGCTCGCCGACGGTGATGACGGCCGGCTCGTAGGGGCTGATTTCGCGCGAGACGATGGTCTGCAGGGCATTGACGATCTCGGCGGCAACCATGACGGCGTCGTGGCCGCGCTGGGGCATGGCGCCGTGGCACGAGGTGCCGCGGACATCGATGCGGAACCAGTCGGTATTGGCCATGCGCGGGCCGGGCTCGCAGCTTACGGTGCCGGCGTCGACCTCGCTCCAGATGTGCGCGGCGTAAGCGCCATCGACGCCGTCGAGCACGCCCGTGCCGATCATGAGTTTGGCGCCCTGGCCGTTTTCCTCACTGGGCTGGAAGACGATGCGGACCTCGCCGTGGATGTCGTCGGTCATATGGCGCAGGATCTGCAGCGTGCCGAGCATCATGGCGATGTGGCAGTCGTGGCCGCAGGCGTGCATGCAGCCCTCGTTGACGCTGGCGAATTCCTCGCCGGTCTGCTCGGTGACGGGCAGGGCGTCGATGTCGGCGCGCAGCAGGATGCGGCGGCGTGGCGTGCCGTCCTCGCGGTAGGCATCCGGCGCGGTACCGCGAAGCGTTGCCACCAAGCCGGTCTTGAGCGGACGCTCGTAGGGGATATTCATGGCGTCGAGCTGGTTGGCGATGTCGGAGGTCGTGCGCTCCTCGGCAAGGCTCAGCTCCGGGTGCTTATGGAAGTGCCGGTGCTGCTTGATGATATATGGTTCAAACTCGGTAGCGATATCTTTGATGGCTGCGGTGACGTCGTCAGCCGCGCGAGCCTCGGTCGCCGCCATAATCTGCTGTGCCTTGGTCTTCGTCATGGTCGATTTGCTCCTTGCTGGGTTGATCGCAAAATCGTACAGGCTCTCTCCAGTATGCCACCTGCCGCTAGGGCTGGTAAAGTTGCCGTTTGCCGCTTGGGGTTTTGTTACAAGGGCGGGGGAGTACACTCGGGGGTGTTGAATTTCCTGCCAGAGATGGGGATGCCCATGCAACATATCGATCGGATTATCCGCTCCAAGAACGTCTTTACCGCGCAAGACGGCATCGATACCGCCAGCGAGCTGGCGATTGCCATCGCAGGCGACCGTATCGTCGCAGTCGGTGCGTCCGATGACGTGATCGCCGCCGCTCCTGCCGCCACGTCGGTTATCGACTACGGCGAGCAGTTTGTCTGCCCCGGTTTCCATGACGCTCATCTGCACTTCTTTCATACCTCGGTCGGTTCCTCGCCGTACATGCTCATGGATATGGGCACGTCCGAGGCGGCGCTGGTGCAACATGCGCTCGAGTTTTCCCAGGACCTGCCCGACGACGCTTGGGTTGTGACGCAGGGCTGGCGCGACTACCGTTGGGACCCGCCCGAGCATCCTACCAAGGCGTCGCTCGATGCGGCATTCCCCGATCGTCCCTGCGTTATGTATTCGGGCGACGGGCACACGCTTTGGCTCAACAGCCGTGCACTCGAGGCGCTCGGCGTCACGCGCGACAGCGAGCCGCCAGCGGGCGGTAGCTACGACAAGGACGCAAACGGCGAGCTCACGGGCATTGCTCACGAAGCGGCTGCCATGCAGCTGTTGCCGCGCTGCCTTGAGTGGCTGGGCGAAGATCGCACCGCAAGCGCTTACGCCGATCAAATGAGGCGCATGGCCGAGCAGGGCATCACCTCGATCTGCGACATGTCGCTCATGCCCATGCCGGGATGCGACTTTATCCGCGACGATGTCTATGACAAATTGCAGACGGCCGGCAAGCTGGGCATTCGTGCCCATCTGTTCCCCACGCTGCTGGATGACCAGTCGCGTCTAGAAGAGCTCCAGGTACGTTACGCGAACAACGCGCTGCTTTCGGCGCCGGGTTTTAAGCAGTTCTTCGACGGCGTGTCGAGCGAACACACGGCATATCTCACCGAGCCCTATACCAATCCGCGCTTCCCGGGCGACCAGGGCCGTCTGACGGTCCCGGCTGAGCGCATGCGCAAATTGGTTCTGGCGGCCGCGGAGCGTGGTCACACCGTGCGCATCCACGTCATCGGTGACGGTGCGATTCATGCCGCGCTGGATATCTTCGAGGAGGCCGCCGACCTGTACGGGCTGCCCCAGCACGGCCATAACACGCTCGAGCATCTGGAGAACCTCCTGCCCGAGGACATCGATCGCTTGCGCAAGCTCAACGTGGTTGCCTCGAGCCAGCCCTGCCACATTACGCTCGACCCGGGTGGACCGGAGCGCGATCTGGGCCTTGAGCGCAGCCGCATCATGTGGCCGTTCGCAACCTATAAGCAGCGCGGCATTCGCCAAGCCTTCGGTACTGACAGCCCTATCACGCCCGTTACCAGCATGAACGTGCTCTACACGGCTATCACGCGCCAGGACCCCAAAAGCCACTGGCCCGAGGGCGGCTGGTTGCCGAGCGAGCGCATCGATGCGGCAACAGCCCTGCGCAACTACACCCTGGGCAGCGCCTATGCAGCGGGCGACGAGCAAAACCTCGGCAGCTTGGAGCCCGGCAAGTACGCCGACCTGGTAGTCCTGGACCAAAACCCGCTTACCATTGACCCCCAAGAGCTCCAGGCCACCAAAGTCCAAGCCACCTACCTGGCAGGCAACTTGATTTACGAGCGCTAGCCCCGCATCCCACCCCTCAGTTGCGGTGAAATAGTCCCTAAAATCGGCCTTCAAGCCCAAAAACAGGAACTATTCCACCGCAACTTAAAAGAGCGCGTCCCAACAACGTGCCCCTATCTTGTGCATCCCATCCGCATCGCCATTTTGCTGCACTGACTTTTCTGAATGCCGGGCCCGAATTAGTTAACCTGGCTCCCGTGTGGCTCCGGAGGGGCGGGGCATAAGGTTTATCGCGAGTTCCGCACGAGCCGAAGGCCACTTAATGTGGCCTTCGTGCGAGCAGGACTGCCCGAGCAGGAAACCTTATGCCCCGCCCCTCCGGAGCCACACGGGAGCCACTGCTAAGTTATCCCCCGGCATTCAGAAAATCTAAGTGCCAAAAAATAAGATTTTTTGACTCCGTGTTGTATAACCCGCCATTCGTGGGTACCATTCAACGCGTACGCAAACAAAAGGGTTAATTCGCGTGGTATAACCGCGCGGCCCAAAAAGGAGGAGACAAGCATGTCGTCTTTGAAGCCGCTTGCAGATCGTGTTCTGGTCAAGCCCGACGAGGCCGAGCAGAAGACCGCTTCTGGTCTGTATATCGCCAGTAACGCTCAGGAGAAGCCGCAGCGTGGCACCATCGTTGCCGTGGGCGCCGGCAAGGTCAACGACAAGGGTGAGCGCATCCCCATGGACGTCAAGGTTGGCGACGTTGTCATCTACGGTAAGTTCGGTGGCAACGAGGTCAAGGTCGACGGCGAGAAGTATCTGCTCATGCGCGCCGATGACATCTACGCTGTCGTCGAGGCCTAGTCTCGTCAGAATCTCTGATTCGTCTTTGAACGCGCTCGTCGCATAGGACTCGGAAGCGGCGACGCGAGTCACATTTCTTTTGGAGGATTACCCACTATGGCAAAGAACATTACGTTCAACACCGATGCCCGCGCTAAGCTCGCCAAGGGCGTCAACACCCTGGCCGACGCCGTTACCGTCACCATGGGCCCCAAGGGCCGCTACGTTGCGCTGCAGCGCACGTTCGGTGCCCCGACCATCACCAACGACGGCGTTTCCGTCGCTAAGGAGATCGAGCTCGAGGACAACATCGAGAACATGGGCGCCCAGCTGGTGAAGGAGGTCGCCACCAAGACCAACGACACCGTGGGTGACGGCACCACCACCGCAACCCTGCTCGCTCAGGCCATCGTCAACGACGGTCTGCGCAACGTCGCCGCTGGCGCCAACCCGCTGGCCATCCGTCGCGGCATCGACAAGGCCGTCAACGCCGCCGTCGCCGAGATGAAGAAGCAGGCCAAGCCGGTCGAGACCAAGGAGCAGATTGCTTCCGTCGGTACCATCTCCGCCGGTGACCCCGAGGTCGGCGAGAAGATCGCCGAGGCCATGGAGGTCGTGGGCAAGGACGGCGTCATCACCGTCGAGGATTCCCAGACGTTCGACATCACCATCGACACCGTCGAGGGCATGCAGTTCGACAAGGGCTATGTCTCCGCTTACTTCGTCACGGATAACGACCGCATGGAGGCCGTGATGAAGGATCCGTACATCCTCATCACCGACCAGAAGATCTCCAGCGTTCAGGACATCATGCCTGTTCTCGAGGCTGTCCAGCGCGCCGGCCGTGGCCTGCTCATCATCGCTGAGGACATCGACGGCGAGGCCCTGCCCACCCTGGTCCTCAACAAGATCCGTGGCGCTCTCAACGTCTGCGCCGTCAAGGCTCCGGGCTACGGCGATCGCCGCAAGCGCATCCTCGAGGACATCGCCGTCCTTACCGGTGGCCAGGCCGCTCTGGACGAGCTGGGCGTGAAGGTCGCTGACATCACCGCCGATATGCTCGGTACCGCTAAGTCCGTCACCATCTCCAAGGACAACACCGTCGTCGTTGGCGGCGCTGGTTCCAAGGAGGTCATCGACGCCCGCATCGCTCAGATCAAGGGCGAGATGGAGAACACCACCTCTGACTTCGACCGCGAGAAGCTCCAGGAGCGCCTGGCCAAGCTCTCCGGTGGCGTTGCCGTCATCAAGGTCGGCGCTGCTACCGAGTCCGAGCTCAAGGAGATCAAGCATCGCGTCGAGGACGCCCTGCAGGCTACCCGCGCTGCTGTCGAGGAGGGCATTGTCGCCGGTGGCGGCGTCGCCTTCATGGACGCTGCTCCTGCGCTCGACGCTGTCGAGATTGACGACCCCGAGGAGAAGATCGGCGTCGATATCGTCAAGAAGGCTCTGACCGCTCCGGTCGCCACCATCGCCAAGAACGCTGGCTTTGAGGGCGCTGTCGTGGTCGACAAGGTTGCCGAGCTGCCCGCCGGCCAGGGTCTCAACTCTGCCAACGGCGAGTGGGGCGACATGATCGAGATGGGCGTCCTCGACCCCGTCAAGGTCAGCCGCGTCACCCTGCAGAACGCTGCTTCCGTCGCCAGCCTGATCCTCATCACCGAGGCTACCGTCTCCGATGTGCCCAAGAATACTCAGCTTGAGGACGCTATCGCTGCTGCCACCGCTGGTCAGCAGGGCGGCGGTATGTACTAAGGCCGACAAGGTCTAGAACTCCCACCGGGAATCCGGGGGCGTGACGGGGCTTCTCTCCGGAACGTCCTCGGATTCCTTGCGTTTACGGCCTTGAGGTCGGCGTGGGCGGAGATCGTGGCTGATGGGGATACGTGTCCCGGTCGCTGTTTCGCGGCTTTGCCGCGAAAGGCGCGCTACTTTGGGATGGGTGGGGAACGTGGTTGTTGTGGCAACTGGTCCCCGCCATGAATTACCCTTGGCATACTTGCGCGAATACCTGCTCGTGCTACACTTGCAATTGCTGTTTCAGGGCGGGGTGAAATTCCCCACTGGCGGTAAATCGGGCGGTGCCAAAGGGGTGCCGTGGCGCAGACGAGGCGTCTGCGACCGAGCCGATGAGTCCGCGACCCGTGCGTGTGTTGGTTCGCATGCCGGCTGAACTGGTGAGACCCCAGTACCAACGGTTAGAGTCCGGATGAAAGAGGCAGGTGATCTTATGTCTGAACAGTCGCAGCATATCCATTTTGAGAACACGAATAGGTGGAGCACCAAACAGCTCGTTACCATGGCGTTGATGTGCGCCTTGGGCGCCCTGTTTATGTACGTGCAGCTGCCCATTCTTCCTTCGGCGCCATTTTTGACGTATGACCCGTCGCTGGTGCCGGCGATGGTGTGCGGATTTGCGTATGGCCCCGGTGCTGGTACCGCTGTTGCAGCCATGGCGATCGTTATCCATGCGCTCACTACGGGTGACTGGGTCGGCGCGCTTATGAATCTGGTTGCCACGCTGGGCTACATTCTGCCCGCGGCTATCGTCTACCAGAAGATGCATACCTATAAGGGTGCCGTGATTGGCCTGGTGCTCGGCGTTATTGCCGCTACGGCGTTGTCTATGGTCGCAAATCTTACCATTGGCGTATGGTTCTGGTATGGCTCGGTCGATGTGATCGCCCCGCTCATGATTCCTGCGGTGCTGCCGTTCAACCTCATCAAGACCGTGCTCAACTCGGTGTTGACGCTTGCGGTGTACAAGGCGGTCTCCAACCTCATCACGCCTAAAAAGGACCAGGTCAAAGGTCGCGCATGATTGAGTGTCGGGGCGTTTCCTTTAGCTATGACGGTGCCGCACCGGCACTCGACGGCGTCGATCTGAACATCGAGGATGGCGAGTTTTTCTGCATCCTTGGTGGCAATGGGTCGGGCAAGTCGACGTTTGCCAAGCATCTGAATGCACTGTTGCAGCCCGATGCGGGCACGGTACGCGTCAACGGCATGGATGCGTCCGACCCCGAGCTGGTCTACGACATTCGTTCGACCGCGGGCATGGTATTCCAGAATCCCGATGACCAGCTGGTGGCAACGCTTGTCGAAGATGACGTTGCGTTTGGTCCCGAAAACCTTGGCGTGCCGTCGGCGCAAATTGCGCGGCGTGTACGCGAGGCGCTGAAGGGTGTGGGCCTGGTGGGCTTTGAGCGCCACGAGACCCATGCGCTTTCGGGCGGCCAAAAGCAGCGCGTGGCGCTTGCCGGCGTGCTCGCCATGGAGCCGCGCGTGCTCATTTTGGATGAGGCTTCTTCGATGCTCGATCCGCGTGGACGCAAGGGCCTCATGAAGGCTTGCCGTGCGTTGCATGATCGCGGCATGACCATCGTGATGATTACGCACTTTATGGAAGAGGCCGCCGAGGCCGATCGCGTTGCTGTCTTCCAAGCGGGCCGCGTTGCCATGCTCGGTAAGCCCGAGGAAATCTTGACGCGGGCGGACGAACTTGCGCAGCTCAACCTGGATATGCCGGCGTCGTGCTGCCTAGGTAGGGCACTTCGTGAGAAGGGCGTTTCCGTTTGCGCGCAGGTGCGCGAGGCAGATATGGTCGCCGAGATTGCACAGGCTTATGCCGAGCGGAGCGGGACGAACATCGCAGGGCAGCCTTCCGCATCCGATTCCCATGTGCTTGACAATGGATCCTCTGCGGCCGACGGGATAGCCGCGTCGGAGCTCGTTATCGAGATTTCGCACCTCTCGCATAGTTACTCGCTGAGCGCCCGCGAGCGCCGTCGATGGCGCAAGCGCTCGACCACTGCGGACGCATCGAGCAAACAGGCTCTTTGGGGCAACGATCCAAACAGCCCCTGGGCGCTACGTGATGTTTCGCTGACGGTGCGCCGCGGCGAGTTTCTGGGATTGGCGGGTCATACCGGCTCGGGTAAATCGACGCTGGTTCAGCATCTCAACGGGTTGATTCGTCCGCAGGAGGGAAGCGTTTGCGCGCTGGGGCTCGACCTATCAAGCAAGAAAGACGCCGCCGCGGTTAAGGCCAAGGTCGGCGTGGTGTTTCAGTATCCCGAGCGCCAGCTATTTGCCGAGACCGTGGCGCGGGACGTGGCGTTTGGCCCGCGCAACCTTGGCCTGCCAGAAGACGAGGTTGCACGCCGTGTCGCATCATCGCTTGCGCGCGTGGGCCTCGACCTTGCTGCGATGGGCGACAAGAGCCCCTTTGAGCTTTCGGGCGGCCAGCAGCGCCGCGTGGCGTTTGCCGGCGTGCTCGCCATGGAGCCCGAGGTGCTGGTGCTCGACGAGCCCATGGCGGGGCTCGATCCGGCTGCGCGCGGGGATTTCCTGGGGCTCATCGATCGACTCCATCGCGAGGGCCTGACTGTTGTCATGGTTTCGCACAGTATGGATGACCTGGCAAATTGTTGTGACCGCATCGTTGTGATGAACGAGGGCGCCGTGTTTGCCGAGGGAACACCCGCGC
Source organism: Collinsella sp. (assembly GCA_036553025.1). Taxonomy (GTDB): domain Bacteria; phylum Actinomycetota; class Coriobacteriia; order Coriobacteriales; family Coriobacteriaceae; genus Collinsella. The sequence goes on along the minus strand of JAXKBK010000019.1, from coordinate 44,211 downwards.
AGGTTTTTGCGCACGCGGACGAGCTCAAGTCGATCGGCCTGGGCGTTCCCGCCGCCCAGCGCATGGCGCTGGCGCTCGCGAAAGCCGGTGTGCCGCTCCGCCGCGACAGGCTTTATACGGTTGAGGCGCTGGCCGACGAGCTGGGTGGCTTGCTGCTGGGCTGCGCGGACGGGCTTTTGAGGGTGCCGCGTCAGGCTGGTTCCAAGGCGCCCACGCGAGAGGAGGGCTGCTGATGGAGGCGTTCTCATTTGGCAGCTACTATCCCGGGGATAGCGCGGTGCATCGCCTGGATCCGCGCACTAAGTTGCTTCTAGGTTTCGCATTTCTGATCACCGTGCTCACCGTTGGCAGCTTCGGCGGGCTGGTTCCGGTCGCAATGTTTGTCGTGCTGGTCTATCTCGCAGCCCGGGTGCCGTTGCGCCGGGTCCTATCATCGATGGCACCATTGCTGGCGATTGTCGTGGTGGTCGCGGTGCTCAACCTGTTTTCCGACCAGAGTGGCCGCATCCTGTGGCAGCTTGGCTTTTTGCAGGTGAGCGAGGGCTCGCTGCGTTCTGCGGCGTTTGTGGCGTGCCGCCTGACGTTGATGATGGCCGGCATGAGCGCCATTACACTCACCACGCCGACGCTCGACCTCACCGCGGGCTTTGAACGTCTACTCGCACCATTTGCGCGCGTGGGGCTTCCGGCGCACGAGCTCGGCATGATTATGGGTATCGCGCTGCGGTTTATGCCGCAATTTGCCACCGAGATGAAACAGACGGCCGATGCACAGGCAAGCCGCGGCGCGCGCGTGACGGGCGGTCCGCTCGGCGGTGTGCGCATGCTCGGCAGTGTGGCGATTCCGCTGTTCACCGGTGTGTTCCGTCATGCCGAGACGCTTTCGGCCGCCATGGATGCGCGTTGTTATCACGGCGAGCAGGGACGCACGCGTCTGCATGCGCTTGCGTTTGGCCGGGGGGATGTACTGGCAGCGCTGGCGATGGCGCTGCTGGTGACATGCGTTGTCGTTATCAATCTTCAACTCTTCTAAGCTCGATTCGAGCACAAGAAAGGGGTCTCCATGACCGACATCGATCGCACGGCTCAGCTCGAGCGCGCCTGCTCGTATCTCAGGCGCATTCCGGCGTGGTATCTTGCCACGACCGATGCGAGCGACGGGCATCAGCCCCGCGTGAGGCCGTTTTCGTTTGCCATGGTCGATGACGGTAAGTTGTGGTTTTGCACGTCGCGCGACAAGGATGTGTGGGCGGAGCTGAGTGCGAATCCCAAGTTTGAGCTCTCGGGCTGGAAGCCGGGAGAATGTTGGATCGTGTTGACCGGCGAGGCCGCGCTCGAGGATGATGCAGTTGCGAGCGACAAGGTGCGTCAAGCGGGTTTTAAGCACATGGTGGGCATTGGCGAGGAACACGAGAGTGCCAACGACGGCCGCCTTGCTTTCTTTTCGGTCCGCAACATTGCCGCGCGCTTCTGTGATATCGACGGCAGCGAGGAGCGCCTGGAGCTCTAGCGCGTCTCAAATTAACTACCCGTTCCGAATTAGCTAGCGCCAGGAGAACACATGGACGGATTGAATACGGTGTTGGAGTATCTGACGTCGGTGCCGGCATGGTATTTGGCGACGAGCGTTGACGGACAGCCTCATGTGCGTCCGTTTTCGTTTGCGCAGATCCAGGATGGCAAGCTGTGGTTTGTAACAGCGCGCACCAAAGATGTGTGGCAAGAGCTGCTGCAAAACCAGCGCTTTGAGGCCACGAGTTGGTGGCCGGGCCATGGCTGGCTCATCTTGCGCGGGCGTGCCGGCTTGGATGACCGGGCTTTAGGCGAAATGCGCGAAGCCGGGTGGAAGCATCTAGAGCACCTGGGCGAGCACTATGAGGGGCCTAACGACCCCACGCTCGTCTTCTTTAGCGTCGAGGATCCCGAGGCTTTTATCTGCAATCACGACGAATGGGTGCCGGTCGAGCTCTAGCCAGCTGGCTCATCCTAACAACTTGGTTTTCGCATGGGCGGGCCCCGTATTGCCCGGCGCCGTTAGGAGCGCCGGTCAATACGGGGCCCGCTCCATTTGTCAATTCCTTCAAGCGAATGTGTCGGGAATGTTTCAATGCATGAATATGCAAGCCATTTACGTATTCATGCATCTTTTGGTGCTAAAGTTTCAACCCACTTCATAACGACCGCTGCGAAATGCGCATCGGTGCATAAATCGCAGACAAGGAGTCTGATATGTCTTTGAAGGTTGGAATCGTCGGCGCGGGTGGATATGCCGGAGCCGAGCTCATTCGCCTCGTCCTCGGTCATCCCGAGTTTGAACTTGCTGCCATTACGTCCAACGCCGATGCCGGCCAGCCGTTGTCTGCGGTGTACCCGAGCTTCACCGGCGTAAGCGATCTTGTCTTTACGACGCATGATGCCCCTGAGCTCAAGAACTGCGACGCGGTCTTTTTGGCCGTGCCGCACACGGCTGCCATGGCACAGGTGCCCGCGCTGCTTGCATCAGGCGTCTCCTGCTTTGATCTTTCGGCCGACTACCGTCTGAACGACGCGTCCGTTTTTGAGGCTTGGTATGCCGCCGAGCATACGAGCCCCGAGCTGCTCAAGACCCGTGCCTTCGGTCTGCCCGAGCTGTTCTGCCAGGACTTGGAGACCGCCGCATCCGACCATGCCGACGGCAAACCCGTGCTGGTCGCCTGCGCCGGTTGCTATCCCACCGCAACGAGCCTTGCCGCCGCGCCCGCCGTGCGCGCGGGCTGGGTGGCCGAGAACGGCCCCGTGATTGTCGATGCCATTAGCGGCGTGACGGGTGCCGGTAAGTCCTGCAACGCCCGCACCCATTTTTGCAGCGCCGACGAGAACTTGGAGGCCTACGGCGTGGGCAAGCATCGCCACACGCCCGAGATTGAGCAAATCCTTGGCCTGACCGATCGCGTCGTCTTTACCCCGCACCTGGCACCGCTCAAGCGCGGTCTGCTCTCCACGGTGACGCTGCCGCTCGCGCCGCAGGCTCTCGACACGCTGGCTCTTGAGGATGTCGTCGACCATTACAAGCAGTTCTACGCCGGTCGCACTTTTGTGCGCGTGCTCGATGCCGGCCAGCAGCCCAAGACGGCTTCGGTCGTCGGCACCAACGCTGCCCAGATTGGCCTCGCGCTCAACAAGCGCGCGGGCGTGCTGGTGGCGACGGGCGCCATCGACAATCTGTGCAAGGGCGCTGCGGGCCAAGCGGTCCAGTGCGCCAATATCGTCTTTGGCTTTGACGAGCGACGAGGCTTGCCTACAGTGGCGTGCCCGGTGTAGCACATTCGATTGTTAACGATTTGGTAGTCGGGCATCGAATGGGGCGCCACTCTTAAGCTGGTCTCATGATCACGACTGGCATGGCGCACCAACCGATGTCCGTTTTTTTGTTTGACATAAGGAGTCATAAAGACGATGGATACCGAGCTGTTTGATATCAAGATTCGCGCCGTCGAGGGTGGCGTTACGGCTGCGGCTGGTTTTAAAGCTGCAGGCATCCACGCTGGGTTCCGCAAGAACCCCGAGCGTCTGGATTACGCGCTCGTCGTGCCCGATAAACCCTGTCCCGGTGCCGGCGTGTTTACCACCAATCGCTTTTGCGCGGCGCCCGTGCAGGTGAGCCGTGCCAACCTGGGCGGTGCCGACAAGGGGTACGGTATCATCGCCGGCATTTCGGTCAACTCTGGCAATGCCAACGCCGCCACGGGTGAGACCGGCCTTGCATGCGCGCGCGAGACGTGCAGCATCGCATCGCAGGTCATCGGCTGCGAACCCCAGCAGATCCTAGTCGCCTCCACGGGCGTGATTGGCCAGATTCTGCCGATCGACACGTTTGAGACCGCCATTCCTGCTGCCTACGAGGCGCTCTCCGCCCACGGTGGCGCCGATGCCGCTCGCGCCATCATGACGACCGACACGCACTCCAAGGAGTACGCCGTATCCTACGTCAGTGAGGCTGCGGGTCATGCGGGCAATGTCTATACGGTAGGCGGAATGTGCAAGGGCTCGGGCATGATCATGCCCAACATGGCCACCATGATCGCAGTTATCACCACCGATGCCCCCGTCGAGCCTGCGGCACTTCATGCCCTGCTGCTCTCGACCGTCAAGCAGACCTTTAACAAGGTAACGGTCGATTCCGACACCTCGACCAACGACACCTGCATCATGCTTGCCTCCGGCGCCGCTGCCGCAGATGCCGAGCCTATCGTCGAGGGCTCCGATGCCTTTGACGAGTTGGCATTTGCCGTGCACGAGGTGTGCGAGAGCCTGGCGCGCAATATCGCCGCCGATGGTGAGGGCGCATCCAAGCTCGTTACGGTCAACGTTACCGGCGCCGCCAACGACGAGGAGGCCGATATCGCCGCCCGTGCCGTTGCCAACTCGCCGCTCGTTAAGACCTGCATCGCCGGCCACGACTGCAACTGGGGCCGCGTTGCTATGGCGCTTGGCAAGTGCGGCGTGAAGTTTAATCAGGAAGACGTTTCCATCGACATGATGGGCATGCCTGTCTGTCGCGACGGTCTGACTGTTCCCTTTGATGAGGACGAGGCTCTACGACGTTTTGAGGCGCCCGAGATCGTGATCTCGGCCGACCTGGGCGCAGGCGACGCGGCAACGACCGTGTGGACCTGCGACCTCACGCATGAGTACATCTCCATCAACGGCGACTACCGTTCCTAGATTCCAGGCACGCTGCGCATCTTGCCGCGATTGCGGACAGCGGAGCACGGCGCGATAACGATACGAAAGACGAGGCAGATTATGAAATTCGCACGCGATTGTCGTTCGAGTGAATCCAACGAAGCAACCGCGCAGCTGCTGTTCGAAGCGCTGCCGTGGATTAAGAACCTGACCGGCAAGACGGTTGTTATCAAATATGGCGGAGCCGCCATGGTTGATGAGCAGCTGCGCCGCGACGTGATGAGCGACATCGTCCTGCTCAAGATCATCGGCATGCGCCCTGTTATCGTGCACGGTGGCGGCAAGGCCATCAACGAGGCGCTGAGCCACTACGACATCCCCGTCGAGTTTATGAACGGCCAGCGCGTGACCACGCCGGCGACCATGGATATCGTGCGCGAGGTGCTGGGCGGCAAGGTCAACCAGGAGCTGGTCGCGGCGCTCAACCATCACGGCAACCTGGCCGTGGGCGTTTCGGGCAGCGATGCCGGTACGCTCATCGCCGAGCCGCTCGACCCCGAACTCGGCCGCGTAGGCAAGGTCACGCACGTCAACACCGACTATATCGAGCGCCTGCTCGATAGCGAGTACATCCCCGTCATCGCTACCGTCGCGGCGGGGGAGGACGGCGGTTTCTTCAACATCAACGCCGATACCGCCGCCGGTGCCGTTGCGGCGGCGCTGCATGCGCATAAGGCGATCTTTTTGACCGACGTCGACGGCCTGTACAAGGACTTTAGCGATAAAGACTCACTCATCTCCAACCTAACGCTCGACGAGGTTAACGAAATGCTCTACGGCGGCGAGGTCGATAAGGGCATGATTCCCAAGCTGCGTGCGGCCGTCGATGCGCTTGCCGGCGGCGTATTTCGCGCTCACATCATCAACGGCACCACGCCGCATTCGCTGCTGCTGGAGCTGCTGACCGATGCCGGCGTCGGCACCGTGATCCATTCCACCGAGACGGCTTACGAGTTCGATACGCATCCGCATCCGCTTTCGACGTTTGCTGCGCGTCTGACCGAGAACCTCGACGAGGTCGAGAAGCTTCAGACAGTCTAACTGACCCGCAGCCGCCCCATTTCTGCACCCATAGGCCTGCGCCGTCCGGCGCTCAACGAAAGGCATCCCATGTCACTTGCAGCTCAGCAATCGCTTGAATCCCATTACGTTATGCATACCTTTGGCCGCTCTCCGGTCGAGTTTGTCGAGGGTCACGGCATGAAGCTCACCGGCGACGATGGTCGTGAGTACCTCGACTTTCTTGCCGGCATCGGCGTGTGCAGCCTAGGTCATGGCGACCCGGCTGTGCTCTCGGCGCTCGAGGCACAGACCAAAAAGCTCATGCATGTCTCCAATTACTTCTACATCGAGCAGCGTGGACAGGTCGCGGCGCTGCTGTCCAAGCTTGCCAACGACGACTTAGATGGTGCACGCGTGCTTGCCGATGCCATTGCCGCCGGCGATGAGACCACGGCAGCTGCTCTTGGTGCCCCGGCTGCGGATGAGCAGGTTTGGGAGACCTTCTTTGCCAACTCCGGCGCCGAGGCCAATGAGGGCTCGATGAAGCTTGCGCGCCTGTACGCCAAGCGTGCCGGTAACGGCGGCAACACTATCGTGTGCATGCGCGGCGGCTTCCACGGCCGTACGCTCGAGACCATTGCCGCCACCATGCAGGATTGGCTGCAGGATAGTTTCCGCCCGCTGCCGGGTGGCTTTGTGGCCTGTACGCCCAACGATATCAATGAACTGCGTGCGATCTTTAAGCAGCTGGGGAGCGAAATTTGTGCCGTGATGCTCGAGCCGATCCAGGGTGAGAGTGGCGTGCACCCCATGACCGAGGAGTTTATGGCGGCAGCGCGCGACCTGGCACACGAAGTGGGCGCCGTGCTTATAGCCGACGAGGTCCAGTGCGGCATCTTCCGCTCCGGCAAGCCGTTTGCATTCCAAACCTATGGCGTGGAACCCGACATCATGAGCCTTGCCAAGGGCATTGCCGATGGCGTGCCCATGGGTGCCGTCGTAGCAAAGAAGGAGATTGCCGACGTGTTTAAGCCGGGCGACCACGGCTCGACCTTTGGCGGTAGCTGCTTGGCTGTCGCGGCGTGCGCCGCGACGCTCTCCGCGCTCGTGCGCGGCGATTATGCCGACCATGCTGCCAAGGTAGGCGCCTATATGGAGGCAAAGCTCGCCAAGCTGCCGAACGTGACCGAGGTGCGTGGCCGCGGCTTGATGCTCGGCTGTGATTTGGATGATGCCGCGGGCGACGCGCATGATATTGTTGCCCGCGCGCTGGCCGCCGGTGCCGTGATTAACGCTACGGGTGCCCATACGCTGCGTTTCCTGCCGCCGCTCGTCTGCGAGGAATCCGACGTGGACAGTCTGATCGAGATTCTGTCGGGTGTCTTGGGCTAACGCGGCGCAATAACTCAATTTGAACCGGGTTCCGGACTGTGGACGTGCCATATGCGGCACGATTCAGCGGTCTGGAGCCCGTTTTGCCTTAGATTTGCTAAGGCGGGGAGACCTGCTGGTCAAAAAACATCAAATATGAGTACTGTTACCGATTTGGTAACAGCAATTTTGGACTAATAAGGCCAGATAGCTAGTCGAAATGGCGATGAATGTACGATTTTGATCCAATTGCTAGTCCTTATATTGGACATATGTTGCGTAACTTAAGCAAATATTATCTTCTGACATGTTGTAAGCAAGGTAGCAGTACTCATTTTTGCCATTTTCTGGCCACGGCCTTTGTGACAGACGTGCTGGCGGGTTCGAATCCCTCTGCACTGGGCCCAAAAAGGAAAGGCCCCCATCGCTGGGAGCCTTTTCAATCAAGTGGTGGGCGATGAGGGATGTCGCGTGCGGCTGACGCCGCCCGCTCTCGCTTCGGGCCTACGGCCCTCGCGTGCTGCGCTGGAAAACGCTTCGCGTTTCCTCAGCTCCGCACCCTTTCGGGTTCGAATCCCTCTGCGATGGGCCCAAAAATGAAAGGCCCCCATAGCTGGGAGCCTATCAAATCAGTGGTGGGCGATGAGGGATTCGAACCCCCAGCCTTGTGCGTGTAAAGCACCTGCGCTAACCGTTGCGCCAATCGCCCGTGCGGAGAGAGTATAGCAAAACAATCGCCTCATTCACCTCATATCCATTAAAGGTAACCGGCGCGTGTCGGCGCGGAGCTGATTCAGTTGAGATTGCCTGAACATTCCGCCCCTCTTTACGCCCTCGGGTATACTCAAAAGCTACTGATTCGATTTGATACCCAGCAACAGCAGAGGGGATAGTATATGTGCGGTTTTGTCGGTTTTGTCGGTGGGACGGATAACCAATCCGAGGTGCTCACCAAGATGATGGACCGCATCGTCCATCGTGGTCCCGACATGGGCGGCCAGTTTATCGACGGCCGCGTTGCCCTGGGCTTCCGCCGCCTGTCGATCCTCGACCTGACCGAGGCCGGCGCTCAGCCCATGGCCAATGAGGACGGCAGCGTCGTTATCGTCTTCAACGGCGAGATCTACAACTTCCAGGAGCTTCGCTCCGAGCTCGAGGCCAAGGGCTATAAGTTCCACTGTGGAGCCGACACCGAGAGCCTCCTGCACGGCTACGAGGAGTGGGGCGAGGCCGTACTCGATCGCCTGCGCGGCATGTACGCCTTCGTCATCTGGGACAAGAAGAAGAACAAGCTTTTTGGCGCCCGCGACATCTTTGGCATCAAGCCGCTCTACTACTATCCCATGGCCGATGCGGGCGACGGCGCGCCGGGCGTGCTCTTTGGCTCCGAAATCAAGAGCTTCCTGGACTACCCGCACTTCCACAAGGCGGTCAACAAAAAGGCCCTGCGTCCGTACATGACGCTGCAGTATTCGGCAACCGAGGAGACCTTCTTCGAGGGTGTCTACAAGCTGCCGCCGGCGCATTACTTTACCGTAGACATCCCGACCGGCAAGATGAACATCGAGCGCTACTGGGATTGCGATTACTCTGCCGTCGAGAAGCCGTTCGAGGAGTACGTCGACGAGCTGGATGAGGTCGTGCACGAGAGCGTCGAGGCCCATCGCATCGCCGACGTTAAGGTCGCGTCGTTCCTCTCCGGCGGCGTCGACTCCAGCTACATCGCCGCTTGCCTCATGCCCGACAAGACCTTCTCGGTGGGCTTTGACTACAAGAACTTTAACGAGACCAACTACGCCAAGGAGCTTTCTGATAAGCTCGGCGTCGAAAACGTTCGCAAGATGATTACCGCCGACGAGTTCTTCGGTGCGCTCGAGGACATCCAGTATCACATGGACGAGCCGCAGTCCAACCTGTCTTCCGTGCCGCTGTGGTTCTTGGCCGAGATGGCCCGCAAGGACGTCACCGTGGTGCTTTCGGGCGAAGGCGCCGACGAACTCTTTGGCGGCTACGCCTACTACGAGGATACGGTCCCGGTGCGCAAGTACAAAAAGATGGTGCCGCTGCCCATCCGTCGCGCGCTCGGTAACCTGGCGCTGCATATGCCGTACTTCAAGGGCCATAACTTCCTGGTCAAGGGTGCCGAGATCCCCGAGAAGTCGTTCCTGGGACAGGCTCTGGTATGGCCGGAGCGCGAGGTCGACGGCGTGCTCAAGCCCGAGTACAACACCGGCGACGGCGCCTTTGAGCTCGCTGCACCCATCTACGCACGCGTGAAGGGTCAGCCCGAACTGGTCAAGAAGCAGTACCTGGACATGAACATGTGGCTCCCGGGCGACATTCTGCTCAAGGCCGACAAGATGTGCATGGCGCACTCGCTGGAGCTGCGCGTGCCCTTCCTGGACCGCAAAGTCATGGAGTTCGCCGAGCACATTCCCGACCGCTACCGCATCAACGAGAACGGCAACAAACAGGTACTCCGCCACGCTGCCAACAAGTCGCTGCCCGATGAGTGGGCCACCCGTCCCAAGGTGGGCTTCCCGGTGCCGATTGTCTACTGGCTGCGCGAGCAAAAGTGGTACGACTATGTCAAGGAGTACTTCACCGCGCCGTGGGCAAGTGAGTTCTTCAATACCGACGAGCTCATGCACCTGCTCGATCTGCACTTTGCGGGCAAGGGCGATTTCCAGCGCAAGATCTATACGCCGCTCGTGTTCCTGGTGTGGTACAAGCGCTTCTTTATCGACGAGGACCAGCCCGCTGTTCAGGCTGCCTAGCCTCGGCTTACGAACGCCTGCGCGTAACGGCTCCTCCGGGAGCCGTTTTTGCGTGGGTGCGTTTCAGTTACTATAAAAACCGTCCCTGCCAAATGGCTGAGAAAGGTGAAAGATGCACCATTCGGATTCCGCGACCGTGACCACGGTCGATACGCTTGCCAAGCTTCTCGATGTGTGCGGCGAGCTGCGCGCATCAGAGCAGGTTGACGAGCGCGCCGTGACCGGCTGCTCGTTTGATTCGCGCGCGGTCTCGGCAGGTGACGTATTCTTTTGCAAAGGTGCTGCCTTTAAGCCCGCGTTTTTGAGCATGGCGCTCGATGCGGGCGCCGTCGCATTTGTGTGCGAGGAGTCGCTGGTCGAGTCTCTGGAGCCGCTGGCGCAGGAGAGCGGTGCTGCGATGCTGGTTGTTGATAGTGTTCGCACGGCCATGGCCCTGTTGCCGCCGGAGGTCTACGACCGTCCCGACCACGACGTCAAGATCGTGGGCATCACCGGCACCAAGGGAAAGACCACGGCCGCTTTTATGCTCCAGTCGATTATCAAAGCGGCGGGCGAGTCCTGCGGCATGATCGGCTCGGTGAGTACCGACGATGGCATCGAGTGCTACGAGAGCACCAATACTACGCCCGAGGCCCCCGAGATCTGGCGCCATATCGCCAACTGCCGCACGTCCGGTCGCCAGTCCATGGTCATGGAGGTCTCGAGCCAGGCGCTCAAGTACCAACGCGTCGAGAATCTGCCGTTTGACGTGGCGTGCTTCCTCAACATCGGCCGCGACCACATCTCGCCGATTGAACACCCCACGTTTGAGGATTATTTTGAGAGCAAACTCAGGATCTTTGACCAGGCAAAGACCGCCGTGGTGAATCTGGGCACCGAAGAGGTCGACCGTGTGCTGGAGACAGCGTCGACGGCCGAGCGCTTGGTGACCGTTGGCGTCGAGCATCCCGAGGCAAGCCTGTGGGCGAGCGACGTACGCATGGTCGGCTTTAGCATCGAGTTCAACTTGCATGGCCTGTGTGCCGACGAGTCCGAGGCGGGGGAGAAGATCCTGCTGGGTATCGCGGGAGACTTTAACGTGGAGAACGCGCTGGTCGCTACCGCCGCCGCGCGCGAGATCGGCATCGGTATCGATGCCATCAAGAAGGGCCTCTCCAAACTGCGCGTGCCGGGCCGTATGGAGGTCGTGGAGTCGAAGGACGGCCGCGTGATCTGCGTCGTCGACTACGCGCACAACCAGCTTTCGTTCCGTTCGCTTTTCTCGTCGGTGAAGCGCGCGTTTCCCGCTAGCCCCGTCATTGCGCTGTTTGGCGCCGCCGGCGGCAAGGCTCAGGAGCGCCGCGAGCAATTGCCACGCGAGGCCGCACCGTATTCCGACCTGATGATCTTTACGAACGAGGATCCAGCTCACGAGGACCCGATGAAGGTCTGTCGCGAGCTTGCCGAACATGTTCCCGACGATACGCCGAACAAGATCATCCTCGATCGCGAAGCCGCTGTGCATGCGGCGTTCAAGGCGGCGCGCGAGGAGTACGTCAACCCCGATGCTCCCACCATTGTCTTGCTGCTGGCAAAGGGTGACGAGGAGCTCATGCACGTGGGCGACGAGTTCGTGCCCATCGAGAGCGACCTTTCGCTGGCCAATCGCCTGATCGATGTTACCCAGTTTGACTAATGAACCATGATGGCGGCGGCGCCCTGAGTGCGCTGTCGCCATAAGCGTGTTCCCTCAATCAAAACATGCCGTCCAAGTCCAAACCCTTCTACGTAAACGGAGTAACCATGTCCCACAATACCCTGCCGACCGTCGCTGAGCTTTCGGGCGAGATGCGCGAGCGCTTGGCCAAGGTCAAGTACGTCTTTACCGACCTGGATGCCACGATGCTTGCACCCGGCTCGTGCGTGCTGCGCGACAACGACGGCAACCCCTCGACCAAACTCGTCGAGGCCGTCGTGGCGCTCGCTCGCGCTGGTATTCAGGTGGTTCCCACCTCGGGCCGCAACCGCACCATGATCCACGAGGACGCGCGCGTGCTCGGCCTCAACTCCTACATTGGTGAGATGGGCGGCCTGGTTATGTACGACCTCAAAGCCAACGATTGGGAGTATCTGACCGGTGACATGCCTTACGACCCCGCCTGTGGCTTCACGCCGCACCAGGTGATCGAGCAGACCGGCGTGTGCGAGAAGATCCTTGCCCGCTGGCCGCACAAGATCGAGTACCACAACGACATGTCGACCGGCTACAAATACCGTGAGGTCACCGTCGGCATGCGCGGCGATGTGCCCGACGATGAGGTCCAGGCCATCCTGGACGAGGCCGGCTGCGGTCTGATCTGGGCTTGCAACGGCCATCTGACTCACCTGTCCAAGCCGACGACGCTCGAGCTCGATCGCGTCGAGGACGGTCGCGCATTCAACATCAACCCCGCGGGCCTCAACAAAGGCGTCGCCATTGCGCGCTTCTGCGAGCACCTGGGGATCGAGCGCGAGGAGACGTTGGCGCTCGGCGATTCCGAGTCCGACTTCTACATGGCCGATCACGTGGGCACGTTCTGCCTGGTCGAGAATGGCCTGACGAGCGCCGGCGCGCTCGAGTTCCTGGCTGCTTGCGAGAACGCTTTCGTTACGCGCGGCAAAATTGTCGACGGTTGGGCGGCGACGGCAGAGCTGCTGGTCGCGGCGCGTTCGTAGCGCGGCGTCGCCGCACGTGGACATGTCTTTTCGAGAGAGACTGGTGAGGTAATGTCCGATATCGAGAATCCGGCAGGCGACACGCGCCCGATTGGCGTGTTCGATTCTGGTTTGGGCGGTCTGACGGTTGCGCGCGCGATTGCGACGGCGTTGCCGCACGAGTCCGTCTACTACTTTGGCGACACCAAGCGCTGCCCCTACGGCACGCGCACCGAGGATGAGGTGCGCTCGTTTGCGCTGCAGGCGGGTCGTTGGCTTTCGAAGCACGACGTCAAGATTATGGTCATCGCCTGCAACACGGCGACCGCTGCGGCCTTGCGTTTGGCCCAGCAGGTGCTCGACGTTCCCGTGATCGGCGTGATTGCGCCGGGTGCCCGTGCAGCAATCAACAGCACGCGTACGCGTCGCGTGGGCGTGCTCGCCACCAACCTCACCATTCGCTCGGGCGCCTACACGCGCGCCATTCAGGATCTGGATGCCGGCGTCGATGTATACGGCTGTCCTGCCTCGAGCTTTGTCGAGGTTGTCGAACACGAGCTCGCCTCGGGTGCACATCTGCAGGAACAGTGGCTTGAGAACGAGGACATCTTCGATACGCCTGCCGTGCGTGCGCTGGTGGGTGCCACGGTTGAGCCGCTGCGCGACCACGGTATCGATACCGTGGTGCTCGGCTGTACGCATTTTCCGCTGTTGGTGGGACCTATCCGGCATGCGCTGGGGCCTGGGGTGCGCGTCGTGAGTTCCGCCGAGGAGACCACGCGCGAGCTGACCGATATCCTCACGCGCCGCGAGCAGCTGGCGGGCGACGCCGCCGAGCCGCAGCATCGTTTTGCCACGACGGCTGATAACATTGCCGAGTTTGCGGTGGCGGGCAGCTTTATCTTTGGTCAGCCGCTCAAGAGCATTGAGCATATCGATATCGACGAACTGAAATAGATATAGGGTCGCCGACCAAAGGCTCACGTTCACCTTTTGCCGAAAGGATTTTTCCATGGAGTATATGCAGGTCAACCGCGCCAACGGCCGCGCCGCCGATGAGCTGCGCCCCATCAAACTGACTCGCGGCGTCATGAAGCACGCCCACGGCTCGTGTTTGGCCGAGTTCGGTGACACGCGCGTGCTGTGCGCCGCCACTATCGAGGAGGGCGTGCCGGGCTGGCGAAAGGGAGCTAAGGCCGGCTGGGTGACCGCGGAATACGCCATGCTGCCGGCGTCGACCGGCAAGCGCTGCAAGCGCGAACACGCCAACCGCAAGGGTCGCTCCATGGAGATCGAGCGCCTCATTGGCCGCAGCCTGCGTACCGTCGTCAACATGAAGGCGCTCGGCGAGTACACCGTCACCGTCGACTGCGATGTGATTCAGGCCGATGGCGGCACGCGTACAGCGAGCATCACCGGCGCTTGGGTGGCGCTGCACGACGCCCTCGCCATGTGGGTCGAGGCGGGCAAGATCGAACGCATCCCGCTTATCGGCCAGGTGGCTGCCATCTCCATGGGCGTTGTCGACGGCAATACTCTGCTTGACCTCGATTATTCGGAGGACAGCCATGCCGAGGTCGACATGAACCTCGTCGCCACCGACACCGGCGAGATGATCGAGCTCCAGGGCACCGGCGAGCAGGCGCCCTTTGACCGCAAACGCCTCAACGCCCTGCTCGACCTGGGCGACAAGGGTATCGCCGAGCTCATCGAGCTTCAGCGCCAAGCCATCGCCTAACCTGCCAAAAGGGACGGGTTTATTTTGGTAGGTTTTATCTGCGGAGACGTCTAGACACAAGACTGCCGTTGATTGAGAGGGGAGAGGCAGAGGCCCTCGTCGCCCTCGGCGCGGCATTGCTATAGAGACAAGGAGGCCACTCATGGCACTTGAGAAGATCGACATTGACACTCTCGACCCGGCGGCGACCATCGTCGTGGCAACGGGCAACGCCCATAAGCTCACCGAGATCGAGGCCATTTTGGGCAAGGTCATGCCCGAGGTGCGCTTTGTGGCGCTCGGCCAGCTGGGCGATTTTGAGGACCCCGAGGAAAACGGCACGACGTTTTTGGAGAACGCCATCATCAAGGCGCAGGCTGCGGTTGAGGAGACGGGGCTTATGGCCATCGCCGACGATTCCGGCCTGGTCGTCGACGCGCTGGACGGCGAGCCCGGTGTGTATAGTGCGCGCTATGCGGGCGTGCACGGCGACGATGCCGCCAACAATGCAAAGCTGCTCGTTAACCTGGAAGGCGTGGCGGACGAGGATCGCACCGCGCGCTTTATGAGCGTCGTTGCGCTCATCGACACGGATGGTCTGGTTACCTATGGCGAGGGCGCCTGCGAGGGCGTTATCGCGCACGAGGGCCGCGGCGACCATGGTTTTGGCTACGACCCGCTGTTCCTGCCGGTCGACACGCCGGGCAAGACCATGGCCGAGCTGACGGCGGACGAGAAGAACGCCATCAGCCATCGTTTCCACGCGCTCGAGCATCTGTCCGCCAAGCTGACGGGCGAGGAGTAGACCGTGCGTGCGGTGGTGCAGCGCGTGCTCAACGCCGGCGTGACGGTCGACGGCGAGTGCGTGGGCCGCATTGGACGCGGCTACCTGGTGCTGCTGGGTGTGGGCCATGGCGATACGCGTGCCGAGGCCGACAAGCTGTGGGGCAAGCTCCGCGGGCTGCGTATCAACGAGGACGAGAACGGCAAGACCAACCTGGCACTTGCCGATGTCGACGGCGAGGTGCTCGTGGTGTCGCAGTTCACGCTGTTTGCCGACTGCCGCCACGGCCGCCGTCCGTCGTTTACGGATGCCGGCGCCCCCGATGTCGCCAACGAGCTCTACGAGTACTTCTTGACGCT
The DNA here is from genome assembly GCA_036553025.1 of Collinsella sp. Taxonomy (GTDB): domain Bacteria; phylum Actinomycetota; class Coriobacteriia; order Coriobacteriales; family Coriobacteriaceae; genus Collinsella. Next base: position 28,803 of record JAXKBK010000019.1, on the reverse strand, counting down.
TGTGCGCGAGGACGTCGAGCAAGTAGCACATGGCATCTTCGGCGCCGATATGAAAGTCGATCTTGTCAACGACGGTCCGTTCACCATCGTCTTGGACACCGATAGTCTGTAAGTAGTCAATTTGGGACCGGGCTTTTTAAGCTACTTGCGTATGACGGCAGCAGGGTGCTATAGTATTAGAGTTTTGTCTATCTTAGGGGTATTATCCCCTTTTTGAATTGCACCTTCTGGAGGCCCTGTTCATGGAAGAGATGGAAGTCAATCACGTCGACGACATCCACGAGAAGCTGACCGATATGGTGGGCGATCGCGTTAAGGTGAAGGCCAACATGGGCCGCACCCGCGTCGTCGAGCGCATGGGCACCATCAAGAGCGTGCACCCCGCCGTCTTTATCGTCGAGGTTGACGAGCGTCGTGGCCGCAAGTCGCGTCAGTCCTACCAGTACATCGATGTCCTCACCGGTCAGGTCGAGCTGTTCGACCCCGAGAGCGGCGAGCACATTTTTACCCCGCTCGGCAATCAGCTCGAGGAGCACTAGCGGTGACCGATTGGTCCCTGACCCTTTCCGCGCCGGCAAAGATTAACCTCTACCTGGGGGTTCATACCGAGCGCGATGACCGCGGCTACCACAGGGTCGATTCCCTGATGGCAGCCGTCAGTCTTTCCGATACCGTGACGGTCACGCCGGCGCAGGCGCTGACTGTCCAGACGGTTCCAGCATCAGATTTTCCCATGCAAAAGAATACGGCGTATCGGGCTGCGATTGCTATGGCCGAGCATTATGGTCGCGAGGCAAACATCTGCGTGACGATTGAGAAGCGCATTCCATTGTGCGCCGGCTTGGGCGGCCCCTCGACGGATGCGGCCGCGGTCATTGTCGCCTTGGCGGAGCTCTGGGGAATTGATCGCACCGACCCCGTGCTCGACGACATTGCGCGGGGTATTGGTGCTGACGTCCCGTTCTTTTTGCACGCGAGCTCTGCGTTCTACGTAGGTGGGGGAGACGTGCTGGCAACTGAGTACCCCGCGCTGCCCGCAACGCCCGTCGTGTTGGTCAAGCCGCGCGAGGCAAGTGTTTCGACAATTGAAGCCTATCGACGTTTTGACGAGGCCCCGGTGCCTGCGGACGAGCCCGGCGCGATAGCTTCTGCCTTGCGTGCTGGTGATGCCGAGACGGCATATGCACTCATCCATAACAACTTGGGTGTCATTTCCGCACAGATGGAGCCGCAGATTCAAACGGTTCTCGATTGGCTGCGTAAACAGGACGGCACCGTTGCTGTAGATGTGTGCGGATCGGGTGCCTGCTCGTTTGCCATTTGCGGCACCGCCGCCATGGCCGAAAGGCTTGCCGACGCTGCCCAGCAAAACGGCTGGTGGTCCTGCGCGACGGAGCTCATTCCCAACACGGTTCGCGTCGAAGTGCCAAAGAAGTAAAAATTTCTCTAGCACACGACGGAAATCTTTGTTACTATAGTCGAGCTAACGGGTTGTGGCTCAGTTTGGTAGAGCACTGCGTTCGGGACGCAGGGGTCGCTGGTTCAAATCCAGTCAACCCGACCAGAGCATGAGGAGGGACCGCTTCTTGCGGTCCCTTTTTTTAGCTATTGTTGTGATACCGCGATACCCGCGGTATACTCATTCGAGCTTGTCTCGCTGTATTGTGGAGGTCTACATGTTTGGACTGAGGGCTCCTGAGCTCATCATTATTCTCGTCGTTGTCCTGATTATCTTCGGGCCCAAGAACCTGCCGAAGCTCGGCAAGTCCCTCGGCTCTACCGTCAAGAATATCCGCGAGGGTATGGAGGGCGACGATAAGGCCGAGACCAAGCAGGCCGAGGAGGTCGTGGTCGAGCAGTCCGAGGAGGACAAGGAGATCGCTGAGCTCGAGGCCAAGCTCGCTGCTGCCAAGAAGAAGCAGGCAGAGGACAGCGACGCGGACGCAGAGTAGTCCCATCCCTTTGGGGTGAGCACCTGACCGGCTTGCCCGCAGGCTAGCCGGTCTTTTTCGTTTTGTTGACAGTTGATTGTTTGATCAGAGTTGGGGAGATATCCGTATGGACGCAAGCCAGATCGTACTGACCGCTGAGGGCCGCCAGAAGCTCGTCGAGGAGCTCGCTTGGCGTGAGGGCGATTACGCCAAGGAGATCGTCGAGGACATCAAGGAAGCCCGCGCGTTCGGCGACCTTTCGGAGAACTCCGAGTACGACGCCGCTAAGGACAAGCAGGCCCAGAACGCCGCTCGTATTGCCGAGATCCAGGCCATCCTCGCCAACGCTCAGGTTGCTGCCACCACGGGCGACCTGACCGTCTCCATCGGTTCCACCGTTTCGCTGATTGATCCCAACGGCGAGGTCATGGAAGTCACGCTCGTCGGTACCACCGAGACCAACTCGCTCGAGCACAAGATCTCCAACGAGTCTCCGGTCGGCCACGCCATCATCGGTCACGGCGAGGGCGACTCCGTCGAGGTCGTTACGCCTTCCGGCAAGACTCGCGTCTACACCATCGCCAAGATCGCACGCTAGACCACGGTCCCGCGTAAAGGTATGTTTTCGCTCCCTGGGACCGAATCCTGGGGAGCGTTTTAGTTTGAGGAGCTAACTTATGGCAGAGAACCAGAACGCCGCCGATCAGGCATCGACGCTCAACGACGAGCGCGCCACCCGCCTGGCCAAGCGCGCCGCCCTGTTCGAGGCGGGCCAGAACCCCTATCCCGAGCACTCTGAGCTTGAGGACTACGTCGCCGATATCGAGACTAAGTACGCCGATCTTGCCGATGGCGAGGACACCGAGGACGTCGTGAAGATCGCCGGCCGTGTGGTCGCCAAGCGCGGTCAGGGCAAGATCATGTTCATCGTCGTGCGCGATGCGACTGCCGAGATTCAGCTGTTCTGCCGCATCAACGACATGGACGAGGCTGCCTGGAGTACGCTCAAGGCCCTCGACCTGGGCGACATCCTGGGCGTGACCGGCGTGGTCGTGCGCACCCAGCGTGGCCAGCTTTCCGTTGCCCCTAAGAGCGCGACCCTGCTTGCCAAGGCCGTTCGTCCGCTGCCCGAGAAGTTCCACGGTCTTTCCGATAAGGAGACCCGCTATCGCCAGCGCTATGTCGACCTGATCGCCAACGACGACGTTCGCGAGACCTTCCGTAAGCGTTCGCAGATTCTCTCCACCTTCCGTCGCTTTATGGAGTCCGACGGCTACATGGAGGTCGAGACCCCCATTCTGCAGACCATCCAAGGCGGCGCTACTGCCAAGCCGTTCATTACCCACTTCAACGCGCTCGATCAGGAGTGCTACCTGCGTATTGCCACCGAGCTGCACCTCAAGCGCTGCATCGTCGGTGGTTTTGAGCGCGTGTTCGAGATCGGCCGCATCTTCCGTAACGAGGGCATGGACCTTACCCACAACCCCGAGTTCACCACGATGGAGGCCTACCGTGCCTTCTCCGACCTCGAGGGCATGAAGGCACTCGCCCAAGGTGTCATCAAGGCTGCCAACAAGGCCATCGGCAACCCCGAGGTCATCGAGTACCAGGGCCAGACCATCGACCTTTCTGGTGAGTGGGCCAGCCGTCCCATGACCGACATCGTCTCCGACGTGCTCGGCAAGCAGGTCACCATCGACACGCCGGTCGAGGAGCTTGCTGCCGCCGCGCGCGAGAAGGGCCTGGAGATCAAGCCCGAGTGGACTGCTGGCAAGATCATCGCCGAGATTTACGATGAGCTGGGCGAGGACACCATCGTCAACCCGACGTTCGTGTGCGATTACCCCATCGAGGTCAGCCCGCTTGCCAAGCGCTTTGAGGACGACCCGCGCCTGACGCACCGCTTTGAGCTGGTTATTGCCGGTCACGAGTACGCCAACGCGTTCTCCGAGCTCAACGACCCGGTCGACCAGGCCGAGCGCTTTGCCGCTCAGATGGCCGAGAAGGCCGGCGGTGACGACGAGGCCATGGAGTACGACGAGGACTACGTGCGCGCCCTCGAGTACGGTATGCCTCCCGCGGGCGGCATTGGCATTGGTATCGACCGCGTGGTCATGCTGCTTACCAACCAGGCTTCTATCCGCGACGTGCTGCTGTTCCCGCACATGAAGCCCGAGAAGGGTTTCCAGTCCGGTGCCGCTGCCGCCAAGGCTGCCGAGGCCGGCAACGCCGCGAGCCCGTTCGTTAAGTCGCTTAAGCCCACGCTCGATTACTCCAAGATCGCCGTTGAGCCGCTGTTTGAGGAGTTCGTCGACTTTGATACCTTCTCCAAGAGCGACTTCCGCGCTGTGAAGGTCAAGGCATGCGAGGCCGTCAAGAAGTCCAAGAAGCTGCTGAACTTTACGCTCGACGACGGTACCGGTACCGACCGCACCATCCTCTCCGGTATTCACGCTTATTACGAGCCCGAGGACCTGGTCGGCAAGACCTTGCTCGCCATCACCAACCTGCCTCCGCGCAAGATGATGGGCATCCCCAGCTGCGGCATGCTCATCAGTGCCATCCACGAGGAGGATGGTGAGGAGCGCCTCAACCTGATCCAGCTCGACGCCTCCATCCCCGCCGGCGCAAAGATGTACTAACTTGTTACGCGGTTCTACCGAACGGCGGACCGGCCGACGCTGCGCGGGCCGCATTTGGACAATCTGACGTTCAACTTCAAGGGCGCGACCAGAAGGTCAGCGCCCTTTCGTTTCACGTCACCTTGTCTCAAATGCGGCCCGCTCGCTGACGTTGCCAATACATCGGCGTTGCCTTGGCCGTCAATAGTCATTGGGGACGTTCTTAAACGACTACCCAACGGCTATTGAGCACATGGCTCGCATGGCAGCCGTCTCTTTTATGTTTCCTTTAGCCGTCGCTGCCTAGGATGGGGGTTAGTCGGTAGGAAGGGAGCGTCTATATGGACGACGCGAGCGAGCGTGCAATCGAAGAGGACATGCTCGATCAGTTCAATTACTTTGACGATGAGGATGAGGAGCTAATCGATCGTCGCGAGCCGGCATCGCTTGACTCATTTGATCTGGTCGATGAAGAGACTGATGAGGTTGAGGACGAATCAACGGAGCCCCCACAGTCTTCGCGCCTTGACTCGCTGCTTTCGAGAGCCCCCATGCACCACGGTGTTCGTGCCGGCGCACTCCATATGAAAACAGACTGGCACCAGATCGTGACGGCAGGCGATGAGCTTGCCGTCGATGCGCCGCTCACCGATAAGTCATCCATCATCTGCCGCACCGGTATGCTTATGCTCGCGAGCGGAACGGGTGCCTGGCGTGTACGCGATACCATGAATCGCGTTGCCGCCGTACTCGGTGTCACCGTCCACGTTGACTTAAGTCTTCTGTCGTTTGAGTGCACCTGCATCGAAGATGGCCACTGCTTTAACGAGGTTGTCAGCCTGCCCACAACGGGAGTCAATACCCATCGCATTTGGATGATGGAGAGCTTCCTAAAGGAAATCGAGACGTATGGGCGCCGGTTTACCGTGCACGAATACCACGAGATGCTCAAGATCGTTGAGAGTTCAAAACCCGATTACTCTCCCTGGCAACAGGGCCTTGCGGCAGCTTGTGCTTGCGGCGCCTTCGTCTTTTTGCTCGGCGGCGGCCCTATCGAGATGGCCTGCGCATTCGTAGGCGCTGGTGTTGGCAACTTTGCTCGCTCTCATATTCTCAAGCAGGGTCTTGGCCAGTTTAGCGCGCTGACGATTGGCGTTGCGCTCGCTTGCGTTTCGTATCTGCTGGCATTGCTCGGCCTTGGCCAGGTCGTACCGGGGGCAATGTCGCACCAAGAAGGCTATATCGGCGCCATGCTCTTTGTGATTCCCGGCTTTCCCCTCATTACGGCAGGCCTCGACATCGCTAAGCTCGATATGCGAAGCGGCATTGAACGTCTTTCGTATGCCGTGTCGATTATTGTGATGGCGACCCTTGTGGGCTGGATGGTTGCCGAGTGTGTGGGGCTGGCACCGGATGATTTTGCTCCGCTCGGCCTTTCGCCGCTTGCCCTTACGCTCCTGCGCGTGGTGATGAGCTTCGTTGGCGTATTCGGCTTCTCGGTGATGTTCAACAGCCCGGTAAAGATGGCCGCGGCAGCTGGGCTGATCGGCGCCGTGTCCAATACCTTGCGCCTTACGCTCGTCGATGCGCCGGCGCTGTTTCCCTTCCTGGGCCTGAGCGTAGGTATGCCTCCCGAGGCGGCAGCGTTTATCGGCGCGCTGGTATCGGGGCTGCTCGCGAGCTTAGCCGAAATCAAGCTCACCTACCCACGTATCGCCCTCACGGTGCCATCGATTGTCATTATGGTGCCGGGCTTGTATCTGTATCGCTCGATGTATTACATGTGCACATTCGACACGGTCAATATGCTCGGCTGGTTTGTGCGTGCAGTGCTCATCGTGGCGTTTTTGCCCGTTGGCCTGGGCGTGGCGCGTACGCTCACCGACCCTCGCTGGCGCCACACCAGCTAATTGGTGCAAATGAAACTGATCCGCAAAACATGAACGTGGAAAATCTCCCGTTTTTGGCTTGTTTACGGGCTCAAAACGGGAGATTATCCACGCTCGTGGAATGGGTGTCCGAAAATCCACGCTCGTTGGGCCGATGCAGACGCACCTGGCAATTCCTTTTTTGTAGACGTTGTCGTATGGCTGCATGCGGAAAAGGCCCCAGCGGTTAACATATACTCCATATGGGTAAAGAGACCAAAGCGCCGCCACGAGTGGCGCTTTGCGTTTGAAAAAAACTAGCTCGTCTAAGAGGAACTAGCATGTTAGACCGTTTTACCGATCGCGCGCGCAAGGTCATGTCCATGGCCAAGCAGGAGGCGCTCGATCTTCATTCAAATAAGGTGGGTACCGAGCATCTGTTGCTCGCGCTCGCCAAGGAGGACGAGGGCATTGCCGCTGAGGCGCTGCGCTCGCTCGATATCTCCTACGACGACATCATGGATACCCTCAAAGAGGTCCAGACCACGGTTCCCGAGCCCAGCGAGGAGACCGAGGCTGCCAAGCTTGCCTTTACGCCGCTCGTCATTAGCGTGATGGAGCGCTCCTTCCGCGTGGCGCGTGAGAACAACCAGACCTACGTGTCGACCGAGCACTTGCTGATCGGCATCGTCGAAGAGGGCAACGGCATGGCCATGGACATCCTCATGCGCCTGGGTGTGTCGTCCGCCTCCATCAAAAAGGCTATCGAGAAACTCACCGCCAAGGATCAGGACAAGAAGCGTCCGCTCGCCGGAGCCGGCGCCGGTCGCCCCGGTGCGGGCTTGCCGTTCTTTAGCGGCTCGGATGCCTCTCAGCAAAGGGGGGGCGGCACCGACACGCTCAAGCAGTTCGCCACCAACCTCACGCAGAAGGCGCGCGACGGCGAGCTCGATCCCGTGATTGGCCGCGAAAAGGAAGTCCAGCGCATGATGGAGATCCTTTCGCGCCGCACCAAGAACAATCCGCTTATCCTGGGCGATCCCGGCGTGGGCAAGACGGCTATCGTCGAGGGCCTGGCGCAGCAGATTGCTGCTGGCAATGTGCCCGAGAATCTTATGAACCAGAATATCTGGACGCTCGATCTGCCGGGTCTTGTCGCGGGTGCCAAGTATCGCGGTGAGTTTGAGGAGCGCCTCAAGAACGTGATCCAGGAGGCGACCGAAGCCGACGACGTCATCTTGTTTATCGACGAGATGCACACCATCATCGGTGCCGGTTCTGCCGAGGGTTCTATCGATGCGAGCTCTATGCTCAAGCCCGTGCTCGCGCGCGGTGCTTTCCAGATCATTGGTGCCACCACGGCCGAGGAGTTCCGTAAGTACCTCACTAAAGATCCGGCCTTTGAGCGCCGCTTCCAGACCATCGATGTCGAGGAGCCGAGCGTCGAGGACACGGTCAAGATCCTGACCGCGCTCAAGCCGCGCTACGAGGAGCACCACCATGTGCGCTATACGCAGGGTGCTATCGAGGCCGCCGCGAACCTTTCCAACCGCTACATTCAGGATCGCTTCCTGCCCGATAAGGCCATCGACCTCATTGACGAGGCCGGTGCCCGCGCCCGCATCGCCGCCAACCGCGCGCCCGAGCCGGTGCGCGAGGCCGAGCATCGTATAGAGGAGCTCAAGGCCGCCGCGCAGGAGGCCACCGAGGGCGATGACATGAACAAGGCCGCCGAGATCACCGAGCAGCAGAAGGCCGCCGAGATTGAACTCGCCGAAGCCAAGGCCGCCTGGACCGCCGAGCTCGACGCCAGCCCGCTCACCATCGACGTGAGTCAGATTGCCGACATCGTGTCCGTGACCTCTGGCGTGCCGGTTTCCTCGCTCACCGAGAGCGAGAACCGTCGCCTGCTGCAGACCGAAAGCGTGCTCAAGACCCGCATTATCGGCCAGGACGAGGCCGTCGAGGCCGTCGCCAAGGCCGTGCGCCGCAGCCGCTCGCCGCTCAAGGACCCGCGTCGTCCCGGCGGCAGCTTTATCTTCCTGGGTCCCACCGGCACGGGCAAGACCGAGCTCGCCAAGACGCTCGCCGAGTATCTCTTTGGCAGCAAAGACGCGCTCATCAGCTTCGACATGTCCGAGTTCGGTAGCGAGTTCGAGGTCTCCAAGCTCATCGGTAGCCCTCCGGGCTACGTCGGTCACGACGAGGGCGGCCAGCTCACCAAGGCCGTTCGTCGCCACCCGTACTCGGTCGTGCTGTTCGACGAGATCGAGAAGGCGCACCCCGATATCTTCAACATCTTGCTGCAGGTGCTGGAGGAGGGCCGCCTGACCGATAGCCAGGGCAAGACGGTCGACTTCCGCAACACCGTGATCATCATGACGTCCAATGTGGGCGCCCGCGAGATTGCGCAGGATGCGAGCGTGGGCTTTGGCACCACCGGCGAGCAGGGTCTCACGTCGAGTGAGATCCGTGGTCGCGCGATGGGCGAGCTCAAGCGCCTGTTCCGCCCCGAGCTGCTCAACCGTATCGACGACATCGTGGTGTTCCAGAAGCTCTCGGGCGAGAATCTCACCAAGATCGCGCACCTGCTGGTGGACGACCTGCGCCAGCGTCTGATTGCCAACGGCATGAACATCAAGCTCACCGATGCGGCCTATGACAAGATCGTGGCCGAGGGCACCGACCTCACCAACGGTGCGCGTCCGCTGCGCCGTGCTATTCAAAAGCTCATCGAGGACCCGCTGTCCGAGGAGCTGCTGGCCGGCGAGTGGGGCGAGGGCGATACCGTCCTGTGCGACGTGGCCGATGGCAAGTTTGTCTTTAGCCACGGCACGGGCGAGATCCCGGCACCGCGTCCGGCGGGCACGCTCGGTGGTGATACCGCCCCGGCGGCACCGCGCACTGGCAACGCCGCGCCCGTGAGCGGCGGCGTGACCTCGGGCCCCGGCGGCATGATGCAAGCCGGTTCCGGCGCGCTGTAAGGCGTGGCGACAATTTGATACGCGCAATCGAGGCGCTCCGGAAAGGGCGCCTCGATTTGTAGAGCTGCGGAAGTTGTGACCGTTACGCTATACGGTCCACCGTTAGCCGATGATGCGAGGGCGCTCGGCGTTTTCGACTGGTTTATGCACGCAAAGTCTGGGAATATACAAGGCGCATGTCTTACTGTCTAACCAGTTGCGCCAAGGAGGCACCATGGATTACAAGATCACCGGCTACGAGCCCGCCCAGCTGTTCCATTTCTTTGAGGAGGTCAGCGCGATCCCCCGTGGGTCTGGCAACGAGAAGGGCATCAGCGATTTCCTGGTTGCGTTTGCCAAGGAGCGCGGCCTCGATGTGTACCAGGACGAGGTCTACAACGTCATCATTCGCAAGCCCGCTTCTGCCGGCGCCGAGAATGCCCCGACTGTGATGCTGCAGGGCCACATCGATATGGTGTGCGACAAGTTGGGCTCTGTTGAGCACGACTTTACGACCGACGGTATCGACCTGGTCGTGAAGGACGGCGTCCTCACCGCTAACGGCACCACCCTGGGCGCCGACAACGGTATTGCTGTCGCTCTGATGCTTACTGTGCTCAACGACGATTCGATTGCTCACCCCGCCCTCGAGTGCGTATTCACCACCGACGAGGAGACTGGCCTGGTCGGCGCCGAGACGCTCGACAAGTCCCAGATTAGCGCCCGCACCATGATTAACCTTGACTCCGAGGAAGAGGGCGTTGCCACCGTCAGCTGCGCTGGCGGCGTCGTTGTTACCTACACCTGCCCCATCGTGCGCGAGCACAAGACCGGCAGCACCCTCACGCTCGACATCTCCGGCCTACTGGGTGGTCATTCCGGCAACGATATCAACCTGGAGCGCGGCAACGGCAACCTCATCATGGCCCGCATCATCGACCGCCTGATGGTCGCCGGCGAGCCCGCCATCGTTAGCTTTAACGGCGGCACTAAGGACAACGCCATCAACCGTGAGTGCAAGGCCGAGCTGGTTTACGCCGACCACGCTGCCGCCGAGGCCGCGGCCCAGATCGCAAAGGACATCATCGCCGACGTCACTGCCGAGCTCGAGGTCTTCGACCCCGGCTTTACCTGCACCGTCGAGATTGCCGACGACGCCGAGGTCGAGGCCATGGATCAGAAGTCCGCGCTTGCCCTCATCCGCGCCCTGCGTCTTGCCCCTAACGGCGTGATTCGCCGCAACGTCGCCACCGACGGCTCCGTCGAGGTTTCCTCCAACATCGGCGTGGTCGCCACTTCCGACGACCAGGTCAAGATCATGCTGTCCCCGCGCTCCTCGATCACCTCGCTGCAGAACGAGTTCAAGGACCGCCTGCAGACGCTGGCCGATGTCTTGGGCTTCGACGCCAAGTTCGAGTTCGAGTATCCCGGCTGGAGCTATGCCGAGCATTCGCCGGTCCGCGACATCTTCGTCGAGAGCTATCGCGAGCTCTTTGGCTCCGAGCTGCGCATCGAGTCCATTCACGCCGGCCTTGAGTGCGGTCTGTTTGCTGAGGCCCTGCACGGCCTGGACGCCATCGCCGTGGGCCCGACGCTCTCCGATGTCCACACCCCGGACGAGAGCATGGAGCTCGCTTCTGCCGAGCGCTTCTACGAGCTGCTCATCGACGTCCTCAAGCGCCTTGCCGCGTAAGGGTCGCGCTAGCAGCAGTTCGAGCCACGTGCTAGCGGATTGCAAATGACATTACGAGAGGGGGCATCCGAACTTTTGCGACGGGTGCCCCCCCTCTTCTTTTAAGAAATGTGGATTGATTGGCGCCTAGCCCATATCCGCCTTGATGAGGTCGAGGGTGCGCTGGCAGTTTTCGCGGACGGGGCCGAGCATGTGCTCGCGCAGGTCCGCCATGCCGGGCAGGTCGGCGTATTCGTCCATGATCTCTTCCATGCAAATGGGCACCTCGTAGGCGAGGTCCATCATGGTCGCAAAGCAAAACTTCTCGGATAGCCCGGCATCGGTGAGCGCCGCCTCCAGCGCGGGGTCGCCCATACCGTGGTATCGGCGGATAGCGCCTGGACCGATGCGCCCCACTCGATTATCGCCGCCAACGCTCATGGCAAGGCGCGCCCGGCGGCGCATACGCTCGTACGCCAAGCCCGATGCGACATCGTACATGGGTGCGAGCGCTGCGTTTGTGCCTTTACCTAGGATGAGCGAGTAGTTTTTAGCGTGTGCGTCAGGCGCTCCGATAATGGCGTTATAGAACAACATATAGGTAAAAAGCACAAGATTCATGTGGTGGGGGACTGTGTTAATCAGTCGTTCTTGGATGTCTCGTGTGGTTGGTCCTCCGTCGGCGGTGTATTTCTGGCTTGGCAATACACCGAGCGCCTGGCAAAAGTCCTCCTGATGCAGCCTTTCGATATTTCCGCTGCTATTGACCATTCTGTCGTACCGTTCAACGACGAGCGCGGCTTCGTCTTCAAATGTGCAATAGGAGACGTTGGCAGTTGGAATGCCAACACGCCGAGCCGTTTTCATGCAGACGAATTCGTTTAAGGCCTGATGTTTGAACCCAACGACACCATTTTTGAAGATATGGGTAGTGGGGGATGACCCTAGACATTCGCACCATTGGCCATCATGCCAAGCTAGTGCAAATTTGCCTTGGTTGCCGCCCAGGGACCAGCTTTCGTTGGAGCCCATCCATGTCTCTCTTTCGTTATCGCGAATTGCTTTGAGCTTGTGAGCGATTTGAGAATTGGTAAGCGGGCGGTATGCCGAGACCCTGCCGCGGGCGGCGCCTAATTGATCGGTTCGACAAAACTGAACGGCCCCTGCGCAGTCAAGACCGATATGGCACAAGAGGGCGACGGGGTTGTTGGATGCAACGTCATGCTCGGCGGCAATAGCGCGACGCTGCTCTTGGCTGTCGGGCAAAAGGCCAAATAGGAACGGGCGGACGATGTTATGGCCATACGTACGATTGGAAAGCGGCATTGTAAGCGATAGTGGTGCTCCGCGATAGGTTGGGGCGTATACAAAGCTGCAGAGTCCATGCTCGTCTTGCCGGAGAGTGCCTGCGATTTCGCCACAAATGAGGGTCGCAAGCTCCATCTCTGCCATTTATTTCACAACCTTACAGCCAAAGGAGAGGTCTGAAGTGTCGGAAAGGCCTTGCTCGGCTGCGATTTGGGCCAGCAGGGCACCATAGGAAGATGGCGTTCCTTGTCGGGCGGGTCGTCTGCCTACGCTTGGCTTTGGCAGGGCATTCGAGTTCGCGATAGGGAGGTCCGCTATCGTCGTCGGATGTTCGGAGGGCGATGCGATGGAGTCGTTATCGCTTTGCGCAAAGAGACCTATGTCGAGTGCGTTAAAGACGGTCAGTAACTTGTCGAGCCGAATACCCGTGGCGTCTCCTAGCTCGAGCGATGCGAGCAGGCGCTCCGAAACGCCGGCTTTTTTAGCGAGGGCCGCACGGGTGATTTCCTGCGACTCGCGTGCCTGACGCACATAGATGCCAGCTTGGCGTGGTGTGGTGATGGGAAGGGTATCCATGGCGATCTCCAACATGCAGACTTTTGCATATCAGTATGACATGCAAAAGTCTGCACGAAAAGGCCTCATGCAAAACTTTGCATGAGGCCTTGTACTGGCGTTGAGTTTTGAGCGATTGTGTTTGGCGTTACAGCGCCAAAATCCCCAGATGCTCAAGCAAGATCTTAAGCCCGATGAGGATGAGCACGACGCCACCCACGATGGCGGCGGGCTTTTCGTAGCGCGCGCCAAAGGTGTGGCCGATCGCTACGCCGGCGACGGAGAAGATAAAGGTCGTGATGCCGATGAGCGACACGGCGGGCATGATGTCGACCGAGAGCGCGGCGAACGAGATGCCCACGGCCAGGGCGTCGATTGAGGTGGCGATGGCGAGGGTCATGTATTCCCCCAGGTCAATCTTATCGGCATCCTTGCCGTCGCCTTCATCCTCGTCCTCGGTAAAGGCTTCCCACAGCATTTTGCCGCCGATAAAGGCCAAAAGGATAAAGGCGATCCAATGGTCGATGGGTCCGATGATGCCCATGAATTGACTGCCAAGCGCCCATCCGATTACGGGCATGCCGGCCTGAAAGCCGCCAAAGAACAGGCCGAGCACCACGGCGACTTTAAGGTTGATCTTCTTCATGCCAAGGCCCTTGCAGATGGATACGGCAAAGGCATCCATCGAAAGGCCAACGGCGAGCAGCACGAGCTCTGCGAGTCCCATAGTCTGGCTCCCTCTCTGCGGGCGGGCCCGCGTGTACCTCTTGGGGGAGTAACAAAAAAGACCCGTGGCGTACGCGTTGCGCGCACAGCCACGAGTCTCGTTCATTAAGGCAAGCCAGGCCGCATCGGCCAGTGTGTTGACTTGCCGCGCCACCGGAGGCGAACCCGGTCACGCGACTACTCCCTCATTTATGCGAATCCCGATGCTACCACATAAGCAGCTCATTTGGATTGGGGCTCTCAGCTGTGTTCGCTCATTCTGTAAGCATCGGATTTTGCGGGCGTCACAGAGGCAAACCGTGAGAAACTTATTGACGTTTATGGAGCGTATACGATGGGAGCGATGCCTTGGATAAGAACGAGCTGCAAAAGCGTATGGAACAGGCCATCCGCCTGACGGCACCTGGCCAGCCGATCCGCACCGCCCTCGACATGATCATTGCTGGTCACCTGGGCGCTCTTATTTGCGTCGGCGACACCGAAAACGTGCTCGCTGCTGGTAACGACGGCTTCCCGCTCAACATTTCGTTTACCTCGAACCGCCTGTTCGAGCTTTCCAAGATGGACGGTGCCATCGTTATCGACGGCGACCTCACCCAGATCCTGCGCGCCAACTTCCACCTCAATCCCGATCCCTCGCTTGCCACGAGTGAGACGGGCATGCGTCACCGCACCGCCGCCCGCATGTCGGTGCTCACGGATGCCATCGTGATCTCGGTTTCGGCTCGTCGTGCCGTCGTCAACGTGTACGTCCACGGTAAGAGCTACGAGATCCAACCTGTCACCACCATCATGAGCTCGGTCAACCAGCTCGTCGCCACGCTCCAGACCACCCGTCAGTCGCTCGACCGTTCCCTGCTGCGTCTGACGGCCCTTGAGCTCGACGACTACGTCACGCTCGCCGACATCACCGGCATTTTCTCGAGTTTCGAGATCATGCAGCAGGCAAAGACTGAGCTTAAGGATTGCATTGTCAAGTTGGGCAACCAGGGCAAGCTCGTGCAGATGCAGCTCGAGCAGCTCGCCGGCTCCAGCATGGATACCGAGTACGACTTGATGATCCGCGACTACGCAAGCGATTCCTCCGAGGCAAACGCCGAGAAGATTCGCGCCGAGCTTAGCCGCATGACGCCTAAGGACCTGTCCGACCCGCAGCACGTGGCGGCAGTTCTGGGTTACGACGACCTGGACGAGGACTCCGTCATGACACCGCTGGGCCTGCGCACGCTTTCGCGCGTGTCCGTCGTGCGCGACGGCGTGGCCGAGAAGATCGTCGACGAGTATGGATCGCTGCAGGAGCTCATGGACGACATCAGCGAAGATCCGGAGCGCCTGGGCGACTTTGGCGTCAACAACCCTGCCATTCTTGCGGACTCCCTGTACCGCATGAAGGGCACCAAACAGGGGAACGCATAATGGCGCCCGTATGCGCCGTGGTCGTTGCCGGTGGCAGCGGCCAGCGCTTTGGTAACCCCGGTGGTAAGCAGCTCGTCAATGTAGCGGGCCGTCCGCTTATGAGCTGGTCCATCCGCGCATTTGACCGTAGCAATAAGGTCGGCCATATCGTCGTGGTTTGCCCTGCCGAGCGTCGTGCCGAGATGCGCCGCCTGGCCATCAGCCCGTATTCGTATAGCACGCCCATCAGCTTTGCCGATGCCGGCGAGACCCGCCAGGATTCCACCCGCGCCGGCGTGCACGCGGTGCCGGCGGGTTTCGAATATGTCGCCATCCACGATGGCGCCCGTCCGCTCATTACGACCGAGGCTATCGACCACGCTATCGACGTGCTCGTGAGCGACCGTGCCCTCGACGGTGTCGTGTGCGGCCAGCCTGCCATCGACACACTCAAAATCGTCGATGGCGACAACATCGTCGAGACGCCGCCGCGCGAGCTGTACTGGGCCGCGCAGACGCCGCAGATTTTTAGTGTCGACGCCATGAAGCGCGCCCATGCCGCGGCGATTGCCGAGGGCTTTATCGGCACGGACGATTCGTCACTGGTCGAGCGCATGGGTGGGCGCGTCCGCTGTGTCCAGAGCCCGCGCGATAACCTTAAGGTGACGGTACCCGAGGACCTGCGTCCCGTAACCGCGATTCTGCTTGGCCGCATGGCCGAGGGAGAGGACCTTCCCCATGTTCAGTAACCTGCGCATTGGCCATGGCTACGACGTTCACCGTCTGGTGGAGGGGCGTCGATGTATCATCGGCGGTGTCGACATTCCCTACGAGCGCGGCCTGCTGGGCCACTCGGATGCCGATGTGCTCGCGCACGCCTTGGCCGACGCCATTCTGGGCGCCTGCCGCGGGGGAGATATCGGCAAGCTATTCCCCGATACCGACCCTGCCTACGAGGGTGCCGATTCGATGGTGCTGCTCGCTCGCGTGATGGACTATGCGCGCGAGCTGGGCTTTGAGTTTGTCGATGCCGACTGCACCATTGCCTGCCAGCAGCCTAAGATCACCCCGCACCGCGATGCCATGCGCGCCAACCTTGCCCATGCCCTGGGCGTTGACGTCGAAAACGTGGGCGTTGCCGCCACTACGACCGAAAAGCTCGGCTGGGAAGGCCAAGGCGAGGGAATTGGCGCCTGGGCCGTCTGCCTGCTACAGAAAACCGTTAAGGAGTAACGAATGCGTATCTACAACAGCGCTACCCATAAAAAGGAAGAGTTCCAGCCCATCGAGTCCGGCAAGGTCCGCATGTACGTGTGCGGCCCCACGGTCTACGACAACATCCACATCGGCAACGCCCGCACGTTCATCAGCTTCGATGTGATTCGCCGCTGGCTCATCGCGAGCGGCTACGAGGTCACGTTCGCCCAGAACCTCACCGATGTCGATGACAAGATCATCAAGCGCGCCAACGAGCAGGGCCGAACGGCCTCCGAGGTCGCGACGGAGTTCTCCGACAAGTTCATCGGCGTCATGCGCGCCGCCAACGTGCTCGATCCCGATGTGCGCCCCCGCGCCACCAAGGAGATCGGCCCCATGATCGCTATGATCAAGACGCTTATCGAGCAGGGTCACGCTTACGCCGCCGATAACGGCGACGTGTACTTTGCCGTGCGCAGCGATCCCAACTATGGTCAGGTCTCGGGCCGCAACATCGACGACCTTATGGTTGGCGCGCGCATCGAGGAGAACGAGGACAAGAACGACCCGCTCGACTTTGCCCTGTGGAAGGCCGCCAAGCCCGGCGAGCCCAGCTGGCCGAGCCCCTGGGGCGAGGGCCGTCCCGGTTGGCACACCGAGTGCGCCGCCATGGTGCATCGCTACCTGGGCACCCCGATCGACATCCACGGCGGCGGCTCCGACCTTGCCTTCCCGCATCACGAGAACGAGTGCGCTCAGGCCACCTGCGCCTGGCACCAGGGCTTCTCCAACACCTGGATGCACACGGGCATGCTGCTGGTCGATGGTGAAAAGATGTCCAAGTCGCTCGGCAACTTCTTTACGCTGGCCGAGGTCCTCGAGCAGCACTCCGCTGCCGCCCTGCGCCTGTTGATGCTGCAGACGAGCTATCGCTCGCCGCTCGACTTTTCTTGGGAGCGCCTGGAGGGTGCCGAGAACTCGCTCACGCGTATTGCCGGTACGGTCGAGAACCTGCGCTGGGCTGCGAACCATGCGACGGCCGATGCCGATGAGGCAGCATCCGAGGCGTTTGCCGCCAAGGCCGCCGAGACCCGTGTCACCTTTAAGGAGTGCATGGACGACGACTTTAACACCGCCGGTGCCATGGGTGCTGTCTTTGGCTTTGTCACCGAGTGCAACCAGTACCTGGAGCAGGCGGGCGATGCTGCCGACAAGGCCGCAGTCCTGGCTGCCGCCGATACGCTGGCCGAGCTGCTCGATACGTTTGGCGTTGAACTCCCCGAGCCCAAGGTCGAGCTGCCGCTGGGTCTGCTGGGCGTTGCCGCCGGCCTGGTCGCCTACACGGGCGACGACGTGGACGAGGCCGCTGCCAAGATTCTCGAGGCCCGCGCCGATGCCCGTGCCGCCAAGAACTGGGATCTGGCCGACGCCATCCGCGACCAGCTCAAGGACCTCGGGCTGACGATCGAGGATACTGCCGCGGGTACTCGTATTAAGAGTCTCTAGTATTTGTCGACCGTTCGAGGTGCGGCAGATTGCCTTGAAAGAGGAGGGCATAGACCTGGTGGTCATGCCCGACGATTGAAAGGCAAGGTGCCGTGGCTCGGACGGTCGATTCTTGTTCGTTTTCTATTTAAGGAGGCCGTCTTATGGCCGACAATCGCAAGCGTGCGCCTCGTGGTGGCAAACAGGCTGCTTCTGGCTCGCGTCCGATTCGCCGCAACGACCGCGCTGCCACTCCCAAGGGCCAGCGCGAGCGCACCCAGGCCGCACGTCCGCAGCGCGATCGCAACCGCGACAACATTCAGGTCCCCAAGGGCGAGTTTATCGAAGGCCGTCGTGCTGCCGCCGAGGCACTGCGTACCGGCTTTCCCGTCAAGTGCGCGCTCATCGCCGAGGGCGGGGAGCGCGATGCTGCCTTGTCGCGCTTGGTCGACGATCTCAACGCCGCGGACGTCCGCATTAAGTATGTGCCGCGCGCGCAGCTCGATGCGCTGTCGAGCCATGGCGCTCATCAGGGCATTGCGCTCGAGGTGGGTAATTTCCCCTATGCGGACGTCGCCGATATCCTTGACCGCGCGGGTGACGGCCCGGCGCTCGTCGTCGTACTCGACCATGTGACCGACGACGGTAACTTTGGTGCCATCGTGCGCTCTGCCGAGGTCGTGGGCGCGGCGGGCGTCATCATTGCCAACAAGCGCGCCGCCGGTGTGACCGTGGGCAGCTACAAAACCTCTGCTGGTGCCGTTATGCATCTGCCCATCGCACAGGTTCCCAACATCGCTCGAGCGCTCGACGACCTCAAGGCTGCTGGCTTTTGGGTGGGCGGTGCTTCCGAGCACGCCGAGGGCAGCTGCTGGGATGCTCCCTTTGAGGGCCGCGTTGCGCTCGTCATGGGCTCCGAGGGCGACGGCATCTCGCGCCTGGTGCTCGAGAAATGCGACTTTTTGACCAAGCTTCCCCAGCGCGGCATGACCGAGAGTCTCAATGTGGCCCAGGCGACCACCGCGCTGTGCTTTGAGTGGCTGCGCCGCAATGCCGGCGAGCTCATGGGGGAGGAGTAGCGCATGTCCAAGAAGAACCGCGCCAAGTCCAAGGCCAAGCGCTTTGGCGAGGGCTCGGCCAAGCCGATTGTTTCGGCCGCGACCTACGGCGTGGGCGGCAATGCGTTTGCGCAGGCTATCGCCGACCCAGTCTCGACGGTGCACTCCAACAAGCCCGAGCTGCTGGTGGTCGACGGTTACAACGTGATCCACTGCACGCCGCGCTACGAAAAGCTCGTCTACGACCATTCCGACGATCCATATTCCAGCGACGTCCACGATATGGCGCGCACCGCGCTCATCAACGATGTTGCGGCGTTTGCCCAGGGCCGTTACGAGGCCGTGATCGTGTTCGACGGCGCGGGCAACATCTCCAACGAGCGCCCCAACCTACCGGCCCGCGGCGTGCGCATCGAGTTCTCGCCGACGGGCGTCTCTGCCGATACCGTGGTGCAGAAGCTCTGCATCGAGGCACGCGAGGAAGGCCGCGCGTGCTCCGTGGTATCGAGCGACGGTACGATTCAGGCCGTCGTCATGGGCAAGGGCGTCACGCGCATCTCGAGCCGCATGCTGGTGGACGAGATCAAACAGATCGATAACGACGTTCACGAGGCAGAGGAAGCCCCGCAGATCAAGATGACTCTGGGCAGTCGCCTGAGCCCCGATGCCCTGGCCAAGCTCAAGGCCCTGCGCGGGAGGTAGGGGATTATCCATAGAGACCCGTTTCCCAATTGGCCAGTCCGTCGATTTGTAATCAATGGGCTGCGGGTTACCGTCGCCAAAACGAATAGTTTTTTGTTTTGGCGAACAGATAAAACTATTCGTTCTGACGAATAGTTTTGAGATGTGGTCGGGCGAAGGGCCTGTTGCGCCTCGTCCGCAATTCCTTTATTCTTAACTGGCTTCGCGCGAAAGCGCCAAGTGTGCCAGTGTGGCGCAACGGTAGCGCAACTGATTTGTAATCAGTGGGTTGCAGGTTCGATTCCTGTCACTGGCTCCATGAGAGTTTCGGGCTCTGTTCCCTTGTGGGACAGGGCCCGTTTCTATTTATGTTGACATGTCAGCGGGTTTGACTCCCACCAAGCTTCAGGTTTGTCTCGATCTATAACACGGGCGGGCTGAAAACCCTCCTTATAGTTACAGATCGAGACATTGCCAAGGGACGGCCGATAACATCTCGATCTGTAACACGAAGAAGCTGAAAACCTTTCTTACTGTTACAGAATGAGACGTAAGCGGAGGTCTCTGCGTAATATCTCGACCTGTAACAGATAGGGGAGAAAATGTTCTCTATATGTTACAGATCGAGACAAAAGCCGTGTCGAGCTCGGCTGCCCCCCCCTGAGCGTGGATTATCGGACGTACGAGCGTGGAAAATCTCCCGCTTAGTGAATGATCGTGGATAATCTGCCACTTTGGCCTCGCGGGCACGCCAATAGTGGGAGATTATCCACGCTCGATTTCAAACGGGAGAAAATCCACGCTCGAATCTGCCACGGAAGCCCGATCTCGACCTATATATAGGTGCAAATAGGCTGTTATCGAAGTCCGATCCTGAAGGTGTACTCCACTACACCAAAGTATTCGCTCGGGAAATGTCACCAGCGCAGCCAAATCCACCGTCCTTCACATCCAAACTCAACAAAACCGCAGGTCACGGCTATATAGATACGCCCGGAACCGTGTATCTAGAGGTTTTCGTTGACAGCCCCCAAGGTTGCATCGTATTATCTTTTTCGTTCGCGGGGGCGGCGGTCCAAAAGACCAAAGGACCTGCGGATACTTGAACGATTGGGAGTTTGCCCGAGTGGTTAATGGGGACGGGCTGTAAACCCGTTGGCTCTGCCTACATAGGTTCGAATCCTATAGCTCCCACCCGTCAAGTGCCTGTATAGCTCAGTCGGTAGAGCACTTCGTTGGTAACGAAGAGGTCACCAGTTCAAGTCTGGTTGCAGGCTCCATCCGGCGGTGTAGCTCAGTTGGTTAGAGCACACGGTTCATACCCGTGGCGTCACTGGTTCGAATCCAGTCACCGCTACCATAGGTAACACGGTGGCTTCTCAATAGTATGTTGAGAGGCCACTATGGTATAAAGGCAAAGTCCCGTCCGGGGACGACCTGTTTAGAGGAGGGCTTTATGGCCAAAGAGAAGTTTGAGCGCACTAAGCCGCATGTTAACATCGGCACCATTGGTCACGTCGACCACGGCAAGACCACGCTGACCGCCGCCATCACCAAGGTTCTCTCCGAGACCGAGGGCTGCAAGGCTGACTTCACTGCGTTCGAGAACATCGACAAGGCTCCCGAGGAGCGCGAGCGCGGCATTACGATCTCCGTCTCCCACGTCGAGTACGAGACTGCTGCCCGTCACTACGCTCACGTTGACTGCCCGGGCCACGCTGACTACGTCAAGAACATGATCTCCGGTGCTGCTCAGATGGACGGCGCTATCCTGGTCATCGCCGCTACCGACGGCCCCATGGCTCAGACCCGCGAGCACATCCTGCTCGCCCGTCAGGTTGGCGTTCCCTACATCGTCGTCTTCCTGAACAAGTGCGACATGGTCGACGATGACGAGCTCATCGACCTCGTCGAGATGGAGACCCGTGAGCTCCTCTCCGAGTACGATTTCCCCGGCGACGACATCCCCGTCATCCGTGGTTCCGCTCTGGGCGCTCTCGAGGGCGACGCCAAGTGGATGGACGCTATCCGCGAGCTCATGAACGCCGTCGACGAGTACATCCCGACGCCTGCTCGTAACAACGACCTCCCGTTCCTGATGGCCGTTGAGGACGTTATGACCATCTCCGGCCGTGGTACCGTTGCTACCGGTCGTGTCGAGCGCGGTGAGCTCAAGCTCAACGAGCCCGTCGAGATCGTCGGCATCAAGGATACCCAGAACACCGTCGTTACCGGTATCGAGATGTTCCGTAAGTCCATGGACTTCTGCGAGGCTGGCGACAACGTCGGTCTGCTGCTCCGCGGCATCAAGCGCGAGGACATCGAGCGCGGCCAGGTTCTCTGCAAGCCCGGTTCGGTTACCCCGCACACCAAGTTCACCGGTGAGATCTACGTTCTGACCAAGGAGGAGGGCGGCCGTCACACCCCGTTCTTCGATGGTTATCGTCCTCAGTTCTACTTCCGTACCACCGACGTTACCGGTACGGTCAAGCTCCCCGAGGGCACCGAGATGGCTATGCCTGGTGACCACATCACCA
The DNA here is from genome assembly GCA_036553025.1 of Collinsella sp. Classification (GTDB taxonomy): domain Bacteria; phylum Actinomycetota; class Coriobacteriia; order Coriobacteriales; family Coriobacteriaceae; genus Collinsella. Next base: position 6,806 of record JAXKBK010000019.1, on the reverse strand, counting down.
TCGAGGGCGACCTCATCCACCCGATCGCCATGGAGGAGGGCCTGCGCTTCGCTATCCGCGAGGGTGGCCACACCGTCGGTTCGGGCATCGTCTCCACGATCATTGAGTAAATTAGCTCTTTGATATAGCTGACTTAAAGAACCCGGCACTTATTTGGGTGCCGGGTTCTTTTCTGCAATGGATATTGAGCCGTTGCTGGTGTCGAGAGGATCGATAATGGTTCTGGGTACACCGTCGATTAGATCTCGCTGGCCCCATTGATGTGTTCCAAATATGAATGGATCCACCGAGAACCAATTGATTCGAGGTTTTCATTGACAGCACTTACATAGAGCTGATAAAGTACCATCTCGTGCCCGTACGGGGCGGATATGAAAGGTTCAGGATACATGCGTACTCTAGTTACTCTTGCGTGCACTGAGTGCAAGCGCCGCAACTATACGACCACCAAGAACAAGGCGAACATGCCTGATCGTATGGAGATCAAGAAGTATTGCCCCTGGTGCCGTCACCACACGCTGCACAAAGAGACTCGCTAGTCTTTAGTCATATACGCCAGTAGTTCAATTGGTAGAGCATCGGTCTCCAAAACCGAGTGTTGAGGGTTCGAGTCCTTCCTGGCGTGCCAGTCATTATTCCGTAAGCTCCCAATTGGGGGCTTACGGTTTACTCATGTATAAGCGCATTGCGCGGAGGTAACCCAAATGGCCAACAAGAAGAACAAGAAGAAGGCTCAGCAGCCGGCACCTGCCAATAACGCTGCCGCCAACTCCAAGGTTGAGGCCAAGAAGGCCGTTGCCAAGAAGAACGAGAAGGCTGCGAAGTCCAAGAAGAATGAGAAGCCTGGTTTCTTTGCCCGCACCAAGAAGTATTTCGCTTCGGTGAAGTCCGAGATGAAGCGTGTCACGTGGCCCGATAAGAAGGAGCTCGTGAACTACTCGGTCGTCGTTTGCGCTTCTCTGATCGTCGTCGGCGTCGTCATCGCTCTGCTCGATGCTGGCTTTGGCGAGGCTCTTGCTCTGTTCTCTGGATTGAGGGGCTAAACCATGTCTAAGCGTTGGTACGTCGTTCACACTTACTCTGGATACGAGAACCGCGTTAAGTCCGATCTCGAGCATCGCATCGAGACTATGGGCATGCAGGACCGTATCTTTGATATCGAGATTCCTATGGAGCGTGTCACCGAGATTAAAGAGGGTGGCAAGCGTGAGACCAAGGATTCCAAGATCTTCCCGGGTTATGTCCTGGTCCGCATGGAGATGGATGACGATGCTTGGACGTGCGTTCGTAACACGCCTGGCGTCACCGGTTTCCTGGGCGGCAACGGCAAGCCCGCTCCGCTTTCCCGCGACGAGTACAACAAGATGACTCGTCGTCCCGGTAAGGGCGATTCGCCCAAGCGCACCTCGGTCGATATTCAGGTCGGCACGTCCGTCCGCGTCACCGATGGCCCGCTTACCGACTTTGATGGCAAGGTCTCCGAGGTTAACACCGAGGCTGGCAAGCTCAAGGTCACGCTGATGATCTTTGGCCGCGAGACGCCGGTTGAGCTCGACTTTAACCAGGTCGCTGTCATCGCTTAAGTTTTCGTCCGTTCGCGCGAGCGTGCTTCTTCTGTGACTGCTCATCTCAGGAGTGCTTCTAACACGTGCGTGCTTACGATATAGCAATTACTTCACACTCGTGATTCGAAAGGAATGACCATGGCTGAGAAGAAGGTTGCCAACGTCATTAAGCTCCAGATTCCTGCTGGTGCAGCTAACCCCGCTCCTCCCGTCGGCCCCGCTCTGGGCGCTGCTGGCGTGAACATCATGCAGTTCTGCCAGGCCTTTAACGCCGAGACGCAGGACAAGAAGGGCGACATCATCCCCGTTGAGATCTCTGTCTACGAGGATAAGTCCTTCTCCTTCATCACCAAGACCCCGCCGGCGGCTCACCTCATCAAGAAGGAGCTGAACCTCAAGTCTGGTTCCGCTAAGCCCCAGGCCGACAAGGTTGGTCAGCTCTCCCAGGAGCAGCTCACCAAGATCGCCGAGATCAAGATGCCGGACCTCAATGCCAACGACATTGACGCCGCCAAGAAGATCATCGCCGGTACCGCCCGTTCCATGGGCGTCACCATCGCTGAGTAGCGATTTCTTATGGTAACGACGGGTGCTCCGACCTGGGCGCCCGTTAAATGTGTGCAATAGGGCACACGATACGATGTGGGAGGGCTCACGCCCGTTTAACCACAGGAGGTAATGCACATGGCTAAGCATGGTAAGAGCTATAACGCCGCTGCCGAGAAGATCGATCGCGCCACGCTCTACACCCCCCTTCAGGCTGCCAAGCTCATTAAGGAGCTCGACACCGCCAAGTTCGACGAGACCGTCGAGGCCCACTTCCGTCTGGGCATCGATACTCGTAAGGCTGACCAGAACATCCGTGGTTCCATCTCCCTGCCCCACGGCACCGGCAAGACCGTTCGTGTTGCCGTCTTCGCCGAGGGCGAGAAGGCCCGCGAGGCTGAGGCTGCCGGCGCCGACATCATCGGGTCCGACGAGCTTGTCGCCCAGATTCAGAAGGGCGAGATCAACTTCGACGCTGCTATCGCTACGCCGAACATGATGGCCAAGGTTGGCCGCATCGGTAAGATCCTTGGTCCTCGTGGCCTCATGCCGAACCCCAAGCTCGGCACCGTGACCATGGACGTCGCCAAGATGGTCTCCGAGCTCAAGGCTGGCCGCGTTGAGTACCGCGCCGACCGCTACGGCATCTGCCACGTGCCCCTGGGCAAGAAGTCCTTCTCTGAGCAGCAGCTCGTCGAGAACTACGCTGCCCTGTACACCGAGATCCTGCGCGTCAAGCCCTCTTCTGCTAAGGGCAAGTACGTCAAGTCCATCTCCGTGTCTTCCACCATGGGCCCTGGCGTCAAGGTCGATCCCGCTATCCAGCGCGACTTCCTGGCTGAGTAACTAACAGTTACTGCCTGAGCAAAGCAAGCATTGCTAAAGAGACCCGGTTCTGCCTCGTGCAGGACCGGGTCTCTTGCTATCGCGTCAAAACCACCTCAAAGGGGACAGGCACCTTCGTGTTGGTCACCAGGGTGTTCTGGCTGTTGAGGACTCGATGGCCTCGTGGCGTTTGAGCTCGCGGCGCATGGTTTGCGAGTTGAGCCAGGCTGCCTGCCAGCCACGGATGGGGTAGCGCGCTTCGTCCAGCTCAAACTGCGTATAGCCGCAGGCGTTGATGATCGTCGTTCCACACACATGCTGCCGCTCGCGCTGAAAATCGTTACCGTAGCTTCGATGTACATGCCCATGCACCATGTAGTCGGCCCCCCAGGACTCAAGCGCCGTGTTAAAGCACTCAAACCCTCGATGCGGCAGATCGTCCAGATCACCCATGCCGGCGGCGGGTGCATGGGTAAGCAGAATGTCGCACCCGCCGACCATCCTAACCTTACGCGACAGCTTGCGCATGCGCTTGGACATCTCGCGTTCGGTGTACATGTTGGCGCCGTCGCGATAACGCATGGACCCGCCAAGGCCCGCAATGCGAATCCCTCGGTACGTGTACACGCTGTCTTCCACGCAGATACATCCGCCCGGTGCATGACGTGCGTAGCGGTCGTCGTGATTGCCGCGCACGTAGATGAGCGGTTTGTTGATGACGGTGACCAAAAACTCAAGATAGTCCGGGTCCAGATCGCCGGCAGACAGAATCAGGTCGACACCCTCAAAGCGCTCCTTGCGAAAGCACTCCCAAAGGCATCGTTCTTCGGTATCTGCTATGGCAAGGATCTTCATAGGGCGGTAACTCCCGGCTCATCGTCGAGCTGCGGAATGGTGCCTACCACGTTGTCCGCCAGCCAATTCATCTCGACAATCTGCGCGCTCGGCAGTGGGGGAAAGCCCTCGATCTGCACCACGCCGTCTTGGCTATGAAGCTCGCCGCCAAATGGATTGATGGAGCCCTCGACGATGCCATTGCGGAGCAGCTGCACCAGTTTGCGCGTCTGATAGGGCAGGCCCGGAGCGTAGCGAATGTCGATGACGCCTGAGCTCATGCCATACCAGTAGTTGACGGCGCGAACCTGGCTGTCGTCACTGGTCTCATCCCAGGTGCCATGCAGCAGGCTTCGCACGATAAGCTCGTAGTATCGGCCCCAGTTCCAGACCGGCATGGCGATGCCGACGACCTTGCCATCGACCAGGCGGTGGAGTCCGTAGGCCGTAGGGTCTACGAGCGACTTTGACATGTCAGCGCCGGTCATGACGCTCACGCCTTCGCGGCACATGGCCTCGGCAAGGCCTCCGGCGGGCACATCGCCCCAGGTCAGGATAATTTGCGCGCGGGGGTCGAGCAGCGAGGCGCCAATCGCAAAGGCGTTGATCTCGCTAAGCGCGCCCGACGCAAAGACCGACGCGTGGTAGCCAATGCGATGGTTGTCCGCCATGCTGGCCGCAAGGGCGCCCAGCAGAAACTTTGCCTCGTACATCTTTCCAAAATACGAGCGCACGCTTTGGTGGGGAAGGCCGATGGAGCAGTTGAGGAACCGAACCTGGGGATACTCAACGGCCGCCCTGAGCGCGTATTCCATCAGGCGATGCGAGGTCGAGAAGATGACGTTGTCTCCATGTTTGACAGCCGTTTCCACGGCGGCGTAGAACACGTCCGGATCGTGGCAGTCCTCAAACGCCTCGGTGCGCACGATGCCGCCAAAGTGCTCGTCAAGATATTGGCGCCCTTGATCATGCAGGCTGTCCCAGCTCGATGTCGCACAGGGGAACTCATGGATAAAGGCGATGCGCAGGGGGTTGGCCGCCGAGTAGACGGTCTTGCCCATAAAGAAGTTGAGCACGCCGGAGGTGGACTTGGCGGGCGCCTCTTCCTCATCGACGCTCGGCGCTTCGACAAGATCGACCTTGTCCTCATCATTTTTGCCGGCAATGACCAGCTCGCGCCAAATCTTGCACAGGCGGTTTACGACGATGTCCGTCGGCGTATCCAGTAGACGGTCTTGGTTGTACACATTGAGGTAGACGAGCATGGCGTCGGCGGGCGTAATGTCCAGATGGTCGCCGCCGGCGCGCAGGTAGGCGCGTTTAAAGAGTAGGAAGGTGTGGCGCAGGTAATCGACCTTTTTCTGTGGCCACTTTTCGACAAGGTCCTGGCCGAGCATCTTGGCGAGCGTCTCGTAGCTTCCCTCGCGCGAGAACTCGATCTCGTATAGGGGGCAGACGCGCCAAAACGCGCAGAACTCGCAGTACAGGCGACTTTCGACGGAATCCCATGTGCCGGGGTAGAGACGGGTGACCTTGGCCGAAACCGTCGGGGCGTCCAGGAATTTGAGGACGCTGACGCGCTTGTTGCCCTCCTGGACGTAGAACCGATGCATGAACTCGGTGACGATGATGGGGTCGCGATAGCCCTCGGTCACCTGGATGTCATAGAGGTTGGACCACTTGCGGGCGAACTCGGTGCTAAATGGCAACAGGGGCATAAAGTTGCACGAAAAGGCAGACTGACGGCCCTTGGTAACCGTGCCGACGACCATTTCGAGCGGAATGTCCCTTAGGCCGACGCTCTCTCGCTGACCTAAGGGGAACTGGGCAACGAGGCTATCGAGGTCCGTAAGGTACGGGCGCTCGCTTTGGCTGATGGCGCGACGGCGTCCCTGCTCGCCGCGCTTGCGTGCTTGACGATAGGCCTCTTCCATGGTGTCTACTCCCTCAGTCGTTTAAACAACGATATGAATCATGGTACCACGATGCGAAACCACCACAAAGGTGCCTGTCCCCTTTGCGGTGGTTTTAGGCGATGATGGGGGCGATGGCGCGGATGCAAGCGTCGGCTGCCGTGAAAGTGGTGCTGTCGTCGCTGACGATAAAGATGATTTTGCCCTTGACGCCAAAGTCGCCGATCTCGCTAAAGAGCACGTACGGCTCCTTGTCAAAGCCAGAGATGGGAAGCACCGCGGCCTTGGTGGCGTCGGTAAGCTCATCTGCCAGCGCGTCCAACGAGGCCCACTTGGACGTGTCCTTTACGGCAACGGGCACGGCAACGCGCCCAAAGGGCATGAGGTGCACGAGCGTGTTCTTGGAGATATTTGAGTTGGGGACGATGATGGTCTGCCCGCAGGCGTCCTCGATGGTCGTATGGCGCCAGGTGATATCTTGGACCACGCCCGTCACGCCGCCGACCTCGATATTGTCGCCGGGTTTGATGATGCCCATAAAGGTCACCTGCATGCCACCGATAAGGTTTGACAGCGTGTCCTGAAAGCCGAGCGAGATGGCGATGCCGCCGACGCCAAGAGCGGCGACGAGGGCGTTTGCATTAATGCCAAAGCAGTTGTCGAGGATAAAGCTGCCGCCGATCATCCAAATGACGGCGCGCGCGATGTTGATGAAGATGCTTGATGAAGGGAGTGGGTTATCGTCGCGGTTGAGCAGGTGGTACAGGGTCTTGGACGCGACCTTGGCGGCAACGGCGGTGCCGATGGCCAAGATACCTGCCCAGATGATGTTGTGGACCCATCGTTGTGCAAAGAAATGAAGAATCGGCTCAAACAATTCCATGTAGGGAAACCTCCTAATGATCGTCCAACCATGATACCCACCAAAAAGCCCGTCCGATCACATTGGACGGGCTTCTGCGCTCGATATAAGGGTTAACGAAAACCACCACAAAGGGGACAGTGAACTGCCTCCCATTTCTTGGACATCGGGAAATGGGAGGTTTTCCATGAGTATAGATCTCAGGTCGAAGCACGATCTGGAGTCCAGGAGGCGGGCCGTCGAGCTCTTCGACGCCGGCGT
>JAXKBK010000018.1:0-17019 GCA_036553025.1 Collinsella sp. | reverse complement strand
GTTCATGGGAAGGCTCGAGGCCTACCTCGTGTACTATCGTGAGGAGCGGATCAAGAAGTCCCTCGGGTGGCTGAGCCCGATGGAGTACCGCAGGAAGCTTGGATACGCCTAGGCGCGGTCCAAGAAATCGTCCGCACCCCCTTCCAGGCAAAACAGTCCGTATTCCACCGCAACTTTGTTATCTGCCCTTAGGCTTGCTGGCGTAGAACTTCTTCTTTTTGGGCTTGCCGGCGGGGGAGGGTTTGCCGGCAAAGTTGGACTTGCCGTTGCCGGCCTGCGCGTGCGCGGGTACTGCCGCACGGGGCTTGCGGGCCTCGGGGTTGCGCAGCTCCTCGGTTCGCTCGGCAATTTCCTCGGCGCTAAAGCCGACCTCGGCCATGGCGTCCTCGATGGGCAGGCGGCGCACGATATAGCAATGGTGCACCTTCTGGTTGCGTGCGAAGTCCTCGGGGATGGTCTGCGCCGTTATGTCCTGTAGCACCACGCCCGCGCGTGCGAGCTTGCGTGTCTCGGGGCGGAAGCCTCGCAGGTTGCAGCTAAAGATGGCATGGCCGCCCTGTGCGAGCAGGCGCGATACGCCGGCCAACAGCTCAACATGGTCGCGCTGGACATCCCAGGTGCGGCGGCCCATCTTGGACGAGTTCGAGAACGTGGGCGGGTCGACAAAAATCAGGTCCCAGCGGTTGCGCGTCTGGCGCTGGTCGCGAATCCAGGCGAGCACGTCGTCGCGCACAAAGTGATGCTGCGGACCCACAAAGCCGTTCTGGCGCATGTTGCGCTCGGCCCAGTCCAGATAGGTGTTGGAGAGGTCGACCGTCACGGTCTCCTCGACGCCGCCATCGGCCGCGTAGCAGGTGGCGGTGCCGGTGTAGGCAAACAGGTTGAGGAAGCGACGCGCCTGCTTGGCGTGCTCGCGCACCAGGTTGCGGGTGACGCGGTGGTCCAAGAAAATGCCCACGTCCAGGTAGTCGTCAAAGTTGACGGCAAAGGTAAGGCCGCCCTCTTCGATGAGCGGGAGGCGACGGCGTGCGATATTGGCGCGCTCGCCCGATCCGCCCTTGCCGGCGCCCTGCTTGCCGTACTGCGAGCCGCCACGCGAACGCATGCGGGCCTTGGCGTGCACATGCTCGGCGGGAACATCTAGGATACGCGGTGCGATGGCCAGAATGTCGAGCATACGGGCCTGGGCCAGTGCGGGGTCGATGGTCTTGGGCGCGGCGTATTCGGCGATGACGAGCCATCGGCCCGGCGTCTGCGGGCAACCCTCGTACAGGTCGATGGCGGCGGAGTAGTCGGGCAGGTCGGCATCGTAGACGCGGTAGCAGCTCACGCCCTCGCGCTTGGCCCACTTGCGACGCAGGCGAGCGTTCTTGCGCAGGCGGTTGGCGAACTGCTCGGACTCGGGGATGAGCACGGGCAGCGGCTTGCCGTCACCCAGGTCGAGCGTGGCGGCGGGTTCGGACATGGGGGTGTTGGCGGCTTCGTCTTCGGCATCTGCGGTCTTGTCCTCGGCATCCGTGCTGGTCGCAGCTTCAAATGCCGCGGCAGCGTGGTCAAGCGAGGGCCAAACCTCAATAGTCGCCTCTTCGTTGTTGGGCATGACGGCGATGGAGCGCGCGGGCTCGGCATGGAGCGCGCGGGCCATAAGGCCGTCGCGAGTGAGCGCGGCGACCGGTGCGGTAGCGAGCTCGGGCGCGCGGCGCAGCTCGCCGACCAGCGTCATGGCGTCGTGCATGAGCGAAAGCGGCGTCTCGGTGGTGTCTGCGACCACGGCAACGCCGGCGACAGCACCCGCATGGTCCAGCACGGTGGCGGGCTTAGCGGCGCAAAAATCGACAAAGCGCTTGTAGCCGGCGCACTTGACCATGCGCTCGGCTGTCTTGCGGGCGGCGGGGTCGATGTCCACGGCCACGATGCGCGCCTGGCGCTCGCGCGCCGCCGCCTCACGCTCGCGCGCCTCGGCAAGCAGCTGCTCCCATAGGGCGGCATCGTGCAGCTGCCAGCCCTCAAAGCCCCAGCGCTCGCGTGCGGCGCCCGGGGCGCGGTCGGTCAGAATGTTCACGGCCTCCAGCAGCAGGCCGCCGCCGGCGCACGAGGCGTCGATCAGCGTGGGCAGGGCCTCGTTTTCGTAGTCGTCGGCCGTCAACTCGCGCTCGCACAATGCGGTCCAGCCAACTTGAGCCAGCACCAGAGCGGCGTAGTCGGGGCGCAGCACGTGAGTGCCCTCGCCGGCGCGAGTCGCTGCGGGCGGCAGGCGCTTGAACAGCGGATCGCCCGAAAGGTCCAGGCTTATACTCGCGCGGCGCTGACGCAACGAAAGCAGCAGGTGGACATCGGGGTCGGCGGCATCGACATCGGCGCGACGGCCCGTGGTCTCGGCGAGGCGGTCGCACAATGCGTCCTTGGCGCGCAGGGCCGAGAAGCGCGTGTTGCGCAGCTGCTCGGTCACGCCGCGGGCGGTAATGGCGATGGTGGCGCCGGGGCGGACGATGTTTTCCCAGGCAATGTCGTAAACGGCATCGTACAGCTCGTCGGCATCCTGTGCCTCAAAGCGTCCGAGCACCACAAACACGCGGCTGGCCAGGCGCGACCACAGGCAGGCGCGGTAGCCTTGCTCGAGCTCGCCCTCAAACGTGGCGCGGCCCTTGAGACGGCGGACATGCGAAAGCCCGAGCCGTTTAAGCTCGTCGGCGAGTGCGGACTCAAAGCCCTCGGGGCAGCTTGCATAAAATTCCATGGGTGACCTCTCTGGTTGCGTCGCTCCATTATATGATGGATGCTTCGTTTGCCATCGCCCCCGAAAGGAACCCATATGATTGATGCGTGCCCCGATTCCGCCGTGCTCTTTTTTGACGTGGACGGCACGCTGACGTATTTCGATCCCGACGATATGACCGATAAGGACTTTTCGGCGGTTCGTCCCTCGCAGACGGTGGTTGAGGCGTTCCGTGCACTGCGCGATGCGGGGCACAAGGCATTTATCTGCACGGGCCGCCCCCTGTGGCTTATCGCCGATAGCCTGCGCGCGCTCGACCCGGCGGGTATCGTTGCCATGGCGGGCGCCACACTCGAGGTCGAGGGCCGCGTGGTGCATGAGGAGTGCTTTGACGAGGGCATTGTCGAGGAGCTTGCGCGCCGCATTGCCGCGGCAGGGTTCGAGGCCTTTTTCGAGGCCAACGAGGCGACCTTTGCGCTGGAGCCTGCGGACGTTGAGCAGTCGTCTTTGATCGGCACCGCCGTGGTGCACAGTGCCGAGGAAATGCGCATCGACGGTCATCTGCGCGTGGGCAAGGTGTGCCTTAACGCAGCCGACTTGGCTCGCGTGGCCAACGACGACGGCTTTATCGATCGCAACTTTGAGCTGTGCAATACCGGCGGTTCGAACCGCGAGCTGAGTCCCAAGGGTATTGACAAGGGCGTGGGCGTGGCGCGGGCGCTGGAGTATCTGGGTCGCGTGGGCAACGAGCGCACCTTTGGCTTTGGCGATTCGGGCAACGATCTGGGCATGCTTGCCGCCGTCGAGACGGCTGTGGCCATGGGCAATGCCATGCCCGAGGTCAAGGCGGTCGCCGACTACGTGACCGACGACGTCGCGAACGACGGCACCGTCACCGCCATGCGTCACTTTGGGTTGATTTAATAAATGGCCGGGTCGCCCACAGTGGGGGCGACCCGGCCATTTGAGCTATTTTGCAATATAGAGCTTGGGATGACTGCGACTGCTCTCGATCGCCGCCGTCATGATGCCCTCGTCGTCTCCATCAACGATGATGCCGTCGAGGTCATCGATCTGCGCGGACTGATAAAAACTAGTCTTGTTGAATTTTCCCTGGTCAACCATCATGTAGCCCTGGTTTGAGTTGGTAAGGTACATATGCTTGATCATGGCCGAGAAGTCGTGCTCGACGGTAAAACCGTGGTCGGGGTGGAATCCGTCGGCACTGACAAACGCCTTGTCGGCATGTAGTTTGCTCATGCAGTCGAGCGTCAGTGCGCCCGCGAGATAGAGGTGGCCCTTGCGCACGGAGCCGCCCAGCAGCACTACCGAAGCATTGGGGAGATTGAAGCTGGCGTAGTTCGCGATTGCAAGATCGCCGGTGATAATGGTGATCTCACGCTTGTCCATGAGGGCCTTAGCGAAGTAAAAGCCTGTGGTGCCGATATCAATTACCAGAACATCGCCATCATCAACAAGAGTTGCTGCGGTTGCGGCGATGGCCTCCTTGGCCTCGACTTGGACATTGATGCGCTCCTCGGGATACGAGATTGCGTTGGAGCGAGAAAGCGATACCGCTCCGCCGCGTACGCGACGCAGCTTGCCTTCAGATTCCAGCGAGATGAGGTCGTGTCGTGCGGTGACTTCCGAAACCGAAAAACGGCGAACGATGTCGGATACCGAGATATTTGGCTTTTCGGCCAGCCAATTCATGATAAATCGCTGACGCTCGGCCGGTGAAAGGTCTGAAGTAGATGCCATATGCCGCTCCTTTTGAACAAAAGGTAAAAGATGCGCCTTTCGTAATCGAAATATAACGTATCGATATGAAAAGAACAAGGCAAATTCGAATGAATCAAAAGAACGGAATGGCATGTCACAAATGCATGCGTAGCAGATAGTTCGCACGTAAACGGGCTATAAAGAGCCTCATTCTGAAGGTGCCGCCCAAAAGAAGTACGTTCACGCCCGATATTCGACCGATCACGGAAAGTTGACAATTGAGCTTTCGATAGCTTTTGAAATGGTTTATAAAAGAAAACCGAAAAGCTTTTGAAACAAAGAAGAAGGCTTTCGATAGCAATAGTGTTAGATGAGAAAGGACCGAACATGGCGATCAAGGTGTTTGCCGACGGCGCTAACCTCGAGGGCATGCTTGACATGCATGACAATGGCAACGTTCAGGGCTTCACGACCAATCCTTCCCTTATGAAGGCCGGCGGCGTGACCGACTACCGCGCTTTTGCCAAGACGGTTCTTGAGCACATTACTGATGTGTCGGTCTCTTTTGAGGTATTCGCCGACGACGAGGCGGGTATGGAAGCCGAGGCTCGCGAGATCGCAACCTGGGCAGACAACGTCTACGTTAAGATCCCGGCGCTCAACACCAAGGGTGAGTCCACTGCCGCGCTGGTCAAGCGCCTTTCTGCCGACGGCATCAAGGTGAATGTCACCACTATCTTCACGCCCGAGCAGGTCGACGAGTTTGTCGATGCCGTCTCTGCTGAGACCCCCTCTATTCTGTCCATCTTTGCCGGTCGCATTGCCGATACCGGCGTCGATCCGCTGCCCCTCATGGCGGAGTCCGTAAAGAAGGCTGCCGTTAAGCCTGCTGCCGAGGTTCTCTGGGCGTCTACGCGCGAGGTCCTCAATATCTTCCAGGCGGAGTCCGTTGGCTGTCAGATCATTACGGTCCCCAATGCCCTTCTTGCCAAGCGCAAGAATTTCGGGAAAGATTTGCTTGAGTACTCGCTTGATACGGTCAAGGGCTTTGCCCGCGACATTCAGGCGCTTGGTTTTCATATCCTGCCCGAGGAGTAGGGGACGAGCATGCTGACCGATCTTCTTAAGCCCGAGCTTGTTGCCTGCCACGTCGAGGCCTCCGACTGGGAGGAAGCGATCAAGGCATGCGGTAAGTTGCTCGTAGACGCTGGCAAATGCGACCAGAGCTATGTTGACGCCATGATTTCATCGGTTCACAAATTCGGCCCCTATATGGTCTTGGAAGAGGGCATCGCCATGCCCCACGCTCAGGCAGATGGCAATGTGAGTGAAGCGGGGATCTGTATCGTCACGCTTGACCCTGCCATTGCGTTTGGACACGAGGATTTCGATCCGGTTCACGTGCTCGTGGGTATTTGCGCACCCGACCCCAAGGCTCATCTTGGCTGCTTGGCGGAGCTTTCGCAGATGTTCGAGGACGAGGACTGCGTTGCCAAGCTCAGCGCATGCGATACGCCCGAGCAGGTTTTGGAGACCATGCGTTCATTCTTTTAGGCCTTAATGGCACGGCGATGCGTCGCCGCTTTTGGATAGACGGAAAACCGTCACGTGTAGGAGAGGAAGGTTGCCATGCATATCATCACCGTATGCGGAAACGGCATCGGGTCCAGCCTGATGCTCGCTGGCAAAGTCGAGGAGCTTTGCGAGGAGGAGGGCATCAAGGCCGACGTTGAGTCTATGGACCTGAACGGTGCTTCTTCCGCAAATCCGGATCTGTTCATCACCGTTAAGGAACTCGCCCCCGAGCTCCACGGCAACGTTGTGATCGTTCGCAGCTATGTGAACAAGAAGAAGATCCGCGAAGACGCCCTCGAGGCAATCAAGGCGGCCGCCGCTAACGCCTAAAGCGGCACAAAAAAGGGCGGTTCCCTGTGGAAGAGGGAAACGCGCCCACGTTAGAGAGAAAGGAAGCGCAGATGCAAGCCATCCTTCCCATACTTGAGTTTATCCAATCGATTCTGACCAAGCCAGCGTGGATTATGGGCCTATTTGCCTTTGTGGGCCTTGTCGCGCTTAAGCGTCCTGCCCACAAGGTGATGACGGGCACCCTGAAGCCCATTCTTGGTTACATCATGCTGTCCGCCGGCGCCGCTGTTGTTCAGGAGAACCTTGCTCCGCTGGGTACCTTCATCGAGACCGGTTTCCACATCACCGGCGTCGTGCCCAACAACGAGGTCGTCGTTTCGATGGCTCAGAGCGTCCTTGGCGTTCAGACCATGATGATCCTGATTCTCGGCTATGTCGTGAACATTATCATTGCCCGCTTTACCAAGTTTAAGTACATCTTCCTGACGGGCCATCACAGCATGTTTATGGCCTGCCTGCTGTCTGCCGTTCTGCAGGCATCTGGCTTCCAGGATGTCCAGCTTGTCATCGTGGGCGGCATGTTCCTGGGCCTCGTGAGCGCTATGCTTCCCGCCGTTGGTCAGCGTTTCACCGAGAAGGTTACCGATGGCGATGAAATCGCCATGGGCCACTTCGGTTCACTCGCCTATTACATCTCCGCTGCAGTCGGTACGCTTTTTGCTAAGGACGCCGAGGAGAACAGCACCGAGAAGATCGAGGTTCCCGAGAAGTTCGCCTTCCTGCGCGACACTACCATCTCCACGGCTCTTACCATGGCCTTCTTCTACCTGGTTACCGCTTTCGCCGCTTACATTGCAGATCCTGCGGTCGTTACCAAGACCGCTGGTGGCGACAACGTGATTGTCTATGCCCTGACCTGCGCTCTGTCTTTCGCCGTTGGTGTCACCATCGTCTATAACGGCGTTCGTATGATCCTTGCCGACCTGGTCCCGGCTTTCCAGGGCATCTCCAACAAGCTGATCCCCGGTGCCATCCCCGCCGTCGACTGCGCCGTCTTCTTCCCCTATGCTCCCACCGCCGTCATCCTCGGCTTTGTCGCTTCCTTTATCGGTGGCGTGGTCGGTATGTTCATCGTGGGCGCTACCCTGGGCATCTTCATCATCCCGGGCATGGTTCCCCACTTCTTCTGCGGTGCTACCGCGGGCATCTACGGCAATGCTACCGGCGGTCGCAAGGGCGCAGCTCTTGGCGCTTTCGTCAACGGCCTGCTCATCACCTTTGCCCCGGCCCTGCTCCTGCCCGTTCTTGACGTCTTTGGCTTCAAGAACACTACGTTCGGCGACTTCGATTTCTCCGTCATTGGTATTACGCTTGGCCGCGCTGCCGAGGCCTTCGGTACCACCGGTGTCTACGCGATTCTCGCTGTCCTTCTGGTCGTTGCCTTCGTCCCCAACTTCATCCACACCAAGGGTGCTGTGATCAATCACGTTGAGGAAGAGTAATCCAGGCATACGTTAAGCCCTAATCGGGCGGAGCTCCGATAACCGGCTCCTACACGGAAGCGGTGACGTCTCAATCGAGGCGTCACCGCTTTTTGCTTTGGAGCGATTGTGAATATGAGCCGGCGAAGCGCTGCTTCTGTTCCGTGAACGGAATCAAACGCAATGATCGGCAAAAACGTTTTGCCGCTGGGGCGTCGATATAAAAATGGTAAATCTGCAAAACCGTTCGCCGAGAAGATAAAAAACCGCAGTTCACGCCTTGATAAACGTAGGTAAAGTGTTTAGCAGTTTATCGGCCGTATGCTAACGAAAGGAATCAGGCAGATGGCAATCAAGGTGTTCGCTGACGGTGCAAATCTCGAGGGCATGCTCGACATGTACGAGAACGGCAACGTTCAGGGTTTCACGACCAACCCGTCCCTTATGAAGAAGGGCGGCGTGACGGATTACCGCGCGTTTGCCAAAGAGGTCTTGACCCACATCACCGATGTATCCGTGTCGTTTGAGGTCTTTGCCGACGACGTCGAGACCATGGAGGTCGAGGCGCGCGAGATCGCTACCTGGGCCGAGAACGTCTATGTCAAGATTCCGTGCGTGACTACCAAGGGCGAGTCCACCGCCGAGCTGGTCCGCAAGCTTTCGGCCGACGGCATCAAGGTCAACGTCACCACCATCTTTACGCCTGCGCAGGTCGACGAGATGGTCGAGGCCGTTGACGCCGAGACGCCGTCAATCATCTCGCTCTTTGCCGGCCGCATCGCCGACACCGGCGTCGACCCCATTCCGTTTATGACGGAGTCGGTCAAGAAGGCCGCCGCCAAGCCCAACTGCGAGGTCCTGTGGGCGTCCACGCGTGAGCTTATCAATATTTACCAGGCGGAAGGATGCGGTTGCCAGATCATCACGGTGCCCAACAGCATCCTGGCCAAGCGTAAGAACATCGGCCGTGACCCGTACGAGGTCTCGCTCGATACCGTGCACGGTTTTGCCAAGGATATCGCCTCGCTCGGTTTCCATATCCTGCCGTAACGCGAACGCTGGCTACATCGCGGGTTGTTCGCCCCGGCCTTTCCTTTCCCTATCGCTCACGCGCTTCGCGAGGGTCGCGCTAGGCAAAGGAAAGGCCGGGGCTGCCGACACGAACTTGCCGGTAGGTCCTGAGCTGAATCGCTACCTTTATTCCGATGGGGGGTCGACAGTGCTACCCCGCCAACTGTATCGGGCAGTAATGGGGCTGGGCTCGGATGGCAACGCCGCGTGCCACTGGCGGCTTCGTTCGCCGGATGACGATTCGTGTTACGCGGCCGGCGTCACCTCGGACGGTGGCGTGGGCTCCGACGGCATCGCGTGGACAACGCGGTTCCGCATCATGGATCAACCTGTAATCTAATGATCTTCTAATCCATATCTATCAAGTATCGAAAACGATCCGGCCCCGAGTTGGCAGTCATCGCCAAGGCAAAGGACCCTGCCGGCTATGTGTTCGGGGCGACGCGCAAGTCGCCCAAGACCCTTCGATTATCCTTTGTTCCGCGCATGCAAGATCTCATGCTTGACGTGGTTGAACAGCTCTACCGGGCAAACGAGGTCTTTGCGGCTCGTGCCCATAAGTGTCCCACCAACAGAAATCGAGATATTCGGCCTCAGAGTGCCGTCAAGATTGCCAATATGGCTGAAAAACGTCCCGTACCGCACCTCTGCGGGTGCAGATATGGGACGTTTGTGGAATATCTGATGCCTATTTGTTGAGCTTGCACTTTGAAGAAGTGTTATCGCGGCCCAGCGAGGCCGAATATCTCAAAAATTGCAGGTGATGATTAGCGGAAACGGCGTCTCGCACTTCGGGATATCGCCAAATCGTTTTAGAAGGAGAGGCGCTCGGCGGAATGGGGCCCGCCGAGCGCCTGCAGCGGCTTATTTGCCCCGCACCATGGTGAGGGAGATCTTTTTGCGGTCGCGATCGACCTTTTCTACCCATACCTTCACCGTGTCGCCGACGCGCACCACGTCGCTGGGGTGCTTGACGAAGCGGTTGGCCAGTTTGGAGATGTGCACGAGGCCGTCCTGGTGCACGCCCACGTCGACGAAGGCGCCAAAGTCGACGACGTTGCGCACCGTGCCCTTGAGCTCCATGCCGGGTTCCAGGTCGTTGATGGAAAGTGCCGAGCGGCTAAAGACCACCTCGGGCGCGTCGTCGCGCGGGTCGCGGCCGGGCTTCTTGAGTTCGTTGATGATATCGATGAGCGTTAGGGTGCCGCAGTCTAGGTCGCTTGCCAGCGTCGAGATGCTGCCCAGGCGGCGCTCGATGTCGGGCACGCCGCCGCGGCTGAGCTCGCTGGCCCCAACGCCAGCGCGCTCCAAGACGGCCGTTGCCACCTCGTAGCTCTCGGGGTGGACGCTTGTCGCGTCGAGCGGGTTCTTGCCGCCGCTGATGCGCAGGAAACCTGCGGCGTTGAGGTACGCCTTGGGTCCCAGCTTGGGGACCTTCTTGAGCTGGCGGCGATCGGTAAAGGCGCCGTTTTCCTCGCGGTAGGCCACGATGTTTTTGGCTACGCTTGGCGTAATGCCCGACACGTAGCCCAGCAGGCTTGCGCTCGCGGTGTTGACGTCGACGCCCACACGGTTGACGACGTCTTCCACCACGTGGCCCAGGGTGCGCGAAAGCTCGGCCTGGTCAAGGTCGTGCTGGTACTGGCCCACGCCGATGGACTGGGGCGGAATCTTGACGAGCTCTGCCAGCGGGTCTTGCAGGCGGCGGCCCAGGCTCATGGCGCCACGCACGGTGACGTCCAGATCGGGGTATTCCTGGCTGGCGAGCTCGGAGGCGGAGTACACCGATGCGCCGGCCTCGTTGACGATGGTGTAGCGAAGGCTGGGCGCCAGCTCGGCAATGAACTCCGAGACGACTTCCTCGGTCTCGCGGCTGGCGGTGCCGTTGCCGATGACGATGGTGTTGACGCCGTCCTTCTTGACGAGGCGGGCGAGCTCGCGCTTGGTGCCGGCGACGTCGTGGCGCGGCTTGGTGGGGTAGACCACGCCGTGGTCGAGTAGCTTGCCGGTCTCGTCCATGACGGCGACCTTGCAGCCGGTGCGGTAGCCCGGATCGAGCGCGAGCACGCGGGCGCCGCGCACGGGGCGTGCCGAGAGCAGGCCCTCGAGATTCTTGGCAAAGACGTTGATGGCCTCGGTCTGAGCGCGAACGGTGAGTTTGGCGCGGGCCTCGCGCTCCAGCGAGGGGGCCATGAGGCGCTTGTAACCATCGGCGATGGCGGCATCGAAGATGGGAGCAAACACGCCCTGGCGTCGGGGCCAGCGGCTGCCGAGGCGTGCCGTGGCGGCGGCGCCGTCGACGTTCACGCGCACGCGGAGCTTGCCCTCGCGCTCACCGCGGTCGATGGCCAGCACGCGGTGGTTGGGAATACGGCGTAGCGGCTCGTCAAAGTTGTAGTAGGGCTCGTAGGGAGTCTTCTCCGCAGGGTCGGTAGCCTCGACGACGATATCGGCGGTGTTTTGCGTAAAGGCGCGCAGGTCGGCGACATTCTCAGGGTCCTCGGCCACCGTCTCGGCTACGATGTCGGCGGCGCCGGCGAGCGCCTTCTCGGGCGTGTCGAAGCCAGTCTCTCCGTTGACGTATGCCGCAGCGGCATCGAGCGCGCTGCCCTTGGCCGAAGCCTGCATGATAATCATGTTGGCGAGCGGCTCCAGGCCGGCCTCGCGGGCCTTCTGCGCACGGGTCATGCGCTTTTTGCGGTAGGGCTTATAGAGGTCCTCGACACGCTGGAGCTGCGTGGCCTCGCGAATCTGCTGCTCGAGTTCGGGCGTGAGCTTGCCCTGGGCGTCGATGAGCAGAATGACGTCCTCTTTACGCTGCTCAAGATTGCGCAGGTAGGACAGGCGCTCGTCGAGTGCGCGCAGGGCGACGTCGTCCATGCCGCCCGTGGCTTCCTTGCGGTAGCGCGAGATAAAGGGGATGGTGTTGCCCTCGTCGATGAGCTTGACGGCTGCCTCGATGTTGGCGGCCTTAAGGTTGAGCTCGCGGGCGAGCTGGGCGATAAGATCCATAGGACTCCTTGCGTTTAAGGTGCGTTTGCGACACAGGGCTACCAAGGATACCACCTGCCACTTCGCTCAAAAAAGACTGTTTTGGCGCGGGACCACGAAAGCGGCCTATCTACTACGTTTGAACCGTGTGGGTCGACCATCCCCCGGTTTTCCGAAAATGCGCAAGCCGTTTACCTGCGGTTTTTATTTCGCGAAATTCGGTATGGATGAGGGTGATTGGTTAAACGTAGTAGATAGGCTCATTCCGTGGCGAACGAATCAAGCCGAGGTGCAAAAAGGCCCCCCCCGTCTCAGAAAATCATTGGAAACGTAGCAAAATGCCCCGCGGGCAGGAGGCTGCTCGCGGGGCAAAGAAGAGGGGCTTATTTGTGGCGGACCGAGGGGCTCGGCATGGGGTTTCTGTCGCGGCCGCTCTTAAGGCGTTACAGCTCGACGAGCTGGCCGGTCTCGGCGGCCTCCTTGACGGCGTTGAGAAGCGTGAGCGTCTTGACGTTGTCGGCCGGCGTCACGACGGGCTCGACCTCGCGGCGGACGACCTTCACAAAGTGCTTGAGCTGCATCTTGTGGGGAAGCGCCGGGTCGACGGCCGGAATCTCCATCTGCAGCGGCTTGTGCCAGTTAGAGGCGCCGTCGTAGGAGAACTGGTGCAGGCGGGGCAGCGACAGGGCGCCCTTGGTGCCGCCGATAAAGTAGGCGTCGGCGTCGAAGGGGCGGTACTGCGGATCCTCGCGAGCGGTTGCCTCCCAGTTCCAGGGGCTGGCGGTGGCGTCGGAGATGGTCATG
Source organism: Collinsella sp. (assembly GCA_036553025.1). Classification (GTDB taxonomy): domain Bacteria; phylum Actinomycetota; class Coriobacteriia; order Coriobacteriales; family Coriobacteriaceae; genus Collinsella. The sequence continues at coordinate 4,368 of JAXKBK010000018.1, read as the reverse complement.
CTCGCGAGCGCGCCATCGGCAAAGCGGACGTTGACCACGGCGGAGTCCTCGGTCTCAAAACCGCGGGCGGCACTGGACTGCATACCCTGGACGGCAACGGGCTCACCCAGCAGATAGCGGAGCAGGTCGACGTCGTGCACCAGGTTGACCAGGATCGGGCCGGCACCCTTTTTGCGGCGCCACTCGACATCAAAGTACTCGTCATTCTTATAGATCATGTAGTGGAAGCTCGACACGGTGAGCTTGCCCAGCTCACCGGACTCGATGATCTCCTTGGCCTTGTTGACGAAGGGGTTGTGGCGACGGTGCTGGCCCACGAGCACGGGCACGCCGGCGGTCTCGGCCTCGGCGGCGAAGGCCTGGGCATCCTCGAGGTCGTTGGAGATCGGCTTTTCGACCAGCGGCACGATGTTGCGCTTCACGGCCTCACGGGCAACGCCCAGATGCAGGTCGTTGGGGGTGGCGATGATGACGGCCTCGGGCTTGACCTCGTCCATCATCTGGGCGGGATCGGTGTAAAACGGCACGCCGGCGGCCTCGGCCGTGGCACGGGCGCCCTCAAAGGCGTCGGCGATGGCGACGAGCTCGGCCTCGGGCTCCTCGGTGACAAAGCGGATGTGGTTGCGGCCCATGGCGCCGGCGCCGATAACGGCAATGCGGACGGGGTTGAGCTCAGGCATTTCGACTCCTTAATACTGGTGACCGGTGGAATGCGACAAAGGGACTGTCCCTTTGTCGCATCGGTAAAACTAGGCGGACTTCTTCTTGCTGTCGGAGACCATCATGTAGACGGTGAGCACGACGGCGATGGCGGCAATCACAATGGCGCCGTAGAAGGACTGCTGGTAGGCGGCGCTGCCGGCCTCGGCGTGATACAGCACGGCGGTGATGGGCTGGCTGATCCAGGTAGAAGCGGCGTAGCCCAAAAACATGATGCCGTAGTTGACGCCGATGTTGCTGGTACCGAAGGCGCCACCGGTGAGCGGCGGGTAGATGACGAGCAGGGCGCCAAAGCTAAAGCCGAGCAGGGCGAGCGCCACAAAGAACATGCTCTGCGTAAAGCTCATCGACATGATGACGAGCGCGACGATGGTGACGACAAGGCTGATGAGCAGCGACTTGTAGGCACCGATCTTGTCGATGATCTGACCAAAGGACAGACGGCCGACCAGGTTGGCGCAGGTGTTGACGGAGACGACCACGCCGCCGAGGGCGACAGCCGCGGCGCTCGTGGGGTCGGCGAAGAGCTGGACGGCGGCGATGGAGGCAACCTTGCCCACGAGCAGGGTGCCCGCGGTGGCGGCAAAGGCGAAGGTGACGATGAGGACCCAGAAGCGCGGGGTCTTGACCATCTCGCCCGGGGTGAGGTCACCGAAGGTGCCGGCGTGTGCGCCGCCCTTGGGGGCCTCGAAGCCCTCGGGCAGCCAACCGGCCTCGGGGGCCTTCAGGAACAGGGCGGAGGCGGCGATCGTCACAAAGAAGATGACGCCGAGTGCCTTAAGGGCGCCAAAGATGCCCAGGCTCGGGATGAGCAGCGAGGCGAGCACCGGGGACAGCACGGCGGGGCCAGCGGTCGAAGCGGCCAGGGTGATGCCGGAGGCGAGACCCTTTTTGTCGATGAACCACTTTTGGCCGGTGGTGAGCGCGGGGTTGTAGCCCAGGCCGTTGCCGATGGCGGCGACGAGCGAGAACCACAGGTAGAACTGCCACGGCTCGGTGACGGTGCCGGACATGAACCAGCCCACGCCGTAGCACACGGCGGCAGCGATCACGACGTTGCGCGGGCCGATCTTATCGGAGATGCGGCCGGCGAAGATGCCCGTCACGGCCATGATGGTCTGGAAGACCGGGAAAGCCCAGGTAAGTGCGCTGGACCACTCGGGATAGACGGCGAGCAGGTTCTTGCTCACAACGGAATACAGCGCGATGGAGCTGATGAAGAACATGGTGACGCACGCGGCGGAAAGCACGACGGCGCGACCCTTGTTGGAGTTGGTGGAAGCCATTGGACTCTTTCTAATCGATACGGGGGAGGGGAGGGGCAAACGCCGCTGAGGCGCTTGCCCCGCGCCCCTTTCTACCGGGCTGGTTTACTGGTCAGTCGGCTTTGCGACGCCGGACTCATCGGACCAGAGCTCGACGCCCTTGTTCTTGAGGTAGTTGTCGGCAAAGGCGCGGCGGCCGCCGGGCTTGGCGGTGAGGTCGCCCATCATGTTGGAGAAGCCGCCGTCGACCTTGATGGCGTCGCCGGTGGTAAAGTCTGAGCGCGTGGACGCCAGGAACATGACGGCGTTGGCGATATCGCTGACCTCGCCGATGCGACGCGTGGCGATGAGGCGGCTGCGGCTCTTCTCGACCTCGGGATCGGCGTAAAAGCTTGCCGACATGGGGGTCTTGACGAAGCAGGGCTCGACGCAGTTGGAGCGCACGCCGTAGGGACCCCACTCGGCAGCCAGCATCTTGGACATCATGTTGACGCCCGCCTTGGTGGAGCTGTACACGCCCGAGAACGTTTCGGGGGAGTGACTGGCGACGGTGGAGATGTGAACCAGGCGGCCCTGGCCGGCCTTGATCATCTCGCGACCAAAGCGCTGCGAGGTGATGAAGTAGCCGGTGAGGTTGACGTTGATGACCTCGTTCCAGTCGGAGAGCGGCAGGTCCTCCATGGCTGCGAAGCGCAGGATGCCGGCGGTGTTGACGAGAACGTCGACGCGGCCGAAGTTGGCGATGGTGGCGTCGACGGCGGCCTGAACCTCGGCCTCGTCGGTGGCGTTCATCTTGTAGCCCTCGGCGTGGATGCCAAACTCGGCAGCGAGGTCGGCGGCAGCGGCCTTGACCTTCTCCTCGTCCAGGTCGAGCAGGACGACGTTGGCGCCATTGCGGGCGAACTCGCGGCAAATCTCGACGCCCATGCCGCCGAGCGCTCCAGTCACAGCGCAAACATCGCCCTCGAGCTTAAGCCAATTGCTCATAGGAACTTCCCTTCTTATGCCTCCCGGTGGGTCGCTCCCATTAACCGACCCACGTGGTTTTCGCTGGTTATCGTATGCTTTGCATTTGCGCAGGTGAATTGCATATTTGTTAGAATGGCGTTAACCATAGGTTTACACTGTGCGATGCAGTTTATTCTCAATTGAGCGCATGACCTGCGAAAACAACCTCCTGTGGCACCATGTGGCCACGGGCGCGAAAACGGGAGATTGACGTGTACGATCGACGACTTGAGGCCATATCGGCCGCTGCGGAGCTGGGAAGCTTCTCGCGTGCGGCGGCACAATTGCGCGTGTCGACTCCGGCGCTCGTCAAGCAGGTGTCGGGCTTCGAGGCCGAGTTCGGCATCACGCTGTTCGAACGCTCGCACTCGGGCGTCAAAGTGACGCCGGCCGGCGCACTGCTGGTGGACGACGCGCGCTCGATCATGCGGCAGTCCGAGGACGCGCTGCGCCGTGCCCGACGCGCGGCGGGCGATGGCGGTGCCGTGCGCCTGGGCGTGTCGATGATGTGCCCGGGGCGCCAAACGCTGTCGATGTGGTCGGGCATCCACGATCTGGAACCGTCGCTGCGATTTGAAATCGTGCCGGTAAGCGATCTCTACGACGAGCGCGAGACCGTCATGCGTAGCTTGGGCCGCGAGGTCGATGTGGTGCAATCGAGTTTTTCTACCCCACGCTGGGGTGATGCCTGCCAAAAGCTCCGCATTGTCAACGTGCCGTTTTATATCGATCTGCCGCGCACGAGCCCGCTGGCGCGCAAGAATCGCATTACGGTTGCCGACTTGGAGGGTATGCGTCTGCGCGTACTGCGCCACGGCAACGACGCCATGGACAGCCTGCGCATCGATCTTTTGGCCGATGGCGGCGTGGACGTGATCGACGTGGACAGTTTTGACTTTGCGCTCTTTAACGAGGCGGAGGAAAAGGGCGATGCAGTGCTCACTTGCGGGGCGTGGTCGGGCGTGCACCCGGCTTTTGTAGGCGTGCCGTTCCTATGTGGCCGCGAGGTGCCGGTCTTCTTGCACTACCCGCTCGAGCCCACCCTCCAAGTACAAAAATTCGTCAACGCCATGGCCCAACTCCTCAAGTAGCTCATTTGGCGCGGGTAGTCTTTTTGGGACGGGGCTTTTTTAGCTACCCAATCTGGTGCCGTCGAAGCATGACGCCGTATTTGGCACAGGGTAGCTAAAAAGCCCCGTCCCAAAAAGACTAACAAAACGAGGCCCTGGCCAAACGGCCAGGGCCTCACTAACCTTTATTCCGTTTTAAACAACGGGCTGATTGCGCGCAGGAGGGTGCCCCGGGGCGGCGGGGTATTTCCTCCGCGCGCAGTTTCGCAGCGAAGCGAGAATGTTTGAGCACGGAGGAATTACCC
>JAXKBK010000017.1:0-15018 GCA_036553025.1 Collinsella sp. | reverse complement strand
TTGCAGCCGACGCCGGCGTCGAAGAGCTCGACGGCCCGCCTCCTGGACTCCAGATCGTGCTTCGACCTGAGATCTATACTCATGGAAAACCTCCCATTTCCCGATGTCCAAGAAATGGGAGGCAGTTCACTGTCCCCTTTGCGGTGGTTTTGGTCGGTTAGCCTTCGAGTTGGGCCACCTTGTAGCGGTAGGCCGCGGCGATGACGTCCTTGCAGCCTTCGCGGCCCAGCTTGGCGCGGTTGACGACGATGTCTTTACCGCTCGTCATCTTCCACTTTCCGGCGCTATAGCGCTTATAGAACGCCTCGCGTGCCTTCTGTTGCTGCTTGACCAGCTTGGCGCCTTTCTTTTTATTAAGGCCACGCTTCTTGCGGACAATCTCGACGCGGTCCTCAAAGGGGGCGGTCACCAGCACGGCAATATGGTTGGGATTATTGCGCAGCAGATAATCGGACAGACGACCCTCGATAATGCAGCTCTCGGTCTCGCCCAGGTCCAAGATCACCTGGCTCATCTTTTGGAACAACTTATCCGAGTACGAACGCGCATCGTAGCGGTCGGGCAGGAACGCCATGTTCTCCACAGCCAGACGCTCGTCGTAGGCGGCCATCTTATCGAGCGACTCGCCCGTGCGCAGCGACGCACGCACCAGCAGCTCGTTGTCATACAGCGGAATCCCCAACTCGTCGGCAAGCATGCGACCAATCTCGTGGCCCTCGGCGCCAAAGTCGCGCGCGATGGTAATGACCACAGGACTCTTCTTGTTCTCCAGATCGCTCATCGCGATTCCTTTCTAACAAATGAGAAAAAGGCGATTCCTGATTCCCATTTTGTCACTTACGACCGTCCTGGTTTCCCAAGTGCGGCAGATTGCCCCGAAAGAGGAGCGCCGCGTACTAAATGTACGCAAGCGACGATTGAGGGGCAAGGTGCCGTGCTTGGGGAAGCAGGACTATGCGGCTACGATGCGGCGCTGATAGGCTCGGACCAGCAGCGAGATACCAAAGTTGAGCACAAAGTACATCGCAAACACCAGTCCGTAGAGCATAAGCACCTGCGACAGATCAATCGCGTGGGCCATCACAACGTTTGCCGTGTACATGAGCTCGGCCACGTTAATGCCCGAAAGATACGAGCTGTCCTTAATGACGGTCGTGCACTGGCTAAACAGCGCCGGAATGATCGTCTTAAACGTCTGCGGCAGAATGATGTAGCGCATGGTGGCAAAGAAGCCAAAGCCCTGGCTCTGCGCCGCCTCAAACTGGCCGCGCGGAATCGAGTTGAGGCCGCCGCGCACAATCTCGGCCATAACAGCGCTGGTAAACAGCGTAAAGGCGATGGTCGAGATCACGATGTCCAAGCCCTGCACCGTAAAGTAGATAAACAGGATCCACAGCAGGTTCGGTGTGCAGCGGAACAGCTCGATATAGGCGCTCACCAAAATACGGAACGGGCGGGGCGCATAGCTTTTAACAAGCGCCAGCACCGTGCCAAAGATGAGTGAGAAAAAGATCGACAGCGCCGAGATCTCGATGGTCTTAACAAAACCGCCCCAAATGTAGAGCAGGTTGGTCGCGTTGAAGATTTCCATGCGCTAGGCCTCCTCTACGTTGTCGAGCCCCAGCTCGGCCAGGCTCACGCCGCGCGGACGCTCCTTGGAGCGGCGCTCGAGCCACTGCACCAGCATGGCGAGCGGAAAGCAGATGATGAAGTACATAAGGCAGCAGACGATGTATCCCTGCAGGTAGCCGTACAGACTCACAAAGTTGTCGGAACGATACATAAGGTCGCCGCCGGCCACGAGCGCCAGTACCGACGTGTTCTTGACCAGATTGAGCGCCTGGTTACACAGCGGCGGCAGGATGATCTTGAACGTCTGAGGCAGCACGATGTACCAGTAGGCCTGCGCGCGGGTGAAACCCTGGCTCTGAGCCGCCTCCATCTGACCGCGCGGGACAGCCTCGATACCGGTACGGATGACCTCCGAGATATAGGCCGCGTGATACAGGCCCACGCCCAAGAAACCCAGCACGAACGGCGCGATGCGCACCGGCTGGTCGGCACCGGTCATGGCCTGCAAAAACTGCGGGCCGGCCATGTACATAAAGAGCACCTGCACGGGCAACGGGGTGTTCTGATAAAACTCCACGTACACGCGGCTAATGCCACGCAGCACACGCGAACGGGTGGTCGAGAACACGCCCAGCAGCGTGCCCAGCACCAGCGACAGCAGCAGTCCGGCAACAACCACCTGCAGCGTCACGCCAAAGCCCTCCCAGAAGGGCCCCATGTTTTGAAATGTCGTCGACCAACGGTCGGCGTCAAATAATCCTTCGAGCATTTGATTCCTTCCTTGGACGATGCGCCTATACAAGACCCCAGGTCTTGACCTTTTGGTCGAGCCAGCCATCGGCCAGGCGATCGCAAATCACCTGATCGACCACGGCCGAAAGGTCGCAGCCCTTCTTGGTCGCCACGCCGTAGCCCTGCTCGCCAAACTTGACCTCGGGCTGCAGCAGCTCAACGGTCTCGTTCATGTAGCCGGCCAGCGTGGAGCGGTCCATGGCAAAGACGTCGATATTGCCGGCGTCGAGCGAACTCTTGATGATGGGGTAGCCGCTAAAGGCCCTAAACTCGGGCTTGCAGCTAAAGCCGTTGTCCTTGATCATCTGCTCGATCAGGCCCTGCGTGGTAGCACCCTGGCTCACGCCAATGACCTTGCCGTCCAGATCCTCAATCGAGGTAAAGCCCGAACGCTTCTTGACCATGAGTCCAACGTAGTCGGTGCGGTACGGCGTCGAGAAATCCCAGCTCTTCTTGCGCTCGTCGGTGATGGTGTAGGTCGCCGCGACCACATCGAGCTGGCCGTTATCGATCAGCGGGCCGCGCGTCTTGGGCGTTACGTCGGTAAACTCGACCAGCTCCTGGGCGCGGGCCTCCTTGTAGCTCACGCCAAAGACGGCAGCGGCGATCTGGTAGCACAGATCGGCCTCCATGCCCTCAAAGCGACCCTTGGCGGTGTCGTAATAGCCGTAGCCGGGAACATCCTTCTTAACGCCGGCATTCAGATGGCCACGCGACTTGATGGCCGCAAGCTTAGACCCCTTGTCGGAGCCCTCGCCGCTGGTGGAGTTGCCGCAACCGGTAAGCGCGGTCCCCGTCAGCGCGAGCATGCCGGCGCCCGCCAGCTGCAAAAAGTGACGGCGCGATACAGCCGCCCTCGTCATATCCGTCATGTCCATCACCGCACCTAGTGCAGAATCTTGGACAGGAACTCGCGACAGCGCGGGTTCTCGGGGTTATCGAAGAAGTGCTCGGGCGTGCCCTCCTCCAGGATGCGGCCGTCCTCCATGAAGATGACGCGGTCGGCCACCTGGCGCGCAAAGCCCATCTCGTGCGTCACGCAGATCATGGTGATGTCCTCCTGCGCGAGCTCAATCATAACGTCCAGAACCTCCTGGACCATCTCGGGGTCGAGCGCCGAAGTCGGCTCGTCAAACAGGATGATGGGCTGCTTGGTGCACAGGGCACGGGCGATGGCGATGCGCTGCTGCTGACCACCCGAGAGATTCTGCGGATACTCGCCGGCCTTATGCGCCATGCCGACGCGCTTGAGTGCGGCGATGGCAATCTCGGTCGCCTCCTCCTTGCTCTTCTTTTGCAGCTTGATGGGCGCGAGCGTCAGGTTGCCGAGCACCGTCATGTTGGGATACAGGTTGAACTGCTGAAACACCATGGAACTATACTTGCGAGCCATCTCCAGGTGGTTCTTTTTGGTAAGCGGCGTACCGTCGATGATGACCTCGCCCGACGTGGGCTCCTCCAGATAATCGACGCAACGGATGAGCGTCGACTTACCCGAGCCGGAAGGCCCGATCATTACGAGCTTCTCGCCGCGCTTGACGGTGAGGTTGATATCTTTGAGCACATGCAGGTCGCCAAAGTACTTGTTGAGATGCTTGATCTCGATCATGTCTGCCATGAATGTCCCTTCCCTGCGTTTACACGAGTTGAACTATTGTACGGAAAGAACCACGTTTCCGCAGCCCACACTACATTCCCGTAAAGAACCCGCAATCTTCCACCCACTCATTGGGGACAGACTTAAATGAGTGCCTGCTCATTGGGCACTCATTTAAGTCTGTCCCCAATGAGCGCTCAACCGCCCTTGTTGAGCATAAGTCAGCGAAAACCCGTACACGCGAGCAAGGTGACGTGAAATGAAAGGGCGCAGACCTTATGGTCGCGCCCTTGAAATTGAACGTCAGATTGCCGTGTGTACGGGTTTGCAGCGTCGAGCCGTTATGCGGTTTGGTAGAACCGCATAACAAATTACGCGAGCTTTGCTCCGACGATCTTGGCCGCGGCAGGCTTGTCGAAGTTGCCGCCGGTGGCTTTGCCGAGCGCCCCCATGACCTGGCCCATCTGCTTCTTGGACGTGGCGCCCAGCTCGGCGATGACCTGCTCGATCAGAGCCTCGAGCTCCTTGCCCGAAACCTGCGCGGGCAGCAGGCTCTCCAGAATCTTGACCTGCTCGGTCAGGTTGTCGGTACGCTCCTGGTCGGTGCCGGCCTTGATGGACATCTCCAGCGTCTCGCTCGTCTGCTTGATCAGACGCTTGATCATGCTGTTGACGTCTTCCTCAGTCACATCGCGGCGCTCGTTGACCTCGATATTCTTCACCTCGGCCTTAACCTGGCGAATGATGGACAGGCGAACCTTGTCCTTGGCCTTCATGGCCGCGATCATTTCTTTCTGCAGCTCTTCGTTGGTCATCTGCAAATCCTCTCTAATAGCGCGGGCGGCACTCGCGCGAGCACCGCCCCATGATTACTCAGTCGTCGACGAATCGTCGGTCGAACTCTTGGTGACGCCCTTCAGACTGACGTTGTATGGCACGTCTTTGGGCATGGGGTTGACGGTGATGTCGGCATCCTTCTTGTACTGCTCCAGCCACTCGCTGTACGCGGTGCTTGCCGTCTGCGTCTTCACCACGTTGGAGACGTACTTTTTGATGGCCTTGGGCACCTGGTTGATGTCGTCAACCTGATTATCGACATGGAAGTAGTCGGTGCACTTGATGATGTGGTAGCCATAGGTCGACTCGATGACTTCGCTCACGTCGCCCTTGTTGAGCCCCTCGAGCGCCGTCTGGTAGCTGTCGACAAAGGTGGTGAGCTTATCCCAGCCCACATCGCCCTTCTTCTCCTTGGATCCGGTGTCCCCGGAGTACTGTTCAACGGCGTCCTCAAAGCTCAGCTCACCGGAGTTGATCTTGTCCAGGCACTCCTGCGCCTTGGCCTTGGCGGCAGCCTTGTCCTCGTCGGAAGCGTCGGAATCAACCTTGATCAGGATGTTCGACGAGCGACGGGCATCGTTGTAGTTGGACAGGTTCTCGTTGATGTAATCGACAATCTCGCTGTCCTTGGGCTTGCTGGTGGGCGCCACAGCATCCTTAAGCTTTTGCTGCGCCAGGCTCTCCTTGAGCGAGTCCTTGTAGGTGTCCTCGGTGTAGCCGTAGGTCTTAAGGGTCTTCTTAAAGGCCTTGGCACCGCCCGCGCTCTTGCACGCGTCCTTCCAAGCCTTCTCGACCTCCTCGTCCGACACCGTCACGCCGTTCTCCTTCTGTGCCTGTTGAAGCAGAATCTGCTGCGTGTAGGAGTCGATGAGTTGCTTGCGGTACTTCTTGGGCGTGAGGTCGTTGTCGACCAGATACTGTGCCCAGTCCTTGTCCTTGGTGTAGCCGTAGGACGTGCGCATGCTCATGATCTGCTTGGTCACGGTGTCCTCGGTGAGGTTGGTGCCGTTGATAGTGGCAGCTACACCGCCGGTAAGCTTGTAGCCCGAGGTGTCCTCGGCCTGCGACATCAGGCCGGAGCACGCCATGGCCGAGACGGAAAGTAGCATTGCCAGCACGCCGATGACCACCAGAACGATCTTGACGGTCTTGGACACGCGGGTCTTGCGCTGCTTCTTGCGAGAGCTCGACGCGGCGCGGGCCTGCTGCTCGGGCGTCGGTACGGCCTCGGAGTTCTTTTTCTTGTTTGCCATAGTTGGCCTTTCGCATCACGAATCGAACAAACGCCATTGTGTCACAACGCAGCCCCCGCGACAAAGGGGCAACCCTGGCACTTGGGGACGTTCCTTTTCTGCCGGCAGTTAGGGACAGTCCCCAAGTGCCGGCTTTAAAAGTGGCGGCGGATGGCGTCGACCATGCCTTGGGGCGTGGTCTGGCCGAGCACATCGGCTGCGACGTCCGCGTCCATAAAGATATTCATGAGCGCTTGCAGGGCCTCGACCTGGCCGCCCGGCTCGGCAATGCCCAAATTGATGACGATCTGCGCCGGCACAGGGGCACCCATGCCCGCCATAGCATTGAATGTCACGGGCGTGGCCGGCTTCACCACCGCGATGTAGGGCTTAGCCACAAACCCCGGATCGGTATGCGGGATGGCAATGTTGGCCGCCGGCATGGCAAGCCCCGTGGGATAGGCATCCTCGCGCGTGCGGACGGCGTCGAGCCAACCGGTGCCAATGTAGCCGCGTGGGGCAAGTTCGCCTTCGAGTCGCGCAAACACCTCGGCGGGCGTCGCGCACTCCCAATCAAAAAACACCAGCTCAGGCGTAAACAGTGCTTCGTTATCCGCCATACCGTCCTCCAAAGTTGCATGAGGGCCACAATGCTCAATATGATAGCGAAACGGGGTATGCAAGGTCAGCCGAGGATCCCGATGAGCTCGAGTGCGCGCGCGGGCGTCAAGCATACCTCGGGCATCGTCTCCAACATGCGTCGGTCGCTCGTGACTACGTAGTCAACATCCGCCGTATCGCCCGAGGCGATAATGAGATTGTCCTCGAGGTCCGGCATGCGCTTGCCAAGCATGCGCGCCATCTCGCACTCCGCCATCGAAAGCGGGGAAGCCGTTGCCACCTGCATCATATGCTCGACGCATGCCCATGCAGCCGGACCGAACGAAGCGTTAATCCCATTCACATTCCGTCGAGCTAGACGCCGAGGCAAGATGTAGAACACGTCCTTTGCCGTCGTTGGCGCGTACAGAAGGTCGATCTTTCCCGCTTCGGCCAGTTCAACCAATCTTCTCACGTTGTCGAATGCGCCCTCTTGCAGGTAGTAATCAAGCCAAACATTCGTGTCCACCAAGAGCCGCTTTGCCTCAATCATCGGCAATTCGCCTCTATGTCGGCAATCATCGCGTCATACATATCATCGCGTACGGCATCCCAGTTGTCCGCCGATGATTCGCCTGGCGCAAAATCTGAGAAGCTCAACCCCAATGAGGAAAAAGCCAGACCACACCCCTGTTCGGCAAGACTCTTCGCACGGGGCGTCTCGCACTTATCCGTCACCATAAATCCCGGCAACGTTTGATGCTCGGCAAGATAGGTCCAAAGCGCACGAATGGCGTCACTCGGCCCCAGCCCATTACGAGTCAGGACCGCATCGCCACCGGCCTTGAGCATAGGGTCGATTCGTGTGTTGAGCTGCACCGTTGCTGTACCCATAGCGGCTCCTCTCTACTTGCTAGCAGTATAGCAAACAGAGCAGACCACACAAAAGGGCCCCGCCCGCGCACGGACAGGGCCCTATCAGATTTTCTAGATCGCTTACGTCCCAAAGAACGCTCAATGAGCCCTCTTACACACGACTAGCGTGCCGGATCAATTGCGACCTTGCCGCTGTCCAGCACATGGACGCGGCCGTCGGCGAGCATTTGCACGACCTCGGGATACAGCACGTGCTCAATCGCGTGGATGTGCTCCTCGAGCGTGTCGACATCCCAGCCTTCCTCGACAGTCAGCGCACGCTGGGCGATGATGGGGCCGTTGTCGTAAATCTCGTTGGCAAAGTGCACGGTCACGCCGGTCACCTTGACGCCACGCGCAAAGGCATCGTCAATCGCATGCGCGCCGGTAAAGCTCGGCAGCAGCGCCGGATGCAGGTTGACCACGCGATTGGGGAACGCCGCCAGCAGCGGCGTGTGCACCATGCGCATGTAGCCGGCCATGACCACATACTCGCAGCCGCGCTCGAGCAGCTCGTGCGCAATAATCTCGTCGGCGGCGATGGGGTCGGCATAGACATCCTTGGAAAGGGTCAGCGTCTGGATGCCCGCGCGCTCAGCGCGCTGCAAGCCCTTAGCCGAAGGACGGCTCGACACCACAAGCTCAATCGAGGCGTTGAGCTTACCGGCGGCGATCAGATCGATCAGCGCCTGCAGGTTGGTACCCGAACCGCTGATGAGCACACCGATCTTGAGCGGCTCGGCCGTATCGGTGCCGGTCGGACGGGTGTAGGGCACAAAGCCCAGGCCCTCACTAGCAGCCATCTGATCGTTAGCGCTCATCGGAGTACACGACCTTACCGGAACCCTCGACGCACTCGCCCACGCGGAACGGCTTCTCGCCCAGCGCGACCAGGGCTTCGGTAACCGCGGCCTCGTCCTCGGGGGCGACGATCAGGCACAGGCCGACGCCCATGTTGAAGGTCTTGCATGCCTCGTTGGGCGCGAGCTCGGCCTGACGCGACACGTAGGTGATGACGGGCGGAACATCCCAGCCCATCTCGGCGCCGTTGCGGGTGACCACGGCGTCGACGTCGTCGGCGAGCGCGCGGTTGAGGTTCTCGGTAATACCGCCGCCGGTGATGTGGGCGATGGCGTGCACGCTGGCGCCACCGCGGAGCAGCTCCAGGATCGGCTTGACGTAGATGCGCGTGGGAGCCAGCAGGGCGTCTGCCAGCGATGCGCCGCCGAGTTCCTCGAGCGGACGGCTCAGTTCCTCGGCCTTAGCGGCAGCCTCGGGCGTGCCCGGCTTGATGCCGTCGACACCGATGACCTTGCGCACGAGTGAGTATCCGTTGGAGTGCACGCCGGTGGAAGGCAGGCCCAGGATCACATCGCCTGGGCGGACGTTTGCGGGGTCGAGCATCTTGGGACGGTCGACGACGCCCACGGTAAATCCGGCAAGGTCGTAGTCGGCAGGAGCCATGACGCCGGGGTGCTCGGCCATCTCACCGCCCACGAGTGCGCAGCCCGCGAGCTTACAGCCATCGGCCACGCCCTTGATGATCTTTGCCATGTGCTCGGCCTCGATATGACCGATGGCAACGTAGTCCAGGAAGAACAGCGGCTCGGCGCCCGAAGCCAGAATGTCGTTGACGCACATGGCGACCAGGTCCTGGCCCACCGTCTCGTGACGGTCCATGATCTGGGCGAGCACGAGCTTGGTGCCCACGCCGTCGGTACCGCTAATCAGAATCGGGTCTTCCATATCCTTAAGCGCGGCGGCCGAGAACAGGCCACCGAAGCCGCCGATGCCGCCGATAACCTCGGGGCGATTGGTGTCCTTGACCATCTGCTTAATCGCGTCGACGGCGCGGCCGCCCTCGGCGGTATCGACGCCGGCGTCCTCGTACGTCACATGCTTGCTGTCGCTCATCTGAGCCTTCCTCTCCCACTACCGTGGCGCCGCGCGGGTGCCAAACGGTGCTCATAGTTGCGTTCATTTCGGCACGCGCCATAACAACGCGCGCCGTCATATCAACAAAACAGCAGATAAAACCTGCCAAAATAAACCTGTCCCTAAATGGCAGGTTTTAGGCCTCGCCGTGCTCCTCTTCCCAGCTGCGGTCGTCGTATTTCTCGACCACGGCGTCGTCGTCAAAGTGCAGCGGCTTATCCAGGTTGCGGGGCTTAAAGCCCTCCATAAACTTGTCGCGGCCAAAGCTCTCGGGAATCGCCACGGGGTAGCGGCCGGTAAAGCACGCATCGCAGTAACCGCCCTTGGGCATGACCTTAAGCAGGCCCTCGACCGAAAGGAAGGCCAGCGAATCGGCGCCGATATACTCGCAAATCTCGTCGACCGTCTTGTTGGCGCTGATAAGCTGCGACTGCACGTCGGTATCGATACCGTAGAAGCACGGCCAGATGACCTCGGGCGAGTTGATGCGGATATGAATCTCCTTGGCGCCAGCGTTGCGCAGCATCTTGACGAGCTGCACCATGGTGGTGCCGCGCACGATGGAGTCGTCGATAACGACCAGGCGCTTGCCCTCGATGTTGTCGCGCAGCGGGTTGAGTTTCATACGCACGCCCATGGCGCGCAACTCCTGCGTAGGCTCGATAAACGTACGGCCCACGTAGCGGTTCTTGATAAGGCCCTCGCCAAAGGGAATACCGCTCTCGTGCGAATACCCCTCCGCGGGCGGCAGGCCGGAGTCGGGCACGCCGATGACCAGGTCGGCCTCGACGGGCTCCTCATGTGCCAGCTGACGACCCATGTCGTAACGGCAGGCATAGACGCTCTTGCCGTTCATGATGGAGTCGGGGCGGGCAAAGTAGACCTGCTCAAAGATGCAGTTGGCGGGCTCTTCGGCTGCAGGCACGCCCTGCTCGGATACCAGACCCTCGGCGCTGATGCGCAAGATCTCGCCGGGACGGACGTCACGGACGTACTCGGCACCCACGATGTCGAGTGCGCAGGTCTCGGAGGCGACGACCCAGCCGCCGGCGCGCGTGACACGGACGGCGGAGTCGGCCGTCGCGGCGCCGTCCTGCGACGGCAGCTGCGAAACGGCTGCGGCATCGGCCTGGTCCAGACCCTCGTCCACCAGCTTGCCCAGCACGAGCGGGCGAATGCCGTGTGGATCGCGGAATGCGTAGAGCGCCTGCTCGTTGATGAGCGTCATGGCGTAGCCGCCGCGCACGAGCTCCATGGTCTTGCGAATGCCCTCGCGCAGATGGCCTGTACGCTGGGTAAAGTAGCCGATGAGTTTGGTCGCGACCTCGGAATCCGAATTGGAGAGGAACGGCACGCCCAGCTCGATCAGCTGGCGGCGCAGCTCGTCGGTGTTGACGAGGGTGCCGTTGTGAGCAAGCGCGATAATGACGCTGTTGATGGTAGAAAGATGCGGCTGAGAGGCTTCCCAGCTCTTGGCACCGGCGGTGCCGTAGCGCACGTGGCCCACGGCCAGCTGGCCGGAGAGCGTCGACAGGTCGGCGTTGGAGAACACGCGATCGAGCAGCCCCAGATCCTTGCGGACCATAACCGTGCCGCCGTCACCCACGGCGATTCCCGCCGATTCCTGGCCACGGTGCTGCAGTGCACGCAGCCCAAAGTACGTCAGTCGAGCCACATCGCGATCGGGTGCCCACACACCAAAAATGCCGCATTCCTCATGCAGCTGGTCGGAGTCCGGATCATACGTCGACATGGTCTTCACCTGTCCCGCGGCACGCTCGGCCGCGCGGATGGTTTCTTGAGACATGGCATCCCCTCAGAGCCTCGTTATTTGGCGTTACCTGCCCTATTATACGCACGGCAAGACAAGCACTCCCGCGCATGAGCAGCGCTTTTTAAAAGCCCACCGAGCTTATAATCCGTTTTGCAGCCAAACATTTTATTGGGCAACCTCCTCGGGGTCGACGATCCCGCATGCTTCCGTCGCGACGCGTCTCATCCGCCGTTGGGGCTTGCATTGTTGGAATTGGGACGTTCGTCCTGTCTTTTGGCAGGTCGGCGGCGTATCCTTGTACCTACAGCAAAACGAGAAAGGTTATGTATGGATCGAAACGAACTCGACCCCAGCGTCCCCAGCGCCACGGAGGTCAAGAAGATCCCCCTCATCATTAAGGTGTACGCCGTCCTGTGCATCCTGTCCGGCGTGGGTACGCTCCCGTCGGTCGGCGCCTTTATGTGGCAGGTCATCACCGCACTCATCAACGGCAACGCCGCCAAGCTCGGCGACAACACGCTCGTCGCGGTCGGACTGATTGTCGCCGGCATCATGCTCTCGGCTGCCAGTGCCGTCATCTTGATCATCTTTGGCCTGGACCTCATCAAGAACCAGCGCCGCAATGCCGCTCGTCTGTCCTATATCCTTATCGCATTGACCGTCGTCGAGCTTTTGGTTGACGTGATGCTCCAGGGCATCGGGCCTTTCTTGCTGCGCCCCGCCATCCAACTCGGCATCCTCATCGCACTTTCGGCCACCGTCGACCCCACGCTGCGCCAGGAGCGCGAGCTGCAGCGCCGCCTGCAGGAGATGCTCGATCGCGACGCCGCCGCCGAGGGCATGCTCGGGCGCGATGAAACCGGCGAAGGCTACATCAAGCTCAACTACTTCAACCTGTTCTGGGTATTCTTTGTCTGCAGCATACTCGGCCTGATCGCCGAGGACATCTGGCACATGACGGTCGACGACCCGGGCGTCTACCAGAACCGCGCCGGCATGCTGTTTGGCCCCTTCAGCCCCATCTACGGATTTGGCGCCGTGCTCATGACCATGGTGCTCAACCGCTTCTACAAAAAGAACCCCATCATCATTTTCCTGGTAAGCGCTGTGCTCGGCGCAAGCTTTGAGGTGTTCGTGGGCTGGTTTATGCAAACCTCGTTTGGCGTGGTCTCGTGGAGCTACTCGCATATGAAGCTCTTTGGCATGCCCGATCCGCTCGCCGTCCTTACCGGCGGACGTACCTGCACAGGCTTCGCCTGCCTGTGGGGTCTGGGTGGCCTCATCTGGATCAAGCTGCTGCTGCCGAGGCTGCTCAAGCTCATCAACATGATTCCGTGGAAGAGCCGCTACTCGGCTACCGTCATCTTCACCATCATTATGCTGGTCGATGGCGTTATGACGCTGCAGTCGCTCGATTATTGGTATCAGCGCGTCAACGGCACGGAACCGGATATTCCCGTTGCGCAGTTCTACGGCAAGTACTTCGATAATGACTTTATGGAGAATCGCTTCCAGAGCATGACCATGAGCCCCAAGGATGCGACGCGCGTGTAGCGCCAACCGCGCCCAAAACGCAAAATGCCCGCCGGTATCACACGTACCGGCGGGCATTTTTATAAACGAGCCTTCTATCGACGCAAGCCTCTACGCCTCGCGCTCGACCTCACTCACGCATTCATTCTTGATGGTGCCAACGAGCGCCTGCAGCGCATCGACCACGTGCGGGCGAATGTCCCCGCCGATGAGCACGAGCATGATGTCGTCACCTACAGCAAGCTCGCCGTTTGCCAGCCACACGCGCACATAGCCGATACCCGGCATCGCGCGCGTGGCCTCGATAGCAGCCTGCACCTTCTGAGCATCGAAGCCGAACACCATGCCGCCCACCTTGTGGCCCGGTGCCACGCCATCGGTCTCGACACCGCGCGCCTCGGCCTTGGGCGTCGCGCGCACCACACCGTTATGTGTCAGATACATACCGCAGCCTGCCGCCGAAGCATCGGCCTTGGCCTCGCGCAGCCAAGCATCAATCGAGGGCATCGTTTTGCCATTCTCGAGCATCATTTCCCCTTTCACCGTCATTGAGTAGCCCATTATCTATTCCTCGACCGGCGTGAGCACCATGACGGCGCGTGTGTTGCTCAGCGACAGCGAACGACAGGTCACAAGCGCTACGACCTTGGTTGCCGAAGCGGCACGATCGGTGGCATCGCTCGCCACGGCAGAGGCACCGTCGAGCATCTCGGACAGGTAGTTCTTGAGCCCGTCGTCGCCCTCAAAATTGGGCGTGCGCGCCTTGGCATACGTGTCCTCAACGACCTTGGTCGCCAGTGGTCGCAGCTTATACGTAGCATCCCGTGTGATGTAGTACACATATTCAATGCTATCGAACGTTGCCTGGTCTGTCGTATCCGAAATCACGTTGAACATCGACCCATCGTTCATATGGTGTCCGTAGATCGTGGTCTGCTGGTCAACCATTCCCGGCGCGGTGTCATCGCTATCCAGGAAAATGGCCCCAGATGCATTGGCCGTACCGTCGAACAGCGTGTTGAGGTATTTGGAGTTGTTGTTGGTCTGCACCACGGGATAGTTGATGTTGGTTCCCGGCACATAAATCCAACCCACAATCTCGGGGTTTGTCTGAGCAAGCGCATCGAAATCGATAATCGGCACGCCGCTGGCGTCCTGATCGCTTACATATTGCTTCTCGATTTTCTGGTACGAATCGCTCGCCTGCTTATAGCCAATCTGAGCATTGATAAAGATGGCAGCGGCGGCAACAATCAGACCGATGCCCACGATGATGAGCAGAATAGGAATGATGGAGCGGCGCTTTTTACGCGGCGGCTCGGTGTAATCCGACGGCGTGGCATGCGATGAAGACCGGGGCGGCTTCTTAGCGGTGCTATAAGATGAAGGTCGATATGCGGCCGGCGCGTCCTGTCGACGATGCGTCGCCGGTGTCACGGGGCGCGGCGCGCGCGGCTGCTGAGGAGAGGATGCCCGACCCTGCTGTGCCGCATGGGCAGCACCCGGCTTCGACGGATCGGGAATCTGAGAAGCCTTGAATCGTTTTCCCTGATAGTCGGACATGGCTCTCCTTATACTGCGGTGAAACGGCGGAACGCCTAGGCGTCGGCCATCTCCTGCTTCATCTTCTCGATAACCTTGCGGTACTCGGGGTCGCAAGCGCCTAGAATCTGCGTGGCGTAGATGGCGGCGTTCTTGGCGCCGTTGATGGCAACGCAGGCCACGGGCACGCCCGAAGGCATCTGCACCATCGACAGCAGCGAATCCATGCCGCCCAGGTCACTCGTCTTCATAGGCACGCCGATGACCGGCAGCGGCGTAAACGCAGCCACGACACCGCCCAGGTGAGCAGCCTTGCCGGCGGCGGCGATAATCACCTTGATGCCGCGATCGGCAGCAGTCGAGGCCCACTCATGGACCTTCGCCGGCGTGCGGTGCGCGCTTGCAATCACGAGCTCATAGGGCACGCCCAGTGCCTCGAGCTCGGCGGTGCAGCCTTCCATAACGCCCAGATCGGACTTGGAGCCCATGATGATCCCGACAACCGGCTTCTGATCTGCCATAAACAAAGACCTCCTGTTGAGAGCGGTGACGCGGCGAATCCGCGACCCTTAACTACTGAGAGTAGTATAGCTGCTCCCGTCCCTGCGGTCTTTGTGGCGCTTCGCGGGCGGGCCAGGCTTTATCTTCACTCCGGTTGCTTCGCAAAGTCGTTGAGATAAAGCCTGGCC
>JAXKBK010000016.1:0-11202 GCA_036553025.1 Collinsella sp. | reverse complement strand
TGAAGGACGAGTTCTACCGCGGCAGGGAGTGGGGCAGCTTCGGGGACTTCAAGCGCGACCTGGAGGGGTACATAGCCCATTGGAACACGCGGCGCAGGCAGGTAAGATTGAAGGGCCTGACGCCGGAGGAGTTCCGGAACCAGGCCCTTGCGGCGTAGTCGCTATTTATTCAGTCCAAGTTTCGGGGCGCAGTTCACTGTCCCCTTTGTGGTGGTTTTACGCTGTAGGTTTACCAGAGCTAACTTATGGAGAAGGTGTGGTAGCGTACTTTGCCGTCAGAAAGTAAACCACGGTGAACTATATTGGTTTCAGCAACGGAGCAGGCAATAGGCGATGAAAAAGCCTGCCCTGTTGAGTTTGATTCGCATTCCTCCCCTCTGTGCGATTCAACGGTGTACTTCGGGAACGGGCCCGCCGGCAACTGACTGCCGGCGGGCCCGTTCCCGTTTATCGGGGGAGTGCAATGGGCGGAGCCGAAGCAGTCCGGCTCCGAAAAAGGCGGACGTCGTAGCGCCCGCCCTAAAGCAATCGAAAGCTCAAGCCAGCAAATCGGTCTAGTACACCATGCCCATGGCGTCCTGAACCTCTGCCAGGGTCTGATCGGCGATCTCGTTGGCGCGACGGTTGCCCTCGTGAAGGACGTCCTTCACATAGTCCAGATCGTTCTCGTAGCGCTGGCGACGCTCGCGGATCGGTGCGAAGTACTCGTTGACGGCCTCGGTCACGTACTTCTTGAGCTGGCCGGAGCCGCCCATGCCAATCTCCTCGGCAATCTCGACCTCGGAACGGCCGGTGCAGATGGCGGCCGTCGAAAGCAGGCCGGACACGCCGGGGCGGTTCTCGGGATCGAACGTGATCATGCGCTCGGAGTCGGTCTGGCTCTTCTTGATGCGCTTGGCCGTCTCCTCGGCGGTCATCGAGATGTTGATGGCGTTGCCGTAGCTCTTGCTCATCTTGCGACCGTCCAGGCCGGGCAGCAGCGGGGTCTCGGACAGCAGCGCGTCGACCTCGGGGAACACCTTGCCGTAGCGGTTGTTAAAGCGGCGGGCGATGGTGCGGGTGAGCTCGATGTGCGGCAGCTGGTCGCGGCCGACGGGCACCACATTGCCCTTGCAGAACAGGATGTCGCAGGCCTGGTGCACCGGGTAGGTGAGCAGAAGGCCGGTGAGCTCGTGGCCCGAGGCCTCCATCTCGGTCTTTACCGTGGGGTTGCGCGCCAGCTCGGCCTCGGACACCAGCGACAGGAACGGCAGCATGAGCTGGTTGGCGGCGGGCACGGCGGAGTGCGCGTAGATCATGGTCTTGTCGGGGTCGATACCGCAGGCAAGGTAGTCCATGACCATGTTGTACACGTTGTCCTGGATGTGCTCGGTCGTGTCGCGGTCGGTGATGACCTGGTAGTCGGCGATGAGCACGTTGGTCTTGGCGCCCATGTTCTGCAGCTCAACGCGGCCCTTGAGGGTGCCAAAGTAGTGGCCCAGGTGCAGACGGCCGGTGGGGCGATCACCGGTGAGCATGGTGAACTTCTCGGGCGTATTGGCCAAGCCCTCGCGAATGGCGTTGCTCTTTTGCAGCGCGACTTCGTAGCTGTTCTCGTTTGGCATGATTGCTCCTAACGTATGTTCATGGGTCAAGATGATAACGCGTTTATTGGAGGGGCGGGGCGTAAGTAGGCGAGGGGCGGGAGAGGGGTGGCTTGTGCGATGGGCGCGGCGCGGCCGCGCTTGGCCAACGGTGCCTTGGCACATCCTCGGCAGCTTGCCCTAGAGCTTGTGGTGGCGCTCTTCTTTGCGCTCCTCGGCTGCCTGCTCCTCCTGCTTAAAGGCGGGGTCGTCGGGGGTGACGAGCTCATCCTCGTGTGTGCGCTTGTTGTAATGGTGGCGCAGCACGGGCTCAAACAGATGTAGATGCTTGGCAAAGGCCGCCGAACCAATGGCGAGCACGGTAAAGATGAGCACGCGCATGGGCACCTCGACCTGGTTAATCGCGGCGGCGCCGACCGAAAGCATGATGCACCAGGCGTAGATGAGGAGCACTGCCTGTTTTTGGTTGTAGCCTTCTTGGATCAGGCGGTGGTGGATGTGGCCCTTGTCGGCCTGCCCGATGCTAATGTGGGCGCGCTTGCGGCGCACGATGGCGCTAAACGTGTCGATGATGGGCACGCCGGCAACGATGAGCGGAATGATAAGCGAGGTGAGCGCGGCGGTGCGGCTCACGTTGAGCAGCGAGATGGAGCCCAGCGCAAAGCCCAGAAGCAGCGACCCCGAGTCGCCCAAGAAGATGCTTGCGGGGTTGAAGTTGTAGCGCAAAAAGGCCAGACAGGCGCCAAAGAGCGCAATGGAGAGCGCGGCGGCGTCGATGCGGCCCGAGAGAACGGCCATCGAAAACATGGTGAACGACGCGATGCCGCAGATGCCCGTGGCCAAGCCGTCGAGGCCGTCGATGAGGTTAATGATGTTGGTGAATGCCACCAGATAGATCACGGTGATGGGGTAGGCGAGCCATCCGAGCATGATCTCGCCGGGGGCAAACGGGTTGACGATGACGCCGATCCGTAGGCCGCCGATACAGGCGATAAGCGCGGCGAGGACCTGTCCGGCCAGCTTTTGCTTGGGCTTGAGCTGGAAGACGTCGTCGATAGCGCCGGTCGCAAAGATGACGGTAAAAGAAAGCGCAAGTATGGGGTAGCTGATGTGCAGACGGGGGTGGGGCACCAAAACGGGCGGCCAACCCAGGTACCAGGTGCCTAGGATTTGCACAATACAGGCAACGGCCAGGCCCAAAAACACCGCCGTTCCGCCCAAACGCGGGATGGGCTTGGTGTTGATGCGGCGCTTAGAAGGATAGTCGACGGCGTCGAGCTTAATTGCCAAGCGCTTGACCAGGGGCACCGTGAGGAAGGTCGTGATGAAGGCCGCTGCTGCCACGCATAGATACGGTATGTAGCTCGGGGATGAAGCCATGAATCTAAAAACCGCCAAGCGTCGAAGGAAAAGGTCAAAGGTTGCTAAGCGCAAAGGGCATAGCCGAACCATGATACTCGACCAAGGGGGGTGCATGGAATTGCACGCAGCGATAATCACGCGCTTACCAGATATTAGGGTATTGTCGATAGCTTGTCGGGATACCGGCGGGGATCCATATGGGCTGTAATGGTGGTTTTCGGCAAATGAAAACCACCCCCCACGTTACGAAAATGAACCCACCTAAAACAGGTGGGTGCCCTCATCGACTGTTCCAGCGTCCTTAACAACGAAGGATACCTGTACTAGGTACGACTGTGTGGGCTCCCTAAATAAACGCGACGGTTCACCCAGTTGCTCCGCGGGGGGCGGAATACCTACATCATAAAGCGGCACTTTGTCGATTCCAGTCTTGACATTATAAAAATCGTGTCGGACGATTACGGCGCCTTGGGCTCGAGCCGTCTGTGCGGTTGGTCCCTTTACGTTTGAGCTGCTGAATCATTGTTTTGGAGCATGTTTTTATGCCGACGTCGTTGACCGAACTTTTTTCGCCCGCCTGCCATTTGTGTCCGCGCCGTTGCGGTGCGGCGCGCGACGAGGGCGCGCGTGGCGTGTGCGGCGCCGACAACACGCTTAAGGTCGCCCGCGCGGCGCTCCATATGTGGGAGGAGCCGCCCATTTCGGGCGAGGCCGGCTCGGGTACGATTTTCTTTAGCGGCTGTTCGCTCAAATGTATCTACTGCCAAAACCACGAGATCTCGACGGGCAATTTCGGTCTTGAGATTTCGCCCGAGCGTTTGGTCGAGATTATGCTGGAGCTGCAGGACCAGAGCGCCAATAACATCAACCTGGTGACGGCGACGCACTATGCGCACCTGTTGCCTGCCGCGATTGCCGCGGCACGGACGCGCGGGTTGGTCATCCCAATTGTCTACAACACGAGTGGTTACGAGCGCGCGAGTGCCGTGGCGGCGCTGGGCGACCTGGTCGACGTGTGGCTTACGGACTTTAAATATGCCGATGCCGGGCTTGCGCAGTCGCTCTCCCACATTAAGGACTACCCGCGTGTGGCCGTGTCGGGTCTGGCCCAGATGGCGCGCGAGATTGAGCGCCGCGGGGGAGAGCTGGTAGACGAGGACGGGCTCATGAGGCGCGGCATAATCGTGCGTCATCTGGTGCTGCCGGGGCATGCGGACGATTCGTGCCGCGTGTTGGACCTGGTGTGGCAGACGGTGGGCGACGTGCCGATCTCGGTCATGAACCAGTACACGCCCAATGCCCTCATGCGCGAACAAGGCGGCGACCTGGCGCGCGCCGTGACGCGCGAGGAGTACGAGCAGGTGCTCGACCATGCCGACGACCTGGGCTTTACGACGATGTTTTGGCAAGAAGGCGGCGCGGTAGACGAGAGCTTTACCCCGGCGTTCGATACCACCGGTGTTCTTACTAGTGCTCAAACCAGCTAATCTGGGACGAGGCTCTTTGAGTAGTCTTTTTGGGACGGGGCTGTTTTAGCTACCCCTGCCGCTGTTCGACCAAACCGTTCGCGTTGTCTGTCGGGGTAGCTAAAACAGCCGCGTCCCAAAAAGACTGGGTATTGGGCGTTGACAGTTGGCGAGCCGTAGGTAAAATATCAACTTGTCCTGGGGACGTAGCTCAGTTGGGAGAGCGCTGCCGTCGCATGGCAGAGGCCGAGGGTTCGACTCCCTTCGTCTCCACCCTTGGATTTGATAAGCCGCTGACATTGTGTCGGCGGCTTTTTTTAAAAGAAAGGGCTGTACCATGGCCAAGCTTGAGTCCCAACCACTGTCTGCCGAGGAACGCGCCGAGTTGGAAGAGCTCCGCGCCGAGAAAGCTCGTCGCGAGGCCCAGGAAGAGGCACGCCGCGAGTGTGAGGAGCTGGCCGCCCTGCGTGCCGAGCGCGAGAAGGCCGAGGAGGCCGCCGCGAACGTCGCCCCCGCGCCCAAGCCCGCCGCCGCGAAGCCCGCGCCCACCGCACCTAAACCTCAGCCTAAAAAGGTCGCTCGTTCCAAGTCCGTCGAGCCCAAGCCGAGCCGTGACGAGATGACCTTTGCCCAGCGCATGGTTACCTCCAAGGAGCCTACGGGCGAGAACGAGATCCCTGGCATGGCGCCGGCTCAAAAAATCATCATTGTCCTTGCCCTCATCGCGTTTGTCATCTTTATGGGCTACACGATCCTGACCAGCATGGGCCTGCTCTAGCCCATTCGCGCTGGGTGCCATGCCCGAACACTCTGCCCTTTTCCAACCCTCAACCTCTGCACAACGCATCCGAAAGGTCGCCCCATGGCTTTGACCGACATCTCGCATCCCACCGACATTGCAATGCTCACCGATCTGTACGAGCTCACTATGGCCCAGGGCCTGTGGGAGAGCGGCAAGGCCAATGAGCAGGGTTGTTTTACCGCGTTTTACCGCGACCATCCCTTTGGCAGCGCCTATGCCGTCATGTGCGGCACCGCCGAGCTGCCCGAGCTGGTCGAGAACCTGCGCTTTACGCCCGAGGATATCGACTACCTCGCCTCACTCCAGGCCCCGGCCGGCGGTGCGATGTTCAAGCCTGCATTCCTCGACTACCTGCGCGATTTTCATGCACATGTAAACATCGACGCCGTCCCCGAGGGCGAGCTCGTCTTTCCGCGCGAACCCATGGTTCGCGTCACCGGTCCCGCGCTGGAGTGCCAGCTGCTCGAAACGGCGCTGCTCAACATCGTCGGCTTCCAGACGCTTGTCGCCACCAAGACGGCGCGCGTGGTGCTGGCGGCGGACGGCCGTCCCGTTGCCGAGTTTGGCCTGCGCCGCGCCCAGGGTCCCGATGGCGGGCTGGCCGTCGCGCGCGCGAGCTACGTTGCCGGCTGCTCCTCTACGTCCAATGTGCTCGCCGGCCGCCGCTACGGTATTCCCGTCTTTGGCACGCATGCGCACAGCTGGGTCATGAGCTTCGACTCCGAGCTCGAGGCCTTCCGCGCCTTTGCCAAGTCGAGCCCCAAGAATTGCACGCTGCTCATCGACACCTACGACGTACGCGAGGGTTGCGAGCATGCCATTACGGTTGCCAAGGAGATGGAAGCGGTGGGCGAGCGCCTGTCGGCCATTCGCATCGACTCCGGCGACCTCGCCAAGCTCTCCAAGTATGTGCGCGGCCGTTTTGATGCCGAGGGCCTGCCCTATGTGGGGATCTCGGTTTCTAACGATTTGGATGAGTACACGATTCAGTCGCTGCTCGACCAGGGCGCGCCTATCGATAGCTTTGGCGTGGGCACCAAGCTCGCGACCTGCTACGACCAGCCGGCGCTGGGCGGCGTGTACAAGCTCGCCGCCCGCCGTGCGAGTGAGACGGACCCGTGGACGCCGGTGGTCAAGCTCTCCGAGCAGCCCTACAAGCGCACGATCCCGGGTGTGCAACGCGTGCGCCGTTATTACGACGGCTTTGGCGGCCCGGTCTGCGACATGATCTACGACGAGGACCATCTGGCGGGGGAGGGCGCCGCGCGCGGCAATACCCTCGTGGCCGTGAATGATGCCGCTCTGGTGACCGACGTGTCCGAACTTGAGTATCGCGAGCTGCTGGTGCCGATCGTGCGCGATGGCAGTGCGGTGGCTCCGCGTGAGAGCATCCAGGACGCGCGCGAGCGTTGCGCCTGGGCACTTGACCATCTGGACGCAGCTTTCAAGCGCTTCCTGTACCCGCAGACCTATGTGGTGGGCATGGAGCAGGGCCTGGCTCAGGTGCGCGACGAGCTCGTGCGCAAGAACATGGCTGCGGCTTCGGCCTTCCCCTGGGCAAAATGATCCGAAGGGGACGGAGGAAAACGGATCATTTTCGTCCGTTCCGCACCAGGCGCCCCGACTGCCCCAGCTCGCCCGAACGCTCGACATTCGATTGGTTTGACGTATGACGACTTCTTATAAAACGATGGTGGTAAAGATCGGTTCGTCCACGGTGGTGGGCGCCGACGGCAATGTCAACCGCGCCTTTATCGGCGGGCTTGCCGACCAGGCCGCAGCGCTGCGCGAGCTTGGCTGGCGCCTGGTCGTGGTGAGCTCGGGTGCCATTGCCTGCGGCTATCCCGTGCTGGGCTTCGACCGCAAGCCGGTCGGTGACCTGCCGAGCCTGCAGGCCTGCGCCTCGGCCGGTCAGTGCATCATCTCGTCGGCCTACGACGAGGAGTTCCATGCGCGCGACCTGCTCACCTCGCTCGTGCTGCTCACGCGTCACGACACGGCGCGCCGCACGTCCTACCTGCACGCGCGCGACGCCCTGCTGCGCCTGGTGGAGCTGGGCGTGGTGCCGGTCGTCAACGAGAACGACACCGTTACCGTCGATGAGATCAAGTTCGGCGACAACGACACGCTGGCGGCGCTTGTGAGCTGCCTGGTTTCTGCCGATCTGTGCGTGACGCTCTCGGACATCGATGGCCTCTACACCGCCAATCCGCATGAGGATCCGACGGCCGAGTTTATCCCGGTCGTGCATAAGATCGATGCCAAGATTATTGCCTCGGCGGGCGATTCTTCCACATCGGTGGGCACGGGCGGCATGATTACCAAGATCCGCGCGAGTCGCATCCTGATGACGGCGGGCATTCAGAGCGTGATTTGCTCGGGCGAGGAGCCCGATGCGCTCGTGCGCCTCGCCCGCGGCGAGAGCGTGGGCACGCTGTTCGATCCGCCGGCGGAGCGTCTGGACATCGCGCCCCGCAAGCTGTGGATCGCGCTGGGCGACAAGGCACATGGGTCGGTGACGGTTGATGATGGTGCTGCGAAGGCGCTGGTTAGCCGTGGCTCTTCCTTGCTTGCGGTGGGTATTCGCGAGGTCGATGGCCAGTTTGCCGAGGGCGATGTGCTCGACGTGTGCGACCCGAGCGGCATGGTTGTCGCCCGTGGTATCGCCGAGGCCGATTCGGACGTGCTGGAGCTTGCAGCCGGCCGCCGCCAGGACCAGATTGCCAGCAACCGCCTGCTCGCAGACCTGGCCGAGAAGCCCGCGATCCATAGGGACAACTTGATAGTGTTCGCCTAACCAATTGACGCTGCAAACGCCCCTAAGCGGCAATCTGACGTTCAATCGTCGGGCATGACCAAAAGGTCAATGCCCTCCTCTTTCACGTCACCTTGCTCGCTTAGGGGCGTTTTCGCTTTCTGTCCTTTACCAGCGGCATTGTCGTTGCCGGCACTTGGGGACGTTCCTATTGTGCCGGCAGACGGGGACACTCCTTTGCTAGAAGATCTGGCGCAGGTCTCCGCGGTTGAGGGCTTCGTCGAAGAGGTGCTTGAACACCACGCTGCCGTGCAAGCCGTCGTGCTCGAACTCGTTGGTCACCCAGGCATGCGAGTTGCCCACGCGGCTGAGCGTATCGAGCTGCATGCCCGAGTCCACGTACATGTCATCGAAGTACACCGCGGCCTGCAGGGGCACCTCGTTGCACGCCAGGCGCTGCGGGTCGTAGATCTTGTCCCAGCTTGTGTCTTCCATAAGCAGATCCATCGCCGGCTTGAAGGGCTTAAGTTCGGGCATCTGCTCAAACATCCACGGGAACATGGCCTCGCCGGTAAACATGAGCGGTCGCGTGAGCGTGTCGAACTCGGCACGATGGGCCTTCTCTTCTGCCGCGGCCCAGCGAATGGGCATGGTGTCGCCGTCGGCGTAGATGAACTCCTGAAGCGTCCAGTACAGCGGATTCGTGCGCGTGTTGGTGCGCTCGAAGGCGCGCATCAAAAAGCTGTCGGATACCGAGGCGCCGCAGGCCAGCGTGCCGTCGCCGTCAACAAAAGCATGATCGATAATCCAATGCATGCGCTCAAAGCTCGGCTTCATGCCAAAGTCGCTGCCCATGAGCTGCAGGCGTTCGACCGTCATCGGCGAGCCGTCGGGTAGCACGGGCTTTTGCTCCTCGAGGGCATCTGCCAGGGCCGCCACGCGCTCGACGTCGGCGGGGTAGCGGTTGTAATACTGCTGCGTCTTGGCAGCCATGCGCGGGAAGGTGTGCGCGTAGACCTCGCTTGCGCTCGCCGGTACGTGGGGGATGCCGCCGCAGGTAAAGCTTGCCGCCACGCCCTCGGGGAAGAGCGACAGGTAGCTCAGCGTCAAAAAGCCGCCGTAGCTCTGCCCGAGCGTGACCCAGGGCCTGCCGCCAAAGCCCACCAGGCGCAGGTACTCAAAATCGCGCACGATGGAGCTGGCGAGGTGGCGCTTGAGGAAGTCCGCCTGCGAGCGGGCCGCATCGGCGCCGGCTGCCTCGGCGCGATCGCCCAAGGTGGCAATCGTGCGTCCGTCCACGCAGCTACTGCGTCCGGTGCCGCGCTGGTCGGGCAGGACCACGCGGAAGTGCTTGACGGCCTCCTCGATCCAGCCATCGCTTGTGGGTGACAGCGGACGCGGGCTCTCGCCGCCGGGGCCGCCCTGCAAAAACAGAAGCAGCGGCAGATCGTCGTTGATGCGGTCGGGCGCGCAAACCACGCGGTAGAAGAGCTTGATGCTCTCGGGCGCGCCGGCGATTGGTGCCGGCATAGCGCCGCGGCGCATGGTGCTGCCGACGGCCAGGAGCATTGGCTCCAGGCCGCGCCAGTCGAGGGGGACGTCGATGCTGTGGTCCTCGACATACAGGCCGGGGACGTGGTACGAAGTGATGAGGGCCATGTGAGTCTTCCGTTCGTTGCGGTGTTTCGGGTTGACCAATTCTACCGCCGCGGGCGAGGACATGCGCAAATCGGCTACCATGGTTGCAAACTTCTAGGAGAAAGGGCCGCCCATGTCGGTCGATATAGCCACGTATGTCCACGATCTTGCCGTTGCCGCTAAGGCAGCGTCGGCCTCGCTTGCCACGGCGAGCGACGAGCAGCGCCAGGAGGCCGTGCGCGCCATGGCCGCAGCACTGCGCAACGGTGTCGACTCCATCGTTGCCGCCAACGAGCTCGATATGTCCGCCGCGCGCGATGCGGGGACCTCGGCGGGGCTCCTCGATCGTCTGCTGCTGACGCCCGAGCGCGTCGAGGGCATGGCCGCCGGCCTGGAGAAGCTCGCCGAGCTGCCCGATCCCGTGGGCCGCGTGCTCGATCACCGTGTGCTTGCGAGTGGCGTGGACCTTACGCGCGTGAGTGTGCCGCTGGGCCTGGTCGCCATGGTTTACGAGGCGCGTCCCAACGTGACGGCCGACGCCGCGGGCATCTGCATCCGTACCGGCAACGCCTGTATTCTGCGCGGCGGCTCGCTGGCCTATCACTCGTGTGCCATGATTTCTGAGCTGCTGGCCGATGCGCTCGAGGCCAAGGGCTTCCCGCGCGAGGCCGTGTCGATGATCGAGTCCACCGACCGCGAGGCCACTGGCGAGCTCATGAAGCTCCGCGGTATTGTCGACGTACTCATTCCGCGCGGCGGTGCAGGCCTGATCCAGCGCTGCGTGCGCGAGTCGCTTGTGCCGGTGATCGAGACGGGCACGGGCAACTGCCACATCTACGTGCATGAATCCGCCGATTTCGATAAAGCGCTCAATATTATCGTCAACGCTAAGACGCAGCGCGTGGGCGTGTGCAATGCCGCCGAGTCGCTGCTGGTCGACCATGCTGTGGCCAATGTGTTTTTGCCTGCGGTTGTTGCCGTGCTGCACGACCACGGCGTGCTCATTCACGGCGACGAGGCCACGTGCGCCGCGTGCGCCGATGCCGGGCTTGCCGAGGGCGATGACTACGTTGCCGCGACTGAGGAGGACTGGGGTCGCGAGTACCTGGCGCTCGAGATGAGCGTGAAGGTCGTGGCAAACGAGGACGAGGCCATCGCACACATCAATCGCTACGGCACGATGCACTCCGAGGCCATCGTTGCCGAGGACACGGATGCTTGCGAGCGCTTCCTGGACGCGGTCGATGCCTCGGCCGTGTACGCCAACGCCAGCACGCGCTTTACCGACGGCGGCGAGTTTGGCCTGGGCGCCGAGATTGGCATCTCGACCCAAAAGCTCCACGCCCGCGGCCCCTTTGCCGCCGAGGCCCTCACCACCTACAAATACAAGCTCCGAGGCACCGGCCAGGTCCGCCCCTAACGCCCGCGCAAACAAAAACCACCACAAAGGTGCCTGTGAACTGCCTCCCATTTCTTGGACATCGGGAAATGGGAGGTTTTCCATGAGTATAGATCTCAGGTCGAAGCACGATCTGGAGTCCAGGAGGCGGGCCGTCGAGCTCTTCGACGCCGGCGTCGGCTGCAAGCCGGCGGCCG
>JAXKBK010000015.1:0-4396 GCA_036553025.1 Collinsella sp. | reverse complement strand
GTGCAGCTCTGCCGCTCGCAGTCTCATCCCGACGTCGTACAAAGCGTTTCCAGCCATAAAAAAGCCTCCCATTTCTTGTGTCCAAGAAATGGGAGGCAGTTCACACTACGTGCGGCGGGGGTTCTTTCGTCCTGCGGAGTGCGCCGGAAAGGAAGGTCGCCCTCGGGCCTGTGTCACCCTGGCGCTGCCGTACGGGCAATGATCAATCTGAACAAAGATGGTGCGCGGCCTTTTAGGCTGCGCATTTGTTTTGGTTCGCGCCATGTGGGGGTGGTGGCGACGTGCATTTTTGCGAGTATTCTGCAATCGAAGGCCCCTGCATACCGACCTCGGGCAAAAATCGGGATTTCTTGATGTTTTCTACGAATGATGGGCGGGGTTATGGGCTGACAGCGTTTGATTTGCAGGGATATTTGCGCTCTTTGGCATTTATCGCGGCGCCCGAAGCCCTTGGTTATGTTGAATACTCCTAAAAATGCACGGCGCTTAGAGGGGGACCTTCGCGAAAAAGGAAACCGCCCCGTCGAAGTATGCATTCGACGGGGCGGTTTATGCATTTGGCCGATTAAAGATGCGCTGTCAAACTACTAGAACTTGACGGTCGGGGCCTGGCGGGCTGCTTCGGCGGCCTCGAAGCCCTGGCGCTCCTTAAACTGGAAGATGCCGGCAAAGATGACAGCCGGGAACGTCTGGATGGCGTTGTTGTAGCTGAGCACGCAGTCGTTGTAGCTCTGGCGTGCATAGCTAATCTTGTTCTCGGTATCCTCGAGCGATGCCTGCAGCTGCGTAAAGTTGGTGTTTGCCTTCAGATCGGGGTAGGCCTCGGCCACGGCGAAGAGCTGGCGTAGCGCACCGGTCAGCACGTTGTCGGCCTCCATCTTGGCCTCGGGCGTGGTGGCCTTGACGGCGGTGTTACGCGCGCTGATCACGGCGGAGAGCGTCTCTTGCTCGTGCTTGGCGTAGCCCTTGACGGTCTCGACCAGGTTGGGGATCAGGTCGTTGCGGCGCTGCAGCTGCGTATCGATGTTCTGCCAGGCGTTATCGATGCGGTTACGCTTGGTGACCATGTTGTTGTAGATGCCGGCGATGGCGCAGACAATCACAATGACAACAACGATGCCGATGATGACGGTAATCATGATGTCTCCGTTTCGAATGGCCGCGGCGGCATGCGCCAGCTGCCGTTGGTATAACGCTACTAGTATACCCGCAACGTTTTGCCGTGCCGAACTTTCCGGTAAGCGTTGTGTTTTCGGCGGGGTCGGTACCGGGGCAAAGCGCGCGAGGTACAGGTGTAAGATATGCGACAGATTGACGAGTGTTGTCTTTGCCCTGAGGATGGCGATACCAGTGGACCTTCGCATCAAGAAAACCTACCGTGCCCTGTTCGATGCCTTTACCGAGCTTCTCGAGGAGCATCGTTTTGAGGACCTGACGGTTGCCATGCTGTGCGACCGCGCCATGATTCGCCGCACGACGTTCTACAAGCACTTTCGCGACAAGAACGATTACTTTGCCTTTTATATCGATGAGCTCATGTCGGGCTTGCCGCAAAAACAGCCCGATGAGGCCGGCGCAGTGTCTGCCGAGGACGTGCGCGCGCTTCGGCACGCGATTTTGGACGATGCCATGGATTTGATTCTGGCGCACGAGCAGCTCATGGATAACATTTTGGCAAGCAGCATGTCGGGCATGTTGACCAACGTTATTTGCGACCGCATTGCCCGCTCTATCCGCGAGCGTGTGATGAACGTGCTTGCCGAGGATGCCCTGGCCCCCGTGTCGCTCGAGACGACGTCTGAGTTTGTCGCCGGCGGTATTATTCGACTTTTCACGATATGGTGGGAATCGGGCCACGATCTTGAGCGTCGACCCGAGATGGCCGACGTGGTCGATGCGCTGTTTGAGCGGACCATGACGCCGGTGCATCACTAGAAGTGGCGGAGAGAGGGGGATTCGAACCCCCGGAACGCTCTCGCGCTCAACGGTTTTCAAGACCGCCGCATTCAACCGCTCTGCCATCTCTCCGTGAGTCGTAATGATAGCATCGTTTTGAATTTGCAACAGGGAAGGCGAACGATGACGATCACCGAAATCGACGAGAAGTTCATGCGCGAGGCGTTGGCGGAGGCGCGAGCCGCCGCGGCGGTGGGCGAGGTGCCCATCGGAGCCGTAGTGGTGCGCGACGGCGAGATCGTCGCGAGGGCGCACAATCGGCGCGAGCTCGACCAGAACCCTTCGGCGCATGCAGAGTTCGCGGCCCTGTGCGCCGCCGCCCAGGCGCTTGGCCGCTGGCGCCTTTCCGATTGCACGGTCTACGTGACGCTCGAGCCCTGCTGCATGTGCGCGGGGCTTATGGTCAATGCGCGCGTGGGGCGCTGCGTGTATGGCGCGAGCGACGCCAAGGCGGGCGCATTGGGATCCCTATACGATTTGAATGCCGACTCGCGCCTGAATCATCGGTTTAACGTGACGGCTGGCGTGCTGGCAGACGAGTGTCGTGAGGTGTTGAGCGGCTATTTTAGTGGGTTGCGTGGCACCGATGGTGCTGGCTGCGGTTGTGGGGCCGATCTCGAGGCGCATGCCGCTCATGCCGAGGCACTCGCGTGTGCCGAAGATATTGCCGTTGAGGCGGTCGATTTTGGTGTCGTGTGCCGCCGGCCCCGCCGTGTGCTGCTGGCGATTGACTCCTTTAAGGGCAGCGTTTCGAGTGCACAGGCGGAGGAGGCGGTTGCCGAAGGCGTGCGCCGTGTGTGGTCCGATGCCGAGGTGCGCGCATTGCCGCTGGCAGATGGTGGTGAGGGAACGCTCGACGCCGTTGCCGCCTGCGGTGGCGAGCTTGTGACCTGCGAGGTTGCGGGTCCCTTGGGCGACCGCGTGTCTGCCCGGATGCTGGTGGACGGCGAGCACGAGTCGGCTGTTATTGAGATGGCCGAGGCGGCGGGTATTGGGTATTCGCCTTGCACGGAGTCGTCGGCGCTGGCTGCTACAACCTATGGCGTGGGCGAGCTGATGCTCCGTGCGGTTCGTGCCGGGGCAAAGACTATCTATATTGGCTTGGGCGGCAGCGCCACCAACGATGGTGGCGCCGGTATGCTGCAGGCGCTGGGCGCGCGTGTGGTCGATGATCAGGGCTGCAATATCGCCCCCGGTCTCGCGGGTCTCGAACACGTGGTGAGTATCGATTTGGCGCCAGCGCTTCGGGCGCTGAGCGGCGCGCGTGTCGTGGTGCTTTCCGATGTCGAGAATCCGCTTGTGGGGCGCCGAGGCGCCCTAGCGGTGTTCGGTGGGCAGAAGGGCCTGCCGGCGGATGATGCCGAGGTGCTGCGCAGGTGTGACAGCTGGATGGTCGGCTACGGCCGCCTGCTCGATACGGCGATTGCTAGGGCGCGGGCTCAGGGGTTGCTGCGCACGCCCAAGGGCGCACGGACATTTGGCTCGGTGCTCGGCGTGCCCGGCGCGGGCGCCGCCGGTGGCTTGGGCGCGGCGTTGCTGGCGCTCGGCGCGGAGCTGCGTTCGGGCGTGGAGACGGTGCTCGATCTGATTGGGTTTGACGAGCGCGTGCGCGATGTCGACCTGGTCATAACGGGCGAGGGCAATATGGATGAGCAATCCGCTGCCGGCAAGGCGCCGGTGGGTGTGGCTCGTCGTGCGAAGCGATATGGCAAGCCGGTGGTCGCCGTCGTGGGCGGTCGCGCCGACAACCTGGATGCGGTGTACGAGCAGGGTATCGACTTGGTTTTGCCGATTTGCCGCAAGCCCATGGATCTGGAGCAGGCACTCGATCCGCAAGAAGCCCCAACCAACCTCATCTGCGCCGGCGAGGCAGCTGCCCAAGCCTATGACCTCGCTCGCCTCTAAAACCCATCCCCCCAATAACTTGCGGTGAAATACGGAGTGTTTTTGCCTTTAAGGTGCCAATTCAGTCCGTATTCCACCGCAACTTCGTGAATTGCCATCCGAGGCTGGTCGACATGGGTCTCGAGTCGGACCGTTTGCCACGAAATGCGGCCATCTACTACGTTTGACCGAGCTACCTCGACCATCCCGGATTTTGTGAAATTAAAACCGCAGGTAGAGAGCTTGCCGATTTCCGAAAAAGTCGGCTATGGTCGACCCCTGTGACCAAAACGTAGTAGATAGGCCCTTTTCGTGGCGCAACGTCAGACCAGTCTGTTTGGGACGGGGCTTTCTTGACTACTTTCGCCACTCTGATGCCCCCAGTCAAAAAGTAGTCAAAAAAGCCCCGTCCCAAATTGAACTGCGCCCCAATTCTTGGACGGGCTAATAAGCGGCCTACGCCGCACATAGGGACTGATTCCGGAATTCCTCCGGGGTCAGCCC
The DNA here is from genome assembly GCA_036553025.1 of Collinsella sp. Lineage (GTDB taxonomy): Bacteria > Actinomycetota > Coriobacteriia > Coriobacteriales > Coriobacteriaceae > Collinsella. Next base: position 52 of record JAXKBK010000015.1, on the reverse strand, counting down.
CTTCAGTTTAACCTGCCTCCTTCTCGTGTTCCAATGGATGATGTATTCGTCC
>JAXKBK010000014.1:0-16924 GCA_036553025.1 Collinsella sp. | reverse complement strand
GTGCAGCTCTGCCGCTCGCAGTCTCATCCCGACGTCGTACAAAGCGTTTCCAGCCATAAAAAAGCCTCCCATTTCTTGTGTCCAAGAAATGGGAGGCAGTTCACACTACGTGCGGCGGGGGTTCTTTCGTCCTGCGGAGTGTCCGCGAAGGTCAGCCCTCAGATCCTGCTACGACTACGTCCTCGGATTGTGTGGGCTGATGAAGGACGTGGTTGGTGGGGTGCCTTGTCCCGGTCGCTGTTTCGCGGCTTTGCCGCGAAACCACGCGCTGCTTTGGGCATAGAGGGGGACCTGGTTGCGGACCCAGATGGCCTAGAGGGATATGGGTGCAAACGAGAAATCGTTGTTGGGGTCGTCCTTTTCCATAAACTCATCGAGGCAGAATGTCATATAGATTGGAACGTACAGGACCTTGCCCTCTTTGCTGAGGTTCTCGTGGCTTAGCACAACAGCCTCGGGGATTTTGTACTCGCTCACGCTCATCAGACGGTCGAGGGCCGCATGGGATCGAACCTTCTTGCCCGATTTGACCTCGATTGGGACAACGTGCCCGCGGGTGCCTTCGATCACAAAGTCAACTTCGCCGACCTCGCGTGTCTGGTAGTACCATGCATCAGTTCCAAGGGCGACAAGCTCCTGCGCGACCACGTTCTCATAGAGACCGCCGAGGTTGGGGGTTTTCATATCAAGGTAGACAGCGCGTGCCGTGCTGCCGGGATACCGTGATGCGAGCATGCCTGTATCAGACTCGTATAGTTTAAAGGCGGTCGCCTTCTCTGTCCTCTTAAGAGGACTTCGGGCCTCCGTCACCTGGGCGACCATCAAACCGACGCCCGCGTTCACCAGCCATAGGAAATCCTGCTCGTATTTTTGAAGGCGAGCCCCCTCGCCCAGGGATGAAACAACAAAGCGATGGGACTCCGCCTCAAGCTGAACGGGAATTTGTTCGAAAATCGCGCGAACGTTAAACGCTCGAGTCGATGCATATTTAGAGATATCACTTTTGTACTGATCGACAAGCTGAATTTGAAGCTCACGCGTCCTCACGAGTGAATAACCCGAATCGATATAGTTCTGTACGACCTCCGGCATGCCGCCGCAAACGATATAAGCTCTAAAGTTTTTGAGCATCGCCTCATGAATATAGTTTTCGACGGGACGCCTCTCGACAAGGCAGCTGCGGATGTCTGCAAGCACATTCTCGCTGATGCTGTTTGCCCAACAAAACTCTTCAAAATCCATTGGCCGCATAACAACGTGCTCGACATACCCCACCGGGAAAGAAGAGATCCCCTTAAATTCAGTCCCAAGCATAGACCCCGAGAAGACATAGCTAAAGCGCCCGTCCTCGACCAACGCCTTCATGAGCGTGACGATCTGCGGATACTCCTGTATTTCATCGACAAAGATAAGCGTATCCCCCTCAACAAGCGGTGCATCCGCAAGAAGGGCCACGCGGTTGATAAAGTCAACGGCGTTCTTAGCGCCAATGAGCACATCTCTTGCCTCGGCATCGAGCAGCAAATTGGCCTCAAAATACGACGCGTAGTTGTCTTTACCAAACGCGCGAATCGCATAGCTCTTGCCAATTTGACGCGCACCGGTAACAAGCAATGCCTTATGAGAGTTATTTTTCCAGTTCAAAAGCCTATTAGTGACCTTACGGCGTAGCATTAAAACCCCCAAATGACAAAAATTGGCAAATAGATTTGCCCTAATCATACAAAAATTGGCAAATAGATTTGACCCAAATCATACAAAAATTGGCAGATAGCAAAGATTCGCTTAGGTCTCAAAGCCATCGAGTCGGCGCGGTGCCATGCGAAAACGCTGGGGACGCCGTTAGCGTTCTCGGCTGCTTGGGTGGGCAGGAGCGAAAGTGCGTCAGCGGCGTTCATGCAATACCCGACGGTAAAGTTCTATACTGCAAACTCACAGTCGCTTGCTGCGGGATGAAGCGCGTTCGGCTATCCCTTTTGTTGGATGAAAAGCCCCGTGTTATTGCAGGGGTGCATACTTGTCTTGCAAGTGCATAGAATCTCGTATAGTGCGAGTAAATAATTGCAGTGTCCGTTATGTGTTTAGCGAAGATATAGTTTGCATAATCCAGCCTAATCTCTGCTCTAATTAAATAAAGTCGCACGTAGATGACGTAAACATGTGTGAGCTGGGCTTCTTTACGCTGAGCGGGTAAAAACGACCGTTCACCGTTAAACTATTTTCAAAATGAATAAAATGAGCGATAAAGAGAATATAAACCTTAATAAACTCGCGTATTGCACGGACGCGGGTTATTAATGGGTTGTAGGCCTTTTACAGAAAGGATTCCAGCAATGTCTAAGCCTCTTGGCAAGCCCGATCGTATTGTCGTCGCCCTCGGCGGCAACGCCCTCGGCAACAACCCCGTCGAGCAGATCCAAGCCGTGAGCAACACCGCCCACGCCCTCCTCGGCCTCATCGAGCAGGGCAACGAGATCATCATCACCCACGGCAACGGCCCGCAGGTCGGCATGATCCAGAACGCCTTCGCCGCCGCCCACGATGCCATCGGCACCCCCGAGATGCCGCTGCCCGAGTGCGGCGCCATGTCCCAGGGCTACATCGGCTACCACCTGCAGCAGGGCATCGGCCGCGAGATGCACAAGCGCTATAAGCGTTGGCACGCCGCCACCGTCGTCACCCAGATCGAGTGCGATCCCGACGATCCCGCGTTCAAGAACCCGACCAAGCCGATCGGCCCCTTCTACACCGAGGAGCAGGCCAAGGAGTTCATGGCCGAGGACCCCTCCAAGGTCTTCGTCGAGGATTCCGGCCGCGGCTGGCGTCGCGTCGTCGCCTCCCCCGATCCCAAGAAGATCGTCGAGGCCGACTCCATCCTCAACCTGCTCGACAACGAGTTCATCGTCATCGCCTGCGGTGGCGGCGGCATCCCCGTCGTCCGCGACTACGAGAACAAGGGCTGCTACAAGGGCGTTCCCGCCGTTATCGACAAGGACCTGGGCGGCGAGCTGCTGGCCGAGGACTGCGACGCCGACGTCCTGTTCCTGCTGACCGCCGTCGAGCACGTCGCCATCAACTTCGGCAAGCCCAACCAGGAGGAGCTCGAGGACATCACCGCCGACGAGGCCGAGCGTCTGGCCGACGAGGGCCAGTTCGGCAAGGGCTCCATGGAGCCCAAGGTCCGCGCCGCCATCAAGTTCGCCCGCTCCCGCAAGGGCCGCACCTGCATCATCGGCGCTCTGGACAAGGCCGCCGAGACCATGGCCGGTCTCTCCGGTACCCGCATCCACGAGTAGTCCCTACTCTGTTGCCTCTCTCGTGGGCGCCAGGCAAAGCGCCCACAAACTAGCCTCTCTTCATGAGCCCCGCAGTCCGCTCCGACCGCGGGGCTTTTGCTATCGGTAGTCATTGGGGACAGACTTAAATGAGTAGCACCAATCAACTGCGGAAAGTGCATCCCACAATGAGTGTCCAAAATGGGGCACAGTTTCCCCGGGGCCCTCAACCGGAAAATACATCCCGGAATTTGCCCGAAAAATGGCCCCCAGTTTCCCAAACAGGCCGCTAACGGAAAGCGCATCCCGCTATCGAACTTCAAAGCGGGGTGCGCTTTCCGTGCCAGCAGTTCCGGGCATCCAGAGACCACTCATTTAAGTCTGTCCCCAATGACTAGTAGTAGGCCCACATGGCTTCGACTTCGTTAAGGACCTCTACGACGCCCCAGCGGCGGACGCTGCGGCTGGCCGAGTTGGGATCGAAGACTTCAATCTGGTCGGCGTCGTCAATACCGTAAAGCACAATGTAGTGGCCCACGTTGGTAAAGGTGCCCGGCCGAACGGCGGCGATGACGGGCGCTCCCGAACGCAGCGCCTGAGTCATCGAGTCGCGATCGATATGGAGCTCCGTTCCGTTAAGTCCCAACTGCCACGCACCGCTCGTCATAAACGACCATTCGGTTGCACCGGTGGGGGCGTAATTGCCTGCCTCGGAAAGCGCGCACATATTGACGGGGGTCATATCGGTGCGTCCCGTCTTAAAGATATAGACCATGGTGAGGCACGTAGGCCCGCAGGCATTTTGGCGGATGGTACCGCCGGCGTAAGGCAGCTCCGACCATGCAGGGTCGATCTGATAGATATGGGGCATCGTGCCGGCTTGCCATTGCGAGCGCGGGGTCGAAAAGGCGAAAGAATAACCGGGCGCGACGGGGGCCTTGAGCAGCTTGTCCTCGGCGGTGGGCTCGAGACCGGCCGAGCCGTGGGACATACAGGAGCTCATAAGCACAAAGACCAGACAGATGAGGATAGAGCACAGTGCGAGGCAAAGCCGACGAGCCGGCAGGGCGGGGGCATTCACGTACGATGTCGAGCGGTAGGGCTTGCCGTCGCGTCCGCCTTGGGGATGCGAAAAGAAGCGGTTGATATGGATGCCGGGCTGACGTGCGCCGTTGCGGCGCAGTTGCGGAACCTCGGCTTGGCGCTGTCGAGTGCGCGCGCCCAAGCGGCTATCTTGCTGTGCGCTTGTGCCCGTGCTCGGACGGCCACTCTGCCGTGTTCCGTTTGTCTGCTGCCGAGACGAAGGCCTGGGTTGCTCTTGAGGGCGTTGCGGATTGCTGCTCGTGGCACTTCTGGGCGTCGGCGTGGTGCGGCCAGCAAGGCGAACGCTTTGTCGCCGTTGATCACCGTCGTTGTATCCGTATGCCATTCGTACCGCCTTGTCTCATGTATAACCTGTCTATCCTACAAAAAAGATGTGCAACAAATGGGTCCGCGCGTCAAAAGCTCGGTAAACGGTACGAAAGGCGCAAAACACACGGCCTCAAAAACATCTCTCTATGCGTCCGATGAGCGTACGCCCGTCGGACGGGCGACAACAATGAGCGGCAAACCGTGCCGTTCGTCCCAAAAACGGCGCCGCTCGTTTTGCAGTTCTGCCTTCGGTCGAGCCACAAGCGGCGCTGCTGTGCCAAGGCCGTATCTTAAAGCCATGAAATAAAAGCGCGCGGCAAAACAGACCGCGCAAGGGGTGACGTCAAAGAGGCGTCAATAAGGAAAGGAGGGGAACAATGGCGGACAAGAACGCAGAAGTTGCAGTCGAAGGTAACGGTGGCATGAAGAAAACGCTTTCGCTCTGGAACTTCTTCACCATCGGTTTCGGTGCCATCATCGGTACCGGTTGGGTTCTGCAGGTCGGCGACTGGATGGTCGTGGGCGGCGGTCCCGTTCCCGCTATGATCGCATTCCTCTTGGGTGCAATCTTTCTCGTGCCCGTCGGAGCTGTTTTCGGTGAGCTCACGGCTGCTATCCCCATCTCGGGCGGCATCGTCGAGTATGTCGATCGTAGCTTTGGCCGTACGATGAGCTACATCACCGGCTGGCTCCTGGCCCTGGGCAACGGCATCCTGTGCCCGTGGGAGGCCATCGCCATCTCGACCCTCGTGTCCGAGATGTTCGGCAGCCTGCCCGGCCTTGAGTGGCTGCGAGCCGTCAAGCTCTACACCATCCTGGGCGCCGACGTTTACCTGTTCCCGACGCTGATCGCGCTCGGCTTTGCAACCTACGTCATCTTCCTCAACTTCCGCGGTGCCAGCTCGGCCGCCAAGCTGCAGGCCTTCCTGACCAAGGCCCTGCTCTGCGGCATGCTGCTCGCCATGGGCGTCTCGCTGTTCACCGGCTCGCCGGACAACGCCATGCCCGTGTTCTCCCAGGTCACCGGTGCTGGCGGCGGCAAGCCTGCTACCGAGGGCACCAGCCTGTTCGCAGGCATCGTCTCGGTCCTGGTTCTGACCCCGTTCTTCTACGCCGGCTTCGACACCATTCCTCAGCAGGCTGAGGAAGCAGCCGAGGGCCTCAACTGGAACAAGTTCGGCAAGATCATCTCCCTGGCCCTGCTGGCCGCCGGTGGCTTCTACATGGTCTGCATCTACTCGTTCGGCACCATCCTCGACTGGCATGAGTTTGTTAAGAGCCCGGTTCCCGCGCTTGCCTGCCTCAAGGGCATCAACATGCTCCTGTACCTGGCCATGCTCGTCATCGCCACGCTTGGACCCATGGGCCCGATGAACTCCTTCTACGGCGCCACGAGCCGCATCATGCTCGCCATGGGCCGCAAGGGCCAGCTGCCCGAGAAGTTCGCCGAGGTCGATCCCAAGTCCGGCGCTCCCAAGCTCGCCTGCGTCGTCCTGGGCGTCATCACCGTCGTCGGTCCGTTCCTGGGCAAGAACATGCTCATCCCTCTGACCAACGTGTCGGCTCTCGCCTTCATCTTCTCCTGCGGCATGGTCGCCCTCGCTTGCCTGCGCATGCGCTTCACCGAGCCCGACCTGCCTCGTCCCTACGAGGTGCCCGGCGGCAAGTTTGGCATCAGCCTCGCTATCGTTGCCTGCGGCACCATCATTGGCCTGCTCGTGATCCCGTTCTCTCCCGCCTCCCTCAACATGGTGGAGTGGAGCATCGTGATCGGTTGGCTGGCTGTTGGCCTGGCCCTCATGGCCTTCACCAATTCCCGCAAAAAATAACGCCTAGCCGGGGCGGATCGGGTGCGCGGGGCCCTCTCTCCCGCGCACCGAACCCGGCACCACTTGGGTAGTTTTGTGAGGCCTTAACCCAACGCGGCCTCGCCCACTATATGGATCCATAAGGAGGAACCATGTCCACTAAGTATGCAATCGTTGGCGGCAAGCTCATCGACGGTACCGGTGCCGAGCCGGTCGAGAACTCCCTCGTTCTCGTCGACGACAATGGCAAGATCGAGTACGCTGGTGTCATGCAGGACCTTCCCGAGGGCGTTGAGGTTATCGACGCCGCCGGCAAGACCGTCCTTCCCGGCCTGATCGACACCCACCTGCACTTCTCGGGCAACCTGACCGACGATGACACCGACTGGGTCATGCAGCCGCTCCTCGAGAAGCAGGCCGTCGCCGTCAAGCAGGCCTACGACTGCCTCACCCACGGTCTCACCACCGTCTGCGAGATCGGCCGCTTTGGTATCCAGATCCGCGACTGCATCGACAAGGGCGTCTTCAAGGGCCCGCGCGTTCTGGCCACCGGCCTCGGCTTCTGCCGCGTTGCCGGCCACGGTGATTCTCATCACTGCAGCCAGGAGCTCAACAAGGAATCGCACCCCTGGGGCGACCAGGTCGACGGTCCTTGGGATCTGCGTAAGGCCGTCCGTCGTCGCCTGCGCGAGAACCCCGATGCCATCAAGATCTGGGCTACCGGTGGCGGCATCTGGCGCTGGGACTCCGGCCGCGACCAGCACTACTGCTCCGAGGAGATCCAGGCTGTGATCGAAGAGGCCAAGTTGGTCGGCATCCCCGTGTGGAGCCACTGCTACAACAACCACGCCGCTGCCTACGATTCCGTTCGCTTTGGCTGCGAGCAGCTGATTCACGGCTTCGATATCGATGAGCGCACCATGGACCTCATGGCTGAGCAGGGCACCTTCTTCACCCCGACGATCGCCTTCCTGCCCACCTGGTACGCCACCTATCCGCCCGTCTACGTCCCCGAGCTGCACGACAAGTACGAGGGCACCCTGGTCGAGAAGGAGCTGCAGCGCAACTACGACTGCCTGCGCGAGGCCAAGAAGCGCGGCGTCGTCATGACGATTGGCTCCGACTCCTTCTCCTTCGTCACCCCGTACGGCACCTGCTCCATCGAGGAGATGTACGAGTTCGTCGACAAGATCGGCTTCACCCCGGTCGAGACCATCACCTGCGCCACCCTCAACGGTGCCAAGATGTGCCACATCGAGGACGAGACCGGTTCCATCGAGGCCGGCAAGTGCGCCGACCTGCTGGTCGTCAACGGTGACGTCGCCGCTGACATTCACGTGCTCAACACCGACAACATGGACGTCATCATGAAGGACGGCTGGATTGTCGAGGCCGGCACCTTCGGCGAGGCAAACAAGTACAGCGCCTAAGCTACCGTTCATCGATGGCTTGATGTAAAACACAGTATTTGATTGCATAATGCAATGGAGAGGGTCGCTTGCGGCCCTCTTTATTGCTATGGGGTGCGTCAGTAAGAAGGAGATGACGGTGGATCTCAATAGGCTGATTCTGGGCAAGAGCTACAACTCTACCAAGGTCTTTCGTACCGCTCAGCATGTGGTTCAAGCCATCTTGCTCGGTATTGTCGTTCCGCTGCTTATCCTGCTGCTCATCTGGGATCTAACCGATAATCCCAATCCTGTTCCGGCCGTTGTCGTCATTGCCGGCTTGGTCATGCTGTGCTTCTTCTTCTCGTACGTCTTTGTCGTTCCCGACGACCTCACATCGAGCGCTACCGACCGCACGCTCGCCATCGCTTCAAAAATATTCGCCTACACGTCGCGCGGCCTTACGCCCGAAGCTGCCCTGGGCGCCTCTAAGATCATCCTGTCCGAAACTATCGCCTCTGCCATCTGCTTTACCGACGGCAAGCAGGTGTTGGCAAGCTGGGGCGAGGACTCGGCAAAGTGCCCTGCCGGCACCCCGGTTGTGCTCAAGACCACGCTCAACGTGATCGAGTCCGGCGAGCAGAGTGTATTTTCGCGCGACGCCTCCAATGAGACGGGCGGCTATTTTCCCCGCCTGCGCGCCGGCATTGTCGCGCCGCTTACCGTGCGCGGGCATTGCGTGGGTACGCTCGAGCTGTACTATCCCCGCCTGAGCAGCATCGATATGCGCCAGACGGCGTTGGCCTCGGGTTTTGCCGACCTCATCTCCACGCAGCTCGCCAGCTTTGAGCTCGAGCGCCAGGACGAGCTCACAGCCCGCGTGGAGCTTCGGGCCCTGCAGTCGCAGGTCGACCCGCATTTTCTGTTCAACACCATTAGCACGATCGTGTCGCTCGTTCGAACCGAGCCCGACAAGGCGCGATCGCTGCTCATCGATTTTTCCAATTACTATCGTCAGACGCTTTCTGACTCCGATACGCTCACCACGCTCGAGCACGAGGTGGAACAGGGCACCCGTTATATCAATCTTATGCAGGCCCGGTATGGCGACGGCCGTCTGCGCGTCTCGGTCGATATCGACTTTGAGGTGCGCGATTGCATGGTGCCGCCGTTTATCTTGCAGCCGTTGCTCGAAAACTGCATCAAGCACGCGCAGCGCGAGACCGAGCCGCTTTCTATTCGTGTTAGGGCTTTTGAGACCGATGACGGTTTGGAGATCATCGTCGAGGACGACGGCATCGGTATGAGCGAAGAAGTCTGCGCGCATCTGTTTGAGCAGCATCGCCGAGAGGAGCCCGAGAGCATTACCGCCGACGGATCCATCAAGCGAGGTTGCGGCCTGGCGCTCTTCAACGTGCTTCAGCGCATCCATTTCTTTTACGGAGAAGATTCCGGCATGCGCGTGAAGTCCCAGGAAGGCGTGGGAACACAGGTCATCGTTGAATTGAACGGCGAGCCGCATGAACCGGCGCCGTTGACGGTGTAGCACGCGGTTGGATTGAGAAAAAAGAGGGGAAGCGCATATGTCCGAAGGCTGGAACATCTTGGTAGTTGACGACGAGCCTCCTATTAGGGCTGAGCTACGCTATCTGTTGGAAAAAGATGCGCGTGTGGGCCAGATTGCCGAGGCGGGCAATGTCACCGAAGCCGTGGAGTCGATTCTGTCGAACAAACCTGACGTGCTGTTTTTAGACATCACGATGCCCGGCCGCTCGGGAATTGAGCTTGCCGAGACGCTGCAGAACCTAAAGACGCCGCCGGTCGTGGTGTTTGTGACGGCATTTGCCGAGTATGCGGCCGATGCCTATAACCTCGATGCTGTCGATTACATCGTCAAACCGGTTGAGGATGCCCGCTTGTCAAAGGCACTCGACAAGATCGGGGCTGCCCTGGGCGCTCGCCGTGTCGCCCATGCTCCGCGCCAGCCTTTGCGCCTGACGGTGGACCGCGGGGGCAAAAAGGTGTTCATTCCCGCCGCAGACGTCTGCTACTTTGAGGCGCGCGCCGATTTTTGCAACGCCATCTGCGCCGAGGGAACGTACCTGATCAATGAGTCGATCTCTTCGCTCGAGCGTCGCTTGAGCTCCGAGGGCTTTATTCGCGTTCATCGCAGCTATCTGGTCAATTTGGAAGACGTGCACAATGTTGAGATTGGCTCTACGGGGTTGATGGAGCTCAGGCTCGACCGCGTGAGCTCGACGGTACCGGTGTCCCGTCGTCGTGCCGCCGAGGTCAAGTCGCACCTGGGGCTTGCGTAAGAGGCTTGCGTGCCGTCGTTTACCATCGCAGGTTTGGCATGGGCGCGCGGTGGGCATAATGGGTGGCATCGAATGAAATGGAAAGGATCATTATGCCCGCGCTTATCACCCATCATCTGTTTGGCGAGGAAAGCATCGACCGTCTTCCGCAGGGCGTCATCACGTCCGATGAAGAGCGCATTGCCTTTATCTTGGGCAACCAAGGCCCCGACCCGTTTTTCTTTCACATTCTGACACCGCGTGTTTCCGGCTGTACGCTGCTGGCGCAGGTCATGCATCGCTCGCGCATGTCTCGCCAGTTCGCGTGCCTGCGCGACGGCGTGTCGCATCTGCTGCCGCGCGACGCCAGCTTGGGTCGCGCCTTTGCGCTGGGCCTGCTGTCTCATTACGTGCTCGACCGCAACGCCCATCCCTTTGTCTATGAGCAGCAGTTTGGCATCGTGGAGTCCGATTCAGAGCTTGAGGATTCGAGCAGTCAGGTCCATGCCGTGATTGAGAGCGACCTGGATGTACTGATGCTGCAGCTTAAGCGCGATGGCGCTACGGTCGACGATTATCCGCCGGCGGGCGAGGTCGTCACCACCGATCGCATCAATCGCGTGGCCGGCGTGCTGATGAGCTACGTTGCCGGACGCGTTTACGGCATTGACATTCCGGCGGGGGAGTACGGTGCTGCCGTTGCCAATATGCAGCGACTTTACCGTGCGATTGAGCCGGCCGGCTCCGTAAAGACGCGCGCGATCTCGCTGGTTGAGGGCTTGGTGCACGACTACTCGCTGCTCGACGGCCTTGCCCATCGCGTGACGACCGAGCCGCCCGAGCGCACCGGTAACCTGGGCCATCTGGCGTGGAAGAATCCCTTTACCGATGAGGTCTCGAATGAGAGTTTCCCCGAGGTCTTTGACCGCGCGCTGGTCGATTACGAGTGCACGGTCGCGCGTTTTATCGAGACCGGCGACATGGAGGCCGTGACCGGTCACGTCAACTACAGCGGCCGTGTGCTCGGTGCCGACGAGGAGTTCGACCGCGAGGAATAGGGCCCGCTCCTGTCCCTTTGCCGAATCCTTACCGGCGCTTCTGGACAATTGGGGTACGATGAACTAACTGCATATCGGGCGAATACGAAGGGTCCCTGTCCATGAAATACACCAAGCTCGAGCGTAACTGGGTCATGTACGATGTGGGAAACTCGGCCCTCGTGCTGCTCAATACCTCGGTGGTGCCCATCTACTTTAACGCCATCAATACCGGTGCTTCCTCGGCAGACCTGGTGGTCGCTTGGGGCAACGCGCAGACGATTGCCTCGCTGGTCATTGCCATGCTCATGCCCATTCTGGGCGCGCTTGCCGATTACGCCGGCAACAAGATCAAGTTCTTCTTGGGCTTCTTCCTCACGGGCCTGGTGCTTTGCCTGGCGCAGGCTATCCCAATGTCCGCCATGGCATTTTTGACCGTGTACGTGCTGTGCACTATCGGCCTTAACTCTTCTATGACATTCTACGACGCCATGCTGCCCGACATTACCACCGACGAGCGTATGGACGCCGTGTCCAGCTCGGGTTATGCCTGGGGCTACATCGGTTCCACCGTGCCGTTCATCATCTGCTTGGCGCTTATCATGGGTGGCCCCGCTCTTGGCGTCCCCACCATGCTGGCAACGCGTCTGTCGTTTGTCATCACTGGTGCCTGGTGGCTCATCTTTACCCTGCCGCTCATTCGCACCTATAAGCAAAAGTACGGTCGCGAGCGCGGTCCCGAGGACACCATCGGCCACATCGTGGGCGGTGTGTTCTCCGAGGTCGGACACACCATGCGCGAGATCGCCCACAACAAGACCGTGCTGGTCTACATGATCGCGTTCTTCTTCTACATCGACGGTGTGCACACGGTCATTTCCATGGCAACCAGCTACGGATCGGCCTTGGGCATCGATTCGACCCAGTTGGTCCTGGCGCTGCTCGTCACGCAGTTCGTGGCCTTTCCGTCCGCCATCATCTACGGCAAGCTCGCCGGCCGCGTGGGCACGCTCAACATGATCTTGGTGGCAGTCGCCGCCTATATGGGCATTGTGCTGTTCGCCGCGTTCTTCCTAAAGACCGCCTTTGAGTTTTGGGTGCTTGCCATTATGGTCGGCCTGTTCCAGGGCGGCGTGCAGGCGCTCAGCCGCAGCTACTTTGGCCGCATTATCCCCAAGGAAAAGTCCAACGAGTACTATGGCTTCTTTGACATCTTTGGTCGTTACGCAAGTGTTATGGGCACCTTCTTGGTGTCGGTCGTCACCTCGCTGACCGGCAACCCCTCGCTGGGCGTCCTGTCTATCGGCGTGCTGCTGGTGGTGGGCTTTGCGCTGCTGGTCCGTCTGTCCCGCATGTCTCAGACGGCAGAGCAGGCCGCATAGGAACCTGCCGGTAATTGCGTCCGCCGCGATACTCTTTGGGGTTATCCGCAATAAACATTCTGACTTTCGAACAATGATTAGCCCAAGTGGGTATGATGGAGTCAGCTAGGTCGCGGGGCGTCGCCTGTGTTTGGCGGCGTCCCGTTTTTGTGTTGCAGGGAGGGTAAGGCATGAACGCCACGGTCGTGATTCCAACGTATTGGGCGGGCGATGACGCTCGCGCAAACGCCCCTGGCACCTATGACCATTCGACACGACTCAACGCCGACAATCCCGAACTCGACCGCTGCCTGGCCTCGCTTGAGCAGGTACGTGACATCCCGCGCATCATCCTTTTGGTGGTCTGTCCCGTTTCTGCCACAGCCGATGTGTCGCTGCGCGTGCACGAGATTGTCGACGCGCATCCCACGCTCAAGGTCACCGTTGTCACCAACACCCAGGCCTCGCGCATCGCAGACCGGGTTGCTCAGATCGCACCCAAGGGTTCGGGCGAGTGCGTGAGTCTGCGAGGCTACGGCGCCATCCGCAACATGGGGCTAGCCTGTGCCGCTGTGCTGGGGCATGACGCGGTTATCTTTTTGGATGACGATGAGGCTGTCATCGACGCCGACTTTATGAAGCGCGCGACCTACGCGCTGGGACAGCAGACGCGTCAGGGCTTGCCGATCTTGGTCAAGAGCGGCTATTTCTACGATCGCGACGGCTCGCCGTTGGCTCCCACGGATAAGGCGGGCATCTGCCATCGTTGGTGGACCAAGCGCATCGAGTTCAACCGTTGGATGAAAAAGGCGCTCTCGGGCACCCGCATCTCGCGCTCCAACTACGTGTGCGGCGGCCTGATGGCCCTGCACGCCCGCGCCTTTACGCGTGTGGCCTTTGATCCGTTTATCACCCGTGGCGAGGATCTGGATTACCTCTTTAACATGCGCATGTTTGGCTACGACGTGTGGTTCGATAACGAGTGGACCGTGCGTCATCTGCCTCCAGAGTCCGAAAAGCGCTCGCCGCGCTTTATGCAGGATGTATACCGTTGGTACTACGAACGGGCCAAGTTGACATTCGCCGCGCATCAAAAGGAGCTCATTCCCGTTACGGCAGCATCGCTCATGCCCTACCCGGGCCCGTGGATTTCGCGCGAGCTCGACGACCGCGTGCGCAAGACCGCTATGGTCCGCAGCGTGTTTACCCGCGAGCATGAGGGCTACCTGCGCATCTGGCGCCATGGTATCGACGAGGCAAAAGCCTATGCGCGCCAAAACGCTGCAAGCTACCTGCGTTTCCAGAGTTTTTGGCCCAAGATCATGGACGGGCTTTGGCGTGACGCACAACTGATCAGTATCCTGGAGGGGGCCGAATGATCGACCGCCGCGCCCAGCGCGATAGTTCAATATCAATCTTTCGCATCATTGCCGTTGCCTGCGCCATTTGCGTGCTGGTGTACTTTATTTTTGCCCTGGCGACTGGAATCGAGCCGATCGCGACCGTGGTCGCCTGCGCACTGCTGTGCATCTTTCTGTGCATCTTTATCTTTTTGACGCTCAATCCCGATTCGGTGCGCTCCCAGTACACCGAGGAGACGCTCTCGGTGGCCTCGGCCATGCTCGAGGACATTAAGGGCGGTCTGACGCAGGAGTCGGCGCGTTTGGTGTGCCAGCGCATTTTGCCCGAGACGCGCGCCATGACGGTGGCCATCACCGATGAGGACAACGTGCTTGCCTGCGCGGGCGAGTTTGAGGAAAAACTACTGCCAGATTCTCCCATCCACACGCTTGCCACACGCTACGTTATCGAACATGGCATCGTGCAGTCGTTCAACCGTATGGTGGATGTCGTGGGCTCGGACGGCTCGCACAACCAAGTCCCCGCCGGCATTATCGCCCCCATCAAGGTGGGCGATCGTACCGTCGGCACGCTCAAGTTCTACTACAAGACCCCGCGCGCCGTCGACCGTACCCAGTACGCGCTTGCCTCGGGCTTTGCCGAGATCTTGTCCACGCAGCTCGCCATCCACGAGCTCGAGGTGCAAAAGGAACTCACAGCGCGCGCCGAGGTGCGTGCGCTGCAGGCGCAGATTAACCCGCACTTCCTGTTCAACACGCTGAACACCATTGCATCGTTTACGCGCACCGACCCGCTGCGGGCCCGTGAATTGCTTCGTGAGTTCTCATCGTTCTATCGCGCCACGCTCGACAACTCGGGATCGCTTATTCCGGTCTCGCGCGAGGTCGCACAGACCAAGCGCTACCTTACCTTTGAGAAGGCCCGCTTTGGCGAGGACCGCGTGCTTGCGACGTTCGATGTGTCCGAGGACGTGGAAGATACGCTGGTGCCGGCGTTCGTGATCCAGCCGATTGTCGAGAACGCCGTGCGTCATGGTATGGGCGATGACGACGCCCTGAGGATCGACGTGACCGTTCACCAAGACGGCGAGGATGCAATCTTGATTGCCGTGGCCGATAATGGCGTGGGCATGGATGAGGGTACCGCCGCCAGACTGTTTGACGAGCGCTCTGCCCGTCCCGACGCCAGCTCTCCCCAGGGTGGCGGCGCCGGTGTGGCCATGCACAATATTTCGGAGCGCATCCATCGCTTTTTTGGGCCGCACTCCTATACGCGTGTCGAATCGGCGCCGGGCAAGGGCACCAAAGTGCTCCTTCATCTTGATTTGTCAGAGAGCATCTTTGACATTCAAGAGTAAAATAAAAGGCTACGGGCTCAACGTCATGCGACGGATGCCCGGCGTAGTTAGTTGACGAAAGGTTTTATCCCTATGCTGCGTGCGATGATTGTGGATGATGAGGCGCCGGCTCGCTCGGAGCTTCGCTTCCTGCTCGAGCAAACGGGCAAGATCGGCACGATCACGGAGGCGTCGAGCGTCCGCTCCGCCATCGAGATGCTTATGGAAAGTCGCGTGGATGTCGTGTTTCTCGATATCTCGATGCCCGGTGCCTCGGGCCTGCAACTTGCCGAGGCGCTGCATAAGCTCAAAAATCCGCCGGCGATCGTGTTTGTGACTGCGTATAGCGACCATGCGGTCGAGGCATTCGACGTGGATGCCGTCGATTATCTGATGAAGCCGGTCGAGGAAGCTCGCTTGGATCGCGCGATCGAGAAGGTCATGCAACGCGCCAAGCCGGTTACGGACAGCAAGGTGACCATCGAGCGTATCCCGGTGGAAAAGGGCGGCCGCAAGGTGCTCATTCCCGTGGACGACATTCGCTTTATCATGGCCAAGGACGATTACTCCTGCATCTATACCGTCGATGATCGCTTTTTGTCGACGACCTCGCTGGCGCAATTTGAGGCCAAGCTCTGCGACTTTGGCTTCTTCCGTGTTCACCGCCGCTATATCGTCAACTTGGCGTGCGTTACGGACGTCGAGACGGTGCCCTCGGGCGCCATCCAGCTGGGCATTACGGGCGTCGACGAACGCGTGCCGGTTTCGCGCCGCCGCGTCGTGCCGCTCAAGAAGGCCTTGAGTCTCTAGCACACTGGCCCCGCAGCCCTGTAGACCCATCGTCTGCGGAGCCGTGGGGCCTTTTTTGTATGTATCTGCCGAATCGTTTTTTGCGGAAGGGATCCCATGAACAGTGCAAGCGCCAAGCGTATCGATATCATCTCGGACACCCACGGCTATTTATCGCCTGCGCTCTTGGATGAGCTTGAGGGCGCAGACCTGATCATCCACGCCGGCGACCTCACGTCAGAGATGGACTACGAGCACCTGTGCACCATCGCCCCTGTGCGGGCCGTACTGGGCAACAACGATTACTACCGCGACTACGGCCCCGATGTAGACCGTCTTGCGCTCTTTACCTACGAAGGCCTCAAATTCGCCGTAGCCCACTACCGCGAAGACCTTCCGGTGGGATCCGTAGACGTAGCCATCAACGGCCACACCCACGTAACCAAAGAAGCCCAGGTGGGCCGCTGCCTAGTCCTCAACCCGGGCAGCGCCAGCTACCCCAGAGGCACCCGAGGCCCCACCATGGCCAGAATGCTCGTCAAAGACGGCAAGATACTGACCACTAAGTTTATTGACTTGGACTAACCGCAACAAAAACGGGGGATGCACAACGCATCTCCCGTTTTCTTTGAGCCAAAGGCAGAGTCCCAACAAGAATCTAAGACAACCCCGCCACGGAGAACGGGGCCGCCGAGCCGCGAAGCGGCGAGCAACAAGAACTGGTTGAAGAAAGTGACGGCAGGGAGGGTCTCCGGGGCTGGGGGCGGGGGTTAAGTTTGCTGCTCTACAGTCCTGCGCAAGACGGAAAGCACATTAAGTGCTTTCCTTTGCGTGCGGAACTCGCGACAAGCTTAACCC
>JAXKBK010000013.1:0-77606 GCA_036553025.1 Collinsella sp. | reverse complement strand
TGGCAACATCACCCGTGCAACGCTTCACGCGCAGATGATGAGGATCGACCTGTTCGAGGGCGACCGGAAGTTCTGCTCGATAAGCCTCGAGGGGGTGTGCTCGCTCAACCTCCTCGCCCGTCTGGAGGAAGAGGGCATCGAAGTCTCGGACGCCGTCGACGGTCCCATGACCAAGGCGGGCCTGTGTTGGTCTGCCATCAAGCCGTTGACGATTGTTTTCAACGGCATGGCCCTCGTCTTCTCGCTCGTCCTCGCCTTCATGGCGGTCTTCACCGACGAGGGTGCGCGCCTGCTCGTGCTCATCCCGTTCCTGTTCCTGTTCATAGGGGGGTTCCTGCCCCTGCTCATGCTCGGCATGCCGGCCCGCGGCATCCTCGAGATCGGCAGGCAGGAGCGCGCGCTCGGTTTCTCCTTCTCCGAGGAGATGGCAAGCCGAGGTGCCACGGGTACTTCGCTTGTCGATGACGATTGGTTCATCGAGATCAGCAACGCCCGCGTCGTGGCGTTTCGCCGCGATTACCTCAAGAAGATCACGGCGCACGAGAACAGCGAGAGCGGCGACCGCTGCACGGTGACCACGAGGGGTGGTCGCAAAATCAAGGTGTATGCAAGCGGGCAGCACGCTCGAGGACCTGCGCACGTGGTTCAAACAGGGTGCCAAGGTCAGAAGCACACTCGACCGCGCGGGGGACGCACTCGAGGCGACCGTTTGATTGGGTTGCCTGCCAAGGATCCAAAACGGGAAGGGGCGCTGTCGGCGCCCCTTGTCATACCAGGCCCGCTGGCCAGCGAGAGGCCTGCAGGTCGACATGTCCGTTGGCGAGGAAGGCAACGCCTTCGTCCTCGAGCAGTGTGCGCTGCGCCTCGGGCCCACCGAAGGCGAACCCCTCCGCGAGGCGTCCGTCGGCGAATACGATGCGATGACAGGGGATGGTGCCGGGTTCCGGATTGACGTGCAGGGCGTATCCCACGTATCGGGCTCGACGGGGCTCACCAACGAGCTTGGCGATCTGACCATATGTGGCAACCATGCCGCAGGGCACCTGGCGTACCATGTCGTATACGCGGTTGAAGAATCCGTCGGTGTCCCGGTCTGCCATGCCGCCCTCACTTTCAATCGATATCGCCATTGTAGTCAAGAAAGGCGGCCCACATGCGCGGGGCGCCTTTCCAAAGAGGTGTTGCGCGAGGGGAGGGAAGGCGCAACGTTCGTGTCGAAGGTCTTTAATTCGCCTGTGCCTTCATTAAGTTAACTATAGCTAATTCTCTGAGACCCAAGTCGTAGACCGACGAGCACACAGCCTCTCCATAAGTTAATCAAGGGTTACAAATAGAAAGACACAGTGACATGTGGTCGTTGGGGTTCAAGGAATCGCTCGATGAGTTCGGAGAACGCACCCTCAGTCCCAGCCGTTTCAAGGACGACATCGCAATACGGCCGCACGTCGTCGGTGACATTCGCCACGCCGACGCCCAGTCCCGCCGCCTTGATCATGGAGAGGTCGTTTGCGGAATCACCAACGGCGATGACCTCGGACATCGGAATTCCCAGCATATCGGCAAGGCGCGTGAGCCCCGTCCCTTTGTCAACGCCTGCGGGCATGAGTTCGAGGTAGCGCTTGGAGGAGAAGGTGATGTCAACGCCGAGTCGCTCGGCCATCGGCGCGAGCTTGCGGCCCAATTCCTGCAGCTCATCGAAGTCCCAGTCGACGTACAGGATCTTCACGATGCCACGGCCTTCAAGGAATGAGAGGTCGGGATGGTCAGATCCGCGAAAATGAGTGACCCCGGTGATCGATTCCAGATAGTCGCGCTCCCGTGTGGGTGCGTCATTCACGAACACGTGGCCGTCGGCGACGTTGACGTGCATGCAGAGTCCGAGTTCGAGCCCCTTTGCATAGATCGCGTTCGCGCATTCGTTGGAAAGGCCGCAGGTGGTGAGCGGGGTGGGGTCTCCCACGCGGTTGATGAAGCCGCCGTTATAGGAGAGCACATAGCCGTCTTCGATCAGCTCGCGGGCCTCCCCCGAGAAGTTGTCCATGATAGAGGAATACCATCGCCCGCTCGAAGGGACGAACAGCACACCGAGCTCCCTCATGCGTTTGAGTGCTCGGAGATTGGACGCCGGGATGGCGTGGTCGGCATCGAGAAACGTCTCATCCATATCGCTGGCAACAAGTCGGTACATGCAATCCCCCATACAACGTAAAAAACGAGGCGGGCTTATTATCGCCCACCTCGTAAGACCTTGGCTATGTCGAAGGCGTGGACACGTGAAGATGGCCCATTCGCGTGTCGCGGCGCGTTTCCGCGAGCCGGATGGCTTAGTACACCATGCCCATGGCCTCGCGCACCTCGGCGAGCGTGGCCTCGGCGACCTCGTTGGCGCGGCGGTTGCCCTCGCGCAGGACGTCCTTGACGTAGTCCATATCCTGCACGAGCCCTCGCGGCGCGCGCGGATGGGGGCGAAGTACTCGTTCACGCTCTCGGTGACGTACTTCTTGAGCGCGCCTGCGCCGCCCATGCCGATCTCTTCGGCGATCTCGACCTCGGAGCGGCCGGTGCAGATGGCGGCGGTGGAGAGCAGGCCGGACACACCGGGACGGGCTTCGGGGTCGAACGTGATCATGCGCTCGCCGTCGGTCTGGCTCTTCTTGATGCGCTTGGCCGTCTCCTCGGCGGTCATGGAGATGTTGATGGCGTTGCCGTAGGACTTGCTCATCTTGCGCCCGTCAAGGCCGGGCAGCAGCGGCGTATCGGACAGCAGCGCGTCGACCTCGGGGAACACCTTGCCGTAGCGGTTGTTGAACTTGCGTGCGATGGTGCGGGTGAGCTCGATGTGCGGCAGCTGGTCGCGCCCGACCGGCACCACGTTGCCCTTGCAGAACAGGATGTCGCACGCCTGGTGCACGGGGTAGGTGAGCAAAAGGCCGGTGAGCTCATGACCGCTGGCCTCCATCTCGGCCTTGACGGTGGGGTTGCGCTGCAGCAGGGCCTCGGAGACGAGCGACAAGAACGGCAGCATGAGCTGGTTTGCCGCGGGCACGGCGGAGTGCGTGTAGATCATCGTCTTGTCGGGGTCCAGGCCGCAGGCCAGGTAGTCGATGACCATGTTGTAGACGTTGTCCTGGATGTTATCGGTGCTGTCGCGGTCGGTGATGACCTGGTAGTCGGCGATGAGCACGTTGGTGTGCACGCCCATGTCCTGCAGCTCGACACGGCTCTTGAGCGTGCCGAAGTAGTGGCCGAGGTGCAGGCGGCCGGTGGGGCGGTCGCCGGTGAGCATGGTGTACTTCTCGGGGTGCTGCGGCAGGTCGGCGCGGATCTGGTTGCTGCGCTCGAGGCTGACCTCATAGCTGAGCTCGTTGGGCATGCTGTCTCCTTTTGGGTTAAGTGCCTGGCCGGCATTGTCGGTCTGGGTTGAAGATGAAGGTACCAGAGAAACGGCGTCTCTTGCCGGAATCAACGATGGTTTTCGCCGTGTCGTCCCGCAGGGTCGTTTCCCTTCTTGGGAAGGAGCCCCTCGATATGCTCGAGCCGCTCCTCATGGGCCACGTGCGCCGCGCGTTCCTCGGCGGCGAAAGCGGGGTCTTCGGGCGTGACGGTCTCATCTCGCTGTCGACTCCGGTAACACCGCGACGGCGCTCCTGAGCCTGCTCGTCGACAAGCCGGTGACTATCTACACCACCAACGGCTATGCATGTCGGTTTACGGGCGAGCTTGCTGCTAAGGTGGTGGTAATTGGCGGCGACTTCAACCCCGTTACCTGCTCGCTCACCGGTCCTATGGTTGAGAGCGCGCTGCGCGAGCTGTACTTTGACCGGGCGTTTATAGGTGTCAACGCGGTGGACGAGGACCGCGGCATCATGACGCCAGGTTATCCCGAGGCTATCAAAAAACGTATCGTGATGCAGAATTCCCAAGCGAGTTACGTACTCGCCGATAGCTCCAAGTTCCACGTGTTTTCAAATGTAAAGGTGTGCGACCTGGAGGGCTTTACTGTTATTTCCGACAAGCGCGACGCCAAAATCGGCGAACGCGTCAAAATGATCACGGCCTAGGACACTGGGGCATCGCATCTTGCCCTCAAGCCGTTGCCCACGTAACGAAGCGTGGGGCAAATGTGCGCCCCATTCCTGATTTGGGGACTAGCTTAGTTCGTCGGCTATTTGGTGCTCGTAGAAGGCTTCTACTACGGCGTTAAAGTCGCGGGCGAAGTCTTCCATGGTTCCACGCCAGGTGGCTCGGCCGGGCTTTCCTTGGCCCACATAGGCGGTTTGAATGCCGCAGGCGGGGCTGGGGAAATCGCGCTTGGGATCGTTGCCCACCATAAGGACCTCGTGCGGCTCGAGCCCCATGACCTGCAGCTGCTCTAGATAATATGTGGCATCGGGCTTGCAGCGCGTGGCGTTGCCCATGTGCGTTACGAGCTCGAAGGGCGCGTCTGTCAGCTCGCCCCAGCCCATGCGGCACTCGATGGCCCCTTGGGGAAAGCTGGGGTTGGTGAAGAGCGCACAGCGCAGCCCCGCGTCCTGTACGGCTTGAAGCGCGGCGTGCGCACCCGGCATGGCTTTTGCGTTGATCATGTCATCGTTCTTGTACGGCAGAACTTCGTGATCGTAGTAGGTAAACGCCTCGTAGATAAGTGGGTCCGAGAGGCAAATGCCGCACCGGCGCTCGACCTCGGTCTGGTAAAACTCAAGATTGGTGCGATTGTCCGTGCTGCTGCGGCGATTGGCGTTGAGGTCGACCAGGATGGTGCCGAGGCGCGCCATCGTGCCCCCGCGGCTGCGACGTCCGATATCCGCGAGCATCGACGAGACATCCTTAAAATAGCGAAGGATGAACGCGTTGAGGTTGATGCTAAGAAGCGTCTCGTCCATATCGAAAACGACTGCTTTGAGCACGCGGGCACCTTTCTCGAAAAATCGTTCCAGAATCGTATGTCTGGGATACTTTACCCCAAAGCAGTGTGCCTAGCTGCTCATCGTCAACTTGTGGAGACAGTCGTTCACAAGATTGCGAAAAAGTCTCCATACGAGTAAAAAATCGCAGTTCACGCTTGAAATCGAAGCGATTTCCCCGTAATCTATACGGACGTGATTGCATAAGCGTCACATCAGTATCTGTCGGCTCCCGAGTGTTCCTAAACGTTGTGTGCTTGTCGCACCCATCTGTAGGTCCTAGCAATCGGGGCCCCGTAGTTCGAAAGGGGTCCACCTTTGAGTGAGATTCAGAACTCGTCCATTTTCTCTCTTGACGATGTCAACGAGGAGGAGATGAACAACCTCATCGACGGTACGATTACCGACTTTGATGAGGGCGATCTCGTTAACGGCACTGTCGTTAAGATCGAGCATGACGAGGTGCTCGTTGACATCGGATTCAAGTCCGAGGGCGTTATCCCGGTCCGCGAGCTGTCCATCCGCAAGGACGCTAACCCTGCAGACATCGTTGCACTCGGTGATCCCATCGAGGCCCTGGTTCTCCAGAAGGAGGACAAGGACGGTCGTCTGGTCCTGTCCAAGAAGCGTGCCGAGTACGAGCGTGCTTGGAACCGCATCGAGGAGAAGTTCAACTCCGGCGAGAACGTCGAGGGCGAGGTTATCGAGGTTGTCAAGGGCGGCCTGATCCTCGACATCGGCCTGCGCGGCTTCCTGCCCGCTTCCCTCGTCGACCTCCGTCGCGTCAAGGACCTCACCTCCTACATGGGCACCCGCATCGAGGCCCGCGTCATCGAGATGGACCGCAACCGTAACAACGTCGTCCTCTCCCGTCGCGTCGTGCTCGAGGAGTCCCGTAAGGCCGAGCGCTCCGAGATCCTGTCCAAGCTCAAGTCTGGCATGCGTCTCCAGGGCACCGTTTCCTCCATCGTCGACTTCGGCGCCTTCGTCGACCTCGGCGGTATCGACGGCCTCATCCACATCTCCGAGCTCTCCTGGAACCACGTCAACCATCCTTCCGAGGTTGTCAAGGTCGGCCAGGAGGTCGAGGTCGAGGTTCTCGACGTCGACCTCAACCGCGAGCGCATCTCCCTGGGTCTCAAGCAGACCACCGAGGATCCGTGGCGCGCACTGGTCAAGAAGTACCCCGTCGGCGCTATCGTCGAGGGCACGGTGACCAAGCTTGTTCCGTTCGGCGCTTTCGTCGACCTGGGCGAGGGCATCGAGGGCCTGGTGCACATCTCCGAGATGGCCAACAAGCACGTCGATCAGCCTTCTCAGGTCACCCACGTGGGCGACAAGGTTCAGGTCAAGGTCATGGAGATCGACCTCGACCGTCGTCGTATCTCCCTGTCCATGAAGTCTGCTGCTGAGACTCTGGGCGTCGAGATCGAGGTTACCCCGCTGCCTTCCGAGAAGAAGGACGAGGAGACCGACGCCGAGTAAATCGGTTTGACGATCACTTGTTTTAAGGGATCCGTCTGTAATGGACGGGTCCCTTTTTGCATTTGGCGCCGAGATGCGCAATGCTGCCGGGCTGTCCACAGGCTATTGGATTGTCGGTGCATGAAAAAAGCCGACATCCCGCCTCGGGGAGGAGGCGGGAACACACCGAGTAGACGGAGGGGTGCGGAGCGCGGTCGCGTCTCGACTGACGACGTTGCCCATCGACAGGACCATTGTAGCGCATGGCGGTTCTTGGTTTATCGTGTCGAGCGTTTGCGTTGTGCCATTGCCTGCGGTAACGGTGTGCTACACTCTTGCACTGCTGAGTGGGCCAGACGGTCGCGCGATGTGCTGCATGCAGTACGCGTGAGGAAAGTCCGGGCTCCAGAGGGCGGGATGCCGGCTAACGGCCGGGCGGAGTGATCCGACGGAAAGCGCCGCAGAAAAGAAGACTCCCACCTGCGCCGCAAGGCGTAAAGGGAAAAGCTGAAACGGTGGTGTAAGAGACCACCAGCGTCGTGGCAACACGGCGGCTTGGCAAGCCCCATCCGGAGCAAGCGCGAATAGGAACGCTATGGGCCGGCCCGGTCCGCGTTCGGGTAGCGTGCGTGGAGCTGCATGGCAACGTGCAGACAAGATAAATGACCGTTCACGACAGAACCCGGCTTATCGGCCCACTCGGCACTTTGTTGACGCTGCGAACCCGTCAGCGCGGCAATCTGCCTTTCAAACCTTCGGGCATGACCATAAGGTCAATGCCCTCGGCTTTCAAGGCACCTTGCTCGCGCTGACGGGTTCTCGCTTTCGTTGACGGAATCATCGGCGTTGCCATTCTTTTTACTAGGGTTATCGTATTATTGAGGCTGTTCGTTGCTGCGCTTTATTTTGTTGAGGGGCTTTGTTGGACAGATATTTTACTCTGCAATCGAATATTGAGGCTTCGGGCGAGTTTGTGGACCGCAAGAGCCGGTTTATTGCCCAGCTGGTCCATATTGAGTCCGAGGACGAGGCGAATGCCTTTATCGAGATGGTTCGCAAGCGTCATTACGACGCTCGACACAATGTTCCCGCGTGGATTTTGGTCGATGGACGCGAGCGCCAGAGCGATGATGGTGAGCCGAGCCGCACGAGCGGTATGCCGACGCTCGAGGTGTTGCGCGGTGCGGAGCTCAAAAATGTTTGCTGCGTAGTGACGCGCTATTTTGGCGGCACGCTGTTGGGGCCGGGCGGCCTGGTTCGCGCCTATACTGCGGCGACGCAAGCGGCGGTGGCCGCGGCTCAGGAGGCTGGGCAGATCGTCGAGATGACGAGTGTCGTGCCTGTTGACGTGCATGTGGCCTATCCGCAGTATGAGCAGGTGCTTCGCTTGGCCCAGGATTCCGGTGCCAAGGTTTCGGATACCGAGTACGCGGATGCCGTGACACTTCATTTGGTGTTTAAGGCGGGGGAGCAGGAGTCGTTTTGCGCTAAGATGCGCGAGCTTATGGCGGGGCGCGAGGAGATTGAGGTCAGCACTCCCGAATTTGCCGAGTTCTAACGGCGACGGCCGGCGTGCTTTTGGACGGATCCCAAGCACATCGACCGTCGTTTTATGTCGCTGCCGTTTACTCGGCGAGCTGCTTTAGTACATCACAGGCGATTTCGACGGCATCGTCGATGCAACCGGGACAGCTGCGGAGCGGACCCTTGTCCGATCCGATGCCCTTGAGCGTGCCGCAGACGGTCGTCGTGTTCTTCTCGCCAAAGCGCTTGGCAATCTCGCGCGACAGCTTGTAGGTCTGGCCCTTGGTCTTCGGGTTTTCCATGCCATCGCTCATTACAAAGCCCATGATGGCCACGGCGCCCGAGATGGCGCCGCAGGTCTCGGTCATACCGCCCATGCCGGCGCCAAAGCCCTCGGTGAGGGTAAAGGCGACCTGGGGGTCGAGCCCGACAGCGGGCGCGAGCGTGCAGGCGACGGCCTGGGCGCAGTTAAAGCCACGGGCGTGGTATTCGGCAGTCTGAGCCTGGCAGGTGGCAGTGTTGAGCTGAGTGGTATCAATCTGCTTCATCGGTGTCTCCTTGATTGCGGTGTACCCGCCTATGGTACCCTTGCTGGCGCATTCGCTTATCGAGACCGCAGTGCATATCTCATTGTTTTTCGCCATCGAACACTTTCTTAAGATTTGGGACAAATAAACCTGATTAATTTGTCCCAATTAATTTGTCCCATAACCTATCGGCGGGATGGGTTGAGAGGGGTGCGGGGTAGCGGTATTGTGAACCGAATAAAACAAAACCCAAGTAAGGGAGTTGGATATGTGCGAGCAGACTATCGGTACCACGTGCGTTCAGGGCGGCTATCATCCGGGCGATGCGGAGCCGCGCCAGGTGCCCATCTACCAGTCCACCACGTGGAAATACGACACGTCCGAGCACATGGGCAAGCTGTTTGACCTGGAGGAGTCGGGCTACTTCTACAGCCGTCTGCAGAATCCCACGTGCGATCTGGTCGCCGCCAAGATCTGCGAGATGGAGGGCGGCACCGCTGCGATGCTCACGAGTTCGGGCATGGCCGCGAACTTCCTCGCGATCTTTAACGTGGCCGGTGCCGGTGATCACGTGGTCGCGAGCTCTGCTATCTACGGCGGTACGTATAACCTGCTCGCCCACACCATGGGCCGCATGGGCGTGACTTGCACGTTTGTCGCCCCCGACTGCACCGATGAGGAGCTGGAGGCAGCCTTTGAGCCCAATACCAAGCTCGTCTTTGGCGAGACGATTGCCAACCCCGCCCTTGCCGTGCTCGATATTGAGCGCTTTGCCAGGGCCGCGCATGACCACGGCGTGCCGCTGATGGTCGACAACACCTTCCCGACGCCCGTGATGTGCCGTCCCTTTGAGTGGGGCGCCGACATCGTCACGCACTCTACCACCAAGTACATGGATGGGCATGCGGCCTACCTGGGTGGCGTGATCGTCGACCACGGCCAGTTTGACTGGATGGCCCATGCAGACAAGTTCCCGGGTCTCACCACGCCCGACGAGAGCTATCACGGCGTGACCTATGCCGAGAAGTTCGGTCGCGAGGGTGCCTTCATTACCAAGGCAACCGCTCAGCTCATGCGCGACCTCGGCCCCATGCAGAACCCGCAGGCGGCGTTTTTCCTGAATAGCTCGCTCGAGAGCCTGCATGTGCGTATGCCGCGTCATTGTGAGAACGGCCTGGCCGTTGCTAAGTTCCTGCAGAGCCATCCCAAGGTGCGCTTTGTGAGCTATCCGGGCCTGGAGGGCGATAAGTACTATGACCTGGCTCAGAAGTACATGCCCAACGGTACCTGCGGCGTCGTGAGCTTTGGCTTTAACGGTGGTCGCGCGGCGGCCGAGACCTTTATGAAGAGCCTTAAACTCGCCCAGATCGCCACGCATGTGGCCGATGCTCGCACCTGCTGCCTGCATCCCGCTAACGCCACGCACCGTCAGATGAACGATGAGGAGCTCATCGCCTGCGGCATCTCCGCCGACATGGTGCGCCTGTCGTGCGGCCTCGAGGACACGGCCGATCTGATTGCCGACCTTGAGCAGGCGCTCGAGCAGTGCTAGGCTAGCGTTCGCACAAGGCGCCGATGCTGGCAGAAAGCTTCGGCGACCTTTCGTTCCGATTCCGTAGGCGGGGCCCCAATCGCGGCTGTTTGCAGGCGATTGGGGCCCCGTTTTTTGCGTTGGGCCACTCGAAAGGA
Source organism: Collinsella sp. (assembly GCA_036553025.1). Lineage (GTDB taxonomy): Bacteria > Actinomycetota > Coriobacteriia > Coriobacteriales > Coriobacteriaceae > Collinsella. The sequence continues at coordinate 67,498 of JAXKBK010000013.1, read as the reverse complement.
TGGATATGGAGAAAACTGCAGAGCAGCTGCGCCGCGAGCACATTGCCCTTGAGGGCGACACCCATGGCAAGAACAAATGGGCGATTCTGTTTACCGTGCTCATCATGACGTTTATGTCGTGTCTGGATTCGACCGTCGTGACCGTGGCGTTGCCCGTGATGCAAAAGGAGCTGGGCGTGGGCCTCGACCGCATCCAGCTGGTGAGCTCGGTGTACCTGCTTGCGACATGCGTGGCTATGCTGCCGTTTGGCCGCTTGGGCGACGTGCGCGGCAAGGTGGGCGTATTCCAGCTGGGCGTAATCGTTTTTACGGCTGGCTCGCTGCTTTGCGGCCTTTCGAGTTCGCTCGAAGTTCTTATTCTGGCACGCATTGTGCAGGGCGTCGGCTGCGCGGCGGCCATGGCCAACAACATGGGTATCATCACCGAGTCGTTTCCGGCGCGCGAGCGCGGTCGTGCCATGGGTATTCTCGCGACTTTCGTGGCCCTCGGCATGATGTGTGGCCCCGTGCTGGGTGGCGTGCTGGTGGCAAGCTTTCCCTGGGAGAGTATCTTCCTCATCAACCTGCCCATTGGCGTCATCTCGTTTATCGTGGGGCTCTATGCGCTGCCACATGTTAAGCCGGAGGCTGGCGAGCGCCCCATGTCCCTGATCGAGGCCGCTCGTCGCTGCTTTGCAAATTCGGCCTTCACCATCAACCTCGCCTGCATGCTCATCGTGTTCGTTGGTATTGGCGCATCCGAGTTTATCCTGCCGTTCTATTTTCAGGACGCCCATGGGTTTGGTTCCGACATTTCCGGATTGCTCTTTTTGGCGCTGCCGATGGTGAATGCCTTTATCGGCCCGCTTTCGGGTACGGTTTCGGACCGTGTTGGCTGCGAGGGCCCTACGGCAGTCGGCCTGGGCGTGTACGTGTGCGGCCTCTTTGCGGTTAGCACGCTCGATGAGCACTCTTCTATCCCTGTGATCGTGTGCTGTGTCGCGTTTATGTCGTGCGGTACATCGATTTTCCAGAGCCCCAATAACTCGCTGTATATGGGTTCGGCTCCGCGCGAAGCGCTCGGCTTTGCGGGCAGCCTGGGTAGCCTGGCGCGCTATGCGGGTATGGCAGTGGGTATTACGGCGGCGTCGCATATTCTGTATGGGCAGATGAGCGTGGCGATGGGTGAGGCCGTGACCAGTATTGTTGCAGGTCGTCCGGATGTGTTCCTGTTTGGTTTTCGTTCGGTATTCTATGTGCTCATGACTGTGGCGGCAGTGGGCTTTGCGCTCGCCATGGTGCGTTTGGTGAAGATGCGCGCCCGCCATTAGCGTGTTGGGAGGCTGCCTGCCACGTATCCGCGCCGTCCCAAAAAGACTGGTTTGTGGTGCGATGCGGCTTGTGGGGCGGGCGGGGGTCGGTCCGTGGTAGACTATCGAACAACGTTTATTAATCGCGCGGTATCCTTGCCGCGAGAAGGGGTTGCGCCATGCAGGAGCTTGAGGATCGTATTCGCCATGACGGCATCGTAAAGGCCGGTAACGTCCTTAAGGTTGATGCCTTCCTCAACCACCAGTGCGACGTTGAGCTGTTCGACCACATGGGTGCCGAGTGGGCCCGTCTGTTCAAGGATGTCGAGATCAACAAGATCCTGACGATTGAGGCTTCGGGCATTGGTATGGCTTGCATCGCGGCTCAGCATTTTGGCGGCGTGCCGGTGGTCTTTGCCAAGAAGGCACAGTCCATCAACCTCGACGGCGAGCAGTACGCCACGACCATCTACTCCTTTACCAAGCAGAAGGAGTACCCGGTCATCGTTGGCAAACGCTTCCTGTCCGAGGGCGACAAGGTCCTGATCATCGACGACTTTTTGGCCAACGGCTGCGCGCTCGAGGGTCTTATCAAGATCTGCGAGGCTGCAGGTGCCGAGGTATCCGGCATTGGCATTGCGGTGGAGAAGGGCTTCCAGGGCGGTGGTGATAAGCTCCGCGAGCGCGGCTTCCGCGTTGAAAGCCTAGCCCGTATCGCCGATATGGACTGCGATACCGGCGAGATCACCTTCGCCTAAGCGCGCAACACAAGCGATTGGTATGCGATGTGACAAAGGGACTTTCCCTTTGTCACATTTTTTATGAGGGGAGGTGTTGATATGGATGAGAACAAGATGGGATGGCGCGAGTATGCGCGCTATGCCGAGATGTCGGTCGAGGAGTTGGCGCGAGATTGCGAGGTGCAGGTGTTTCGCGCGACAGGTCCGGGCGGACAGGGCGTGAACACGACGGACTCGGCGGTGCGTATGAAGCATGGGCCCACGGGGATTGTTGTGACGGCGCGCGAGAGCCGTAGTCAGTTTCAGAATCGCGCGAGCTGCCTGCGTAAGCTGCGCGCTGAGCTGGAGCGTCGCGGGCGTCCACCGCGCCGACGCGTAAAGACTAAGGTGCCTCTGCGCTCTCGCCAGCGCAGGCTCAATGACAAGCACTTCAACGCGATTAAAAAGGCCAACCGCCGCAAACCGGGCAGCGACGAGTAGTCGTTTGTTCCACTGGCCTTGCTAGCGGGTAGGGTGCCAAACTTGGAGGGCGCTGCCGATGACGTCGACCTCGATGCGCGAGGCGTCAACGGGCTCGCCGTCGGCCTGGATGGGGTAGTCGGGCTCCTCAAAGGTGAACTCGGCATGGCGGCAGCGGCGCATGCGTACCGGCGGCAGCTTGGTGTGGTGACCGTCCTTGGCCGAAAGGAACATGGGTAGGGCGACCGCACGGGGGACGGGGCCGCAGGCGTAGCAGACGTCGAGTATGCCGTCGCAGGGGTCGGCATCGGGGCAGATGCGATAGCCCGAGCCATACGTGGGGCCCAGCTGTATCGCCATGATGATCGCCCTCACGCGCTCTGTGGGCGCGCCGTCAAAGCTGACTGTCATAGGATAGTTGCGATAGCGTAGGCCAAACTGCTCAAGTCCCGAGAAGGTGTAGAGCGGCGCGCCCGTCAAGCCGGTCTTTTTGCGCAGCTCGGTGGTGCTAAGGCCGATGGCAGCATCGATGCCGACCGAGAGCGTCTGGTCGTAGTACTCAACGGTAGCCTCGCCGCTGCCGCTCGAAGGGCTCCACGAGCGAATGCGCCCGATATCCTGACGCTGCAGCTCGCAGGTGAGCAGCGCGCCAAAATCCTTGCCGGAGAAATCGTCGATGCCGAGCGTCTGGGCAAAATCGTTGCCGGAGCCCACGGGCAGGACGGCAAGAGCGGGGCGGGCGTCCTCCTTTTGCGTCATAAGCCCGTTGACGACCTCGTGAATCACGCCATCGCCGCCGAGTGCGATAACGGTGCGATAGCCCTGAGCCTGTGCGGCCAGCTCCTTGGCGTGTCCCATACGCTCGGTCAACACCAGGTCAAACTGGGATGCGCGTGCAGTCATGTCCAAAAAGCGTTGTAGGCGCTCGGCAACTTCGCGTGCCGCACCCGACTGGGCGGCTGGGTTGGCGATGATGAGCGTGCGACCAAAATCAGTTGCGTGCATGGGGCGACTCCCGGCGTGTGACATGACGGTGCGGTCGCGCTCGGGTTACGTTGCCCCGATTGTGGCTGCACGGCGATTATTACATCTACTCTATCAGGTCGTTGTGGCGCTCGATAGCATCCGCTACCGTACCGCCCTCATCCACAATAAGCGAACGGCGCTTGGGTGAGATGATGCGCTGAGCGGGGTACACGCCGCGGTGTCCGCCGGTTAGGTAGCTGATAAAGGCCACGATGACAAAGAACCCGGCGGCCGTGCCGTGGAACAGGTCGATGGCCATCATGCAGGTGGTGATGGGCACGTTGAGGCCGGCGCAGAACACGCCGAGCATGCCGAGAGCCGCCAGAAAACTGGGGTCAAGCCCGGTAAGGCAACCGATCCAGCCACCGAGTGCCGCACCGATGCCAAACAGGGGCGTGACCTCGCCGCCTTGGAAGCCCGCGCCCAGGGTAAGCGCTGTGACGACCAACTTGATGGCTGCGTCCGCCAGGGTGGTGTTGCCTGCAAATCCGGCGCCGGAAAGCCACGTGGAAAGGCCGGCGTAGTTCCAGGCGTCGAGGAGGGCATAGGCGGCCAAAACCACGAGTGCGCCTATGAGTGCGCGGACGAGGTAATTGGTGATAAAGCGACTGTACAGGCTTTTGACGGTTCGAACCGACCAGGCAAAGAGGCGTGCCGTCAGGCCGAAGATAATGGCGCTGATAACAACGATGACAACCGTCCGTGGTGTCATGTTGGGAACGCTGGCGATGACATTCGCCTCGTACTCGGTTCCCAAGGCAAGCGACGTAAAGTAGCCGGTAAACGAGGCGACCAGGCAGTAGATGCCCGCGGTGTAGTCGATCTTGCCGATAAAGCACATCTCCATGCCAAAGAAAGCTCCAGCAAGGGGCGAACCGAATACGGCGCCAAAGGCCGACGAGATGCCGGCGAGCATGAGGTCGTGGTGGTCATGCTTTTTGAGGTGGGCGAGGTTCGAGATGTTGCTGGCGATGGTGCCGCCAATCTGCACCGCGGCTCCCTCGCGACCGGCCGATCCACCCGTTAGGTGCGTGAGCGTAGAGCAGACGAAGGTGAGGACGGCCATGCGCATATGGATGAGGCGTGTGCCCAGAGCGGAGTCGATGACCAGGTTGTTGCCTCGTTTGGCAGCAAGGCCGTGGTTTTTGTACACCCATGCGGTGGCAATGCCCACAACGGGGAGCAATGCGTAGACCCACGCGTGGTGCTCGCGATAGTCGGTCGCGATATTCAGCGAGGCCAAAAACGCCCAAGCGGCAACGCCCATGGCGAGCGAGACGATGACGACGAGCGCGAGCAACTTGGCGCTCGCGAGTAGGTTGCGGGCGTTGCGGCGAGTGTCGGCAGCCAAGAGATGCTCGGAGCGGGTGAGCTGTTGTCTGCCTGCCATGATGACGTCATTAAGGGAGAAAAAGCCGCCGTCGTCGAGCGACTGGGAATGATCCTGCGCCTCGTTTGCGCTTTCGGGTTTGTCGGTAAAAGCCATACGTTCCTCTTTTGGGTTGCAACACGAGCATTATAGAACGTGCCATACGTGACAAACCGGCAGGTTGGTTTTGGTTTTGTTTCGCGGCTTGCGGCCGACAGATGTATTCGCGGCCGCGGGCCAGGTCTTGAGCAGGCGGCGAGGGATTATACTGAGATAAACATAAAGAATCGGCGCTTTTGTTGCGCGCCGCAGCATGCTAGAGGTGCATATGGCTGAGAAACTCATTCCGTTGGAGGACGCACAGGCGATCGTCTTGTCGCACGTGAATCGCACCGAAGTTGTCGAGATTCCCGTGTGGCAGGCCGTCGGTCTTCCCTTGGCCGAGGACGCGGTGGCCGATATCGACATCTCGCCGTTTGCCAACAGCGCTATGGACGGATATGCCGTGCGCTCGTCGGACTTGGCGCAGGCATCTGGCGAGGCGCCGGTGACGCTCGACGTTATCGGACACGAGGCCGCGGGCCATGTGTTTGAGGGCGCAATCGGCGCGGGTGAGACGGTCCGCATCATGACGGGCGCGCCGGTACCCGAAGGTGCCGATGCCGTGGTGAAATACGAGATCGTCGACGTGCTCGATGGCGACGGCAACGAGGGCTCGCGTGTGAGGTTCTCGGCGCCTGCCAAGGTAGGGGAGAACGTTCGCTCTGCCGCCGAGGAGGCCCATGCCGGCGACGTTGTGATGCACGCCGGCGAGGTCGTGGCTCCGGCGGGCGCGGGTCTGCTGGCAAGCGCCGGATACGCGAGCGTGAAGGCGCACGCTACCCCGCGTGTGGGCATCATCTCGCTGGGCACGGAACTGGTCGCACCGAGCAACGTGCCGGCGCGCGGGCAGATTCGCGACTCCAACTCGTCGGCGTTAATGGCCGAAGCGCTCGATGCAGGAGCCGAGCCCGTGTTCTACGGCATTGCGCCCGATGATGAGCAGACGATTGCCGAGCTGGTGCATCGCGCCGTGCTGGAGTGCGATTTTGTCATTACGAGCGGTGGCGCCTCGGCAGGCGACTACGACTACGTGACGGCGCTCGTCCGGCGCGAGGGCGAGGTGCTGTTCGATCGCATCTCGATGCGTCCGGGCAAGGCCATCACGTTTGGCTTGCTCGGCGGCAAGCCGTATCTGGGGCTTTCGGGCAATCCCGCGGCGGCGTATGTGGGCTTTGAGATGCTCGCGCGCCCGGCGATTCGCAAGATGCGCGGTTTTGCCGAGGGGGCGCGTCCCGTGCAGCAGGCGACGCTCACGCACGGCGTGAAAAAGCGACAGCATCGCCGCTTCTTCGATCGCGCCACGGTTTTGCGCGACTCCGAGACCGGTGAGCTGTTGGTGACCGAGGCCAAGACGCAGAATTCGGCGCTGCTTGGAACTATGCAACGTGCGAACTGCCTGTTGCGTGTTGACGAAGGACCGTGCGACCTCAAGGCGGGAGATGTCGTGGACGTTGTTCGCGTCGACCTGCCCGAGGGAACGGTGCTATAGGAGGAAGACTATGGAGCTGAAGATATCGATCGTGACGTGCTCGGATACGCGCAATCTTGCCCAGGACGAGGCCGGTGCCGCACTCGAGGAGCTTATCGAGGCGCAGGGATGGACGGTCGTCTCACATGTGGTCGTGCGCGACGACGTCAGCGAGATCGGTGATGCCATTGTGGAAGCCGCCGATGAGTGCCACGCCAATGTTGTGCTTACCTGCGGCGGCACGGGGCTTTCGATGCGCGATGTGACGCCCGAGGCGACGCGTGCCGTCTGCGATCGCGACGTGCCGGGTATTGCCGAGGCGATCCGTGCGTACTCGATGACCAAGACGCGCCGCGCCATGCTCTCGCGCGCTATTTGCATGCAACGAGGTCATACACTTGTCGTTAACTTTCCCGGTTCTACGAAGGCCGCTCGCGAAAGCTGGGAGGCCATAGCGGACCAGCTGGAGCATGCGGCTCAGATGACAGCGGGCGGCGGACATACCAACTAAGCGGTTTACCTGCGGCGGAGCGACCTGAACGGCTGCTCCGCCTTTTATTTGCGCCCAAGGGGACGGCATTCTGTAGGCATGCCTGAAACTATATTCTCAGAAGAGATTAATTTCTCATAATCATTATTCGCACCGAAGTATAATCTAATTACAGAATAAAGCCCGCGGTCGGGTACCCGGGCACAAGGTCCGAAAGGGTTGAACATGTTCGATATGGTTTCTCGCCGCGGATTCGTCTCGCTCTCTGCTGTCGCCGCTGCCGGCCTTGGCCTTGCCGGCTGCTCTGGCAACAAGACGTCTGAGCCGACTGGCTCCGATGCCGGTTCTGCTAAGGCATCTTCCAAGAAAGCTGTCGAGCTGCAGGTCTTTGCCGCCAACTCGCTCGAGAAGGCTCTGCCCGAGGTTCAGGAGCTTTACACCGAGCAGACCGGTACCACGTTTGCCGACACGCAGTTTAAGGCGTCTGGCGACCTCGTTGAGCAGATGCGCGCCGGTGCCACGGTCGACGTGCTCATCACCGCTTCCAAGGGCACCATGGACGACGCCGAGGCCGTCGAGCTCGTCGATGCCGACACGCGTGAGGATATGTTCGTCAACGATCTTGTGATCATTCGCGCTGAGGGCTCCGACACCAAGATCGAGGCCATCGCCGACGTCGCGAACCTGGACGGCAAGATCGCCATCGGCGACGCCAAGACCGTCCCCGCCGGCAAGTACGCCAACCAGGCGTTGGCTTCCGTGGGCCTCTACACCGGCACCGAAGGCGACGACGGCGAGTATGCTCCCGAGATCGCCGACAAGGTCGCACTGGCCGACAAAGTTGGTACCGCTGCCGCCTATGTGTCCACAGGCGACTGCGTGGCCGGTTTTGTCTACAGCTCCGATATCTTCCGCTACGACGGCATCGAGGAGGCGTTCGTGTGTCCCGAGGACTCGCACAAGCCCATCGTGTATCCGGGCGCCGTTGCCGAGAGCTCCGAACATGCCGACGAGGCTAAGGCGTTCATCGACTTTTGCCTGTCCAACAAGAAGGCTCAGAAGATTTGGGCTAAGTACGGCTTTGAGCTTTCCGCGTAGTGCGGCTTGGCGCGATAATTCCATCGTTTTGTGTTTCACTCCGTCCTTGTATTCGCTTGGAGCTTTTCGTGCTTAATAGATTCCGCATGCTTGTCGCCTGTGCTTTGACCTTCGCGCTTTGCTGGGTGCCGGGATTTGCGTTTGCTGGGGACGCTGAGGACGGGGCCCAGGTTGCTGCGACCGCTCATGGGCTTTCCTATGGGATCGAGGGTTTTGAGCGGTTGGCCAAGGGGACTGCTCGTGCCATGGAGGGCCAGCCTGAGGGCTACCGGTTTCCCGTTGACGAGGACGTGGACCTTGTAGTGGCGCCTGCTGCCGATCGCGTTGTGGTGTGGATATCGCCCAAGGCGGTCGAGAAGTATGGATTGGATCCGCAGGACAACGAGTGCGTATCGGGTCTCAAGGCCCTCGTCTGTGAGCTCGACAGCGCAAACCGCATGGGAGGTGCGCAGCTAGGGGACGTGGATCTTCCTTGGTATGTTACGGCGGAAACAACGTTTGATGCCGGCGGGTATACCTATGGCTTTGATGTGCGTGGTGCGGATGGGGACCGCTATGTGGTAATTGCATCAGCCTCGGGTGATGCCAAGGGCGGCGCGCGTTGGCTTGATAGCGCTCAAATGGTAGAAGCATCGTCTGTCGTGTTGCGGGATGAGCGGGGGCCCTTGACCTCTCTGGCCTCCTTTTTGGGCGACATTGACTATCGCCCGTTTTGGGTGTCTATCAAAACGAGCGGCCTTGCCCTGGTGATTGCCTTTGCACTGGGCCTGTTTGCCGCGTGGAAGACTATGGGTACCTCGAGTCGCATCAAGGGCCTGCTCGATTCGGTCTTTACGATTCCTATGGTGCTGCCGCCCACGGTCTGCGGCTTTCTGCTCCTCATGCTGTTTGGCCGCTCGACCGGGGTGGGCCAGTGGCTCATCGCGCACGGCATCTCGATCGTCTTTACCTGGCCCGCGGCGGTCATTTCGGCCGTCGTTGTGTCGTTTCCGCTGGTCTACCGCACGGCGCTCGGAGCCTTCGAGAGTCTCGACACGCAGATGCTCGATGCCGCGCGAACCCTGGGATGGTCCGAGCGTCGCATCTTTACCAAGCTTATGATGCCGCTTAGCTGGCCCTCGATTGCCGCCGGCGCGGTGCTTGCCTTCGCGCGTGCCATGGGCGAGTTTGGCTGCACCCTGTTCTTTGCGGGCAACTACGCCGGCATTACCCAGACCATCCCCATCGCCATCTACTTTGAGTGGATGGGCGGCAACACGTCGGTGGCCCTCTTTTGGGTCGCCGTCGTGATTGTGTTCAGTTTCCTGGTCATCCTGTTCATCAATATGTACACGGCGCATTCGCAAAAGTACCGCGGGCGCGGCCTGTCCCGCGCGGAGCGCAAGCAGGCCAAGCAGCTGGGCAGCCAGGCCGATTCGCTCGACCCAGTGGGCGGCGATGCCTTGCGCATCGATCGCGAGGCGCTGGCCGAGCTTATGCGCGATGACGCGGCACCGCAGGGAGGTCGATAAGCTATGTCGCTCGTTTTGGATATCAAAAAGCGCTATCCGGGCTTTACCCTTGACATTCAGCTCGATGCCGGCGAGGAGCGTGTGGCGCTGCTCGGCGCCTCCGGATGCGGCAAGAGCTGCACCTTGCGCTGTATTGCCGGCGTGGAGACGCCCGACGAGGGCGAGATCGTCGTCAACGGCGTAACCTTCTTTGACTCGGTGTCGGGCATCAATCTGTCGCCCCAGGAGCGCAAGTGCGCCCTGATGTTTCAAAACTATCAGCTGTTTCCCAACATGACGGTGGCCGATAACGTATGTGCCGGTGTAAAGGACGCGGGCGACGCCGCGGCGCGCAAGCAACTTGCCGAGCGCTACCTGGGTATCTTTGGACTGGCCGACTTTGCCGACCGCTACCCCGTGCGCCTCTCGGGCGGTCAGCAGCAACGCGTGGCGCTTGCGCGCATGGTGGCGGCGCATCCGGGCATCTTTATGTTCGATGAGCCCATGAGCGCGCTCGACGCGTATCTCAAGAGCGCGCTTGAGCAAAACATGCTCGATCTGTTCGATGTATGCAACCGAACCGTGCTCTACGTGAGCCACGACATCGACGAAGCGTGCCGTCTGTGCGAGCGCATCTGCGTGATGCACAACGGGCATGTTGAGGAGATCGGCTCCGTCGAGGACGTGGTCCGTCATCCGCAGACGTTGGCCGCGCTGCGCTTGACGGGCTGCAAGAATACGAGCCGCGCGCGCAAGATCGGCGACGAAGAAGTTGAGGCCCTCGACTGGGGCATGACCTTCAACGTGGGCCGTGAGGTTCCCGATAACGTGGCGTACCTGGGTATTCGTGCGAGCTACTTCCATGTGGACAACCGTGCTGAGCGGGGTCGCAACAGCTACGACCTGCATGTGGCCCGCTTGAGCGATTCACGTTTTGAGCGCCTGGTGCTGCTGGACGTGCCGCGCGCCGACGCGCCGACGCGCCTGCAGTGGAAGGTCAACAAAGTGCGCATGCCTGTCGACGAGCTGCCGCAAGCAGGCGAGACGCTGCGCATGCATTTTGATGCCAGCAGGATCCATTTGGTTTGTCGATAGCGCCGGGTAATGCCGTCGGGGAATATAAGCCTCGGCGGCTTTGTTTTTGCCGTTCGCCGAATGAGGAATGACATACTCTTATCAATCAAGATAATTATTTATTAAACGACGGCACACGACGCTGTCGTACGAATGTCAACGGTGTTCGCATGGTCGATGACCGTTGATATAGTTGACCTCAACTTGTAAAGGAGGGTGCGCACATGCCGCAGACGACATACATTCGCCGCGTTGCCGCGCGTGCCCTGTATATGGCTCGGAGTCGCATATGAGCAGGTATGTTCACGGCTCCGGGAGAGACGACGCACAACTAAATAATCGACCGCAAAGCAGGTTCCCTAAAATTCCGGGTTTGAGCACGGTCGGGCAATCGTCGTCCGTCGTGCATCGATACCGCTGTTATCCGTTTTTGGTTCGAGAGGGGAACCGTTATGGCTGAAGAATTTGATTTCCATCCGATGTGGGAGAGCCTCGGCATGAATCTTGCCGACCACGACATGCTGCTGGGCGCCGTGGGCCAGATGTACGGCGATATGTTCCTGACGCAGAACAATCGCCCCAAGTCCACGTCCTACCTGGATTTTGTCGCCACCAACATCCACAGCGGCCGTATTAAGGAGATGCTCGACAAGAAGGAGGCCGGCGAGGCCACCAAGATCGTGGGCAGCTTCTGCGTCTACGTGCCCGAGGAGATTGTGCTCGCCTGCGACGGTATCCCCGTGGGTCTGTGCTCGGGTGCCGATTGGGCAACGGACAAGGTCGAGGAGCACTTGCCGCGCAACACTTGTCCGCTTATCAAGAGCTTTGCCGGCTTTAAGCTGGGTGAGGTCTGCCCCTACATTGAGTCGAGTGACTTGGTGGTAGGCGAGAACACCTGCGATGGTAAGAAGAAGGCCTACGAGTTTTTTGCCACGCAAAAGAACATGTACGTCATGGATATTCCCAACGTGCACGACGAGTCGACGCTCGTGACCTGGAAGGCCGAGGTTAAAAAGCTCGCCGCCAAGATCGAGGAAGAGTGTGGCGTCACGATTACGCCTGAGCGTCTGAAGGCCGCCATCCGCGCCGTCAATGAGAAGCGTCGCGCCCTGCAGCGCCTCGCTGCCACGCGCGCTGCCGACCCAGCCCCCATTAGCGGTCTCGACAGCCTGCTGACCGTTCAGGCCGCCTTTATGGACGACACGCCGCGTCTGACCGGGGCCATCAACGATATGGCGGCCGAGTGTGAGCAGCGTGTCGAGGCCGGAGAGGGCGTGGCGCCCAAGGGGGCCAAGCGCATCCTGTACACCGGCACGCCCATGGCCGTGCCCAACTGGAAGCTGTTCAACCTCATCGAGAAGGCTGGCGGCGTTGTGGTGGGCGAGGAGTCCTGCACGGGTTCGCGCTATTACAAGGACTTGGTCGATGAGTCCGGTGAGACGGTTGACGAGATGCTCGATGCTATCGCCGAGCGCTACTTTAAGATCAACTGTGCCGTCTTTACGCCCAACGACCAGCGTATGAAGGACATTGTCCAGATGGCCAAGGACCTGCATGCCGACGGCATTGTCGACGTGGCCCTGCAGTTCTGCACGCTCTACGAGATGGAGTCGTTTGCCGTGGAGAAGGCTGCCGAGGAGGCCGGCATTCCGTTTATGCACATCACGACCGACTACGCCGGCGAGGATGCAGGCCAACTGCAAACCAGGATTGAGGCTTTCTTGGAAACCATTTAGGACTATTCGTCCCGGCGGCTTCCCCAGGCACCCGATCTTGCTGTTCAAACCGTCGCTTGCGTACCAAAGTACGCGACGCTCCTCTTTCACGGCAACCTCGGGCACCTGGGAAAGCCGTTTCCTTGGTTGGTTAAAAGGTTTGTTAAGGAGTTATATGTCGGAAAATATTGAGCAGCCGTTGCCGTCCACGTTTGAGGAGTTCAACGAGCAGCGCAAGGCCGCGTTTATTCGCGTTAAGGATTACAAGCAGGCGGGCAATCGTCTTGTCGGGTATCTGTGCAGCTATACGCCGCTCGAGATTATCGATGCCGCGGGCGCCTCGAGCGTGGCTCTGTGTGGTACGTCCGACGAGGTGATTCCCGAGGCCGAGAAGGTGCTGCCGGCAAACCTGTGCCCGCTCATCAAGTCTACGTATGGTTTTGCCTATTCGCAAAAGTGTCCGTTTACGTACTTTAGCGACATGATCATCGGTGAGACCACCTGCGACGGCAAGAAGAAGATGTACGAGCTACTCAACGAGCTCAAGCGCACGCACATTCTGCATCTTCCGCAGGGTCGCGATCGTGCCTACGAGCGTGAAGGCTGGTACGAGGAGTGCCGCCTGCTCAAGGAGGAGCTCGAGGGCTTCTACGGCATCACGATTACCGACGATGACCTGCGCGCTGCCGTCCGTCGTCGCAACCGCTTGCGTGCGGCCCAGCTCGAGATGTTTGCGCTGCAGGCTAACCAGCCGGCGGCCATGAGCGGCGTCGACCTGATGAGCACCATGTTTGCCGGTACGTTCAGCTTTGATATCGAGGCCTATACGCAGCAACTGGAGCAAAAGGTTGCCAAGCTGCGCGAGGCCTACGACGCAGGCGAGCGCCCGGTTGCGGCGGATGCCAAGCGCATTCTGATCACTGGTTGCCCGGTGGGCGGCGTGATCAACAAGATCGGTCGCACCATCGAGTCCAATGGCGGCGTGGTCGTGTGCATGGACGATTGCTCGGGCGAGCGCACGGCGGCCATGATGATCGATCCGGAGGCTCCCGACATCCTGCGTGCCATCGCCGACCGCTACCTGGTCATCAACTGCTCGGTCATGACGCCCAACGACGGTCGTATGGAAAACACGCTGGTCATGTGCGAGAGGTACCACGTCGATGGCGTGGTGGAGAGCGTGCTGCAGGCCTGCCACACCTTTAACGTGGAGAGTGCGCGCATGCAGGAGGTTGTCGAGGGTGCGGGTATTCCGTATATGAAGATCGAGACCGACTACAGCAACGGTGACATGGGCCAGATCGAGACGCGCATCGCTGCCTTTATCGAGACCCTGTAGGACAAATGCGGCAAAGGGATAGCTGCTTTGCCGCATAGAAGGAGGATGCCGTGGTTGGCATTGGTATCGACATAGGCTCGACGGCCGCGAAGGCTGCGGTGGTGGAGACGGACAACGCCATTGCGTGGACCTGCGTCATGCCGACGGGGTATTCGTCGGTCGATGCGGCCGAGCGCCTACGCGGTGAGCTCGCCGCAGCCGGCTATGACGTGACAGGCGACGATGTTCGCGTGGTCGCGACTGGCTACGGCCGTGTTGCCGTGCCCTATGCGCACAAGGTCGTGACCGAGATCACCTGCCATGGTGCCGGCGCGGTCCGCCTGTTTGGCGAGCAGGGCACGGTGATCGACGTGGGCGGCCAGGATACCAAGGTCATCCAACTCAAGGGCGGCCGCGTGGCCAAGTTCGCCATGAACGACAAGTGTGCCGCCGGCACGGGGCGCTTTCTGGAGATCATGGCCGACCGCCTAGGCATTTCCCAGCAGCAGATGGCCGACCTGGCACGTTCCGGCGAGCCCACCAAGATCAGCAGCATGTGCACGGTGTTTGCCGAAAGCGAGGTCATCAGCCTGATCGGTCGCGGTGAGCCGCGCGAGAACATTGCGCGTGGCGTGATCGACAGCGTGGTCTCGCGCGTGGCGACCATGGCCGGGCAGGCCGCGGGCGCCCCGTACTACCTGACCGGTGGCCTGTGCGAGAACGCCTTCGTGGTGGAGCGGTTGGGCGAGCTACTGGGGTCGCCGGTGACCACCTCGCCCCAGGCTCGCTTTGCCGGAGCGATCGGCGCGGCTGTCCGCGCCGCCGCCTTGGCCTAGGGGTGTACCGCGACATGCGCATCCTCAATATCTCGGCACAAAAACCAGATAGCACTGGCAGCGGCACCTACCTTGCCGCGCTCGTACGCGAGCAGATCGAGACGGGGCATCGCGCCGCCGTGCTTTGCGGCGCGGCACCGGGTGATACCCAAGGCGAGCTGGACCGGCGTGCTGCCGTGTTTGCCGTACCGTTCGAGTCGCCCGAGCTGCCGTTTCCCATCTGTGGCATGTCCGATGTCATGCCCTATCCCTCCACACGCTGTCGTGATCTGACGCCTTCGATGCTCAAGGCATTTGAGCGGGCATTTGCTGCTGCAATCGATCGAGCGGTGGCTGAGTTTCGGCCCGATCTGGTGCTCTGCCATCACCTGTATCTGGTGACCGCATTGGCGCGCGAGTGCGTCCGAGGCGTGCCGGTTGTTGCCGTGTGTCATTCGACCGACCTGCGCCAGCTGCGTTCGCATACGCTCGAACGCGATCGCATCGTAAGTGCGGTTCGTCGGCTCGATGCCGTCTTTGCGCTCCATGCTGAGCAGGCTGAGCAGATTGGCCTGGTGTGCGGCGTCGATGCCGATCGCATCCACGTGATTGGGACGGGCTACGACCATCGCGTCTTCTGCCGCGATGCAAGCGTGGCGAGGCAGCCGGGATCGCTTGTGTACGTGGGCAAGATTTGCTTTAAAAAGGGCGTCGAGTCGCTGGTTCGAGCTGTGTCATTGCCGATTGACGATGGCGTCCGCCCATCTGGCTTGGTACTTGTGGGCGGCCGCGGGGACGATGCCGAGTACGCGCGTATCGAGCGCTTGACCGCGGCCTCGGATGTGCCGGTGACGCTGGCGGGGCGCCTGGATAGCGATGGGCTCGTGCGTGCCTACCGCAGTTCCGACGTCTTTGTGCTGCCTTCGTTTTACGAGGGTCTGCCGCTCGTGACGATCGAGGCCCTCGCGTGCGGCTGCAAAGTTGTGGCGACCGATTTGCCCGGCGTTCGTCCCTGGATGGAGGCGATGCTTCCCGGTGCTCCCGTGACGTGGGTGGCGTCGCCGCGTATGACGGATGTCGACACGCCCGTGGCGGCCGGCCTTCCGTTGTTTGAGCGCGCACTGGCAGATGCTATCGTGCAGGCGCTTGCGGCGCCGCCTTCGACGTTCGAGCCGTCGGCGGTCTCTTGGGAAGCGTGCCTGGCGCGTATACTTAAAGTCGTTGATTTGTTGGAAGGGGGTTCGTATGGCTAAGGACACCATGAGGCTCACGTCTATGACTGCCGCGAGCGGTTGAGCCGCTAAGTTGGCTCCTGGAGCCCTCGCCCAGGTCCTGGGCGACTTACCCAATGTGCATAACGACAACCTGCTCGTGGGGTTTGATACCTCCGACGATGCGAGTGTCTTCCGCGTAGGGGAGAACCTGGGGCTCGTGCAGTCCATCGACTTCTTCCCACCGATGGTCGATGACCCGTTCCTGTTTGGCCAGATCGCTGCGGCCAACTCGCTGTCGGACATCTACGCCATGGGCGGGCGGCCGAGCCATGCCATGAACCTGCTTTGCATACCCAGTTGCCTGGGCGTTGAGGTTGCCGGTCAGATTCTGGCGGGCGGCGCCGATAAGTGCGTCGAGGCGGGTTGCTCCATCGCGGGCGGCCACACCATCAACGACGACGAGCCCAAGTACGGCTTGTCCGTGAGCGGCTTTGTCGCGCTTGACCGTATGCTCGCCAACAGCGGCGCACGCGTGGGCGATGCGTTACTGCTGACCAAGGCGGTTGGCTCGGGCATCATCACCACGGCCATTAAGGGCGAGCTCATCGAGCAGGACGAGGCCGCAGCCATGTTTGACTCGATGTGCACCCTCAACGAGGCGCCGATTCGTCTGGCCGAGGGACTTGATCTTCACGGCTGCACCGATGTCACGGGCTTTGGCCTGATCGGGCATGCATGCGAGATGGCCGAGGGCTCGGGCGTGCAGATTGAACTTGCGTCGGGGGCGGTGCCGCTCTTTGATCAGGTGCTCGACATGGCGCGTCTGGGCATTATCCCCGCGGGCTCCTACCGCAACCAGGACTTCTTTGGCCCGCGTGTGGCTGCCGACGACGACCTGGAGCCGGGCATGCTCGACGCGCTGTACGATCCGCAGACCTCGGGTGGCCTGCTTATCGCGGCACCTGCTGCCGATGTGGATGAGCTTGCGCACCGTCTGCATGCCGAAGGACGTATCGCCGCCGTTGTCGGCCGCGTGTGCGAGGCGGAGCCGGGCGGTCCTGCCGTCCGCGTTGTTCGCTAGCCCGCACGTTTATGTAACTGTTTACCGTTCTCTAGAACGGTTCTTTCGAAAGGAATTTGCTATGTCTACCAAAATTGAAGTCAATGCCATGGGCGATGCCTGCCCGCTGCCCGTCGTCAAGACACTTAAGGCACTCAAACAGCTCGATGGCGAGGGCGCCGTCGTGACCTCGGTCGATAACGAGACCGCCGTCAAGAACATCTCCAAGATGGCGCAGGAGAAGGGCTGCACGGCCTCGGTCGAGAAGATCTCGGACGCCGAGTGGCACGTGACCGTCTCGACCGCCGGTGCCGTGGCCGTTGCGGACCCCGAGCGGGACGGCGCCGCTTTCTGCGACGCCAGCGCCGGCAAGGGCAAGCTCGTCATTTCCGTCTACACCGACTGCATGGGCCGCGGCGACGACGAGCTGGGCCACAAGCTCATGAAGGCCTTCATCTTTGCCGTGACGCAGCAGGAGGAGCTGCCCGCGACCATGCTGTTCTACAACGGCGGCGCCAAGCTCACTGTCGAGGGCTCGCCGGTGCTCGATGACCTGAAGGGCCTGGCCGAGCAGGGCGTCGAGATCCTTACCTGTGGCACCTGCCTCGACCACTATGGCATTAAGGACCAGCTTGCAGTGGGCGAGGTCACCAACATGTACGTGATCGTGGAGAAGATGGAGCAGGCCGTGCGCGTCGTGCGCCCGTAGCGTATTGGTTGGAGTTGCCATGAGGGAGAAGCGCCCGGCGCTTGTCATCACGTTTCCCACCACGGCGGCCGCCATGGGCTGCGAGTCCTTGTGCATCGAGCGCGGCCTTCCTGGGCGAACGATTCCCGTGCCCGGGGAGGTCGCTGCCGGCTGCGGTCTGGCGTGGAAGGCGTTGCCTGCCGATGAGGAGCTGCTGCGCGCCGAGCTTGCCGCAGCGGGCATTCCCACCGAGGGCTTTACGGTGATTGATATGTGGGAGGTCGTGCGATGATCTATCTGGATAACGCGGCGACGACCATGCACAAGCCGCAGACGGTCATCGATGCCGTGACGCAGGCGATGTGCTCGCTCGGCAATGCCGGGCGCGGCGCCACGTCGGGTGCCCTCGATGCCGCTCGTACGATTCACGCTTGCCGTGCCAAGCTCGCGCGCCTTTTAGGTTGCCCGAGGGCGGACCATGTGTGCTTTACGCCCAACTCAACCGCGGCGCTCAACACCGTCATCAATGGCGTGGTGCGCCCCGGCGACCGTGTGGTCACAACGGTGCTCGAGCACAACTCCGTGCTACGTCCGCTCAACCGCCTGGCGGTAGAGCAGGGCGTGACCGTTGAGCATGCGGGCTGCGACGCGAACGGCGTGCTCGACTACGACGAGCTCGAGCAGCTGGTCACGCCGGGTACGCGTGCCGTGGTGGTGACGCATGCCTCCAATGTGACCGGCAATGGGGTCGACATTGCGCGCGTGGCCGCCATGGCCCATGCGGCCGGTGTGCTCGTAATCGTCGATGCCTCGCAGTCTGCCGGCACGGCGTATATCGATATGCAGGCCATGGGGCTCGACGTGGTGTGCTTTACCGGCCACAAGGGGCTCATGGGACCCCAAGGCACCGGCGGCCTGGCCGTGACGGAGGGCATTGACGTGGCTCCGTGGGCCATGGGCGGCACGGGCGTGCACAGCTTCGATGCGCTGCAGCCGCTTGAGTGGCCCACGCGCCTTGAGGCGGGCACGCTCAACGGTCATGGCATCGCGGGACTTTCCGCAGGTCTCGACTTTATCGAGGCACAAGGCGGGGTCGAGGCGATTGCTGCCCACGAGCGTGCGCTCGCTGATCGCCTCCTTGCTGGTGTGCGCGAGATTCCGGGGATTAAGCTCTACGGTGCCTTTGACCAGCCGATGCGCTCTGCGATTGTGTCGCTCAACGTGGGCGATATCGACTCTGCCGAGATCTCGGACGCGCTCATGCAAGGGTGGGGGATTGCGACGCGCCCCGGCGCCCATTGCGCTCCGCTCATGCACCGTGCGCTCGGGACCGAGCGTCAGGGTGTCGTTCGCTTCTCGTTTGGGTATTTCAACACGGACGAGGAAATCGACACCGCGATCGACGCTTTGCGCGATTTAGCCTGCTAGAGCGTATATACTTGCGGGACGGGTGTTTTTGCCCGTCCCGTTTTTGTTTCGACCCGAAAGGTGTGCATATGGCCTCATCCGCTCCGCGCGGTTTGCGCTCCGACCATGTCGTTATCGTCGGCATTGCGCTGTTCTCGATGCTCTTTGGCGCCGGCAACCTCATTATTCCGCCGCTGCTGGCACTGCAGGCAGGTTCTGCCACGCCGGTCGCCATGCTCGGCTTTCTGATTGCCGCCATCGGCCTGCCCGTCATGGGTTTTATCGCCGTGGCACTTGCCGGAACGGCGCGCGAGCTTGCCGGCCGCGTGCACCCCAAGTTTGGTGAGTTCTTTGTCGCGGCGGTGTATCTGGCCATCGGCCCGTGCCTGGCCATTCCGCGCACGAGCTCCACGGCCTTCGAGATGCTGGTGCCGCTGCTGCCCGAGGGTGTTTCACTCGGCACGGCGCGCCTGGTGTTTGCCGTTGGCTTCTTTGTCGTCGCGTTTGCGCTCACGCTGCGTCCGGGCGTCATCACGCGCGTGCTCGGTCGCATTACGGGCCCCGCGCTCATTGCGCTCATCGTGCTGGTCGTGGGTGCCGCCGTGATCTCGCCGCTGGGACCGGCTGCCGCGCCTCAGGCTCCCTACGATGCCGGTGCTGCTGTGCAGGGCTTTCTGACCGGCTACCAGACCATGGACCTGCTCGCGTCGCTCGCCTTTGGAATTATCATCGCCGAGACCATCCACGAGCTGGGCGTTACCGATGACAAGCGCGTGGCCTTCGAGATTTCGCGCTCCGGCGTGATCGCCGGCGCGCTCATGGCCATCATCTACTGCGGCCTGGCGCTTGCCGGCACGCAGCTCAGCACCGTGATGTCCGATGCCACCAATGGCGCCGCCATCCTTGCCCGCTCTGCCTCCATGCACTTTGGCCTTGTCGGCACGGTCGTGGTCTTTGCGATCTTTTTCCTCGCCTGCATGAACGTGTGCATCGGCCTCATCAGCTGCTGCTCGCGTTACTTCTGCGAGACGTATGTGGTCGAAGGGGGAGCGGAGGCCTCCGAGGAGGCTATGCGTCGTCCCTTTGCGGTTCTTGCCTTTGTGTTCGCAGCGTTTTCGTGCGTGCTCTCCAACGTGGGCCTCGACGTGATCCTTATGTTCTCGGTGCCCATGCTCAATGCCTTGTACCCCGTCGCCATTGTGCTGGTTCTTATGGGCCTGGTGCACGGTTTTTGCGACGCGCATCCGCAGGTGTGGGTTTGGGTCGGCGGCGTTGTCGCGGTGCAGAGCGTGATCACCTCGGTTCGTGACGCGTTCTTTGCGAGCGCGTGGCTGCCGTTCGACGCGCTGCCGCTGGCGGACATTGGGGCCGCGTGGGCGCCGGCCGCCGTGGTGGCGTTTGTGATAGGCCTGCTCCATCGTCGTTTTGTTGCACATTCGAGGAGCTAAGGCATCAATGCTTGCACAGGCGGGGAGTCTCCCCTATAATTTCCTTCGCTTTGGGACACGCAAGGTTTAGACCTTAGCTGCTCAACACCTTCGGGACGTGGCGCAGTTTGGTAGCGCGCCTGCTTTGGGAGCAGGATGTCGCAGGTTCAAATCCTGTCGTCCCGACCATATCTTGCGGGCGTAGTTCAATGGTAGAACCCCAGCCTTCCAAGCTGATGACGCGGGTTCGATTCCCGTCGCCCGCTCCATAAGATAGATGAATGGCTCTGATTCCTTTTGGGACCAGAGCCATTTTCATATACATGCCGGGACCCCACATCCCCTCCAAAGTTGCGGTGAAATACGGACTGTTTTTCGGCTTTTATGGCCCATGTAGTCCGTATTTCACCGCAACTATTTGTAAGGTTGGTTTTTGACGCCGTTGGGAGGGTCGTAGCGACCGTCTACCGAGAGTGGAAATATTTTTTGAAGCTCTGACCTGCGGCGTCAAGCTTTTGGTCAGCTTTTGGCAAGGCCTGCGGACGGAAGCATGCGATAGCGTAATGGTATTCTCTCCGCCGTGATGGTTATGGGGTTGGCCATGCTCGATAAAGGCAAACATTTTCCGCAGTCATATGCAAGGATGCTATTCTCGGCCGTTGGAATTCATCAAGATGGACAGCTGCTTATAACAATTGATCCTTGGGATGAACGCCGTGCGCGTGAGCTTATGCAGGAAGAGCTCATGCTTCGTCTTTACAACCACGTGTATGCGGATCCGGTCTATTGGAATAATCTTGGGGTTGAAGATCGCATCTTTCAGCTGGCATCCGCTATTGCGGTCGTTGAACCGGATGCTGTGTTTTGCGGATCGACAGCAGCGCTGCTCTACGGCATCGGCTCGGCGTATACGCTTCTGGATAAAGTGCAAGTACTGCTGCCGCGGTCTACAAGGCGTGATACGTACGAGTTCGTTGAATACAAGCGCTGGCGGGCGGGCGAAGTGTGGCGGCTAGGTCTGTTTACACTGACGGATCCGTGTCGAACGGTTGTTGATATCGCCCGAACGAGCGCCTTTCGCTATGCGCTGGGCTTTGTCGATGGCTTGGCCCGTGAGTACGATGTCGAACGCGAAGAACTGCGAGCATATGCGCAGGCAAATTGCCGAGGGTTGCATGGCATCGCGCGTGCTTTTGACGTTTTTGAGTATATGGACGGTAGGTCAGACAATGGCGGCGAGTCTGAGGCGAGAGCAGCGATGATTCTCGCTGGGGTTGCCGCGCCCGAGCTTCAAGTTGAGATAACGCGACCGGGAAACGCTGGCTATTATCTAGCAGATTATGGCTGGCAGATGCCAGGCGGCTCATGGACGCTGGCAGAGCTGCATGGGCTAGGCAAGTTTGAAGACGAAGCTCAAAATGATCCAGAGCAGGCGGCGGCAAAAACGTATCGAGCGGCCCTCATGCGCGACGCGAACCTTCGCGCCATGGGCCACAACGTCATTCATTTCAAACTCTCGGACACCTACGACGTAGAATCGTTCGGTGCCATGATGCGCGGCTACGGCATTCCGACAACAAAACCCTACGCCGAATCCCGATAGCGAAATCGTTCGCGGTCCACCTTCAATAAGTTGCGGTGAAATACGGACTGTTGGGGCCTTTAAAGGCATGAAACAGTCCGTATTTCACCGCAACTTAGGAGGGGATGGGGTTAGCTGCGGGGGCGGTGGCGGAGCTTGTCGATGGTGGAGTCGATGCTGCGGCTGCGGGCTTCGGCTGCGGTTTGGCGCTTGCGGCGGTAATCGATCATGCCTTGGATGATGGGCTTGCCAAAGCTCATGACATCATCGTTGTAGATGGCGGTTCGGGCTGCGAGGAGGCAGTCGGTAAAGTCCATATGGGTCTTGCCAAAGAGTTTGACGGCAAGGGCGACAACGGTGGGCTCGTCGACCATGACGTCATCGATCAGCCTTTTCATGGCCGCAGCAATCTCAACGCGGGGAACCTTATAGACGTCGCGCAACGTGACCACGACGCGTGTGATGATCTCGGGGTAGACGCGGGTGGTGCGCGTGGCGATAACCTTGGCGGCGCGCGGCGACAGGATCTCGTCGTCGTTAAGCAGGTAGCGCAGGATAACGGTCTCGTCGATGATGGTGCTACTCATGGATGTCTACTTCCTCGGGACCCAAGATCGAATCGTCGCTTTCTGCGGCGAGATATTCAATCCAGGCGTTGCGCTCCTCGGAACGACGATTGGGGTCACCATATGCCTTGAGCGCTCCGTAGGCGGCCGCACCGTCCTTCGAACGTACGGCGACCGGCTGAAAGGGCAGCTTGCGCATGAGAATGCTCTGCGAGACAAAAAGGCGAACGGCCTCGGCAAGCGATGTCCCCATGGCGTCGTAGAGACGCTCAGCATGTTGCTTGTCCTCTTCACGAATGCGCACCTGCAGGATGGCTCGTTTTTGAGTCGATGACATCGCTAGCCCCCTTATCTAGTGCAACACGGATGGTCAAATTCGCCCTGTGCTTTCATCTGACCATCTTATATCCACCACTTTATTTCACTCAAGTTAATAAGTGTGAACATTACTACAAGCGTAGTACATTCTCATAAGGAGTGCGCGAAAACTCGAGTGTGTACGCGTGTAATACACTCGCCTTTATAGCTCACTGAGAATAATCCCAACCTGCCAAAACCCCTGCAATACACTCGTATTGCAGGGTCTATGCTCAAGTTTGCCGCCTGCAACTGCGTATATTCAACCTGTATACCGTTGGGGAGATTCCATCGATTGCCCGTTTCGCCGCGGGCGTTCGATACGCCGATGCCAGACCACGGGCGATCTGGGACAACGTCGGCAGGATCTCTCCGGCAAGGGATTCAGGAGGGAGTGAACAACATGGGCAATAAACGAGTCGTAGCCGATTCCTCGCGCTGCATTGGGTGCCAAACCTGTATGGCGGCGTGCATCGAGGCGCACGACATTCCCGGCAACATCGCCGCGCCGCGTCTGCGCGTGACGCGTACGTACGAGATCTCCGCACCGGTGGCTTGCCATCACTGCGAGGATGCCCCGTGCGCGAAGGCTTGCCCCACGGGCGCCTTGTTCTTTGATCCAAAGAACCATCGCATCGGCGTTAACGAGGACAACTGCATCGGCTGCAAGAGCTGCGTCATGGCCTGCCCCTTTGGCGCCGTGAGCGTGGCGACCACGCAGGTCCCCGTCTTGATGGGCGACGTGCGCGTGGGTTCGCAGACTAAGAGCTTCGTGCTCAAGTGCGACCTGTGCGTGGACCGTCCCGGCGGTCCGGCGTGTGCCGAGGCGTGTCCGACCAAGGGCCTCACCCTGGTGGACGAGGAGCGTCTGGCAGAACTGACTGCCGAGCGTGCCCGCGCCACCATCGAAAACGAGGCGTAAGCGTTGGGGCGAGAGGCCCAATGATTGTCAAATTAAATACCGAGTATTCGGTAGCAGAGAAAGGAAGGAGGGTGTCATGGAGAAGCATAAAGTGATTTGCCCGTACTGCGGCGCCGGTTGCCAGTTTAACCTCCTGGTCCAAAACGGCCAGGTCGTGGGCACCGAACCGCTCAACGGCATCACCAACCAGAGCGAGCTGTGCCTTAAGGGCATGAGCGGCTACGACTTCATCAACGACACCAAGATCTTGACTCCTCGCGTACTGCATCCGATGATCCGCCGCACTAAGGGCGCGGATCTTGAGCGCGTAAGCTGGGACGAGGCACTGGATTTCACCGCATCTAAGATGCAGGCCATAATTGACGAATATGGTCCTAACGCTGTCATGACCACCGGCTCTTCGCGAGGCGGCGGCAATGAGGCGAACTACGTCATGCAGAAGTTTACGCGTGCGTGCATCGGCACCCACAGCGTGGACAACTGCGCTCGTACTTGACACGGCCCTACTGTCCTCGGTCTGATGGACACGGTTGGTTCAGGTTGCATGTCATGCTCCATCCCCGGTATGGAGGATGCGGGCTGCATTTTCCTCTTCGGCTATAACCCTGCCGATTCGCACCCCATCGTCGCAAGGCGTATCGTGCGAGCCAAAGAAAAGGGTTGCAAGATCATCGTCGCCGATCCGCGCCATATCGAAACCGCGCGTATCGCCGATCTCTACCTTCCGATCAAGAACGGTTGCAATGTTGCGTTCCTCAACGCCTTTGCCAACTGTCTGGTCAACGATGGCCTCTACGACAAGGAATTCGTCGCCGAGCACACGAACGGCTTTGACGAGTGGTGGGAGACCATCAAGAACTACACTCCCGAATCCGTACAGGACATCACGGGTGTCGAGCCCGCGCTGATCCACCAAGCTGCCGAGATGTACGCCACGGCGAAGCCTTCTGCCATCATTGGCTGGGGCATGGGCGTATGCCAGCAGAAGCAGAACCTGAAGACGGTGCACACCATCGCCTCCATCGCCTGCGTTGCCGGCCAGATCGGCAAACCCAATTCCGGCCTCGCGCCCGTGCGCGGTCAGAACAACGTCCAGGGCTCCTGCGATATGGGCATGCTGCCCAACCTGTACCCTGGCTACCAGAAAGTCACCGACCCCGCAGTGCGTGCCAAGTTTGCCAAGGCTTGGGGCGTGCCCGAGGAAAAGCTCCCGCTCGAGGAGGGCTACAAGCTCACCGACCTGGGTCACCTGGTCGACGAGGGCAAGGTGCACTGCTTCTACAACTACGGCGAGGACCCGGTGCAGACCGAGCCCGATTCGGCCGGCATGCGCAAGACGCTCTCCGAGCTGGATCTGTTCATTTGCCAGGACATCTTTATGACGCAGACGACCATGCTCGCCGACGTCATCCTGCCTGCCACCTCTTGGGGCGAGCACGAGGGTGTCTTTACCGCATCCGACCGTAGCTTCCAGCACTTTGACGCGGCTGTTCCGCCCAAGGGCGAGTGCCGCCACGACTGGGAGATCTTCGCGGACCTGTCCACGCGCATGGGCTACCCCATGCACTACGACAACACCGAGCAGATCTGGAACGAGTGCATTAGCCTGTGCCCCAACTTTGTGGGCGCGACCTACGAGAAGATGGCTCCCGAGGGCGGTTACGCCCAGTGGCCGGTCAAGAGCACCGATGTGAACGATCACGGTACGCCCGACATGTTCGCTGGTGGCAAGTTCACCACCAAGGACGGCCGCGCCAACCTGATGGCGCACGACTGGGAGGCGCCCTCCGAGCTTCCCGACGATGAGTACCCGCTCATCCTGTGCACCGTCCGCGAGGTCGGTCACTACAGCTGCCGCTCGATGACCGGCAACTGCAAGACGCTGGCGCTGCTCGCCGACGAGCCCGGCTTTGTCCGCATGAATCCCGCGGACGCCCAGGCGCGCGGCATCAAGAACGGCGACATCGTCTCGATTCATAGCCGCCGCGGCCAGGTATACAGCCGCGCCGACGTGAGCGACCGCATCAACAAGGGCACGGTCTACATGACCTACCAGTGGTGGATCGGCAAGTGCAACGAGCTGACCATTCACAAGGTCGACCCGGTCTCGCATACGCCCGAGGACAAGTTCTCCGCCTGCCAGGTCGACGCTATCGCCGACCAGGTCTGGGCCGAGGGCGAGGTGGAGCGTCAGTACACCGAGCTCAAGCAGGCTCTGGTGGACGCCGCCGCTCCCCAGGACGTTGAGCCCGGCGCCGCCAAGTTCGACGACGAGACGCACGTGAATCAAATCGTGTAGTCCCGTTCTCGTTGGCTTTTTGGGCCGGGCGTCCCGTACGTTCGGGAGCCCGGCCCGTTATTTTGAAAGGAAGTGGGGATGAACCGCTTCATCGACATCAACCCGGAGAGGTGCATCGGCTGCGGAACATGCCAGTCCGCCTGTGCCGACGCCCACCGGATGCAGGGTCTTCAGGATACGCCGCGCCTGGCGCTCGTGAAGACCGGCGGTATTTCGGCCGCCCTTGCCTGCCACCATTGCGAGGGTGCCCCCTGCGCCGAGGTCTGCCCGGTGAATGCCATCGAGCACGATGGCGACCGCATCCACGTCAAGGAGCAGGAGTGCATCGGGTGCAGGCTGTGCGCCATCGCGTGCCCCTTCGGAGCCATCCATCCCGATGGCACGTCTATCGCCGGTGTCGCAGGCATGTGCGACCCGACGCCTTCGTATCCTAAGTCCCTGAGCAGCCTGCTTACGTGGGCTCCCGGCCAGTACACCTGCGCTGTCAAGTGCGACCTGTGCGCCTTCGATCCGGACGGCCCGCATTGTGTGGCGGCGTGCCCCACCAAGGCGCTGACCGTCATGGGCGGCGCGGCCGATCGCGAGCTCGACGAGGCCAAGCGCCTGCGCTCGATCGAAAACGGTCCGGTCGTCGACGTTACCGCTGTGGCCCAGGGCCTGTCCGAGAAAGCAGAAGGGAGCGTAAACAATGGATAGCATGACGCTGTTTATCGCATCGCTTGCCGTCTCGTGCATCGGTGCGCTCGCCTCGGTTCTGCTGATCAAGGCCGATAACGCCGCCAAGACCGCCGGCTGCCTTATCGGCGCCGTCGCCGCGGTGCTTTCGTTTGTGGCCGGTATCCAGGCCGTGCTGGGCGATGTCACGTCGGTCGACACCATCGTGTTCTTCCCGTTTGCCCATTTCCAGCTGCTGCTCAATCAGCTGTCCGGCCTGTTCGTGGCGCTCATCTCGGTGCTCGCGTTTGCCGGTTCGATCTACGGTCTCAACTACTTTGATGAGTACCCGGGCAAAAAGGGCCGCGCCGGCTTCTTCTTTAACACCTTCGTGGCGTCCATGATGCTCGTCATCACCGCCGACAACGTGTTTTGGTTCCTGGTCGCCTTTGAGCTCATGTCGCTGACCTCGTACTTCCTGGTCGTGATCGAGGAAAACGAGAACTCCATCCACGGCGGTTGGCTCTACTTTGTGATCGCGCACGTGGGCTTTGTGCTCATCATGGCGAGCTTCCTCACCATGACCAACTTCGCCGGTGGCTCGTTTGCCTTTGCGGATTTCCGCGCCACGCAGTTTAGCCCTGCGGTCGCATCCGTGTGCTTCGTGCTCGCCTTCTTTGGCTTTGGCGCCAAGGCCGGTATCATCCCGCTGCACGGCTGGCTGCCCAAGGCACATCCCGAGGCGCCGTCCAACGTGTCGGCCCTCATGTCCGGCGGCATGATCAAGATCGGTATCTTCGGTATCCTCAAGGTGGGCCTCGACCTGCTCTCCGCCTCGGGCGTTCAGGTCTGGTGGGGCCTTATGGTCATGGTCTTCGGTGCGATCTCGTCGGTCCTCGGCGTGGCCTTCGCCCTGCAGGAGCATGACATTAAGCGCCTGCTGGCCTATCACTCCGTCGAGAACATCGGCATCATTCTGCTCGGCGTCGGCGCCTCCATGGCCGCCATGGCGCTCAACTCGGTCGGCATCGCCGTCTTGGCTCTGATGGCCGCCCTCTACCACACGTTTAACCACGCGATGTTTAAGGGCGAGCTGTTCTTGGGCGCCGGTGCGCTGCTGTACTCCACGGGTACGCGCAATATGGAGAAGATGGGCGGCCTGTTCCGTCGTATGCCGGCAACGGCCATCTGCTTCCTCATTGGTGCGCTTGCCATCTCGGCCATCCCGCCCTTCAACGGCTTTGTGTCCGAGTGGTTTACCTATCAGTCGCTGTTTAACGCCGCCATGCAGGGTGACAAGGCCGTCATGATCGTGGCCGTGTTCGCTGCCGTCGCGCTTGCCATTACCGGCGCGCTGGCCGTCACGTGCTTCGTCAAGGCCTATGGCGTCTCCTTTGCCTCCGCGCCCCGCTCCGAGGCCGCGGCCAATGCCAAGGAGGTTCCCGCCCCCATGGTGTTTGCTCAGGGCCTGCTCGCGGCCATCTGCGTCGTGCTGGGCATTGGCGCTCCCGTGATCGCGCGCGTGCTGGTCGATGTCGCCGCATCCGTGCTGCATCCGTACGGTGGCGTGTTTGCCGCCGAGGGCATGGAGCTCATGAACCAATACTCCGGCGCTGCCACCTCCACGCCCGCGATCGCCATTGCGCTCGTGGTGCTCGTCGGCCTTGCCTGCGGTTATCGCAAGCTCAAGACCATCGGCAAGGTGCAGAAGTCCCAGCCGTGGGCGTGCGGCTATGCTCCCAACGAGCATATGCCCGTCGTGGCCACGACCTTTGCCTCCGAGGTGTCCTGGTTTATGCAGCCGCTCTACACGCTGCGCGACCGCTGCACGGCTGTCTGCTGGTCCATCGCGCACTTCTTCCAGAAGCTCACCGGTGTGGCCGAGGCTGTGGAGCCCGTACCCGACAAGGTTCTCGTCGATGCCCCGCATAAGGGCGTCGAGAAGCTCGCCGACCTCGCGACTAAGCTCGAGGGCGGCAACTACAGCATCTATATCTGCTACATCGTCGCGGCACTCGTGGTGTTCCTCGTGCTCGCCGTGCAAATGGGTTAAGGAGGGGAGAGCATGAACAACATCGTACTTGCCGTTCTGCAGGGCGTGGTCGTTATGGCCGTCGCGCCGTTCTTCTCCGGTCTCGGCCGCGTGATCCGCGCCAAGATGCACAACCGTCGCGGCCCCAGCATCATGCAGGACTACCGCGACCTGGCCAAGCTCTTTGCGCGCCCCGAGTCCCAGAGCGAGGATGCGAGCTTTGCGCTGCGCATCATGCCGCCGCTGTTCTTCGCCGTCGCCTTTATGCTCGCGATGGGTCTGCCGCTCTTTACGGCGCAAAGCCCCATCCCGGTCTTTGGTGACGCCATCACCATCATGTACAGCCTGGCGCTCGCCCGCTTCTTCTTCGCCCTCTGCGGTGTGGATTCGTCCAACGCCTACGCCGGTATCGGCGGCGTTCGCGAGCTGCTCATGAGCGTGCTCATCGAGCCGTCCATGCTACTGGCACTGTTTGCCGCCGCCCTGGTGTGCGGCTCCACCGACATCGCCACCATGGGTCAGCACATCATGACGGGCGCCGTCGACGCGCCGGTCGCCGTGATCCTCGCCGGCATCGCCTTTGCGATCGCTTGCTACATGGAACTCGGCAAGCTGCCGTTTGATCAGGCCGAGGCCGAGCAAGAGCTTCAGGAGGGTCCGCTCGCCGAGCTTTCCGGCCCGTCGCTTGCGATGGCCAAGCTCGCCATGTCCATGAAGCAGGTCCTGGTCGTCGCCTGGTTCTGCGCGATCTTCATCCCCTGGGGCGAGCCCGCGACCGTGGGCGTCGCTGCCGTTCTGGGCGCGGTCATCTTCCTGGTGAAGTGCCTGATCGACTTTGTCGTATGCGGCGTGATCGAGAACTCCTGCTCGCGCTCGCGTTTTAAGGTGCTTGGCAATCAGACCTGGGCCGTCGTGGGCATCGCCGTTCTGGCGTTTGTCTTCGTGGTCGTCGGCGTGTAGGAGAAGGGAGAAACAATGTCATTTGCAGTCAGTCTGTCCCTTCTCGGCTTGGTCGCTATCGCGGCCCCGATGGTGGCTTCGGTGCTCGTCGCCCTGTTCCCCCGTCCGTACGCCAAGTGGTTCAGCGTTTTGGGTGCCGCCGTCTCGACGGTCTGCACCATCGCCCTCGCCGCGAATTTCGCTGGCGCCGGCATGCCCGACACACAGGTCTCCCTGATCTCGTTTGGGCAGACCCTCGTTATGGGATTCACCTTCGATCGCATGAGCACGCTGCTCGCGCCCGCCTTTGTGGGTATCGGCCTGCTTGTCGTGATCTATTCGATTCCCTATATGAGCGAGAATAACCGTGAGCATCCCGACGCACCGCGTCGTCGCTTCTACGCGTACCTCGCGACCTTTATCGGCGCCATGGCCGGCCTTGTGTACAGCTCGACCCTTTTGGGCCAGCTCGTGTTCTTTGAGATCACGGGTGCGTGCTCTTGGGGCCTCATTAGCTACTACATGACGCCTACGGCCAAGAAGGCTGGCATGAAGGCCCTCATCATCACGCATATCGGTGCGCTCGGCCTGTATCTGGGCGCCGCCATCGTGTTTGCCCACACCGGCACCTTCGCCATCACCGCGATTGCCGGCCTCGACACCAAGCTCAAGGCTATCGTCCTTTTGCTCGTGCTGTTTGCGGCCTGGGCCAAGTCCGCACAGGTCCCCATGTACATGTGGCTGCCTTCGGCCATGGAAGCGCCGACGCCTGTTTCGGCCTACCTGCATGGTGCCTCGATGGTCAAGGTCGGCGTGTGCGTGTTCGCGCGCGCACTCGTCTCTGCCGGCGAGATTCCCGAGATCGTGGGCTGGGTCGCCATTATCGACGCCATGGTCACCATGCTCTTTGGTTTCCTTATGTACCTGCCGCAAAAGGACATGAAGCGCCTGCTGGCCTTCTCCACGATCGCCCAGCTCTCCTATGTGTTCTTTGGTCTGGGCCTTTCGGTCTTTGGCAGCCGGCTGGCTTTTGATGGCGCCGTGTGCCACATCTTTAACCACGCTTTCGCCAAGACCCTGTTCTTCCTGATCGCCGGTTCGTTCTCCTTTGCGCTCGGCACGCGTATGCTGCCCAAGCTTCGCGGCATCGTAAAGAAGTACCCGATCTCGGGCGTGGGCTTTGGTGTCGCGGCGCTCGCCATTGCCGGCGTGCCGCCCATGAACACGTTCTTCTCGAAGTTCCAGATCATCGCCGGCGGCTTTTCTGTGGGTGCCGGCAACGTCGCGATTCTGGTGCTCGTGTGCATCATGGTCGCCGAGACCGTCGCCACCTTTGCCTGGTTCCTCAAGTGGATGGGCTATTGCCTGCCCGGCGAGCCGAGCGAAGAGGTCGCTGCGGGTGCCCCGCTTCCCCGCGCGATGGCGTTCGTGTTCATCGTGCTCATCATCATGGTCATCGTCAGCGGCCCGCTTTCGGCCAGCTGGATCGGTTAGGAGGTAGAACGACATGGGTTATTCGATCGTCAACATCCTTGGCGGCCTTCTGATCGTCACGTCCACCATGGTGGTCGTCTCCAAAAACATCAAACATGCCATCAGCTGGTATGCGGTGCAGTCGCTGGTGCTCGTGGGACTGCTCGCTACGCTCGGTGCCACTACCGGTGCGCAGGAGCTGCTTATGTGGGCTGGATCTGCCTTTATCACCAAGGTCGTCCTGGTCCCTTATATCCTCAACTGCGCATACAAGAAGATGGGCGAGCCGAGCGACGCATCGCTCAAGGCCGGCCTTAAGCCCGCGTGGGCTATCTGCTTCATCGCCGTGGAGGTCGCGATCTGCTTTGCCGTCGTGACGCAGATCAGCCTGCCAACGGCCGAGGTCGCAACGCCTGCGCTCGCCATTAGCTTCGCTCACTTCTTTGTGGGCCTTACCTGCATCATCTCGCAGCGCAACATCATGAAGCAGATCTTTGGATACTGCCTTATGGAAAACGGCAGCCATGTGACGCTCGCACTTTTGGCCCCCACCGCTCCCGAGATCATCGAGATCGGTATCGCCACCGACGCCATCTTTGCCGTCATCATCATGTCCATCGTCGTGCGTCGCATTTGGGACGACTCCCACTCGCTCGATGCGCGCGACCTGTCCGAGCTGAGGGGGTAGTCCATGGAAACGTTGATTCTCGCCCTGCTCGCGACTCCTTTGGTGTTCTCGCTGGTCATGGCGTTTTTGCCCAAGAACACGTCCTATAACGTGTTTGCCGGTCTCAACCTGGTCTCCGTCGCAGCCGTCCTGGTGCTGTCGATTATGACGGCCGGTGACGTCCTTATGAGCGGCGACGCCGCGAGCGCTCTTGGCCTGTGGTTCCACCTCGATTCGCTGGGCGCCATCTTTGTGCTGCTCATCGGCTTTATCGGTTTTCTTACGGGGCTGTTCTCGCTGCCCTATGTAAAGGCCGATATCGAGGAGGGCTCCATGCCCGCCGAGCGCGCCAAGCAGTATTTTGCGCTGTTTAGCCTGTTTGTGTTCACCATGCTGCTCGCGTGCCTGTCCAACAACATGATCCTCACGTGGGCCGCCGTGGAGGCAACCACGCTTTCCACCGTGTTCCTCGTGGGTATCTACAAGAACAAGACGGCCCTCGAGGCTTCTTGGAAGTATGCGATGGTCTGCACCGCCGGCGTGGCCTTTGGCCTGTTCGGTACGCTGCTGATCTACGCCAACGCCGCCGACGTGATTCCCAACGCCCACGAGGCCGCATTCCTGTCGTGCGTGCTGCCGTATGCCGACCAGTTCGACCCGACGCTCATGCGCCTCGCCTTTGCGTTTATCGTGATCGGCTTTGGCACCAAGGCCGGCCTGTTCCCCATGCACACTTGGCTGCCCGATGCCCACTCCCAGGCCCCGAGCCCTGTCTCGGCCCTGCTTTCGGGCGTGCTGCTTAAGTGCGCCATGCTTGTGATCATGCGCTTCTACGGCTTTACTATCCAAGCCGTGGGTGCCGAGTATCCGCAACTTTTGCTGCTGATCGTCGGCACGCTGTCTATTTTGGTGGCGGCACTTTCGATGTTTCGCCAGGACGACCTCAAGCGCCGCTTTGCGTACTCATCTGTGGAGAACGTGGGCGTTATCGCCCTGTGCCTGGGTATCGGTGGCCCGCTGGGTATCGCCGCAGCCCTGCTGCACTGCGTGTTCCACGGCTTTACCAAGACGCTTGCCTTTTGCGTGTCCGGCAACATCCAGCACGCTTTTGGCACGCGTAGCCTGGCCAAGATCCAGGGTGTCGTCGAGGTTGCCCCCGCAACCGCCGCGCTCGCCATCCTGGCGCTGCTCGGTCTTGGTGCCTTCCCGCCCTTTGGCATGTTCATCTCTGAGTTCCTGACTTTTGTCGCCGGTGTTACCGCCGGTCCCATGTGGCTGGTCGTCGTGGTCGCCCTCGGTCTTACCGTGGCTATCTCCGCGCTCACCCGCATCGCACTCAAGTCGGTATTCGGCCATGCGCCCCAGGGCATGGGCAAGCATGAGGCCCCGGCGCTCATGCTTATCCCCGAAATCATCCTGGCTGTCATGATCTTGTGGTTTGGCATCGCCACCCCGCTGCCTCTCGTGCACGGTGTGGAGACTGCGACCGGCATCGTGCTCGAGCAGAGCACCGAGGAACTTCACGCGACGCCGATGTACCGCGCTGTGTTCGGTACCGAGACCGCTCAGAGCGAGGTGGAGTAACGAATGATTGAAACTGAGAACAAGGTGTATACCCGCCGCTGCGAGAGCCATGTCGAGGCCCTGCGCCGTGCCGTTCCGGGCTGCATCGAGAAGGTCGAGTGGCAGTGCGAGGACCAGCTGACGATTACCGTCAAGCAGGACAAGCTGCCCGAGGCCGTCCACTACCTGTACTACGAGCGCTACGGCTGGATCCCCGTGATCGTCGGCAACGATGAGCGCGGCCTGTGCGGCCGTTACGCCGTGTACTACGTCATCTCCATGGAGGGGGAGGACCCCGGCTGGGTGACCGTGCGCACCGAGGTCGATCCCGCCAAGATGACGTTCCCGTCCGTGACGCCGTTCGTCCCCGCCTGCGTGTGGGGCGAGCGCGAGCTTCGCGACATGTTCGGCCTGATCCCCGAGGGCCTGCCCGATCGTCGTCGCCTGGTGCTGCCCGACGACTGGCCCAGCGGCCTGTACCCGCTGCGCAAGGACTCCATGGACTACCGCTTCCGTCCCGCCCCCGCGAGTGACATGGAAAACTACGAGTTCTTGGCCGATACCAAGGGCAAGGAGACCACACTCGTCCCCATGGGCCCGCTGCACATCACTTCTGACGAGCCCGGCCACTTCCGCCTGTTCGTTGAGGGCGAAACGATCGTCGACGCCGACTACCGCCTGTTCTACGTGCACCGCGGCATGGAGAAGGTCGCCGAGACGCGCCTGAACTATGACGCCGTCACGTTCCTCGCCGACCGCATCTGCGGCATCTGCGGCTGCGCCCACTCGGTGGCATACGCCGAGGCCGTCGAGCGTGCCCAGGGCATTCATGTCCCGCCGCGCGCCCAGTACATCCGCGCCATCATGCTCGAGGTCGAGCGCCTGCACTCGCATCTGCTCAACATTGGCCTGGCGTCGCACTACACGGGCTTCGACTCCGGCTTCCAGCAGTTCTTCCGCGTCCGCGAGAAGTCCATGGACCTGGCCGAGAAGCTCTCCGGTCACCGCAAGACCTACGGCCTCAACGTGATCGGCGGCGTGCGTCGCGACATCCTGGCCGAGCAGAAGCTTTCCACGCTCACGACCATTCACCAGCTGCGCTCCGAGGTCCAAGAGCTTGTCGACGTCTTGCTCTCCACGCCCAACTTTATTGAGCGTACGAGTGGCATCGGCATCTTGGATCGCAAGATCGCACGCGACTTCTCGCCGGTCGGCCCGCTCATGCGTGGCTCGGGCTATGCCCGCGACGTGCGTTTTGACCACCCCTTCGACGGCTACGCCGATCCGGACGTCCAAAAGATGCACGCCGCCACGGCCGACACC
Organism: Collinsella sp.; assembly: GCA_036553025.1. Lineage (GTDB taxonomy): Bacteria > Actinomycetota > Coriobacteriia > Coriobacteriales > Coriobacteriaceae > Collinsella. The sequence goes on along the minus strand of JAXKBK010000013.1, from coordinate 32,872 downwards.
TGCGATGCCTTCGGCCGTACCGCCGTTCGCATCCAGGAGGTCTACGATTCGATCGACATGATCGAGACCATGCTCGAGAACTGCCCGTCGGGCCCCATCCTCACCACGGATTGGGAGTACACCCCGCACAAGTATGCCATCGGCGCCACCGAGGCGCCGCGCGGCGAGGACGTGCACTGGGCGATGCTCGGCAACAACCAGAAATGCTACCGCTGGCGCGCCAAGGCCGCCACGTACAGCAACTGGCCGGTCCTGCGCTACATGTTCCGCGGCAACACCGTGGGCGACGCGGCGCTGATCGTCGGCTCGCTCGACCCGTGCTACTCCTGCACCGACCGCGTGACGGTGACCGATGTCGCCGCCAAGCGCGACCACGTGCTCGACAAGGAGCAGTTCGAGAACGTCTGGCGCGACAAGTCGCCGCTTGCGGGCGAGGGCACTATGGCCGCTCCGCTCGATGAGGAGGCACTCTAATATGCTGAAGCTTTGGAAGGTCAACGCCAAGGCCGGCGACGCGACGGTCAAGTACCCGTTTGCGCCGTTTCCCACCAACAAGGACATGCGCGGCAAGCCCGAGCACAACGCGGAGCTCTGCATCGCTTGCGGTGCCTGCGGCGTGGCGTGCCCGGCCGATGCCATTCGCATGGACACCGACCTTGCGGCCGATACCATCACCTGGTCGATTGACTACGGTCGCTGCATCTTTTGCGGCCGCTGCGAGGAAGCCTGCCCCATGGAGGCCATCAAGCTCACCGAGGAGTTTGAGCTGGCCGTCATGAGCAAGGACGACCTCACCAGCAAGAGTGTCTATACGCTCGAGCACTGCTCGCGTTGCGGCAAGCCGTTCGCCCCGCACAAGGAGATCGACTACGCCAAGCGCCTGCTGCAAAAGGCCGGCGGCATGGAGGCCGAGCAGGCCGCCCGTACCGTCGGTATGTGCCAGGAGTGCAAGCGCGAGCTCGATGCCCTGCGCGCCGCCTCGGCCGTAAAGACCGGTAACGCGCGCGGCATGGCTGCCAACGAGACGCTTGCGTCCGGCGAGCCTCAGGGCCCCGGCATGGAGTATCTGGGCGGCCACGGCGTGAACCCGGAGTATATCGATCGCGAGCTCAACCCCGATGCGCCCGAGATTCCCGCCGGTCCGGCACCGGTCGAGGGCATCATCATGGATTTTGAAACGAAGGAGGAGTAACCATGGCCGAACCCACGCTTTTGCCCGAGCGGCTTCAGTACCGCCCGACCAAGATCGAGCTCGACGAGAGCATCGAGAAGGCCAAGGCGACCCTTCTTAAGAAGATCAAGCGCTCGGTGTACGTCTACCGCGTCGACTGCGGCGGCTGCAATGGCTGCGAGATCGAGATCTTCGGTTCCATCACGCCCGTCTTCGACGTCGAGCGCTTTGGCATCAAGGTCGTGCCCTCGCCCCGTCACGCCGATGTGTTGCTGTACACCGGCGCCGTGACGCGTGCCATGCGCATGCCGGCCCTGCGCGCCTTTGAGGCCGCACCCGATCCCAAGATCGTGGTGTCCTATGGCGCGTGCGGCTGCACCGGCGGCATCTTCTACGACAACTACTGCGTCTGGGGCGGCACGGACAAGATTCTGCCGGTCGACGTCTACATCCCCGGCTGCCCGCCCAGCCCCGCGCAGACCATCTACGGCTTTGCCATGGCACTTGGCCTGCTGGACCAAAAGCTCCATGCCGAGACCACGGTGGAGGCCGCCGGCGAGCAGGCCGATATCCTGCACCCCGGCGTGCCGTACAAGCTGCGTGTTGCCATTGAGCGCGAAGCTCGCGCCATGAGCGGCTACCGTTACGGCCGCGACCTGGCCAACGAGTTTATGGACACGCTCGAGGGTGCACCCAAGGGCGATATCCGCGGTGCCATGGCGCTGCTCATCGACAAGCAGGACGATCCGCGCCGCGTCGAGGTGTACTCGGCGCTGCAGGATCTGGTGCTGGCCGGAGGTCGCTAGATGGAGCTCACGGACCGCTCTGGCTACTTTGCGGGCCCCGGTATGCTCGGCGGCTCCTTTGGCGATGCCTCGCGCGCAAGCGACGAGGCCGCCGAGGGCGTCGCCGACCCCTGCCTGGGCCATGCGCCCGACCAGGTGGTCTTTTACGAGCTCACGCGTAAGTTTGTGGAGACCGAGGAAGACGTTCCCCAGGAGGCCTGCGACGTGCTGTACTACACGCTCGCCGTGGGCCACCACACCGGCGTGCTCGACTGCTTTGAGCCGCGCCTGTCGGTGCCGGTGAACGTCTTCTATTCGCTCGTCGACGCGCTGCCGGAGGGGGAGGCCAAAACCAAGTTCGAGGCCATCCGCTCCTTTGGCGAGTGCCAGCTCGACAAGGCGGCGGTGCCGTCGCTGCTCGAGGCCTGCGATGCGCTGCTCGACGAGCGCGGTTTTCGCGGGTCGGCCAAGGCCGGCATCTCGGTGTTCGACGACGACTTTGGCCTGCATGCCCAGCAGGTCGCGTTCTTAATGAAGTTTCGCGATCTGGTGGAGCGCGTGCGCGATGTGTCGGGCGTGTATCTGACGGGAAGGTTGCAGTAATGGGTCGCGTTGTGGATGGACGTGTGAACGGCGCCCCGTTTGCGGGTATCGTGCTCACGGCGGGAAGCGTGCTGCGTGCCGACGATGCCGCCGGCCCCGTGCTCTCCAAAAAGATGGAGGACGCACCGCTTGCCGGCTGGTACACCATCGACGGCGGTCAGACGCCCGAGGACGACATCATCGAGGTCAAGCGCGAGCGTCCGCCGCGCCTGGTCTTGGTCGATGCCGCCGACATGGCGCTGCCCGTCGGGTCCATCCGTTTGCTCGACAAGCGCGATGTGGCCCGCAAGTCGATGTTCACCACGCATTCGCTTCCTTTGTCGATTCTGATCGAGGAAATCGAGCAATCGTGTGATGATATCGTCTTCGTCGGGATTCAGCCGGGCGACACGGAGTTCTACAACCCCATGTCCCCGGAAGTCTTTGACGCCGTCGACGCCGTGTACGACGCCGTGGCCGCCAACGACTTTTCCCACTTTGTCCGCTTGGGGCAAGAGCAGTAGGAGCACTTGTTCCATTTTGTTAGGAAAGAAGTGATTGACATGGCAGATTCCAAGGTGGAGTATCCCGCTCCCGATTGCCTGGCGCCCGCCGCGATCGAGGCCAAGACCGAGGCCGCCGGCGTGACCAAGGCCAACCTGCCGGTCGCTAAGGCCTTTCTGTTGGCAATGTTCGCCGGTGCGTTCATTGCCTTCGGCGGTCTGTTCTTTACGGTGTTTTTGAGCGACAACACGCTGGGCTGGGGTGCCCAGCGCGTCGTGGGCGGCCTGTGCTTTTGCCTGGGCCTGGTGCTGGTACTGGTGTGCGGCGCCGAGCTGTTTACTGGCAATTCGCTTATGGTCTGTGCGCTCAAGAGCAAAAAGATCACCCTGGCTCAGATGCTCAAGGCCTGGGTCGTCGTGTGGGTCGGCAATTTTGTCGGCGCCCTGTTCATCGTCTTTTTGGTGTACATGGCCGGCATTTACAAGCTCAACGGCGAGGCGGTCGCCAATTCCATGGTGAGCGTCGCCGCCGGCAAGGTGACGATCGACTGGGTGACGATCTTCTTCCGCGGCATCCTGTGCAACATCTTTGTGTGCCTGGCCGTGTGGATTGGTACCGCCGGCAAGACCGTGGTCGATAAGGTTGTGGGCATTCTGCTGCCCATCGCCGCCTTTGTGGCCTGCGGTTTTGAGCACTGCGTCGCCAATATGTACTTTTTGCCCATGGGTGCCGTGATGCATGCATGCGGCTATGGTGCCGACGTCGCCGGCGCCGATGCGCTCAACGCCGCGGGCATTGCGTTTAACCTGTCCGCCGCCACGCTGGGCAACATCGTGGGCGGCGCGGTTCTGGTCGCGCTCGGCTACTGGTTTATCTACGCCAAGAAGTCCGAGGCGTAAGGTATCGTCTGTTTGACGTTAGGCCTCCCGCGGGGCGTTGCCGTGCGGGAGGCTTTTTGGGTCTGGGGCCCGTTGCCGGGCTTTTGGCCTGTTGTGCATGGCTTGTGAAAGGGGTAATCGAGATGGCATCTGCTGTGAAGCGTGACGGTCGCGCCGTGGTGACCACATGCGGGGGATGCTATGCCGATTGCGCCTTTGCGGCACGCGTTGAGGACGGTCGCGTGGTGGCCGAGTTGCCAGTGCCGGGGCATCCGTGCGCGGCGCGTGCCCTGTGCGCCCGCGGGCGGCATCGCCTGTCTATGCCGTTTGACGAGCGCGACCGGATTTTGCACCCCATGCGCCGACGAGCTGATGGCTCGGGGTTCGATGCGATTTCGTGGGACGAGGCGTTCGCGCAGATCGCTGCGCGTGTTGGGGGGATTGTTGACGGGTATGGTCCGCGCGCGCTTGGCATGACGCTCGGCGTGCCCTCGTTCGACCGCTACTGGGCGTATCGTTTTATGCATGCGCTGGGCTCGCCCAACGTATACGGTGCCGACGGTGCCTGCGAGGTAAGCCGACTTACCGGTTGGGAGCACAGCCTGGGCTACAGCCCCGCCTCCGACCTGGCGCATACCGATTGCATCATGTACCTGGGGCGTTCCATTGTCGATTCGTCGACGATGGGGGCCGTTGATGCGCTCAATGATGCCCGTCGCCGTGGGGCGAAGATTATCGTGGTCGACCCCCGGCGCAGCGGCTCGGCTGCGCTTGCCGACCGCTGGCTGCGCGTGCGCCCGGGCTGCGACCTGGCCTTGCTGCTGGGCATTGCGCATGTCTTGATTGCCGAGGGCCTGTATGACCACGAGTTCGTGACCCGCTATACCACGGGTTTTGATGAGCTGACGCAGGCGGCTGCTGTTTGGACGCCTGAGTGGGCCGAGTCGATGTGCGACGTGCCGGCGGACGATATCCGTGCGACTGCGCGTGATTTGGCTGCCGCCGCGCCTGCCGCTGTGGTGGATGCGGGCTTTCATGGTGGCATCGGTATCGCGTATGCCAATAGCACCCAGACCGCGCGCGCTATCTGCTTGGTCGATGTGCTGCTGGGCTGTATCGGGCATGCGGGCGGCGCGCTCAATCCGCCCACGCCGCTTGTGTTGGGCGACCTCGATCCCACGCGCTTTGCGACGCCGCCGGTGCCGCGTGGGCCCAAGCTGGGGTCCGAGCGCTATCCACTGGTCGATCCGGTGCGCGGCCTGTGCACGACCATCGGCCAGTCGATACTGGCCGGCGATTTGCGTGGGCTCATCGTCTATGCCAGTAACCCCGGTGCGGGCTATGGCAACGCCGGGGCGTGGCTATCGATTCTGGAACAACTTGACCTGCTCGTGACGATTGATATTCGCTGGTCCGAGACGGCGCGTACTTCTGACTTCGTGCTGCCCGACGTGACGTATCTGGAGGCCGACCGCGGTGTGGGCACAGTCGTGGGCGTCAACGATGCGCGGGTGTTCTACCGCAACGCCGTGCTGCCTGTGCGGCATGACGACACACGTCCCGGTCGGGAGATTTTTGCCGGTCTGGCGCATGCGTGTGGCGCGGGCGAGTACTTCCAGTTTACATCTGACGATCTGGCGGCTGCCCAGGTGGCGCCTTTTGGGATCAATCTGGACGAGCTCAAGGAGCGCGGCTGGGCCGACACGGGTGCTGCGCTGCCGTCGCGTACGGGCGAGCCGGTGATCCCCTTGAACGGCGGCAGGATCGTGCTGGCAAGCGACGTATGGGAACGCGCCGGTCTGGGTCGCGTGCCCAACTGGATCGCTCCCATGGTGGAGCCTGGCCCGGGGATGTTTCGCCTCATTAGCGGCAACCGTCCCTTTGAGTCGCATACCTCGCGAAGGCTTGCAGCCCAAGGTGCCGCTGAGGCTGGGTCGGACCTGGATGCCGTGCAGATGAATGCCGATGCTGCTGCGCACATGGGCATCGCCGACGGCGAGATCGTCGAACTCGTGAGCGATATGGGCCGCGACCGCGTGCGTGTGGAGACGACGCCGTATCTGCATCCGGCGTGCATCTTCACCTCGGCCGCCCCCGGTGGGCGTTCGTTTGGCGCCGATGCCGGTGGCGCTCAAGGCTTGGGCGTGGGCCCGCTCGACCATACGCCGTTGCGTTGGGACCCGTTGACGGGTGCCGCGCTCACCCAGGAAAACGCCGTTCGCGTGGAAAAGATCGTCGCGTGCGGGGATAATGACGAGTAATTGACTCAGCTGATGTATTCGACTGATCCACGTTTCTTTTGAAAGGCCGCACATGAGCGATAGCCAGAACATGTCCGATGAGGTGCGCGCCCGCCTGCGCGCCATTCCTTCCGTCAATGAGCTGCTTGCCGAGTGGCCGGTTGTGAAGGCGGCGGGGGAGACCTGCGACGCGGTGGTCCATGCTGCCGTGACGGCCGAGCTCGACGAGGAGCGCGCCGCCATTCGCGCCGGTGCCGCCCCGCGTTCCAAGCGCGAGCTGGCCTCGGCCATCGAGTGGCGTGCGCATCGCTCCGCGCTGCCGAGCCTGCGCCCCGCCGTCAACGCCACGGGTGTGGTCATCCATACCAATCTGGGCCGTGCCCCGCTCGCGGAGTCGGCGGCAAAGGCAGTGGCCGAGGTTGCGCGCGGGTATAGCACGCTCGAGTACAGCGTCGACACCTGTTCGCGCGGGTCGCGCAAGGAGCACGCCGCGCAACTGATCCGCTCGCTCACCGGTGCCGAGGACGCGCTGGTCGTCAACAACAACGCCGCCGCGGTGCTGTTGGTGCTTGCCACCCATGCCGCGGGCAAAGAGGTCATCGTGAGCCGTGGCGAGCTCGTCGAGATCGGCGGCAGCTTCCGTATCCCCGACGTCATGGAGGCCTCGGGCGCCAAACTCGTCGAGGTCGGGGCCACCAACCGCACGCACCTGTCGGACTACGAGCGCGCCATCACGCCCGATACGGCCATGATCCTCAAGGTCCATCCTTCCAACTATCGCATCGAGGGCTTTCACGAGGAGGTGGGCTCTCGGGAGCTTGCGGCGCTTGCTCACAAGCATGGCCTGCTGTTCTACGAGGACCAGGGCTCGGGCGCGCTGTTGCCCGACGACATCTTGGTGCGCGGCGGCGAAGAAACCACGCCGGCTTCGGTTTCGGCAGGGCTCGATCTGGTGTCGTGCTCGGGCGATAAGCTGCTCGGTGCCGCACAGGCGGGCATTATCATGGGTCGTCGCGATCTGGTCCAGGCCTGTGGGTCGCATCCGCTTATGCGCGCCCTGCGCCCGGGCAAGTTGGCGCTCACGGCGCTCGAGGCCACGCTGCGCATCTACATGGACGGGGCGGACGTGGCCCATCGCGAGGTGCCGGTGCTCAGCATGCTTACGCTGCCGCAGGCCCATTTGGAACGACGTGCCCGCAAGCTGCGCGATCGTATGGTCTCCGGGCTCGATAAGGCCGGTTGCCCGTGCGCCGTTCAGGTGGAGATCGTCGAGGAATCGTCGACGCCCGGTGGCGGCTCGCTGCCTACCGTGGAGCTGCCCACGATGTGCGTTGCCGTGCGTCTTGTTGACGAGCGCCTGACGGTCGATGCGCTCAAGCGCTCTCTTGTCCAGGACTTCGACACGCCGGTCGTCACGCGAACCTCGCACGATCGCATTTTGTTTGACGTCCGTACGCTCGTGGGCGATCGCGATATCGAGACGGCGGCATCGACGCTCGTCGCGTGCGTTGAGAAGGCGATTGTTCGATGAGTGAGGTTCAGGCGCTGGTGGAGTGTCCCGTTATCGTTGGCACGGCGGGCCACGTTGACCACGGTAAGTCGGCACTGATCGAGGCGCTGACCGGCAAGAATCCCGACCGTCTGGAGGTTGAACGCCGTCGCGGTATGACCGTGGAGCTTGGCTTTGGCGAGCTGGCGCTGCCGAGTGGCAAGATCGTCGGCCTGGTCGACGTGCCGGGCCACGCGCATTACCTGCGCGCTATGGTGCAGGGCGCCACGGGTATCGACGTGGCCGTGCTGGTGGTTTCGGCCGTCGAGGGCGTGATGCCGCAGACCCGCGAGCACGTGCATGTGCTGGAGCTGCTGGGCATCACACACATGGTGGTCGCGCTGACGATGTGCGACCTGGCTGATGCCGAGATGACCGAGCTTGCCGAGCTTGATGTCGATGACTTTTTGTCGGACACCGTGTTTGCGGACGCGCCGATCGTGCCTGTGTCGTCCAAGACAGGCGAGGGGATCGAACGACTGCTCGCCGTGCTCGACGAGCAGGTGGGTGCCTGCTGGGATGCCTGTCGCGAGCGTGCCGAGCGGAGCGATGCCGCGCCGCGCCTGCCGATTGACCGCTGCTTTACGATCAAGGGCGTCGGCACCGTCGTGACGGGAACGCTGCACGATGCGCCGGTTGCGGTGGGCGACGAGCTGATGGCTTTGCCTTCGCGTACGGTCTGTCGCGTGCGCGGGATCCAGGTGCATGGCGATACGCCGCGGGCGTTGCCCGGCCAGCGTGTGGCGCTCAACTTGGTGGGCGATGCTGTCGCCGCACTCGATCGCGGTGAGATGCTCGGCGTGGCGGGCCGCTTTGGCCAGACGATGCGCTTTATGATGACGTTTACGTATTTGGGCCGCGAGGGCGCCAAGCCGCGCGTGCTCGAGTCGGGCGCGCGTGTGCATGTGATGGCCGGCACGGCCGAGGTCGTCGGTCGCATCATGCTCATGGAGGGCGAGGCCCCCATGGCGGTGGGCGAGACCCGTACCGTACAGGTGCGCTTGGAGGAGCCGCTGCCGCTGCGAGCCGGAGACCATGCCGTGGTGCTGTCCTATTCGCCCGTGATGCTTATTGGCGGCGGGCGCGTGCTGCTTTCGCGCTGCCGTCGCTCGCGCGAGCTTTCTGCCGGCGAGCGCGCACTGTTTGCGGCGCTCGAGTCCGGCGATATCGCGGGCGGTGTGGGCGCTTGGCTGGCGCTGCAGATGCTGCCGGTTACGGCGGTTGATGTTGCCGTGGCTTTGGATCTTGGTGTCGGCGAGGTCGATGCCGCACTGCGCGGGTTGGTGGCGCAGGGCTCCGTTCGCAAGCTTGCCGCGGGCGATGCGGACCTCTTGGCGGACGCCGCGGTGCTCGACGGCGCGATGGATGCCCTGGCGGCGACCCTGTCAGCCATGCATGCGGCGGCTCCCAAGGAGACGGGCTTTACGCCCGGCGCCGTTGCCCATGCTGCGTGGCCTGCCGCTGATGATACGGTTGCCGCAGCCCTGATTTCCGAGGGCTGCTCGCGCGGCGTGTGTGCCTCCGAGGGCGCCGAGATGTTCGACCCGCACTCCGCTGCCGCCGCGGCGCGTGTGGTGCGCGAGGCCTGCGAACGTATCGTTGCCTTGCTGGATGAAGCCGGCCTCGATGCACCGACGTTGCCCGAGATGGGCGAGCGGTTGCAGCTCGATCGCGACACCATGACGCGTGCCCTGCGCGAGCTTTCGCTCAACCGTTCCATCGTGAAGGTCGAGCGCGACGTTGCCTTGTCCGCCACCGTGGAGTCGCACGCGCGCGAGCTTGTCGCCGCCGCTATCGCCGATGCCGGCGGCGCTGCCACCACGAGCGTGCTGCGCGAGGCCCTGGGTGTGTCGCGCAAACGCGCCATCAGCATCTTGGAGCACCTGGATGCCGTGCGCTTTACGGTGCTCGACAAGGAAGCCGGCGGCCTGAGGTCCCTACGCTAGCTAGCCTGCTCGGTTTGGTAAAATACCGCCGCACTTGGGAACGGATGGGCTCCGGTGGGCTCCGCGGTCCTCAAAACCGTTGCGAGGCGTGCAAAACGTCTTGGATGTGTTCGATTCACATACGTTCCCGCCATACACTACCAGCGCTTTTGTGCTCGCGGTCTTGCTGCGTGCCGCAAAGGCGCTGTTTTGTTTTTGCACGAGCTTTTCGTAGCGCCGCTATTTCGGCGGCGGTATTTAGCTTCGTGCGCCGGGTTTTGAACGTGCCGATGGAGGTGTTTTGCCGTATGACTACCGTAAGACGGGCCGATCTTTCTTGTGTCGTCCAGGCGGGCGGGCTGTCCTCGCGCATGGGCTGCGATAAGGCGCGCATGGCGTTTTGCGGCGAGCCTCTCATCGAGCGCGTGCTGGGTCGGCTGGCGCTAGTTGCCGGCGAGCTGGTCGTGACGACGTCGCGTCCCGGCGAGCTTGCCTATCTTGAGGAGCACGCGTTTGGCGGCCTGGTGCCGCGTGTGGTGGCGGACCTTGAAGGGCCGGCGGGTGCCATGCGCGGCATCGCGAGCTCGTTGGCCGCGGCCCGATTGCCGCTCGTGGCGATCGTTGCCTGCGATATGCCGTTTGTCTCGCCGGAACTCATCGGCGCGCTTGCCGATCGTGTTGAGGCCGAGGCGCTCGATGTGTGCGTGCCGCGCGAGGAGCGGGGGATTGAGCCGCTTTGCGCTGTCTGGCGCCGTGACGCGTGCGCGCCGGTTGCCCAAGAGTTGCTCGCCTGCGACCGCCAACGCATTCGCTGCCTGATCAATCGCGTTCAAGCTGGTTATATGGATGAGCCGCAGATCGTTAAGGCCGCGGGCTCGACGCTCTGCTTCGAGAACGTCAATACGCCCGAGGAGTTTGCGGCGGCCGAGTTGCTTGCCTAGACGATTGGAGTTGCCATGTCTCACGATATTTGTCCCGACACGGGAGAACCTTGCACTTGCGACGGGTCCGAACCCTGTACCTGCGGCTGCGGAGGCTGCGGGCATACCGCGGAAGAGGAAGCGACCGCCGCGGCGTATCGTGAGGCACACCGCGAAGGTCCGTCAGGTGATGCCCTCGACCACGAACGCAAGATCATCGTATCGTTCGACAGCACGTTCGATGTGATGGAATGCGAGCAGCTGTGCCTGGATGCCGGCGTGCCCGGGCGCATTATGCCATTGCCAGGCTCCATTACCGCTGGCTGCGGGCTGTGCTGGGCCATGCCGTTCTCGGGCGATGCGCTCGCCGCATTCCGTGCCGCCACCGAAGGCCGCATAACTCCCGCCGACTACCATCAGCTCGTCCTTTAACCACCAACACCACCACATTGGGGACAGGCCCCTTTGTGGTGGTTTGGAACACGTGGACGAAACAGGTTTGAAACACAGGTTTTGCACGTCAGGCACTCAAAAACGCCTCTACCTGCATCGTAATCAAAACGAAACATCTGCTCGTCTGCTTATGCGAAACTTTCCCGCAACAGTGCGATATTATTCATACACGATAAAGTTCGCGGCGCACAGGGTGCCGCGACCGACACTTTTCGTTTCCCATCATTGGAGGAAGCATGAGCTACACGCAGAAAGTTCTCGACGAGCTCAAGGCCCGCTATCCCGAGCAGCCTGAGTTCATCCAGGCCGCGACCGAGATCCTCGGCACCATCCAGCCGGCGATCGACGCCCATCCCGAGTACGAGGAGGCCGCCCTGCTTGAGCGCCTCGTCGAGCCCGAGCGCATCGTTATGTTCCGTGTCCCCTGGGTCGATGACCAGGGCAAGGTTCAGGTCAACCGCGGCTATCGTGTCGAGTTCAACTCTGCCATTGGACCCTACAAGGGCGGTCTGCGCTTTAACCCGACGGTCACCCTGGGTATGCTCAAGTTCCTGGGCCTGGAGCAGATCCTCAAGAACAGCCTGACCACCCTTCCCATGGGCGGCGGCAAGGGCGGCTCCGACTTTGACCCCAAGGGCAAGTCCAACAACGAGATCATGCACTTCTGCCAGTCCTTCATGACCGAGCTCTATCGCCACATTGGCCCCAACACCGACGTTCCCGCCGGCGACCTGGGCGTTGGCGGCCGCGAGGTTGCCTACATGTTCGGTCAGTACAAGCGCCTGACCAACGAGTGGACCGGCGTCCTCACCGGCAAGGGTCTCTCCTTTGGCGGCTCGCTTGCCCGTACCGAGGCCACCGGCTACGGTCTGGTCTACTTTGTGGACGAGTACCTCAAGAGCCGCGGCGAGTCCTTCGAGGGCAAGAACGTCGTCGTTCACGGCTCCGGTAACGTCGCTATCTACGCGGTCCAGAAGGTCGCCCAGCTCGGCGGCAAGGTCCTGGCTTGCTCCGACACCCACGGCTGGGTCGAGGATCCCGACGGCATCGACTACACCGTGCTCGAGCATGTCTATAACAAGAAGCGCTCTGGCCACGACAAGGGCGTCACGCTCGCTATGTACGTCGACGAGAAGCCCAATGCCACGTGGCACGAGGGCGACGGCCGTGGCGTGTGGCAGCTTCCCTGCGACATCGCGCTGCCCTGCGCTCGCGAGAACACGCTGCTGCTCGAGGATGCCCAGGCGCTCGTCGCCAACGGCTGCAAGGTGGTCGGCGAGGGCGCAAACATGCCCACGACCATCGAGGCCACGACTTACTTCCAGGAGAACGGCGTCGCCTTTATGCCTGGTAAGGCTGCCAACGCCGGTGGCGTGCTCGTGTCCGGCCTGGAAATGAGCCAGAACGCCGAGCACCTGTCCTGGACCTTCGAGGAGGTCGACGGCAAGCTCGAGCAGCTCATGCGCGGCATGTTCCACAACGTGGACGACACCGCCAAGGAGTACGGCGAGGAGGGCAACTTCGTCATGGGCGCCAACATCGCCGGCTTCCTGAAGGTCGCCGACGCCATGCTCGCCCAGGGCGTCTGCTAAATCCAGCTCGACATAGCAACTGATGAGGCTCCCAGCATTTGTGCCGGGAGCCTTTTTCTATGGTGGTGAGGGCCGTGCGCCCTCGTTTGGTACACTAGAGGACACTGGACAAGTGAAGAGATGGGGGAGAACGTGCTCAAGTTCGGTACCTACGTCCGTGTTGGAAACGCGGCCGAAGCCTATGAGCTCTTGCAGAAAAACCGCAACAACAAGATTGTGGGCGGCGGCATCTGGATGCGCCTTGGTTCCCGTCGCGTGGCGACGGCGATTGACCTTTCGGCCTGCGGACTCGATCAGATCGAGGAGACCGAGACCGAGTTTCGCATCGGTGCCATGTGCACCCTGCGCCAGTTCGAGCGCCATGCCGAGCTCAACGCGCTCGTCAACAACGTATTTGAGTTTGCCGTTCACGACATCGTGGGCGTGCAGCTTCGCAATACCGCCACGGTGGGCGGCAGCATCTATGGCCGCTTTGGCTTCTCGGACGTTCTCTCGGCGTTCCTGGCGCTCGATTCGTATGTTGAGCTGACGGGCGCCGGCCGCGTGCCGCTCGCCGAGTTCGTCGACATGGGTTACGTGCGCGACGTGATCGAGCACGTCGTGGTCGTTAAACACGATTACCGTGCGAGCTACGAGGCCGTGCGCAAGGCCGCGACCGACTTCCCCTCGTTGAACGTCACCGCCGCCTGGTGGAACAACACTTGGCACGTCACCGTGGGCGCCCGCCCGCTGCGCGCGACCCTGCTGCAGGGCGTGGCGTGCGGCCTTACCAACGAGCAGCCTTCCGAGGACGAGCTTCGCGCCCTTGCTGCATCCGTGCGTGCCCTGAGCTACGGAACCAACCTGTGGGGCTCGGCCGACTACCGCCGTCGCATCTCTGCCCCGCTCGCCGTCCAGGCCGTGCGCCGCGCCGCCGGCATCGAGCTTTCGGCCGCGCTTGCCCGCGAGCTCGAGACCGTGCAGGTCCCTAAGTTTGCCACGGACGAGTATTCCTGCCGCCGCGTGCCCGGCGTCGATTCTAGCGAGGTGCGCTAATGGCTGCCAAATTTATCGATCTTTCCTTTACGCTCAACGGCCGCAAGGTCAAGGTTCAGATTGCCCCCGATACCATGCTCTTTTCGCTTTTGCGTGAGCAGGGTTGCGCGTCGGTGCGCTGCGCCTGCGAGACCACCAACTGCGGCCTGTGCACGGTGTGGCTCGACGGCTACCCGGTGCTGAGCTGCTCGGTTCCCGCCGCGCGCGTCGAGGGCCATACCATCACCACGCTCGAGGGTCTCAAGGCTGAGTCCGAGGCGCTTGCCCGCGCGATGGCTGCCGAAGGCGCCGAGCAGTGCGGTTTTTGCGCCCCCGGCCTTATCATGAACGTGCTGGCGCTTGCCCGCGCCGCCAAGGAGGACCCGAGCCTCGTCGCCACGCGCGAGGAGCTGTCGCGCCAGCTCGCCGGCAACCTCTGCCGTTGCAGCGGCTACGAGAGCCAGCTGCGCGCCATCGTGCGCTTCCTCAACGAGTCCGGCGTGCAGGTGGGCTTTGAGATGCCAGAGCTGCCCGTCAACGACACCAGCTGCGACGGTGTCTCGTACAAGCAGATCACCCATAAGCAGCCCAAGAAGGACTCGAAGGCGCTGCTCGAGGGCCGTCCCGTCTACACGGGCGATATGGTGCCCGCCGGCGCCCTGATCGTCAAACTCAAGCGCAGCCCCTATGCCCGCGCCAAGATCCGCTCCATCGATACGTCGCGCGCCCTGAAGGTGCCCGGCGTCGTGGGCGTTTACACTTACGAGGACGTGCCCAAGCGCCGCTTTACCATCGCCGGTCAGAGCTATCCGCAGCCGAGTCCCTACGACCGTCTGATCCTCGAGAACCTCGTGCGCTACCAAAACGAGGAGGTGGCGATCGTTGCCGCCGAAACCGAGGAGGCCGCCGACAAGGCACTCAAGCTCATCAAGGTCGACTACGAGGTGCTCGAGCCGCTGCTCGACTTTACCAAGGCACTCGATAACGACATCGTGGTCCACCCCGAGGGCGACGTGACCTTTATGTTCCCGCAGGGCGGCGATGTCCCGCGCAACCTGGTGTGCAGCGGTACCAGCGATTTTGGCGACCTTGACGAGGCCTTCGCCCAGAGCGACATCGTCTTTGAGCGCACCTACACCAGCCAGGCCACGCAGACCGCGCCCATGGAGACCTTCCGTGCCTTCGCGACGACTGACGCATTCGGACGCATCTCGGTGACCACCTCTACGCAGGTGCCCTTCCACGTGCGCCGCATGGTCGCGCAGTCGCTCGACATTCCGCAGTCGCAGGTGCAGGTCATTAAGCCGCGCATCGGCGGTGGCTTTGGCTCCAAGCAGACGGGCTGCTGCGAGATCTTCGTGGCGTTTGTGACGCAGCAGACCGGCCGTCCGAGCTACTGCTGCTACACCCGCGAGGAGACCATCACCGCGGGCAACTCGCGCCACCAGATGCAGATGACCGTTAAGCTGGGCGCCATGAACGACGGCACCATCACGGCCATCGACCTGCATACGCTGTCCAACGCCGGTGCGTATGGCGAGCACGCCACCACGACGATCGGGCTTTCGGGCCACAAGAGCCTGCCCATCTACAACCACGTGAAGGCGAGCCGCTTTAGCTGGGACGCCGTCTACACCAATACCAATCGCGGCGGCGCGTATCGTGGCTACGGTGCCACCCAGGGCCAGTTTGCCGTGGAGAGCGCCGTTAACGAGCTCGCCGACATGCTGCACATGGACCCCGCCGACCTGCGCCTTAAAAACATCGTGCGCGAGGGCGAGATCATGCCGCAGTATTACAACGAGAAGCTCAACGCCTGTGCGCTCGACCGCTGCCTGCTGCGCGCGATGGACATGATCGGTTGGCGCGACAAGCCGCTGGCCGTCGACCTGGGCGACCGCGTGCGCGCCCTGGGCTGCTCGCTCACCATGCAGGGCTCGGGCATTTCCAACGTGGACATCGCCGGCATCGACATGCGCCTGGAAGAGGACGGCTTCATTACCATCGGCACCGGCGCCACCGATAACGGCATGGGCGTCGACACGATCCTGGCGCAGATTGCCGCCGAGGAGCTGGGCGTGGAGAGCTCGCTTATCGTGGTGCGCGGCGTGGACACCGACGTGTCGCCGTTCGACGCCGGCTCGTACGCGAGCTCCGGTACCTACGTGACGGGCCTTGCCGCCAAGAACGCCGCGACCGAGCTGCGCGAGAAGATTTGCGCCAAGGCCGCTCAGATGTGGGACGTTGACGCCGCCGACGTGGTCTTCGACGGCCAGTACGTGCGCCTGTCCGACGAGCGTGCCGCGCGCGAGCAGAACCGCTACCTCACGCTGCGCGACTTTGCCAACCTGTGCGTCAAGAACATCGCGGGCGGCGACGCGCTCACCTCGCACGCTTCTGCCTGCCTGCCCGTTTCGCCTCCGCCGTTTATGGCCGGCATTGCCGAGGTCGAGGTCGACAAGGCCACCGGCAAGGTGACTGTGGTGGACTATGCGGCGGCCGTCGACTGCGGCACCGTGATCAACGAGGCGCTCGCGCGCGTTCAGGCCGAGGGCGGCATTGCCCAGGGCATCGGCCACGCACTCTACGAGATTGTCGAGCATGACGCTCGCGGCCGTCTGCGCACCGGCAACTTTATGAGCTACAAGCTGCCCACGCGCCTGGATATCGGCAGCATTCGCGTGGCCTTTGAGCCGAGCTACGAGCCGACGGGCCCGTTTGGCGCCAAGTCGATCGGCGAGGTCGTCATCAACACGCCGCTCGCCGCCGTGGCCTCGGCCGTGGCGCACGCCACCGGCCATCAGGTTCGCTCACTGCCCATCACGCCCGAGAAGGCCCTGCTGGGGGAGTAGCGGGTCGGCGAACAAGTCGTAATTGGCGGGGCGGGGCAACTCGCCCCGCCTTTCGCACTCGTGGTGAGGTCGTGAGCCTGTAAAACGTGTGCGTGCGCTTGTCGTTCGTATCTGCTATCATTCCTAGTCTGTGCGCTCATGCGGGCGTGGCGGAATTGGTAGACGCGCCAGATTTAGGTTCTGGTGGGATTCCCGTGAAGGTTCGAGTCCTTTCGCCCGCACCAACGCATCTGCGTCGGCTTCGGCCGTCGCGACTCTTTGTTGCATAAAGGTACCAGCACCTCAGATAAGCTGGGCAGTATGAGGAGGAACGTGTTGAACATCACCGCTTCTGACGTCAAGGACGCCAAGCTCACCGCTACGGTCACCATCCCGGCCGCCGACGTCGACGCCGCGATCAAGAAGGCCTACAAGGACACCGCCAAGAAGTACCGCTTCCCGGGCTTCCGCGCCGGCAAGGCTCCCCGTCCGGTCATCGATTCCGCTCTTGGCGCCGAGGCTACCCTCGCTCAGGCCACTAACGACCTGATCGCCGCCAACGAGCCCGCCGTCCTCAACGAGCTGGACATCGTCCCCACCAAGAACGGTGACTACAAGGAGCTCGACCTCGCCAAGGATCACGAGGACTACACCTACACCGTCGAGTTCTCTCTGCGTCCTGCTGCCGAACTCTCTTCCTTCGACGCCGTCGAGATCGAGATGCCCCCTGCGGAGGTCACCGAGTCCGAGATCAACAACCAGGTCGAGATGCTCCTCAACTACCGTGCCACCTTCGAGGACGTCGAGGGTCGCGCCGTCGAGGCTGACGACTATGTGACCGTCGACCTCAAGGCCGTCGAGAACGCCGACAACTTTGCCGCCGAGGGCCGCATGCTCATCGCCGGTAGCGACAGCAACCCCAAGGAGTTCAACGAGGCTCTGATCGGCGCTAACGTTGACGACGTCAAGACCGTCACCTGGACCGACGAGGTCGAGGAGGGCGAGGAGGCCGAGACCCACACCGTCGAGGTCACCGTCAAGGGCATCAAGGTCCGCAACACCCCCGAGCTCACCGACGAGCTTGTCAAGTCCGACTTCGGCTTCGACAGCATCGACGCCATGCGCGACGCCATCAAGATCGAGATCGAGCAGGACAAGGCTTCCCGCCTCCCTGCCGAGAAGGAGAACCGTTGCGTCTCCGCTCTCGCTGAGCGCCTGCAGCTCGACGAGATGGATGCCGACTACGAGCAGTCCGTCTTTGAGGAGCTTGGCCAGAACTTCCTGTCCAACCTCGCTGCCCGCGGCATGACCCTGGACACCTGGCTGCCCGCTTCCGGTCTGACCATGGAGCAGTTCATCGGCGACCTGCATAAGCAGGCCAACGACGTTGCCCGTGAGTCCCTGGCTCTGGACGCCCTCGCCCGTGAGCTCAAGATTGAGGTCACCGAGGACGACATCAACGCCGAGTTCGAGAAGGCCGGCGTCAAGGACGTCGAGGCTTCCAAGGCCGAGTTCATCGCCGATGGCCGCATGCCTGCCGTCCGCGAGTCCATCCGTCGCTCCAAGGCCGTCGACCACCTGGTCGAGAACGCCAAGGTGACCGAGGTCGACGAGACCGCCAAGGACGCCGAGTAATTCTCGCCACCTTGCCCGCGAGCGCATGTATGTGCCCGTGATGGGGTAAAGTTAATAGCCGGTTATCCGGTTGCTTCGTACGGTGCCAGCCAATGCATAGCATGCGGGCACCGTACGTTTATCTAGAACCAATTTGGTCCGCAAGAGAGAAATGGAGATGCGTATGATCGCTAAGTTCGATTCCGCCCTCGTGCCATACGTTATCGAGCAGACGCCGCGCGGCGAGCGCAGCTACGATATCTATTCGCGCCTGCTCAACGACCGCATCATCTTCTTGGGCGAGGAGATTAACTCCGTCAGCGCCAACCTGGTCGTTGCCCAGCTACTGCATCTTGAGAGCCAGGATGCCGAGAAGGATATCTCGCTCTACATCAATTCGCCCGGTGGCGAGGTTTACTCCGGCCTGGCGATTCTTGACACCATGAACTTCATCAAGCCGCAGGTCTCCACCATCTGCGTCGGTATGGCCGCGTCCATGGCCGCCGTGCTGCTTTCGGCCGGCGCTAAGGGCAAGCGCTTCTGCCTGCCGCACTCCAAAGTCATGATTCACCAGCCCAGCGGCGGTGCCCAGGGCCAGCAGACCGAGATTGAGATTGTGGCCGAGGAGATCAAGAAGACCCGTCGCGAGCTCAACCAGATTCTGTCCGACGCCTCGGGCCAGCCCATCGAGAAGGTCCAGGCCGACACCGAGCGCGACAACTACCTGACCGCTGCCGAGGCCCTCGACTACGGCCTGATTGACCGTATCGTCACCTCTCGCGATCTCGCCGCGAAGGACGCCTAGGATGGCAGGAAACATGCAGGACAACTTTGACGAGAACGGCAACCCCATTCGCTGCTCCTTCTGCGGAAAAGAACAGGGCCAGGTCCGACGCCTCGTAAAGGGTCCGACCAACATCTTTATCTGTGACGAGTGCGTCGCCGCCTGTTCTGAGATTCTGGAGGAGTCGCTGGCTTCGGACTTTATGGACGCCGCTCGCAACGGCAAGCTGCCGGGCTTTCTCAACGACCACGGCCAGGCTGCATCCCAGCCCGCCGTGGACCCCGAGGCCGAGGGCTTTGAGCTCGAGGACGACCGCCAGGTCATCACGCACGTGCCGACGCCGCACGAGATCTATGACGAGCTTTCGGCCTATGTTATGGGTCAGGAGGACGCCAAGCGCGCCATGTCGGTTGCCGTGTACAACCACTATCGCCGCGTGATCGAGGGCGGCGCCGCGGTGTCTGCCTTTGACGACGGCATGGGCTCGCAGTTCAACGACGATATGGACGAGGTAGAGCTCGCCAAGTCCAACATCCTGCTGCTCGGTCCCACCGGTACCGGTAAGACCCTGCTGGCCCAGACGCTTGCGCGCATCCTCGAGGTGCCGTTTGCCATCGCCGACGCCACCGCGCTCACCGAGGCTGGTTACGTTGGCGAGGACGTGGAGAACATCCTGCTCAAGCTCATCAACGCCGCCGATGGCGATATTGAGCGCGCACAGGTTGGCATCATCTACGTTGACGAGATTGACAAGATCGCCCGCAAGGCCGAGAACCTCTCTATTACCCGCGATGTCTCGGGCGAGGGCGTTCAGCAGGCGCTGCTTAAGATTCTTGAGGGCACGGTGGCAAGCGTTCCGCCCACCGGCGGCCGCAAGCATCCCCAGCAGGAGCTGCTGCAGATCGACACGACCAACATCCTGTTCATCTGCGGCGGTGCCTTTGTGGGTCTGGACAAGATCATCGCCGACCGCGTGGGCAACAAGGGCGTGGGCTTTAACTCCGAGATCGCCGGCCCCACCTCGGTCGACGAGAACGACCTGCTGCGCCAGGTGCTTCCGCAGGACCTCAACGCATTCGGCATGATCCCCGAGTTCGTGGGCCGTACGCCCGTTGTCACCCAGACGCAGGCGCTTGACGAGGACGACCTGGTGTCGATTCTGACCGAGCCCAAGAACGCCGTGGTGCGCCAGTACCGCAAGATGTTCCAGCTCGAGGACGTCGATCTTGAGTTTGAGGACGCGGCCCTGCACGAGATCGCCCGCATGGCGCTCGCCCGCAAGACCGGAGCCCGCGGCCTGCGTGCCATCTGCGAAGACGTGCTTCAGCAGACGATGTTCGACCTGCCCAGCGAGGAGGGCGTCGCCAAGGTTGTCGTAACCGAAGCCTCCGTAAAGGGCGAAGAACAGCCCCAACGCATCTACGGCTAAACCAGCCAAAAACGTGCTTGCAAATAGCCTCCGACCACCTGCGGTCGGAGGCTATTTTATATATACGCAATAACCCCAACTACCTGTGTTATTCTGTGTGTTTGTTTAAGCCTCAGCGAAGACATATCAGACTGAAGTAATCGATACCTAAGGGGAGGAATGCAGACCCTAGCGGGCCTACATTCCTCCCCGGCGGGACAGGGAGAGATATATGGAAGAGATGCCCAAGAACTACGATCCGTCGACCAATGAGCCGGCGATCCTGCAGAAGTGGCTTGACGGTGGCTACTACAAGCGCCGTGAGGGCGTGGGCGACTGCACCGTCACCATTCCGCCTCCCAACGTGACCGGCAAGCTACACATGGGCCATGCCACCGACGACTCCATCCAGGACGCCATCATCCGTATGGCTCGCATGCGCGGCAAGTCCACGCGCTGGGTGCTGGGCACCGACCACGCCGGTATCGCTACGCAGACCAAGGTCGACAAGAAGCTCAAGAGCGAGGGTATCAGCCGCCTGGAGATCGGTCGCGACAAGTTTGTCGACGCTTGCTGGGATTGGACCCACGAGTACGGCGGCATCATCGTCGAGCAGATCAAGCGCATGGGCTGCTCCGTCGACTTCGACAACGAGCGCTTCACCATGGACGAGGACTACGCCCAGGCCGTGCGCAAGGTGTTCTGCGACTGGTACCACGACGGTCTGATCTACCGCGGCAAGCGCATCGTCAACTGGTGCCCCAACTGCACCACCGCCATTTCGGACGATGAGGCCGAGTATAAGGACGAGAAGGGTCACCTGTGGCACCTGCGCTACCCGCTGACCGAGCCGGTTAACGGCCAGGACTACATCGTCGTCGCCACCACGCGCCCCGAGACCATGCTCGGTGACACGGGCGTCGCCGTCTCCCCGAAGGACCCCGAGAAGGCCGCCTTCGTGGGTAAGACCGTCAAGCTCCCTATCGTCGACCGCGAGATCCCCATCTTTGAGGATTGGCACGTCGATGCCAACTTCGGCTCCGGCTTCGTTAAGGTCACCCCGGCCCACGATCCCAACGACTACGCCATGGGTCAGGCCCACGACCTGCCGCAGATCAATATCTTCGACGAGCACGCGGTGGTCGTCGAGGGCTATGGCGAGTTCACCGGCATGACCCGCGACGAGTGCCGCGAGGCGGTCATCAAGTGGTTCGAGGAGCATGACCTGCTCGATCACGTCGAGGACCACGACCACTCCGTCATGCACTGCTACCGTTGCGATGCCGCACTGGAGCCGTGGCTGTCCGAGCAGTGGTTTGTGGCCGTCGACAAGCTCAAGGGGCCGGCGCTCGACGCCGTCAACTCCGGCAAGGTCACCTTCCACCCCGCGCGCTGGACGCAGACCTACACCACTTGGATGGAGAACCTCAAGGACTGGTGCATCAGCCGCCAGCTGTGGTGGGGCCACCGTATCCCCGTGTTCTACTGCGAGGACTGCGGCTGGGAGGACGCCCTTACCGAGGACGCCGACGTGTGCCCCAAGTGCGGCGGCCATCACGTGCATCAGGACGAGAACGTGCTGGACACCTGGTTCAGCTCGCAGCTGTGGACCTTTGCCACGCAGGGCTGGCCGCAAAAGCCGGAGCTGCTCGAGGGCCATCACCCCACGACGGCGCTCGTCACTGCGCGCGACATCATCGCGCTGTGGGTCGCCCGCATGGTCATGAGCTCGCTGTACTTCCTGGACGAGGTTCCGTTTAAGGACGTCGTCATCTACCCGACGATCCTTGCCAAGGACGGCAGCCGCATGTCCAAGTCCAAGGGCAACGGCGTTGACCCCATGGACCTCATTGGCTTGTACGGCGCCGACGCCATGCGCTTCAACTTGCTCACGCTGTGCACCAACAACCAGGATGTCAAGTTCGACGCGAACATCGATAAGAAGACCAAGAAGCTCATCGACAGCCCGCGCACCGAGCAGGCCAAGTCGTTTGTGACCAAGATCTGGAACGCCAGCCGCTTCCTGCTTATGAACATGGAAGGCTACACGCCCGGCGAACCCGTCGTGGAGACGCCGGCCGACGCCTGGATGTTCAGCCGCCTTGCCAAGGCCGTGAAGATGGTCACCGAGGGCATCGAGAACTACACCTTTGGCGACATGGCGCGCGGCGTGCAGCAGTTCTTCTGGAACGAGGTCTGCGACTGGTACGTCGAGGTCACCAAGGCCCGCCTGAAGGGCGAGGGCCGTCTGCAGGCTCAGCGCAACCTGATCTTTGTGCTCGACACCTCCATTCGCCTGATGCATCCGCTCATGCCGTTTGTCACCGAGGAGATCTGGGACAACATGCCGGCGAGTGTGCTCGACCTGGACGCCGAGGGCAACGTGAACCGCGCCGAGGCGCTCATGATCGCCAAGTGGCCCGAGCCCGCCGACTACGACAAGTATGTTGACGAGGACGCCGAGCGCGCGTTTGAGCTGTGCCGCACCGTCATGTCTGCCGCTCGCGCCACGCGTTCGCGTTATCGCTTGAGCCCCAAGGCCGAGCTCGACGTGGTCGTGCGCGCCGGCGCCGAGGACATCGAGAAGCTCGAGAGCCTGCGTTCGACCATCGAGCCGCTGGCGAACACCGCTTCGCTGGTCATGGGTACCGACGTCGAGAAGCCGGCTGCGAGCATCGCCGTGGTCGACAGCGGTGTCGAGGTCTTTGTGGTGCTCGAGGGCAAGGTTGATCTTTCGGCCGAGAAGGCGCGCCTGGAGAAGGAGATCGCCGCTGCGCAGAAGGAGCTCGCCGGCTGCGAGAAGACCCTTGCTAACGAGGGCTTTGTTGCCAAGGCCGCGCCTGCGGTGGTCCAGAAGAAGAGGGACCGTGCAGCTGAGCTCAAGGAGATCCTGGTGGCGCTGACTGCTCAGGTTGCTGACTTCTCGTAGGTGTTACTGGGGGACGCGTCCCGATGCTTTGCTCTCCGCTGCGGACAGTCCTGCGCAAGACGGACAGCACATTAAGTGCTGTCCTTTGCGTGCGGAACTTGCGGCGAGCAAAGCATCGGGCCGCTCCTAGTTCGTTTACGTGGTTTTTTTGCATCTGGCGTGTTAGGGCCACTGGGTTGTGGCCTTGATCTTGCTGCAACCGGGTAAAGGCTGATATTGTCAACGTGACGGGCTCATTCATTTTGGTGGGCCTCTTTTTCTGTTATGGGGGACTTTGGGTTATGGCTAAGCGTTCGGGGTCGTATGTCGTTCCTTTCTCGTTTGAGCTGCTTTCATTTGATGAGGCTGTTGGGCTTGCTGCTGATACGGGGCGGATTTCTGGGGATGCTGGGCCTCTGCTTGAGACGGTTGTCGATATGCTCGATGAGCTGGGGCGTCCGGATGAGTATTTCGATTGCATCCAGGTTGCCGGTACCAATGGCAAGACTTCGACCACGCGTTTTTCGGCTGCCATCTTGCGTGGTGAGGGGCTTAAGACGGCGCTGTATACGTCGCCGCAGCTTGTGCGTTACCCCGAGCGCATGGAGGTTGACGGGCGCGTTGTGAGCGACGAGGCCTTTGCCCGTGGCGTTTCTGCCGCCGTCGAGGCAGGTCGTCGTGTGAATGCGTGTCGTATTGCGGCGGGGGAGCGTGCCTATGCCACCACGCCGTTTGACCTGCTGACGGCTGCCGCACTTGTCGTGTTTGCCGAGGCCGCGGTGGATGTTGCCGTGCTCGAGGTTGGTATGGGCGGACGTTGGGACGCCACGAGTGCGACAGATCCCGTTGCCGTTGCCATTACGGGCATCGGGCTCGATCACACGCGCATTCTGGGCGACACGCTCGAGGCCATTGCGGGGGAGAAGGCCGCGGTCATCAAGCCCGGACGCCTGGTTGTTCTGGGCGAGGGCACGCATGAGCCGAGCGTTCAGCGCGTGATGGATGCGCGTTGTCGCGAGTGCGGCATTGTGCCGCTGGTGGTGAACCATGCCACGACCAAGGTGTCGGCACATGTGGGCGACACGGTTGAGTTTAGCTGTACCACGCCGCGTGCGATCTATACGTCGAGCATGGTCAAGCCGGCGTATCAGCCGCAGAATGCCGCGTGCGCGATTATGCTGTGCGAGGGGTATCTGGGTCGCGAGCTTGACCACGATGCGCTTGATGCGTCGCTTATGGGTTGCCCCACACCGGGTCGCTTTGATGTGCTGGGGACCGATCCGCTCAAGCTGATTGACGCCTGCCATAACCCCCAGAGCTGCGAGAACTTTGTGAGCGCACTGGACGAGATCGATCCGTGCGTGGAGAACCGCCCCACGCTGCTGTGTGCCGCGCTGGCCGATAAGGACGTGGCGGGCATTGTCGATGTGCTGATCCCGGCTTTCCCGCGCGTGGTTGTGACTCAGACCGATTCCGATCGCGCCCTGCCGGCAGAGGAACTCGCTGCCCTGGTGGACGCCGATAAGCTCGCAGGTGTGTACCCTAGTGTATCCGAGGCTCTCGCCGCCTTCGATGCCGTGGGCGAGCCCTTCGTAGCCGCCGGCACCATCACCCTAGCCGGCGAAGTAGCGGGGCTGCTGCGCTAGCCCCATTTGCCGGGTAGCCAATTTGGGACGGGGCCCCGAATTGACATGCTTGCCACGAAATGGGCCTATCTACTACGTTTGACCGGATACCCCCGACCACGCCGAGACTTGTGAAATTAAAACCGCAGGTAGAAGGCTTGCAGATTTTCAAAAAAGACCCGCATGGTCGACCCATGCGGGTTAAACGTAGTAGATGGCCCGCTTTCGTGGCGCAGCTCTAGTCTTTCAAATTGATCGACTTGGCCCCTTGGCAGTTGCGGTGAAATAGTTCCTGGATTTTGCCTACGTGGGCCCATCTGGGAACTATTCCACCGCAACTTATTGAGGGGCTATTGGGAAGGGGCTAGTCTAGGCGGACTAGGTCGTGGGGGTAGGCGTTGAGAATCTCGACGCCGGACTCGGTCACCAGGGCTAGGTCCTCGATGCGGACGCCGGTGCGGCCGGGGAGGTAGATGCCCGGTTCGATGGAGAACGTCATGCCCGGCTCTACGACCTGCTCGTTGACGAGCGAAACGTCGCCCGGCTCGTGGTCCTGCAGGCCGATCGAGTGGCCCAGGCGATGCGTGAAGTACTTGCCGTAGCCAGCGTCCTCAATCACGTCGCGCGCGGCACGGTCCAGGTCGCACATGCGCACGCCCGGTGCGATGAGCGCCTCGGCGGCCTCGTTGGCGCGGCGCACGATGTCGTAGATGTGTGCCGTCTCCTTGTCCGGCTCGCCCCAAAAGAACGTGCGCGTCATGTCCGAGCAGTAGTTGCGGCGACGTCCGCCAATGTCGAACAGCACCACATCGCCGCGCTTGAGTGCGGTGCCGTCGGGCTCGTGATGCGGGTCGCCGGCGTTGGCACCAAAGCTCACGATGGGCGGAAAGCTAAAGCCTTCGCAGTCGTGCTTGCGATACAGGCCGAGCATCTGGTCGGCAATTTCGTGCTCCGTTACGCCTTCGTTGACGAGCTTGATG
Source organism: Collinsella sp. (assembly GCA_036553025.1). Taxonomy (GTDB): domain Bacteria; phylum Actinomycetota; class Coriobacteriia; order Coriobacteriales; family Coriobacteriaceae; genus Collinsella. The sequence goes on along the minus strand of JAXKBK010000013.1, from coordinate 7,109 downwards.
GCGTCGGCCATTACGGCGTCGTTAGCGGCCGAGGACATGCGCATGAGCTCCTGCTCGGCGGCATCCTTGTGGGCGCGTGCTGCGGTGACGGCAAAGTCGCCCAGGAAGAACTCGCTCGCGGCGTGACGATCCATAAGGGGCAGCAAAAAGCCGGAGCGCATGACGGTATCGATGCCGAGGGGCTTGGATGGATTGACCTCGCGAGCGATGGCGTCGGTCACGACGTCGGTGTCGTTGTGGTAGGCCACGCGGGCATTGTCGTACTCGGGCAGCTGATGCAGGGCGTTAATCAAGATTACCGGCTCGGCATCGCGTGCGAGCAGCACGCCGCAAAAACGCTCGAACATATCGGCATAAAAGCCGGTCAGATAGTAGATCGACCACGGGTCGTTCACAAGCAGCTGCGCGCCGGGGTGCTGAGCCTCGAGCGCATCGAGCACGCGCGCCACACGCTGGTCATCGACATGTGCCATGAAACATCCTTTCGCTAGGCTGCCACCATGGTATCCCAAGCCCGGCAGATAGGGACGTTCCTTTTATGCCGGCACCTGGGGACACTCCTTGCAAAAGCAGCTAAAAGAGCCCCGTCCCAAATTAGCTGCTTAGGTTGGATCGATGTTCATGCTGGCGACTAGGTCAATGTTGGTGCCGAGAAGATCTTCCAGCACGATGTCGCCCATGCGGATGGGGGCGTTGACGACTAGGCTGCGAATGAGGGCCATGGCTTGGGCGTGGAGTTCTAGCGGGATGGCTTCGGCCGTGCGCACGGGCAGCAGCACCTCGTCGCTGCCGGATACGGCCACGGTGGTGGTGAGCACGCGCATGGGGCAGGTGAGCTCCTGGTGCGCGAACCTATTACCGCGCGGGCAGCTGTTGCCGGTCACGGAGCGCACCTCTACCACGGCGCCGTCTGCGTTGCGCTCTACCTCTACGGTCAGGAGGCACTCGGATGGGCAGGTGGTGCAGTTGAACTGTAACGTCTCGTTCGTGTTTGTGCTCATGGCCTTACGCCTCCTCAACGGGATCGATGGACAGGACAATCTCGCTAACACCCAGGTCGAGTGCGCGCTGAATCGCCTTTGCCGGCAGTGGAAAGCTCTCCATTACGCTTGGTTTAAACGGACGGACCTTGCCTGTGAATAGTTCCTCGTCGCCTGCCAGAATGCGCGCGCGGGCGGCATCGACCGGTCGGCGCACGCGGAAGTTGAGTTTGGTGAGTGTCACAGCCGTAATGCGTCCCGGCAGTGCGTAGCCTGCAATGCCGGCGGGGGAGACCTTGATCTCGCAGTCCGCGTCTGCCACTCCCGTTGCGGTGCCGACAGCCCCCAGCGCGTGCGCCGCCGCAGCCGCGCCGGCACGCTCGGACTCGTTCGTCACGTTGTCTGCCAGGTCGTGCACGTGCAGCACGTTTCCGCAGGCAAAGATGCCCGGAACGCCCGTTTGCAGGCTCTGGTCCACCACGGCGCCGCGCGTACGGGGGTCCAGCTCCACGCCCGCGGCAACCGAAAGCTCGTTCTCGGGAATCAGACCCACCGAAAGCAGCAGCGTATCGCACGGAACAACGCGCTCGGTCCCCGGAATGGGTGCCAGGTGCTCGTCGACCTTACTCACCTCGACGGCCTCCACGCGGTCGTGTCCGATTACGCGTGTGACGGTAGTAGACAGGTGAAGCGGAATGCCAAAGTCGTCCAGGCAGTTCTTGACGTTGCGGCGCAGACCGTTGGCGTACGGCATGAGCTCGTACACGCCCTCGACCGAAATTCCCTCGAGCGTACAGCGGCGCGCCATGATCAGCCCGATGTCGCCCGAGCCCAAAATGACGGCGCGCGAGCCGGGCTTGAGGTTTTCGATATTGATGTATCGCTGCGCCAGGCCGGCCGTAAATACGCCGGCGGGGCGGCTGCCGGGGATTTTGATTTCGCTGCGTGTGCGCTCGCGGCATCCCATAGCAAGGACGACCGCACGCCCGGTGAGCTGAAGCATGCCGGCGCGGCTCATGAGCGTGACGGTATGGACTGCGGTGGCTCCCGCGGTCTTGTCCGCATTCAGCGTGCCCACAGCCTTGCCCTCGCCCGAATCAATCCCAAGCACCATGCTGCCCAGGAACAGCGCAATATCAGTCGAGCACACCTGGTCGATAAAGCGCTGCGCGTACTCGGGACCGGTGAGCTCCTGTTTAAAGTGCGAAAGGCCAAAACCGGGGTGGATGCACTGGCGCAGGATACCGCCCAGATGCTGCTCGCGCTCCACGATGGCCACGTGGGCGCCGGCCTTATGCGCGGCGAGCGCAGCCGCCATGCCAGCAGGTCCGCCGCCGATAACAACCACGTCGAAGGCCTGCGTCTGCACCGCCTCGGTAGCTCCGGCATCCGCGCGTCCGTCGCGCATATCAAGCGTCGCCATCCTAGCGCACTCCCTTCAGCGGTCCCTCTACCAGCCAAGAACCGGCATCCTCCAACAGCACCTCGCTGGGGTCGCAGCCCAGCTCGCGTGCCAGGATCGCCACCACGCGGCTCTGGCAAAAACCGCTCTGGCACCGACCCATGCCGGCGCGGCAGCGGCGCTTGACGCCCTCGACCGAAACCGCGCCCGGGCGGCGTCGGATCGCGGCCACGATCTCGGCCTCGGGCACCGTCTCGCAGCGGCAGACAATCTGCCCCCACGCGGGGTCGGACTCAATGAACTCTTCCTTGCGCGCAAGCGGCGCGCGGTCAAAGTCATCTGGCGCGCGGCGGATGGGATCCCAGTCGCCGCGTTCGCGTAGGGTCACGCCGGCATCGCGCAGCACCTGCTCCATGCGCTCGGCAATGGCCGGCGCACTCGCCACGCCCGGCGACTGAATGCCCGCGGCCTGGAACAGGCCTGTCACCACGGCGGACTTTCCAATAAAGAAGTCGTTCGTTCCCTTAATGACCGGACGCCCGCCGGCAAACGCGCGCACCACGCGGCGCGTGTCCAGATCGGGCACCAGCTTGCGCGCACCGGTCAGGAGCGCGTCGACATCGGTAGCGTAGGTCTGTGTATCGCCTGGCTCGCGCTCGGCGGCCGTCGCGGTAATCACGGTGTTGCCGTGCACGGTTCCCGTGACGATAACGCCCTTGGACACCGGCGTGGGAACGGGATAGAGCGGCATGAGCGCACGTGGCTCCTTGTCCAGCACCACGATGTTGCCCTGGCGCCAGACCATCTGGAACTCCTCGGCGCCCGCCATATGCGAGATGTCTGCGGCACCGTTGCCCGCGGCGTTAATCAGGTAACGGCAGCGCACGTCGCCGGCGGGCGTCACCAGCGTAAAGCGCGCGGCTCCGTCATCCGAGCCGGCAACTTCAATGGCCTCCACCGGTGCGGAGCGCATAAACGTCACGCCGTTGGCGACCGCGTTCTCCAGCGCGGCGATGGCGACCTCAAACGGGTCGACGTAACCGGTCGAAGGGCACCACAACGCGCACGTCGCCTTAGCACTCGCACGCGGCTCCAGCTCATGGATGCGATCGGGGCCGATAATCGACAGTGCGGGCACGCCGTTGACCAGGCCATTCTGGCTCAGCTTCTCCAGGTGTGCGCGGTCTTCGTCGTTGAAACCCAGCACCATCGACCCGGTGCGGCGGAACAAAAATCCCAGCTCCTGGGCCCAGGTGCCATACAGCTCGCAACCGCGGGCGTTGACCTGCGCCTTTACGGTGCCCGGCGCCGGATCGTAGCCGGCGTGCACCAGGCCGCCGTTGGCCTTCGACGCGCCCAGCGCGATATCGTTGGCCGCCTCGACCACGCAAATGGACAAGTCATAGTGCGCGAGCCGCCGCGCGATGGCGCACCCGGTGATGCCCGCGCCCACAATCGCGATATCAAACGTTTCTGCCACGGTGCCTCCCAGACGAGTTGACAGGCTGTCAATAAGACTATCCTACGGTCTACACACCCCCAGCGCGGCGGCAATGCGGCGAACAGCCCCGCAATACCCGCCAACGGCAGACGAGGTGAGACCCGGCACGGATGTTGGCCTCGTCTGCCGACAGCTACGGCAACCGTTCGTTTCAATCTGTAACAGTTAGCTGATGATTTGGGTTCTAGATGTTACAGATCAAGACAAACCTTCCGGCGGATTTTGAATGTCTCGATCTGTAACAGCAAGATGGGAAAATTGTTCCCAGTTGTTACAGATTGAGACGTTTGCTCGGCGGCCCTCCCGTTCGTCTCGATCTGTAACATCTAGACCCGGATTCCGCTCCCACCTGTTACAGATTGAGATGTTTGTGTCTGCACCAGTCCCGTACCCAACCGTAGTCCCATATAAACAAACCCCGTGGTAAACTTGACCGGACTGTAATTATTCCGAAAGGTACACCTCAATGTCCAAGTACATCTCTGAGCTCATGTCGCCGCAGCTTATGGGCGTCATCTATGCCTTTGTTGGCTTTATCATCGCCCTGTACGTGCTGTCGGTCGTCTATGTGTTCATCGACGCTCGCCGCCGCGGCGCCAGCGCCTACGTGGCATGGGGCATCATTGCCCTCATCCCGTTTGTGGGCCTCATCGCCTACCTGGTCCTGCGCCCGCATTCCTACGCGGCCGACCGCGAGGAGCAGGAGCTGGACATGGCCCTGCGCGAGCGTCAGCTTGCCCAGTATGGCACCTGCCCGCAGTGCGGCGCCCCCATCGAGAAGGACTTTGTCGTGTGCCCGGTGTGCGACACCCAGGTTCGCAACGTGTGCCCCAGCTGCCATCGCCCGCTCGACGCGCACTGGAAGGTCTGCCCCTACTGCCGAACTCGCATCCAGTAACGCATCCATCGCCGGGCCGGCCGTAAGCCACGGGCACCGCGCGCCCCGCAGCCCCGCCCCCACACGATGAAGCATGCGTAGAAAATCGCCCGCCGTGCCATTAAGGTGCGGCGGGCGCTTGTATACCAAGGCAACCTGCCTATAATGATGCAAGTCAAAAACGCCGAGCGCATCGCACGCACTTGCATCAGGCATCCGAGAGGAGAAAACATACCCATGAAGGCACTCTACAATGACGGTTCGGTGGCCGAGCTCCCGCAGGACGAGGTCACGCACGTCATCCGCCACTCTGCCGCGCACATCATGGCGCAGGCCATCAAGCGTCTCTATCCCGAGGCCGACTTTGCCTATGGCCCCGCGACCGACAACGGCTTCTACTACGACGTCGACCTGCCCGAGGGCGTCAAGATCAGCGAGGACGACTTCCCCGCGATCGAGGCCGAGATGAAGAAGATCGTCAAGGAGAACCTCAAGTTCTCCGTGTACGAGAAGCCCCGCGCCGAGGCCATCGCCCTTATGGAGGAGCGCGGCGAGAAGTACAAGGTCGAGCACATCGGCGACCTGGACGACGACGCCCGCATCACCTTCTACCAGCAGGGCGACTACATCGACATGTGCGTCGGCCCCCACATCTGCTACACCAAGGCGCTGAAGGCCTTTAAGCTCACCGGCGTCTCGGGCGCCTACTGGAAGGGCGACAAGGACAACAAGATGCTCACCCGCATCAACGGCGTCGCCTTTGCCACCAAGGAAGAGCTCGACGAGCACATGCACATGCTGGAGGAGGCCAAGAAGCGCGACCACCGCAAGATCGGCCGCGAGATGGACCTCTTTATGATGCGCGACGAGGCCCCCGGCTTCCCGTTCTTCCTGCCCAACGGCATGATCCTTAAGAACACGCTGCTGGACTACTGGCGCGAGATCCATCACAAGGCCGGCTACGTGGAGATCTCCACGCCGCTCATCATGAACAAGCAGCTGTGGAAGACCTCGGGCCACTGGGACCACTACAAGGACAACATGTACTCCACCGTTATCGACGACGAAGAGTACTGCATTAAGCCCATGAACTGCCCGGGCGGCGTGCTGGTGTACGCCTCCAAGCCGCACTCCTACCGCGAGCTGCCCATCCGCGCCGGCGAGATTGGCCTGGTGCACCGCCACGAGCTGCGCGGCGCCCTGCACGGCCTGTTCCGCGTGCGCTGCTTTAACCAGGACGACGCCCACCTGTTTGTGCGTCCCGACCAGCTGACCGACGAGATCGTGGGCGTGGTCAACCTCATTGACTCCGTGTACCAGAAGTTTGGTTTTAAGTATCACGTTGAGCTTTCCACCCGCCCCGAGGACTCCATGGGTTCGGACGAGGACTGGGCTCGCGCCGAGGAGGGCCTGCGCGCCGCTCTGGAGCAGCTGGGCATGGACTACGAGGTCAACGAGGGCGACGGCGCCTTCTACGGCCCCAAGATCGACTTCCACCTGGAGGACTCGCTCGGCCGTACCTGGCAGTGCGGTACCGTGCAGCTCGACTTCCAGATGCCGCTCAACTTTGACCTGGAGTACGTGGACGCCGACGGCACCAAGAAGCGCCCCATCATGCTGCATCGCGTGTGCTTTGGCTCCATCGAGCGCTTCATCGGTATTCTGATTGAGCACTTTGCGGGTAAGTTCCCCACCTGGCTGGCTCCCGTGCAGGTCAAGGCGCTTCCTGTCTCTGAGAAGAGCCGCGACTACGCCCACGAGGTGTGCGCCAAGCTGGAGGAGGCCGGCATTCGCGTTGTCTGCGACGACCGCGACGAGAAGATCGGCTACAAGATTCGCGAGGCCCGCAGCATCGACCGCGTGCCCTACATGCTCATCCTGGGTGAGAAGGAGGTCGAGGCCGGCAACATCTCCGTCCGCGATCGCTCCAACGAGACCGTTCAGATGAGCGTTGACGAGTTTGTTGCCAAGGTGACCGAGGAGATCAAGACCCGCGCCTAAGGCAAGCTTCACAACAATTAACAAAGGCGACCGTCCATAAAGGGCGGCCGCCTTTTTCATGCCTAAATAAGAAAAGCCGCTGGTTGAGCGGCTTTTTTTGTTGCACAAAAAGGTACAGGTTTTTGTAGAGGGGTATGGAGATGTATCTACTGGCAGTACATTTTGCGTAATCTGGGCAAACGCGGATTAATTGCTCGTATAATGGCCTTTGTCGAAAGATACAAAAACCTGTACCTTTTTGTGCAACAAAAAAAGCCGCTCAACCAGCGGCTTTTCTTATTTAGGCATGAAAAAGGCGGCCGCCCTTTATGGACGGTCGCCTTTGTTAATTGTTGTGAAGCTTGCCTT
>JAXKBK010000012.1:0-26429 GCA_036553025.1 Collinsella sp. | reverse complement strand
GAGACCCCCGCGAACTTCGCGGCGGCGGTCGGCCCCATGCCGTCCTCCGTCGCCAGGAGGAAGAGCTCGACCTTCTCCCTGCTGTACATGCGAACCTCCAGTCCGGACCGCTTCACGGTCCAACTTTCTGTCCGCACCCCCGAATTAGGCAAATTTAGACCGTATTTCACCGCAACTCATATTGGGATGGTGGTTGGCGATCTAGCCTTGGGTGACTAGGCGGTAGCCAATGCCTACATGGGTTTGGATGTAACGCGGATGCGCGGGGTCGGACTCGATCTTCTTACGCAACGTGCCCATAAAGACGCGCAGGCTCGCCAGGTCGCTCTTGGTCGCCGTACCCCAGATCTCGTGCAAGATAAACTGGTGCGTCAGCACCTTGTCGGCGTTGTGTGCCAGCAGGCACAAGAGCTTGTACTCGATCGGCGTCAGATGCAGTTCCTCGCCATCCATCGTGGCGATGCCGGCATCAAAATCGATATGCAACTCGCCGGTATCGAACGAGCCCTCGGAGACAACACCGCCCGCCTGCGCATACGAAAGGCGCCTGAGCGTGGTGCGAATGCGCGCGAGCAGCTCCTCGACCGAAAACGGCTTAGTCAGGTAGTCATCGGCGCCGGCATCGAGCGCTCGGATCTTGTCCGCGTCCTCGCTGCGCGCCGAAACCACGATGATCGGCATGCCCGACCACGCGCGCACCGACTCCACCACCTTGACGCCGTCCATATCGGGCAGGCCCAGATCGAGCAGCACAATGCTCGGCGCCTGCGACGAAGCGGCGGCGATGGCGGCGTGGGCGGTCTCCACAGCCATATGGCGCAAACCGTGCGCCTCGAGCGCGGCGACGATAAGGTTGCGGACGGCGGGATCGTCCTCAACGACCAAGATGAGCGGTTTCACGGCAGAGTTCGGCACAGCGCTACTCCTTATCAAACGAAACGTCGGCGGCGGGAAGCTCAATCGTAAAGACCGAGCCGTGCGGGGCCGCCGCGGCAACCCCTATGCTACCGCCATGTGCCAGCGCAATGGAGCGGCAAAGCGAAAGCCCCAAGCCCACACTGCGGCAGCTGTCGGCCAGGCCATGGTTGGCGGTGTAGAACGACTCAAAGATTCGCTCGCGGTCCTCGGGCGCAATGCCCGGGCCGTCATCGGCAACCGAGCACGCCACACATCCATCATGGACGCCAATCGAGATTACGATATGCGAACCCGCAGGCGTATAGGTGATGGCGTTGTTCACCAGATTGACCACCAGCTGCACCATCAGACGCGCGTCGACGTTGACAAGCGCCGGCTCATCGCACGCCACCACCTTAAGGTCGTGCTCGCGCACGGCCGGGTTTACGTGGCGCAATGCCTCCTCGACGATATCGTCCATGAGCTCGAGTGTGGTCGACAGATGCATGCCGCCGCCCTCGAGCTTGGTGATGGCGAGCAGATTCTCGACGGTAGCATTGAGCCATTGCGCGTCCGAGCGAATGGATAGGAGCATACCGCGGCGTGTCTGGTCGTCAAGCACGGCCGTGCCGGTCGAGCCCTGGTCGAGCAGCACGTCGGCATTACCCGAAATGCTGGTAAGCGGCGTGCGCAAATCGTGCGAGATGGAGCGCAACAAGTTGGCGCGCAGCTGCTCGTTTTTAGCGAGCACCGCCGCTTCCTCACGGGCCTCCATGGCGCGGGCGCGATCGAGCGCCAGCTCGCCTTCGCTCGCGATGGCATCGGCAAGCGTCCGCTCCTCGGGCGTCAGCGCATCGGGCTCGGCGACAATGGCGAGCACCCCCACCACCGAGGCGGGATCGCCCGCGCGCACCATGGTGTCACCCGAGTGCACGGTCAGGTATATGCCAAAGAACGCCGAGCCGCCATAGGTGGCATCGAGCGGCGTTCCCACATAGGCGGATGCCGAGAGCCGCGGCGGCATCTGCGGCGCCAGCTCGTGCACCGGCGCGGCATCGCCCACGGCCGTGTACATCGTGCGCGGCAGCAGGTCATCGTCGTCGGCATCGGCGCTATACCACACGACCGGACAGTCCGAAAGACGCGCCAGTTGCGTTGCCATAGCATGCACAATCTGTTGCTGATCGCCGCACCGCTGCAGCATACGGTTGGTCTCGAGCACCATCTGCGTGCGACGGTCGCTGGCGGCGGCCTGCGCCAGGGCGCGACGCAGGGCCAACGCGATCGAGCTCGACACGAGCGAGACCGCAAACATGATGAAGAACATGCCGGGGTAGACGCGGTCGATGAGCGACAGCGAGTAGCGCGGGTCGACAAACAAGAAGTTATAGAGCGCCACGGCAGCAGCCGAGCTCAGCAGGCAATACAGGCGGCTCCAGGTAAAGAAGGCGCACAGCTGCACGGCAAACACATAGACGATCATGATGCTCGGCGCGAGACCCGGATGGTCGAGCAGCGCGCCCACAACCGTCGCCGCGACCAGCAGCCCCGCCGATACGCAGGCGTCATACAGAGGGCTGCGACGCGTCAGCGTTGTACGCCGCCACCAAAAGTTCTCGGCAATATCGCCGTCCGCATGGACGTCCATCAGCGCCCCGCCCCTCTCTCAAAAACAAAAACCACCACAAAGGGGACAGGCACCTTTGTGGTGGTGGCCTCCTTGTGGTGGTTCCAAGTGTATAGCCTTTGCAGCCCGCGGTCGCTAGACAAACAGCAGACGTCGACTACGGACGCTCGTCGGGAGCCAGGCGCTGCATCTTGCTCACGGCCTTAAACTTGGTGAACAGCGGCACGTACTCAAAGCTCACGTTGGAGTTCTCCAGGCCGTACCAGCGCGCAGGCGTGCCGGCGGCGCGGCGGATGATGTACTTGAGTGTGATGGCCGTACGCTCGCTGGGCTCCACGTCGCTTTCGGGCGCCAGCAGCTTGCGGATCATGACGAACTTAAACGTACCGATGTTGCCCGGATCCTTGTAGACCGAGTAATCGTGCGTCTGCGCCGGCAGCTCGCCGCTGGCAGCCAGGTCCTGAACAACCTGACGCAGATAGGCATTGACGCGCTGGTTGATCTTATAGCCCAGGTACAGATGCACGCGGAATACGTAGTCGGTGCCGAACGTCTCGACCGAGTAGGCAAAGGTATGCGGCTCGTCCATGGTCTCGACATTCACGAACCACCAGGCACGAGCGCGCTTGGGGTGCTTGTCCAAAATCGAGTAGACGATATCGCGGTCGATATAGTCGGTGTTGGTGTCCTTGGTCAGGTACACGATGTTGTCGCTCATGAGCTCGTAGCGATCGTCGTCGCGCAGGCGTTTGAGCTGCGGCAGATAGCTGCGCAGCGGCAGCAGCGTAAACTGACGTTGCTCGACCGCCGTGCCGTTGTACCAGCACACCATAATGCCCATGATGAGTGCAGCCATAAGGATGGTGAAGTAGCCGCCGTGGAAGAACTTGGTGAGCGAGCTCACAAAGAAGAAACCCTCGAGCAAAAGGAAGAAGGCGGCAAAGATCCACGGCGCGACCTTGAGATTGCGCTCCACGTGCAGATAGAAGAAGAGCAGCATTGTCGTGCACATCATGGTCAGGGTAATGGCCAGGCCGTACGCGGCCTCCATGTGCGCCGAGTTCTGGAACAGCAGCACCACGACGACGCAGCCCACGAGCATAACGTTGTTGACCATGGGGATGTAGAGCTGGCCCTTGGTCTCGGCAGGATAAAAGACCTGCATATGCGGCATGAGGTCCAGGCGGCTGGCCTCGGACACCAGCGAGAATGCGCCGGTGATGAGCGCCTGCGAGGCGATGATGGCCGCGACGGTGGAAAGGCCGACGGCAAAGGGGCGCAGACCCGGGGCGAGCATCTGGTAGAAGGGGTTGAGGTCGGCGATACCCATGAGCTCCGGGTTGCCGGCGTTGTTGATAAGCCACGCGCCCTGGCCCATGTAGGACAGCAGCAGGCAGCACTTAACGAACGGCCAGGTGGCATAGATATTGCCGCGGCCCACATGGCCCATGTCGGAATAGAGCGCCTCGGCACCGGTGGTAGCGAGGAAGCAGCTGCCCAAAATCATGATGCCCGCATGGTTGTTGGGGCTCAGCAGAAAAGCGATGCCACGCAACGGGTTGAGGCACAGCAGCACCGCGGGATACTGGCAGACAAAGAACAGGCCCGTGCCGCCCAGGAACAAAAACCACAGCGTCATGATGGGACCGAAGGCGTGACCGATCTTGGCCGTGCCGATGCGCTGCACCAAGAAGAGCGCGATGATGATGGCAAGCGTGATGGCGACGACACGACCCTGGTCGTCACCGAGCACGGCATGGACCGCCGGGATGGTGCGCAGGCCCTCGATGGCCGTGGTGACGGTAACGGCAGGCGTCAGGATGCCGTCGGCGAGGAGCGCCGCGCCGCCCAGCATGGCGGGGATGATGAGCCACTTGCCGCAGCGCTTGACCAGGCTGTACAGGGCAAAGATGCCGCCCTCGCCGTGGTTGTCGGCGCGCAGCGAGATCAGCACGTACTTGACGGTCGTCAGCAGCGTGACCGTCCACACGACAAGGGAGAGCGCGCCGAGCACGAACTCCTGCGTGACGCTTCCGATGCCGCCGTTGCCGGCAACGAGCGCCTTGGTTACATACATGGGGCTGGTGCCGATATCGCCATACACCACGCCCAGCGTGACGAGCATCGCCGAGATGCTCACAGGAATCGCAGCGTGCGAGGCTACTTCCTTTGCCTTTTGTTCCATAAGCCGGTTTCCTCCCAATTTTAACGTTCGACGGGATTATATGTAATCAGCCCATATTTTAATGGCACCGTTTTCCCAGCTAGATAAACATTTATGCGGCCTTTAGGCCACCGCGGCGATATGGAATGTGACAAAGGGACGCCCCCTTTGTCACATTCGTCATTTTCCGAGCCAGTTTTTGAACCACCACTCCATAGAGCGGCTCATCTCGGCCATAAAGGGGCTCGTGTGCTTACGGGTGTAGATGTCGATGACACGCTCGCCCACCTCGCGGGCGTGCGGGCGAAACATCGCATCCATCTCGGCCACCTGCGCATCCATCGTCGCGGCGTCGGCGCGACAATAACGCTCCTCGTGCACCAGGTTCACCACGGGATGCGCGATTGCCGGGCGCTCCTTACGGGGCGTGCCGATGATGAGCATCGACAGCGGCATGGTATAGGCAGGCAAGTCCAGCAGTGCGGCAACTTCCTCGGCGTTCTCGACGATATCACCGATGTAGCAGCTCCCCAGCCCCAGGGCCTCGGCGGCAACCACGGCGTTTTGAGCGGCGATCACGGCATCCTGCGCCGCGATGGCAAAGTCGCCCAAACCCGGCGCGGGGCGGGGCGCCTTGCCCGTGCGCTCGACAAACTCGGGCTCAAAGCAGCCCACGTGCTCAAACAGATCGATCCACTTGGCATAATCGACCACAAATACGAGCGCCCAGGGCGCCTTGGCGATCATGGGCTGGTGATCGCACAGGTCGGCCAGACGGTCCAGCGTAGCCTGCTCGCGAATGCTCACGATGGAATACATCATCATGGCGCCCGCCGACGGTGCGCGACTCGCCGCATGCAAAACCGCCGTCCGCTGCTCGTCGGTCACCGCCACGGGACGGTCGTTGTCATCGCGCGCAAAAGCGCGCGTGGACGAACGGTGCTCCAAAATGTCCAGTACCGCGTTGCCCGTAGTCTCGACCGGATAGCCGTACGTATCCACGCCCGCAGCTCCGTCGTCGCCCATGCCCGCCTCGCAAACCTGCTCGCTCATCGCCCTACCCTCGCCATTTCTTTAAGAAGCCTTTACGTTTCCGTGTAATTCCCGTCCATTATCGCGCAGGTCGCCACTACATTGCGCCACACCGCCACACGCGCGCGTTAATATGGCTGGTTGGTGTGCGCAGCCACCAATTGCTGCGCATATCTTGGTAACAATCGGGTAAATCCCCGCTTTCGTAGGTTTTAGTTTGTGAGGAGTCTCAGCATGTTCGCTGCCGCCATCTCGCTCGTCGGTCTTGCGGCGACCGTCTACCTTGTCTTGCGCGAGGCCAAGGCCATTTGCGCAAAGTCGGGCACCGTTGCCAAAAGCGCTCTTGGGTGGAGCGTCGCCTTCGGCCTGTTCCAGCTCTTTTTGACCATTTGGGGCGCCATTGGCCTCATCGCCCAAAACGAGCCGCTCGCCTTTGTGATGCTCATCCTGACCAACGCCATTCTCACCGGATGCGCTTGGGCCAGCATCGCCCGCGACCGCATCGCCCCGCGTGTCCTTGCGTTCGCCTCTGCCGACGCTCCCGCCCCCACTGGCAAGCTCGCCCGCCTGCGCAGCGCCTTTGTGGGCAAACCGCTCGTCGCCGCCGTCTTGTGCCTGCTGCTCGCCGGCGTCTTTGCGCTGCTGGGCATGGAGGTCTCGTCCAACCACGACTTTACCTGGGTCTACCCCCTGTGCATCCTGCTCGAGTGGGCCATCATCACCGTGCTCATGACCGGCCTGTTCTTCCTATTCCAGCGCCACGGCGCAGCTCCCGCGGTCCTGGCCTTTGCCCTCTTTGTCCTGGGCATTGCCGAGTTCTTCGTCATCACGTTTAAATCCATGCCCATCCAGCCGGGCGACCTTTCGGCCATCTCCACCGCCGCCGCGGTCGCCGGCAACGGCTACACCTTCTCGATCTCGCTGTTCTGCGTGCTGTCCATGGGCTTTACCGCCATCGCCATGCTGCTGTGCGAGTACGCCGGCCTGGTGGCACCGCACCGTCAGAAGGGCGCCGCCAACGCCAAGCGCATGCTGCTCACCAACCTGCTCGTGGCAGTGCTATGCCTGGGCGGTGTGACCGCGCATGTCACGCTCATCGACTACTACAACACTCTCGGCATCACCGTCTACACCTGGCGTCCGCTCGAGAGCTACTGGCGCGAGGGCTACCTGCCTGCCTTTATTAGTGCGGCGCAGTCCATCAAGCCGCCCAAACCCGCCGACTACTCCGTCGACGATGCCAAGGCCACGCTCAAAAAGTACGCCAAGGCCTACGACAAGTCCGACGCGGCCAAGAGCGACGAGCGCGCCGCCGCAAAGGAGCAATTCGACAGCGAGAAGCCCACGGTCATCGCCATCATGAACGAGACCTTCTCGGACCTGTCCATCTACCAGAACATGCGCGCCGGCTACGAGGGCCCGCAGTACTTTAAGAACCTGTCCAACTGCCTCAGCCGCGGCAAGCTCTATGTGAGCGCCTACGGCGGCGGCACGGCCAATACCGAGTTTGAGTTTATGACCGGCAACTCCATGGCCAACCTGGGTTCGGGCGTGTACCCCTACACCATCTACAACATGGAGACGACCGGGAACCTGGCAGAGCAGTTCAAATCGCTCGGCTATTCCACCACGGCCATGCACCCCAACCACGCCACCAACTGGAACCGCGAGAACGTCTATAAGGACTTTGGCTTTGACCAGTTCCTGTCCATCAACGATTTCCAGGGCGCCGATACCCTGCGCGGCATGGTGACCGACCAGGCTACCTACGACAAGATTCTGGAGCTGCTCGACCAGAACGCCGACCCGCAGTTCATCTTCGATGTGACCATGCAGAACCACTCGGGCTACGACACGGGCCTGCTGCCGGCAGATAAGCAGATGCACCTCAACATCGACACGACCGATCTGGACGCCAAGACCGTCGAGGACGGCACGCTGTCCGATGTCGACGAGTACGTCTCGTGCATCGAGCAGTCCGACCAGGCGCTGCGCTACTTCCTCAACGCCTTGAGCAGGCTTGACCGCAAGGTGGTCGTGGTGTTCTGGGGCGACCATCAGCCGTTCTTCCCGTCCAAGTTCAACGATAAGTGGTTTACCGGCGAGGATGATGCCACGCATCAGGAGCGCTTGTGGCAGACTGACTACATCATCTGGGCTAACTACGACGTTGCCGGTTGCGACCAGACGAGTGAGGTCGACGACCTGTCCACCAACTACCTGTCCACCCAGCTGATGCAGCTGATCGGCGCACCGCTGACCGACTACCAGAAGGCGCATATGACGCTGCGCGAGTCGCTGCCCGCCATCAACTCCGTGGGCTACGAGGACGCCAGCCTGCGCTGGGCGCTCTCCTCCAACGTCACCGGTGACGACGCCGCTGCCGCAGCCGCCACCAAGGCGCGCGAGGATTACGCCAAGATGCAGTACTACGAGATGTTCCGCGACGGCAAGAACGTCTATACGGAGCACTTCCAGACCGAGGCCAACGAGACCGACCCCAACCTGGCGCCGGGCACGACCAAGATCAAATAGCGACACGTCTTAACTGGCTCGTCTGCCCGGCGGCGCGGAACGTAAGGTTCCCTGCTCGGACAGTCCTGCTCGCACGGAGAGCACATTAAGTGCTCTCCGGCTCGTGCGGAACTCGCGATGAACCTTACATTCCGCGTCGCCGGGCAGACGCCTCGGTGTTGAAGCGCGGCTTGTCATGAAAGCATCCGCAACATATATAAGTTGAAGGCCACATTAAGTGGCCTTCTTTATATTCGGAAAGTGTGTCCCGGAATCTGCCTTCGGAATGGGACGCAGTTTCCGCTTGAGGGCCTGTTGGGAAAGCGCATCCCACTTCAAGAGTAAATTCCGGGTCGCACTTTCCGCTAAGGCTCTCAACCGGAAAGTGCATCCCATTCCAAGCCTTAATTCCGGGACATAGTTTCCGGACAAGACATCAACCGGAAAGTGGGGACCACCCTGAGCGCCGATTCTGGGACACACTTTCCGAAACCCCGCCCATCCGGAAAGCCCGTCCCGCTCTGAATACATCCGGGCATGGAATATCCGCTTATTAGGCCTTCCATCAATAAAGGGGCGCCCTCCCGAGCGGCGGGCTCGAAGTTCATCGCGAGTTCCGCACGCAAAGAAGGCCACTTAATGTGGCCTTCTTCTTGTGCAGGACTGTAGAGCAGGGAACTTCGTGCCCGCCGCCCGGGAGGGCGTTGCGTTTAGAAGATGGACCTAGCGCTTGTTCCTCCGGGACAAAAGAAGCGCGGCTATAAATGCGATGATTGCAAGCGTCAGCAACACCAAAAGCAACGTGAGTGTGCTGTCGCCCGTTGCCACGAGACCGAGCAAGCCGGGCTTCTTGCTGCCAGCAGACTGCACGGGGATCTTCTCGCCGTCGTCCTCGGCGGTAATCTCCCAGCGAATGGTCTTGTTTGCGTCGGCAAGCTCGTTGCCCACCGACGTCGGGACACTTAGTTGCAAATTGAGTACCGTGCTGCCATCGCTCGTAAACGTTGCGACCTGCGTGGGATAGGCAAACACGCTGCCCGGCGTTCCCGTCTGGAGCCAACCGGCAGACGCATCGGCCGCCGACGCCGTTAGGGTAATGGGCGACAGCAGATGTGCCGTCTCGTGATCGACAACGGCCCGCACAAACACACGTACCTGGGACTTTACACCCGTGGCACGAACCCCAATCTGTTGCTCGCGTACATCGCCGGGCATTAGATCTTTAAAGGCTGGAAACAGATCGGGCTCCCCCGAGGAGTCCGTCGCTCCCGATACCGTTAGCTGGCGTGCATTTCCGTCATAGGCAATCGTGGGAATGTCAGCAAACGCACGTGCAGGAACGGCGAGCGCGATAAGGCAGACGATTGCCGCCATCACGCAATGCAAGAAACACGCAACGTCTTTACGAATCGGAGAGGCCATACTTACGCACCTCCATGCGGCGGCACCAGCACGCCATCCTTGACTGCACAGCCCCATGCCTCTGCAGCTGCATCGCCGGGCGTGGATTGAATTGCCTGGGTCGAAATGTCAACGACCAGGTTCTTCCCATCTGCCTTCTGCTCAGTCACGCTCTTGATGAGCACATCGGTTTTGCCCATCGGAGCAACGGGAGACGTCCAGTAGTAGTACCCGTCGGACGCGACAACCCAAGACGAGGCGGTGTTAGAAGCAGATGCCTTGGACACACTGCCCCACGCAATGACGTAGTCGGTGCCGGCAACTGGTTCATCCCACAGGCGCGCGCCATTCTGGTCCTGCCAGTAGATATCCACCGCAACACGCAGGTATGCCGGGGCCGAGCCGTTGTTTGTAATCATGACGTTGCTCTTCACATTGCCATCGAGCTTCTCATCTACCGAGGGCGCCACCGAACCAAAACCAAACTCGTTGACCAGCACGCCCGTAACCGAAAGCCACGCAAAGGTACCGGCAGCGCCAGCCAACAGGAGAACGCCAACAAGGAGGGCGACGATTTGCTTGCGCTTAGTCATCCTAGTCCTCCTTCTTCAGCGTGCCGTTTTTCCAAACATTCTTGGCACGCGAGCCACCATCGACCCATTTGTCATTCGCGCGCGTGTTGACGCACGTCACCACGGTGTCGCCCGCACTCGAGGCAGACGAGATGATGAGCTCGGCAGATTTGCCGGGCGCCTTGCCCGGCGTACTCAGTTCACCCTCGTAGCGCCATGCCCAAGCCGTGTCTTCCTCGACGGTATAGGTGCCCGCCGGAGCAGCAAATTGCACGCTGCCGACATACCAGACCTCACCGTTTTCGTCGCGCTGCTCGCTAACTTTCACCTCGACCATGCGCGTCTCGGCAGGAGAACCCTCCGACGCCTTTCGCGTTACCTTAAAGCGGAACGTTTGCCCCATTGCGCTGGCGTCGGTAGTCTTTTTAGCGATCGTCAGCGCATGATTCTGGGTAAATTTGAACACGGCATTACCGGGACCTTGCTCGCCTTCGCCTGTCTTCTTGGACTCCAGACGGTTGGCCAGGTCAAACGAACCATTACCCGAACCCAGACTGTAGAGCGAGACAAACTTGCCGTCCACGGGAGCTTCCTCTGCACCAGGGCCGTAGCTTGCCCGCGTTACCGTGACGGTCAACTGCGTTCCCATAAACGGCTTGGCAAAGCAGACCTTAAACGGCGCCTTATCGGCGGCGTCGTCGACGGTGTTGGCGGCGGAAGGATCGAGCAGCCACTTAAGCTGCGCGGTCATGTTTTCGGGCTTTCCATCAGACGTATCGTTGGCAACCACGCGATACGTCACGGGATACAGGTCCATATCGCCCTTGACCGGCTCGTCCTTAAACGTATCCCAAGCCTCCGCAGCACCTTCGGCACCCACATATCGCCATTCCAAGAAGAGTTCACGCTTATCGCCATTGGCGGCCGCCTGCTCATCGAGCAGCGCAACGATCTTGGAGTGGGCATCCGGGTCATATGCCACGGATTTTTGCTCCATCACGGGGTTGCCGTCCTTGTCATAGACGGGGTTGCCGCTCTCGTCCATTTTAGGGACATCGACCGTGTGGATAAAACCGGACTTGCCGTCTTGTGCGCGCTCATCGCCCGAGTCGACGGTCGCCGTAAAGATGACCGACCCGTCGATACCGTGATAGCGCACCTTATACGGCGCAATCTTGTACACCGCAGTGTAGGTCACGTTCTTAAAGGGCTCATTACCCTCGAGGGGATACTTCTCCTCATCGGTCATCAGGGTGTAGTTGCCATCGGATGTATAGTCACGCGACCAGCCGACAAAGTCGTACTTGGTGCCGTCCTTGCCGACAACCTCAGTTGCAGCTTTTACCTCCAGCGAAATCTGATCACCAGAGTCGGTACGCGCAAGGGAGCGTACGGCATAGGGATCATCCAGATTAGCATCGATATTCGATTGGACACTTACCGCGCTGGCACGGTAGACCGGGTACAGCTCCATGGGGGCGTTGACCACCGTGTTTTTAGTCACCATGGAAACGCCGTCCGACCAAACGACATAACCGCTGCTAGGCTCTGGCTTATTATCCGTCCAACCTACGAAGGCGTTGTATGCGCCCGTTGCAGCATCGATGTCTCCAATGTTATACGTTGGCAGCGGCATGCCATCTTTAAGGTCACCGAGCTTATCGCCCTCTTGGGCAAGCTTGCCGTCAACGTCGGAGTCGTTGAGATGATACACCACCGCAATGGGCGTGTAGTAGGCCACAAACGTATAGGGCTTTCCGGGCTCCACGGGATAGGAATAGGTATTGCCGCCCTCGCCCGTCGGCTCAAGTTTCTTTACTGTTCCGTCGGAAAGCTCGATCTCGAGCTTCTTAAGCTGATAGGTGCCACCAGCTCCGTCCGCATACACCGTCGTCGTAATGTCGGGACTCACCGTAGCCACCACAGACCCGTCGTCTTGCGTGGTCAGCGTGGGCTTGATATCCCAGTTGGGTACGTTAACCCCATTAGTTCCGTCAAAGCCCTTGCGGTGCAGGTTGGTGGTGTAGCTAACGTCGTACTTTACGTACACGGGATAGGCATCCTGCCACTGGGTAACCTTGGACGCGTCGGTCGCCAAGTATGGCGTCGCTTTCTCCGGGTCACTCGTCACATAGGGGTCGCCAGTAACGTCATAGATATATTTCCAGACGGCAGAATCCTTCTGGACCTCGGCGGTCGAAATCCAGCCTAGGAACTTATAACCAGGCACAGCCATCTCGGCATCGGTCGGAGAGGCTTCGAGTGTCAGATTGGGATTGATGTCGCCCTTCTTTCCGCCCTCGGGCTTGTCGTTTACCGTCTGATTGGTATGGATAAACGGATATTTATAGGTGTAGGTGCTATCGGAGCCCAGCAGCAACGGAGCCTCATAACGTCGCGTGACGCTCTTAACCGAGACATCGTCCTTGCCATAAAAGCTGACGCTTGTCGTCACCATGGCGCGCATGTAATACTCCGAATCGATGCCAATCTCGCTCTGAACGGGGTTGCCCACGCAGGTCCAGTATCCGCCTTGGCGCTCGAGGGTCCAGAAATTTAAATGGTATCGCTCGCTCGCCGGCCTAAAGTAAAACTTCAGCGCTCCTGCGACCCACTCGTCATCCAGCGTGCCCGAACCTGGGAAATCCGTATCGGCAATGACGTTTTTCCGGGTATCCGCACCTGTATCGTTTTTGACCGTATGCGAATACGCCTTCAAAGGCGCCACGATGAGTGTCTCTGCCCCAAAGCGCCCCTCATTGCATTCGTCCTTATAGTTTTCCTTCAGTCCGTGATAGACGTGCTCGGGACCCCAGTGCACGATATTCTCTCGCACGTAGCTCGATCCGACCTGCTCGTTAAACGAGGTTTGGTACCCGCTCCACACAGAGCAGAGGAGTCTGGATTCCTTATAGGCTTCGTTCGTCATCGACTTGACGTAATAATCCACGCGATACTCAAAGCGTGCGGTATAGGTATGCGGAACGGCCAGATCGACGCTGGCGGGAAGCTTGTAGCTGGGATCGCGGCTTACGCGCACCTCGACCTCGGGCCCGTCGGCGGCCTGCTTGTTTTCATACCAACCCAGGAAGCGGTAGCCATCGGGCAGCGAGCCGCCTTCGGACAAGGGCTTGTTGTCCACGCCTCGCACCTGCACCGTGTAAACGCTGGCCCCATCCTCGGCAGTCTGGACATCGACATGGGTGTTGCCCACGCCGACACGCTGGGTCTTATCTTCAAGCTCATCCTGTTCATTGCCCTCGAACACTGTCATGATGTTCGAGACGTAGTCGCTGTACACCGGATAGAAGTCGGTCGGGCCAAGCACGGTAATCTCGGTACCGGCAGGATAGAACGCGCCGGCATTTTTTAGCTCGGCGAGCTGGGTCGAGGTAATGGCTGCATAGCCACCGTTCATCTGAGCCTCTTCGCTCGGCTTCGTTGTCCAACCGATAAAGGTGGCGCTGGAAGACAGCGTGCCACGATCGGTAGGAGCGGCGGGGTTGAGCTTCGCGCCGTAGCGATACCAATCGCCCGATTTGTCGTGTGCAGTGCCGCTCTGGCAATCGAGCGTTTCGCCCTGGACGTTATAGAACAGCACCTGCGCCTCGTACGAAGCGATAAACAGGTCATTGCCCTTAAAACCGTCGACCCCCTTGGCATTATCGGCGGTATAGGTCGACGTATGCTCGTGTGCCTCGCTCTTCTGGACCTGCTTGCCGGCAGCCACAGCATCGGCATCGGTCTTGCCGTCAAACCAGCTGTTGTCTTGTCCAATTCGATTCACACGCACATCGGACTCGCGGAACCAGCCCATGAAGCGATAACCGCCGTTGGCATCGGTCAAGCCCTTGGGCTTTGCGGAGGTATCCTGCCCAAACGTCACCGATGTATCGCCCTGGGCCAAGCCCTGAGCCGTTCCCGCCAGCACGGCGCTCACGGCAAAGGCGTACGGATCCGAGGTCTTCTGTTCAATACCAAGTTTGGTTGCCTCGATGGTCGCGGTACCCGCACCGGGAAAATCGATCGTCGCCTTAACGCTCTGGCCATGCACAGGAATATTCAGCTTGTAATCCATCGCCCACTCATTGAAGTGCGAGCCACCCAAGGCCCCGTTGTTAGCAGTCGAGCGCTTGGTGCCGGCACAAAAGTCGTAGTCGTGCTCTTCCCACAGCTCGCGCGTGGTGTAGCGCTCGTCATCCCATGGACCATAGCCATCACCCTTGGTGGTGCCATCGCCGCCAAACGAGGGGATTTTCTTTTTGGCAGGGTTGCCCTGGCTGTTGCCAGAAAGGCTCACGCTCGGCTTAAAGTAGCACTCGGTGACCGTGGCATCATCCTTGTTGGCACGCGCGGCAATGCCGCCCAGGTTCACATCGTTTTGAATGATGGGGATCACGGCGATGGGATTGTACTGACGCGAGCTCAAGTCACCCGCAAAATGGCTTCGAACGAGCTCGTTGCCCTTTTCGGTTAGAATACGACCCGCCAAGCCACCCGTCCACGCGCGCGTCACGGCGACGACGCCCACGTACGACGCGGCATAGCTGTAGCACTGCGCCGTCGAGAAGCAGTCGATAATCTTGGCCTCGCCCGCCATGCAGCCCACAAAACCCGAGGCGTACACGTTGTTGCCGCCCAGGGCGCCAATGGCCACGTCGTACTTATTGGTGACGTCGGTCATGCCCTTCTCGGCAATCGAGCCGTCGTCCTTACGCGTCGGCGTCACGCGACAGTACTCGATAGTCGAGTTCTTAACGTAGCCGGCAAACGCCGCCATATACAGACCCTCACCGCCGAGCGCCTGCACGCCCGAGGTCGTATTGTTGACGGCACGGCCGCCGCGGACCTCGCAGTTGTAGAGGGTGCAGCCGTCGAGCTCGCCGGCGATGAGACCGCCCTCAAAGCCTGCGTTGGTAATGAGGTTGAGAGCATTGTTGGCGCAGGTCACGTGCAGCGTGCTCTCCATGACCATAACGTTTTCGAAGCGCGTATTGACGGCCTTGCCCACGATAATGCCACCGCGGAAGTCCGCCCACACGTTGGCGTCCTTGACCAGGAAGTTTTTGATGGTGGCACCGTTGGTCTCGGCAAAAAATCCCGTATCGCGCTCGGGGTCAAAAGCGTCTTTATCGTAGTTCAGGCCCTCAACGGTGTGGTTTTGACCATCGAACACGCCCTTAAACGGATGCTCCTTGTTGCCAAACGACAGATGCTTAACGGTGTTTGCAACGATGGCTTTCATGTCGTCGCTGTCGAGCTCAATGTCGTTATCGAGATAAACGTACCAGCCGGACGTATCGCGCTCGCGCGACAGCGCCACACACGACAAAAAGTCAGCCTCGTTTTTGATGTGGAATTCGTTTTTGTTCTCGGGCACGTCCTCGGCATGCACCACCGTTGGCAGCGCCATAACGCAGCAAAGGGCAATCGCTGCGACGGCAACCAGCCTGCTAAGCATGCCCCGGTTTATGTTCTTGATCTTCATAGGCTAGTTCGCCTCCGGCCAACCCTCGACGTCAAGTACGTCGAGGGCGGTGTCGCTTGCCTGCTGGTTTTTGGCCTGCACGGCCTGAACATCGATATCGAGCTTGAATGAGCCGCCGCGCGCGGCATCGTGGTAGTCGCCCACAAAGCGCAGCGAGTCCATGAGGCTTTCCGTCATGGCGCCGGGGTCGAGCGTGCCGCCACGCCCGGCCAATCCGCGGTAGTAGTACCACCCATCGCCGCCATCGATCCACGGGGACCCCTCGCCCGCGTTCACATGAAACGCAACGCTGCCCGAAGCATCCGCGCTCGAACCGTCGGGCGCCACCGACGTCATGTGCAGACGCGCGCGAACGTACTCAGGCTGCGTGCCAGCGTTCTCCACGCGCACAATGCGGCTGATGTCAGAGCCCCCGGCCTTGGTGTCGGGATAGTCCCCGTGCTCGTTGGGCTCAAACGGAATCTCCTCGCCCTGCTCGTTTAGGGTGTATTCGCAGACTCGTACCTTCACGCTGCCAAACGATAGAACGTTGTTTGCCGGAACCATATCAACGGTAAAAGCCAGCGTGCCGCACAGGCACGCCAGGGCCAACAACGCCATCGCGGCAAGCGCCAAGGTGCGTTTCTGATTGTTGGAAAGATTGTTGAGCATTACGTTCGCCAATCGTCGATCAAAGGGGGACCGAGATCCCGGCCCAAAAATGGGGATGGGGAGCGGGCCGGGATCTCGGTAGAGGGGGTGGGATTACTACAGGTCCTTAGCCCAATTCTTGGCAGCAGCCAAAGCAGACGCAGACGAACCCTCAGCGGTATTGTCTGCCGCGTAAATGAAGCAGTTGACATCCATCGTGGCAGAATTGGCGAAATCCTTTTGCTCGGTGTCCTTGGGCGTAGTCACCTGGCTGAACAGCTCGCCAGTCCACTTATCCTCAGTCTTGCTGGCAATAAGCGGGGTAGCCTCGGTTCCTTCGCCAACATAAACGAAAAGGCCACCGAGATAATGAGTCGGCTCGCCCTCAACGGCGGTCGCATCAACGGCCTTCCAGCCAGAGTTAATGGTGAAGTAAGTCGTCTTGGAATGATCGGCCCCGGCAGACGCCGTCTTGTTGTTCACGAAGACGTACACATATGCATCCTCGGATCCCTTGCCGATACCGACATTAGGATTCTTGGGTACAGACACGCCAGGGGCGAGCTTAGAGTCCTTAACCCATTTGGTCTCGGTCAGGTTGCCGTTGACCTTATTGTTATCATCCGGAAGCGGCTGATTCGGATGGTCGGGATCGGTAGTGGGCTTGTTGATGCCCGCAGTGGTGAAGTTGTTGGTCAGGCTCGACTGCGCCGTCAGCCAGGCGTAGGTACCCACGCCGGCAGCCAGTACCAGCAGCAGCAAGGCGGCAATGATGCCGTAGCGCTTTTTCCTCTTGTTCTCCATCGTTCTCTTCCTTTCGAGAATCGTCTTCCCCGGCAACGGCCCTTGCCGTTGCCGACACCTCTCCCCTGCCGCTATGGACGCCGCCCCCTCGCATGCGCGCGGGCATGCTTGTCCGCAGGCTCGTCGGAAACCATCCGATCGAGCACAATCGACGCCGCGACCAGCAGCGCAAGAACGGCCACCACAACAAGCATGCCGGGCATCGTCGTGCAATATGCGTTAACGAAGCCCAGGTAAGGGACACAAAAAGAAACAGTGCCGATAACACTCGAAAAAGGCGTCTGCTCGGCATCGTGCATGATGCTTCCGTCTGCATTTTTGTTCGCAATTCCCTGCGTGCCAATCGTTTGCGCCACAGGGTCGACCTCGTACACCTGGTGAGTCACCACGGCGCCGTCCGATCGGTAAAAAGTTGCATTGTCGCCCACGGCAATATTCGTTGGGTCAACCTGGTGAACAAACACCATGGAGCCGACGGGAAGCTCGGGTTCCATAGAGCCCGAGAGCACGGCAAAGGGCATGTAACCAAATGCACGAGGAACAAAAGAAACAACGGCAAGGGCTATGACAAGCGCGAACGCCAAGCTACTCAAAAGTGCAATAAATCGTTTGAGTCTACGCGCCGTCAAAGTGATAATTCATCCCCCTTGAGGACCTATTCGACCCATCCAAAGGTCAGCAAGTTTCAACAGGAACCGCAAGGCGCTTGAAAAGTGAGTCCGAAATAAGCCAATTTGGAATCTTTTCGTAATAAAAACATAGCGATGTGCTACACATTTTTCAATGTTTTGTCGCTAAATGCTACTATTTTTGGCGTAAGTGGTCATTTATCCCCAAATTAGTCTGTTTTATCCAATATCTGTGACTGACCCCCTACGCAACTTCCCCATAGAGGGATTAATTTTTTGCGAAACTAAAATAATGGTACCCCCCCCCACATTAAAAGAAACTACTGGAAGTGCCATTTATTTCCGACCCCCTTTTACCGGAGTTTTATGACGGCCCCATGTAGTTCGCAGCCCATAATCCTCTGAGAACTGTGTCCCAGAATTCCCGTCCGGAGTGGGATGCGGCTTCCGCTTGTGGCCCCGTTGGGAAACCACATCCCACTCCGATCACAAATTCCGGGTCGCACTTTCCGCCAAGACCCTCAACGGGAAACCGCATCCCATTCCAAAGGCAAATTCCGGGACGCATTTTCCGCAACCCCACCCATCCGGAAATCCCATCCCACTCCGCACACATCCGGGCATAGAACAATCAGCTTACTAGGCCTTCCATCAATAAAGGGGCGCCCTCGTGTCATGAAAAAAGCCTCGAGAACTTCGAGGCTTTCACATTTGTATTGTTTTGCACGAAGGACCGCGAACGGCGAAGCTACTCCCCCAACACGGCCTTTTTGGCGGCTGCAGCCATGTTGTCCAGATCTTCCTTGGTGGGATGGTCCTTCGCGGCAACCCAGTTGTCGAGCAGCATCTTAAATCGGGCGTTGTCGGGATCTTGCTCGAGCATGGCCTCGTAGCGCTGTTTGACCGCAGGGCCCATCTTACCCTGACACATCGCCCAGCCCGCAAGCTCGGCATCCACGGCCAGATTGGAAGTTACGCGGTCGATAATCTGCTGGTAATAGCTCTGGTCGGCCCCAAAGCCGCAGGTGCCAAACAGGAACACGCGCTTGCCGTGCAAGGCAGAGAGCAACGCCGCGACCGAAGGCGTGCACGCGCCCTTGTCGCACCAAAAACCGACGAGCACCATGTCGGCCGCGCAGGCCCCCTGCGCCTCGAGCGCAACCTGATCTGCATCCGCATCGTCGCTCAACGCCGCGGCATGGACAAACTCAACGCCCGCAGCCTGCAGAGCGCGCTTGATCGCACCCGAAACCATCCTGGTATTACCGCTCTTGCTGTTAACCACCAAAGAGCACGTCATAGTCACGTTGCCTCGTTTCCCCCAAAACTAAAGCCACTAATGCAATTTATTAGATGAATATCTTAGTACTAACGTGACAGATGTAAACCACCGTCTGTCGATTGGCGACGCAGACGACATCTTTGGACAGATTTCGAACAGTATGTACTTCGGATTGAAACCGCCGCAGAACGTTTCACGAATGGCCGAAAAACTGTTTCACAAAACGCCGTCAAATTGTTTCACATAATATCGTCAATTTGTTTCACGGAATACCATCAAATTGTGTCGTGGTTTTTCATCAAAATGTTTTACGCGCTGGTAAGATGCTATAAAAAAAATGTTTCTTTGAATGGCGGGAAGTACGATGACTAGGTATATGAGTAGATGTATCGATCGCTCAATCGAACGCGATCTTGGCATTTTTGGTGCCGTGCTCATTCAGGGACCGAAGTGGTGCGGAAAGACGACTACGGCCCAGCGATTCGCTGAATCATCGCTGTCTCTCTCCGACCCTGCCGGAGACTTTGCCGCACTGCAGCTTGCCAGGATCGACCCAGCTCAAGCAATAGTCGGCGCAACGCCGAGACTCATCGATGAGTGGCAGGAAGAGCCAAAACTGTGGGACGCAATACGTTTCGAATGCGATCGTCGGACCGGTGAGCCAGGGCAGTTTTTGCTTACGGGGTCAGCAACACCAAACGACGCCGACCAACCGATGCACAGCGGCATCGGGCGCATATCACGCTTGCGCATGGAAACAATGACTCTGGCCGAACTCGGGGTTTCCTCAGGGGCGCTCTCGCTCGAATCGCTGCTTAACGGCTGCCCCATCAAAGCGGCACTTGGATCCATCAACGGCATCGCCGATATCGCCGATTTGCTATGTCGTGGTGGTTGGCCTCAGGCGGTTGGCAAGACGACTGCCGATGCAATGCGTATATCCGCTGCCTACATCGACGGTGTCTGCGAATCGGATGTTTCGAGGGTTGACGGCGTGAAGCGTGACCCGGAGAAAGTCAGGGCTCTTCTGTCTTCGCTTGCGCGCAACGAATCCACTCTTGCCGGCGAAAAGTCTCTTGAGAAAGACCTCGGCGGTGATGTATCGAGAAGTACGCTGCGGCGCTATACGGATGCCTTGCGCAGAATACACATCATCGATGATATCCCGGCTTGGCATCCGGCGCTCAGGTCTCCGGTAAAGCTACGGCAAAGTGCGAAAAGGCACCTCGCCGACCCTTCGCTTGCCGTCGCACTGCTCGGAGCAAATCCGGAGTCATTGGCATCCGACCCGAAGACGCTGGGACTGCTCTTCGAATCCCTCGTCCTGCACGACCTTAAGGTCTATGCAGCCGCAAATGACTCATTGGTGTCCCACTACCATGACGCCGACGATCTCGAGGTCGATGCCGTTATACGCAGGCGCGATGGAACTTGGATTGCCGTGGAAGTAAAACTCGGAAGTCCGCAGATTCCCGAGGCATCTGCAAACCTGCTTCGACTCGAGCGCAAACTTGTCGAGCGTGGCGAGAGACCGCCCGCGGCCAAGCTCATCGTCATCGGGTTCGGCATGCCGGCCCATACAACGCCTGAGGGCATTATCGTTGCCCCCGTTGACACACTCGCGCCCTAGCGCTGCATTACATGCCCCACGGGCTTGCTCACTGGGCAAACTGGCTGCGGTAGAGTTCGGCATAGAAGCCACCTGCCGCTAGCAGCTCGTCGTGCGTGCCGCGCTCGATAATCTCGCCGTCGCGCATCACCAGAATGCAGTCGGCGTTGCGGATGGTGCTCAGGCGGTGCGCCACGACAAAGCTTGTGCGACCTGCCATGAGCTCGTCGAATGCCGCCTGCACCTGCAGCTCGGTACGCGTATCGATGCTCGACGTTGCCTCGTCCAGCAGCAAAATCGCCGGGTCGGTGAGCATGACGCGCGCGATGCACAGCAGCTGTTTTTGACCCTGGCTAAACGTGCCGCCGTCCTCGCCAATCACCGTGTCGTAGCCTTTCGGCAGCTGCACGATAAACTTGTGCGCATGCGCGCGTTTGGCCGCCTCGATAACCTGTTCGCGTGTGGCATCGGGACAACCGTAAGCGATGTTTTCCGCCACCGTGCCCTCAAACAGCCAAGTGTCCTGCAGTACCATGCCAAAGGCACGGCGCAGGCTTGCGCGCGTGTAGTCACGCGAGGAACGGCCATCGACCGCGATGCGACCGGCATCGATATCGTAAAAACGCAGCAGCAAATTGATGAGCGTTGTCTTGCCACAGCCCGTGGGGCCGACGAGGGCAAAGCGCGTGCCGGGCTTGGCATCGATGCAGATATCCTGCAGCAGTTTGCGGTCGGGCACGTAGCTAAAGTCCACATGCTCAAAGGCAACCTCGCCCTTCGGGGCGGCGAGCTCAATGGCATCCACAGCGTCGGGCTCCTGCTCGCGCGCATCGAGCAGCGCAAACATGCGGCGCGCCGAGGCGTACGCGGTCTGAATCTGCGTAATAACGTTGGTGACCTCGTTGAACGGCTTGGTGTACTGGTTGGCGTAGGACAGGAAGATCTGCACGCCGCCCACCGTAAGCGCCGCCGGCACACCCGTGATCACGCCCACGCAGCCGATCACGGCGACCACGGCGTAGATGATGTTGTTGATAAAACGCGTGCCGGGGTTGGAGAGCGAACCCATAAACTGCGCGCGCTCACCTGCCGTATAGAGCTCGGCGTTGAGGGCATCAAAGCGCAGCTGCGCGTTGGGGCCATAGGCAAACGCATCCACCAGCTTTTGTTCACCCACATACTCCTCGATATGACCGCCCAGTTGACCCTGAATACGCTGCTGGGCCGTAAAGCTCTTGTTGGAAAGCTTGGCGATGGCGCCGGCGGCAAAAATGGAAAGCGGCGTGACAAGCACCACCACAAGCGTCATGGTCAGGTTAATGGAGAGCATAAACGCGAGCGTGCCAACGATGGTGATAACGCCTGTGAAAAGCTGGGTAAAGCCCTGCAGCAGACCGTCGCCCACCTGGTCGACATCGTTGACCACGCGGCTCATGAGGTCGCCGTGGGCATGGCCGTCGATAAAGCTGAGCGGCATGCGGCTGAGCTTGTCGCTCGCCTCCACGCGCATGTCGCGCACCGTCTCGTAGGACAGACGGTTGACGCAGTAGCCCTGCAGCCACTGGAAGGCCGCGGCACCTACGACGACAATCGCGAGCTTGGTGACGAGCGGCAGTAGCGCGTCGAAGTCCACCTGCCCGGTAGCAATAACCAGGTCGATGCCCTCGCCGATAAGAATAGGTGTGTAGAGCTGCAAAATCACGGAGATAGCGGCACTCACAAACGACGCCGTAAACGAAATGCGATGCGGACGGACGTAGCCCATCAGGCGGCGCGTCACCGCGCCCACGGGATAGCGCTCGGGGTCGCCGGGCTGGCGCGGGCCGTCGCCCAGATCGTTGAGGCTATCGTTGCCAGACACATTGGCCGTCATCGTGGCGACCGAACCGGAGGAAGTATACGGATTCATCTAGCAGCCCTCCTTTGCGCAGACGGATGCGGGGGCGGTTGGGGCGGACGCGGGTGTCGCACTCCCCTGCCGGCCCTCGAGCTCCTCGCGGCGAAGCTGCGACTGGCAGATCTCTCGGTAGAGCTGGCAGCTTGCATACAGCTCGTCATGCGTGCCCAGGTCCGCGACCGAACCGTGATCGAGCACGCAGATCATGTCGGCGTCGCGCACGGTCGAGACGCGCTGGCTCACAATCACCGTGGTCAGCGGCAGCCCGCCCTCGGCGGCACCGCGCACGCTGCGCTCGCGAATGGCATGGCGAAGCGCCGCGTCGGTCTTAAAGTCGAGCGCCGAGGCAGAATCGTCCATGATCAATATCCGAGGCGAACCCACCAAGGCGCGCGCGATGGTCAGGCGCTGGCGCTGGCCACCGCTAAAGTTCTTGCCGCCCGCCTCGACCGGGGCATCGAGCCCCTGCGGTTTGTTGCGCACGAACTCGCTCGCCTGCGCCATGTCGAGCGCCGCCCAGAGCTCCTCGTCGGTTGCCGACTCGTCACGCCAGGTCAGGTTGCTGCGGATCGTGCCGCTCACCAGCGACGCGCGCTGCGGTACGGTCGCGACCACGTGGCGCAGCTGGTCGAGCGGCCAGGTGCGCACGTCGGCACCCATCACGCTCACGCTGCCGGTGCTCGCATCGTAGAGGCGCGGAATAAGCGAAACGAGCGTGGACTTGCCGCTACCCGTGCCGCCGATAATACCGAGCGTCTTGCCCAGCGGGAGCTCCAGCGTCACATCGTTGACAGCATTGGCCGCGCCGGCGCCAAACG
This sequence comes from Collinsella sp., assembly GCA_036553025.1. Classification (GTDB taxonomy): domain Bacteria; phylum Actinomycetota; class Coriobacteriia; order Coriobacteriales; family Coriobacteriaceae; genus Collinsella. Next base: position 3,065 of record JAXKBK010000012.1, on the reverse strand, counting down.
AGAAGCTCGCATGGTCAAAGCTCAGCGCAGGAACGGGAGCGACATTGCCCGGCTCGGGCAGTGCGACCGTCTCGTTGTCCTCGTCGGTGATGCTCGGCATGCAATTGAGCACCTCGTTGATGCGCGACGCGCTGGCGCTCGCCTTGGTAAAGACCACAACCAGGTTGGCGACGTACACGATGGAGGTGAGCGTCTGCGTCATGTAGTTCACAAACGCCATGACCTGGCCCTGCGTGAGCTCGCCCACGTTGACCTGGATACCGCCCACCCACAGGATGGCGCACACGCCCAGGTTCATCACAAGAAACGTGACGGGGTTGAGAATCGACGAGAGCTTGCCCACCGCGATGGCAGTATTGGCCTGGTCGTCGGCTGCCTGGGCAAAGCGCTCGCGCTCATGGTCCTCGCGCACGAAGGAGCGAACCACGCGGGCGCCCGAAAGGCCCTCGCGGCAGATAAGCGCGATGCGGTCAAGCTTTGCCTGCAGCTGCTTGTAGTACGGGATACAGCGCGCCATGACAAACCAAAACACCAGGCCGATGGCGGGCGTGCAAATCAAAAAGATAATGCCGAGCTTAAGGTCGATGGCAAGGGCCGCGACCATGGAGCCCACCGCCAGGAAGGGCCAGCGGATGAGCATGCGCACGCCCAGCGCCACAGCGAGCTGCACCTGGTTGACGTCGTTGGTGATGCGGGTGATAAGCGACGGCGTGCCAAAGCGGTCGAGCTCGGCATAGCTCAGCTTATTAATGTGCCCGTAGAGCGCACCGCGGATGTCGGTGCCCATGCCCTGCGAGGTCAGCGCCGCCATCTTTTGGCAGACGAGCGTAAACGAGATGCCGATTACAGCCATGGCGGCGAGCACCGCGCCGTAACGGACGACGGCGTTGACATCGTGTGCGCCGATGCCCTTATCGATCATCTGGGCAATCACCAGCGGCGTAAGCAGGTCAAAGATCACTTCGATCAGCTTGCACGCAGGGCCAATCACCATATACCGGCGAAACTTACCACCAAAACGCCTGAGCAGCTCAATCATAAAAAGGCGCTCCCTATCATCATTCACACTCAATTCGAACCATGATAGTACGGTGAACCCAAAAGAAGCGTAAACAACTCGTCATTTCTAATGGGATTCGGTTTCCAAAGAAGCGGAGAGGCACGCTCACATCCGACCAACGTCGGGTCGACCACTTGGTATACTTACATTAGTGCTACCAAGTGAGTCGCCGACCCTTGAAATGAGGTGCCGAGATGAACGACATTCTCGCAAGAAGAGCAAGACGAGCAACCTTGGGCATCGCCCTTTCCGCGGCACTTGTCGCGGGAATCGCCCCCGCAACGGCGATCGCGGCAGAAACCAGCTCCCCCACCGGTGCAGTTGCCTTGCAGACGGAAGACGCGGCCACCGCAAAAGAAAGAGCGTATGCAGCCATGCAGGAAGCGCTCAAAAACCTCGAGGCCGCAAAAGACGCCGCAAGTCCCGAGAAAATTGCGAGATTCAATGATGACATTGCCCGTTTTCAAGAGCTCCGCGACAAGATGGCGGCGCAAGCCGCCGAATTGAGGGAATCCCTTCCCACCATGCAAGCGGACATCGATGCAGCCCAAGCCAAATACGACAAGGCCATCAACCGGGTAAGCGAGCTCCAAGCAAAATTAGACATGAAACTTGAGGAGCTTAAAGCAGTCGAAGCACTCGGCGACGAGGAGCTTGCCGAAACTATTAAACAGCAAATAAAGTCGTTGCGCCAAGAGATCGTAACGGCAAAAGCGCGAGTTGACTTTTGCGAAATGGAGCTCCGCGAGGTCCAGGACCGCCTCAAAAGGCAGGAAAGACAAGTTAATGACTGTGAACGTGCTGCAGAGCAGTATAAAGCCCATACCGACCAGTTCATGGCCTGGCGAGATGCGCTCCTCGACAATTTGAAAAAAGCGCAAACGGCCTATGACGACGCCTGCAAAGCATACGAAGAGGCAAAGGCCGCAGCAGACAAGGCCACCTCGCCCGAGATAACGAAACCCGCCGAGACGACAAAACCCTCCAGCTCAGCGCAGCCGGCCGAAACGGCACAGCCCGCCAGCTCGCCCGCGACCGGCAAATACGCTCCATCGAGCTCCACCAAGCAAGCAAATGCAGACGGCAAGCTTGCGAATACGGGCGACACGACGCCTAGTGCAATCGTACTCGCAGGAATCGCCGCCGCAGGGTTCGGAATAACCGCCACAGCTACACGCCGCATCAAGAACTCAAAATAGCCGACAGAGCATTCTGCCTTCACCAATCCACAAGCCCAGAGACAAAAAGAGGCTCGTTTCCTCAACCAAGGGAAACGGGCCTCTTTAACTACAAAAATTCAAGCAACAGCACCGCCGCCTCTTGAACCACGTAGCCATCAATGCCCAGACAACGCCAACGAGCAGCAAAAGGCACGGGATTAAATAATTCAGATAAATGTGACCCTTCGGGCGGTTTTGGTTGGCTACCCGCGAGTGCCGGCAGGGCGCTTGGTAGTCGAGCGATCCCGCAGGCGAAGCCGAGGACCAGCGAGACACCAAGCGCCCTGCCGCCTCCTGGACCGCGTAACCATCGATGTTTTGGCAACGCCAGCGAGCGACGCCCAGAGCGAACAAGTTGGCATGAAAAAGGCAAGGCATAGACCTTCTGGTCATGCCTTGCCTTTTGAATGACAAATTGTCGCTCTGGGTGGCGCGCAGCGTCGAGCATTGCGCGGTTTGGTAAAACCGCGCAAAAAAGAATGCCCGTGCGCTCGATGGATTCGGATGCCCGACAGAGGCTCCTTATGGCTGCTTCCTTCCGGACCTGACCAGATTCGGAACATGTCGTCATCCGAACCCATCGAACGCGCTAGGCGCTCGGTATATCTTACCTGCTCCCGCCCGATGGGGCAAGACAGCTAATTTGAACTGCCTCCCATTTCTTGGACACAAGAAATGGGAGGCTTTTTTATGGCTGGAAACGCTTTGTACGACGTCGGGATGAGACTGCGAGCGGCAGAGCTGCACGACGGGGGGCACGGCCGCGCGGCGATCGCGGCCCTTCT
>JAXKBK010000011.1:0-188668 GCA_036553025.1 Collinsella sp. | reverse complement strand
GACGGCCGAAGAGGCGTCAGCAGGTCAGTGGGTCATCGTCCCGGCATTCAGCATCAGGGTAGCGCTGCGACGCGGAAATCGCGCGCCGTTGCCGCGCCCCGCAGTGCCCGCTTCCCCCGAGAACAATTATCAGTGCAGGTCGCAGAAGTCCAAAACCTTGGTCTGGTCGGCGAATCTTGGATTTACCCCGCACTTCCGAAATCAAACCCCTTCGCCACTACCGTGGAGCTCGCACGCTCTAAAAATGTTCTTAAATCACCCTTAAAGATTTTGGACATTTGCGCTGGCAGCGTACAATACGCATGTTTGGCATGATTGAGATCTAAAAGGGAGGGGAGCGCGCCGTGGAAGTGCTGGTTGTTGGTAATACTTCGTATGTCGATGACGACTTTTGCGTCAAGGCGTTCCCGGGCGACCACGTGCAGGTCGTAGCTGCAAGCGACGCGCAGCGCGACGGGTCGTCGGCACCCTCATCCTGGAACGAGCTGCTACAGCATCTGGACCAGGCCTACGAGTTCGATCGCGTGGTCTACCTTTCTACCTACCTCACGCCGCATACCGAGACCTTTGGCGATATCGAGCTGCTGCGCTCGGTGTTTCGCGCGTGCCTGGGCCGCCAAATCCAGCTGCTGTTTGTGACGGGGCCGGCGGGCGCCGATGGCGACGTCGATGCCGCCGGCCAAACCGGCAAGGGCATTATCGCCCACGCGGCCAGCGACCTGTGCCGCTACTATGCTGGCCGCGACGGCATCCAGGCCAAGATCTTGCGCGTGCCCTATCTCTACACCGCCTCGCCGGCACTCAACGATCCATTTTTGGTACCGTTGTTCCAAGCCTGCTCGCACGGCTCGCTCATGCTCAAGAACAGCGCGGATTCTCCACTCCAGGCCCTGTGCGCCGAGGAGCTGGCTGTCTTGGTGCGCCGCATCTTCGATAGCTGGGACGCCACATTTGAGGAGCTTGGCGTTGCCGATAGCTTTACGCATACGTTGGGCAATCTAGGCGATGCCCTAAAACACCTGTTCCCGGGGCTCCAGGTAACCTATGGCGACGACGCGGAAGCCTCGGTGATGCCGAGCGATGCCATCCGCAGGCGCTATGGCTGGTTTCAGCGCTACGACTTGCTGCGCGATCTTTCGACCATTCAAGCGCGTTGGGATGCTGGCCGCGCAAAGAAAGTCAACCCCTTGCGCGCCGCCATCGACCGCATCCGGATGTGCACGCTGCCTATTAAATGCCTAGAGACGGGCGTTGCCTGGGTTCTGTTCGAGGTACTGGAGCATTTGTTCTCCCAATCGGCCCAGCTCAACGTGCTCGATTATCGCCTGCTCTTCGTGGTGTTGATCGGCACGCTGTATGGCTTGGACTTTGGCCTGGTTGCGGCGCTGTTGGCGTCGGTGGGTTTGGCCGCGAGTTACTTCACTCAGTACGGCTATACCTTCCAGGGCCTGTTCTACGAGCCGTCCAACTGGCTGCCGTTTATTGCGTACTTTGTGGTGGGTGCCGTGTGCGGCTATGTGCAGCTGCGCAACAGCGAAGCCATTAGGGCGGAGCGCGATCAAAACGAGCTCGTGCGCAACCGCAATACGTTCCTTACGCAGCTCTACCACGACGCGATCGAGGACAAGCGCGCGTACAGGCGCCAGATCGTGGGTCGCCACGACAGCTTTGGCAAGATCTTTGCCGTGACGCAGGAGCTCGACGTGCTCAACCCACGCGACATCTATCGCAAGTGCTGCGAGCTTCTGGGCGAGATCCTCGAGAACGATTCGGTGACGATCTACCATGTTTCTGGCGGAGCATTTGCACGCTTGGTGGCAGCAAGTCCCGCGATTGCCGAAGATGCCGCACGCTCGCTTACGCTTGAGCAGCTTGCGCCCCTTTTGGGCGACGGGGGTCGTTCGAACGTGTGGGTGAACCGCGAGCTGACGCCGGGGCTTCCCATGTTTGGATACACGATCGAGCGCGACGGGGCACCCGCCGTGTTGATCTTTGTGCGTAGTGCGGCCGAAAACCAAATGACCCTCTATTATCAAAACCTGTTCCGCATCTTGTGCGGGTTGGTCGAAAGCGCGCTGGGCCGTGCCTTTGACTATGAGGCGGTGGCGCAGGATAAACGCTGCGTTGACGGCACTTGCGTGCTCAAGCAGGCTGCCTTTGGCCAAGAGCTCGCGGCGGAGCAGGCACTGGCAGATAGCAAGATGGGGAGTTTTTTGCTCCTGCGCGTGGTACCGGGTATGGAGCCTGTCGGCGAGCTGGTGGGCGCAATTGGGTCGGCAATCCGCGAGAGCGACGCGGCGGGCTTGGTCGACGGCGACGTGCTCTACCTGCTTATGCGCCAGGCAAAGGCGTGCGATCTGCCCATTATCCGCGAGCGCCTGAGCGCAAAACAGATTGCGGTGGAGCCCGTCGACGGCGAGGACATCGTGGCGCTGTTGCAGCACATCTCTTACACCGGTGACGGTGAGGGGGGTGCCGCTTGATCTCGCTTGTCGTTGCTGCCGTCTTGCTGCTGATTCATGCGTTGGTTTGCCTGATGCTGTGGACGCTCATGAAGCTGGGCCTGCTGCCGGTGCGCGGACACATGCTGGCTGTGATAGTACTGGTGCCGCTGTGGGGCCCGTTGCTGGTGGTTCTGCTATCGGTCCGCAGCGCGGTGTTTGGCGAGGGGCTGAAAGAGTCTGCGCTGGAGTCGCTGCGCTTTAACGACGACCTGCATCGCAGCATCCTGGTGCACGACCGTGACGCCGATGCGGGCGTGGTCCCGCTCGAGGAGGCGCTCATCGTCAACGACCCGGCAGAACGGCGCCGACTAATGCTCTCCATGCTCACCGAGGAGCCCGACGCGTACCTGGCGCAGCTGCAGGCGGCTAAGCTTAACGACGACGTTGAGGTGGCTCACTATGCCGCGACGGCGGTGGCGCAGATCTCCAAGGAGTCCGACCTTAAACTGCAGCAGCTGGAGCGTGCCTTTAAGACCGACCCAAGCGCGCAAAACCTCAACGAATACTGCGATTTTCTTGGTGAATACTTGGGCTCGGGCTTGGCTGAGGGGCGCGTGGCTCAGATTCAACGCCAACAGTACGCGCGCTTGCTTGCGCGTCGCTGCGAGTGCGAGGACACCCTTGAGCTTCGCATTCGATACGCGACGGCGCTGGCCGATGTCGGACAGATCGACGAGGCGCAGGCCGTGACCGACCAGCTGGTGCTCGACGTGCCCGAGGAGCAGGAGGTTTGGATGCTTTGCCTGCGCCTGGCGGTGATGCGCCGCGACGGTGACGAGGTCCACCGCGTGATCGATGCGATTGACGAACAGCATGTATACTTGAGCGCCGCCAACCGCGAGGAACTGGCGTTTTGGCGCAACGGAGAGGAGGCCCGATGAGCGTGGTGCAGCATATCCGCGACCGTGCGGGCCATTTTCGCTGGATGGGGCTGCTTGTGGTGTGGGCGGTCTTTATTGCCATGGCGGCCGTGCTGCTGGTGGAGCGCGCCGGCGTGCAGTACAGTGCGGGCCAGCATAAGCTGGGGATGCTTGCCGCCAACGATGCGGTGCCGGCTTCCTCCGCAATATTTGGCCAAAAGCCCACGTGCCTGGTCATTACCGATTCCGACCAAGCTGGCGTCGAGGACGTAAAGGAGCAGTTTGACCAGATCCTGCTCGACATGAAGATCGCGCACCGCGACGTGGACCTTGCCCTGGACGGCGTGGATGCCATTCCCTCGCTGACCTCCTTCGATCGCGTGATTTTGCTCATGCCGTCGCTCGATGGGCTCGGTACGCACCTGAGTGACATTATGAGTTGGGTGAGTGCCGGTGGTTCGCTTATGCTCGCCATGCCTCCGGATAAATCGAGCTATCTGCAAGTAATTGCCCCCAAGCTTGGGATCGAATCGGCCGGATATGACTATGCGACAGCCGAAAGCATTATGCCGAGCGAGGACTTTATGCTGGGCGGGGGAGAGCGCTACGAGCTCTCGGATCCCTTCGATTCTTCGCTCTCTGTTTCGCTGCGCGAGACGGCGCACGTGTGGGCTAAGACCGGCGATGCGGGCACGCCGCTCATTTGGTCTAACGATTGCGGCAGCGGTCACACCGTGGTGTGCAACATTGGCATCTACGACAAGGTCATGCGTGGTTTTTACGCCGCGGCGATCAGCCTGCTGGGTGATGCCACGGCCTATCCGGTCATCAACAGCGCCGTGTTCTATTTGGACGACTTTCCTAGCCCCGTGCCCTCGGGCGATGGTACTTATATCAAGCGTGACTACGGCCTTTCCATTGCGGATTTTTACACCAAGGTCTGGTGGCCCGATCTGCAAAAGCTCGCGCAAAAATATGGCATTCGCTATACCGGCGTGATGATCGAAAACTACGAGGACGCGGTCAACCAGACCGAGCCCGCGCGCCAACCCGATACCACGCAGTTCCGCTATTTTGGCGGCATGCTGCTGCAGATGGGCGGAGAGCTGGGCTTTCACGGCTACAACCATCAGCCTCTGGCACTCTGGGACACCGATTACGGCACGTTGTACGACTACAAGACGTGGAAGAACAAGGAAACGCTTGTCGCATCGCTCAACGAGCTTATCGCTTTCCAGGACGAGGTGCTGCCCAACGCGCACGGCTCGGTCTACGTGCCGCCGTCGAATATCCTTTCGGCCCGTGCGCGCAAGCTTATCGGCACCGACGTTCCGCGCATTATGACCATCGCCAGTACGTATTTTGAGGACGGCACCGACCTGCCGTACGTGCAGGAGTTTGGCGTGGCGAGCGACGGCATTGTGGAGCAGCCGCGCATTGTCTCGGGCGGCATGGTCGACGATTCCTTTATGCGCCTGGCAGCCGTGTCCGAGCTCAACATGCACTATGTGAGCACGCACTTTATGCACCCGGACGACCTGCTCGATCCCGATCGCGGCGCTACGGAGGGCTGGGAGGTCTACAAGGGCGGCCTGACCGACTACCTGGAGTGGCTTACCAAGTCTGCGCCCGATCTGCGGCACCAGACGGCGTCGGAGTGCTCCGGTGCTATCCAGCGCTTTTCGTCGGTTACGGTGAGCGTGGATACAAGTACAGATGCCTGGACGCTTAGCCTGGGCAATTTCCACGACGAGGCGTGGCTCATGTTCCGCGCCAACAATGGCGAGCCGGGTGCAGTCACGGGTGGCGAACTGACGCACCTTACGGGCAATCTGTATCTGCTCAAGGCAAATGATAAGACCGTGACGATCGAGCGCAAGGAGGGTGGCGATAAATGAGAATCTGCTTGGTACTCGAGGGTTGCTACCCCTATGTGCACGGCGGCGTATCTACCTGGATGCATGGCTATATCCAGGCCATGCCCGAGCATGAGTTTGTGCTGTGGGTGATCGGCGCGCATGCTGCCGACCGCGGTAAGTTTGTCTACGAGCTGCCCGGCAACGTGGTCGAGGTGCACGAGGTGTTCCTGGACGATGCCCTGCGGCTTTCGGGCGAGCAGCACGAAGCCAGTTTTAACGACCGTGAGCGCGAGGCGCTACGCCGTCTGGTGTCGCTCTCCAATCCGGACTGGGACGTGTTATTTGATATCTTCCACCGCCGTCGCGTGCATCCGCTCTCGTTTTTGCAGAGCCGCACGTTTATGGATATCTTTCGCGACGTGTGCCTGGCCGAGTATCCCTATACGCCCTTTGCCGATGCATTCCACACCATGCGCTCCATGCTGCTGCCCGTGCTCTACCTGTTGGGCAGCGAGGTGCCGATGGCCGATGTGTACCATGCCATCTCGACCGGCTACGGTGGCCTGCTCGCCTGCTTGGGCTCAAGCGTTCACCATGCGCCGGTGCTGCTGACCGAACATGGCATCTATACCCGCGAGCGCGAGGAAGAGATCATTCGCGCCGATTGGGTGGTGCCGTCGTTTAAGGACCGCTGGATCCGCTTTTTCTACCTGCTTTCGGAGGAGATCTACCGCCGCGCCTTCCGCGTGACGAGTTTGTTCCATAACGCCCGCAAGACGCAGATCGATATGGGCTGCGATGCGGACAAATGCCTGGTTATCCCCAACGGCATCCAGTTCGATCGCTTTAAGGATATTCCCTTAAAGCCCGATGATGGCTGGGTGGATATTGGCGCAGTGGTGCGCTTGGCGCCCATCAAGGACGTCAAGACCATGATCTATGCCTTCTTTGAGTTGCACGAGCGCCTGCCCAAGGTGCGCCTGCACATCATGGGCGGCGTGGACGACGAGGAGTACGGCGCCGAGTGCCATGCGCTCGTCGACACCCTGGGCGTGCGCGACTTGATCTTTACCGGCCGCGTCAACGTGGTCGAGTACATAGAAAAGCTCGACTTTACCATTTTGACGAGCATCTCCGAGGGCCAGCCGCTTAGCGTGCTTGAGTCGCTTGCAGCGCGTCGTCCCTGCGTGACGACCGAGGTGGGCTGCTGCCGCGAGCTTCTCGAAGGCGCCCCGGGCGACGACTTTGGCGTGGCAGGTTTTGTGACGCCGCCTATGTATCGCAAGGGCTTGGCCGATGCCATGGAACGCATGTGCACAAGCCGCGCTCGTCGCATTGAGATGGGGGAGCGCGGCCAGCGTCGCGTTGCCACGTACTTCTTGCACGAGCAGATGCTCGCCAACTATCGCGCGCTGTACGACGAGACGGCGCAAGCGTTTGACCTGCCCAGAGAGGGGGAGTAGCCGGTGGCCGGAATCGGTTTTGAGCTCAAGCGCCTGTTTAGGCGCAAGGGCCTGTTTGCCACGATGCGCGCCTACGGCTACGCCGGCATTGTGTGCACGGGCCCGATGCTGCTGGGCGTGCTGCTCCAGGTGGGTATCTTGGTGCTGTGCGGTTTGTGGGGTGTGGGCCGTGCCAACCAGGATCTGCTGGTGTGCATGGTGACCTACACACTGCTGGCCTCGCTTTTGCTCACGAGCTTTTTCTCCATGCCGGTCACGCGCTTTTTGGCCGACATGCTTTTTGCCGAGCGCGAGGATGAGATTCTGCCTTCGTTTTGGGGCTCCAGCGCCATCATGCTCGTTGCGGGCACCGTGCTCTACGGCGCCTTTTGCTGTTCTCGGGCGCCACGCTGCTGCAGGGGCTGCTGTGCCTGTGGCTGTTCAACATTATGATCGTCAACTGGAACGGCATGAGTTACCTCACGGCCATCAAGGATTACCGCGGCATCCTGTGCAGCTTTGCGGCCGCCATTGGCGTGGCGTGCCTGTTCGCCCTGGCCGCGCTGGCGCTGGGACTGCCGCCGGTCGAGGGCCTGTTGGCGTCAATTGCTCTGGGCTACGGCGTCATGCTCGCCTGGGACGTGGTGCTGCTCTACCGGTATTTTCCTCAGAGCGACCGCAGCCCCTGGCCCTTTTTGCGGTGGCTCGATCAGTTTATGCCGCTGGCGCTCACGGGTCTGTTAACCAATCTGGGGCTCTTTGCGCACCTGGTGATTATTTGGGCCGGTCCCATTGGCGTGCAGGTCAAGGGCTTGTTTTATGGTGCGCCCTACTACGATGTGCCGGCGCTCATTGCGTTTTTGACGATCCTGGTCACGACCGTCAACTTTGTGGTCTCGGTCGAGGTCAACTTCTATCCGCGCTACCGTGACTACTACAGCCTGTTCAATGACGGCGGCGTGGTAGGCGATATTGTGGTGGCCGAGGAGGAGATGCTCTCCACGCTCAACAGCGAACTGCGCTTTTGTGCGCTCAAGCAGCTGTTTGTGACCGCGGCGGTCATTTCGCTCGAGACCACGGTGCTGTCGGCCCTACCGTTGGGCTTTAACAACCTTATGCACGGGTATTTTCGCACGCTGTGCGTGGGCTATGGCCTATATGCCGTGGGCAATACGGTGATGCTCATCTTGCTGTACTTTACCGACTACAAGGGAGCCGTGCTAGCTTCGGGCCTGTTTGCCGTTGTGGCCGGGCTGGCGACTGCCGTGTCGTTGCTTTTGCCGCAGCAGTTTTACGGCTTTGGCTTTTTGTTGGGTGCGGCGGTGTTTTTTATCGTGGCGCTGCTGCGGCTCGATACCTATACCGCCAACTTGCCGTATCGTATCCTGAGCCAGCAGCCCATTGTGGCGACCGACAAAACGGGTCGCTTTACACAGCTGGGCCGGGTGCTCGACCGTGTTGAGCAATGCTACGAGGACAAGCGCGCGGGCGGTGAGCCGCGCAGTGCGTTTGAACGTATGGTGGTTCGCCTGTACCAAAAACATTGGGGAGGTTCTGATGATCGATAAGTTGATGTCTCGCCGCTGCCTGATCGAGGCAGCTGCCGGCGCTCTGTTGCTTTCGGGCTGTTCGTCTCAGGACGAATCCTCGACCAAAAAGGTCAAAAAGCAGGACAAGATTAAAAAGGCCGAGGCCTCCGACCAATCCAAGCACCTGCGCGACAAGGACGAGCTCTACGAGGTCTACGATGACTCGGGTATTGTGACCATGTACCTGACGGTCTCGCGCGGCAACAGCTCCGAGAATACCGACCACAGCTGGGCCGAGATCAACACGTACTCGGTGTATGACTATGCCGACATGGGCGTGACGCGCTATCAGGTTATGGGCCTGCTGCAGCCGGGCGACGAAGACGGCCCGGTGGCCGGCGAGGTTGGCTATGGCGAGGAAGCGCCCAATGCCACCGTGCAAGTGCGTGGTCAGACATCGAGCAATAACTCGCAAAAGAATTACAAGGTGGAGCTCAAAAAGGGCAAGGGTACCTGGCGCCAACAGCGCGCGATTGCGCTCAACAAGCACATGGGCGAGGGTATGCGTTTTCGCAACAAAATGGCCTACGACCTTATCCGTGGGATTCCCCAGATGATGGGCCTGCGCACGCAGTTTGTGCATCTGTGGGTGTGCGACCAGTCCGAAAAGTCCAACGACACCTTTGAGGACTACGGCCTGTTTACGCAGGTGGAGCAGCTCAACAAGACGGCGCTTAAGGCACATGGCCTGGATAAGAGCGGGCACCTGTACAAGGTGAACAGCTTCGATTTCCATCGCTACGAGGATACCATTAAGCTCGCCGACGATCCCGACTACAATCAGGCAAACTTTGAGGGCATGCTCGAGATTAAGGGCGATTCGGACCACACCAAGCTCATCGAGATGCTCGATGAGCTCAACGACGAATCGCAAAAGATCGACGACGTGCTCGGCACCTACTTCGATACCGAGAACCTGGTCTATTGGCTGGCGTTTCAGATCCTGACGGGCAACTGCGATACGCAGAACCGTAACTGCTATCTGTACAGCCCGCTCAACTCAAATACCTGGTACTTATTAGATTGGGATAACGACGGCATGCTGCGCAAGCTGGAGCTTTCTCTTTCCGGGTTTTCGGACTACGCGAGCTGGGAGCGCGGCGCAAGCAACTACTGGGGCAACGTACTGTTCAATCGTGCGTTGCGCAGCAAATCGTTCCGCAGCGAGCTCGACCGCGCCGTCAAGGACCTGCGTTCGTATATGACCGAGGCACGCCTGAGCAAGATGATCAAGCACTACCGCGAGGTTACTGAATCGCTGGTCTTTGCTTCGCCCGATATCGACCATCTGCCTGTCACCAAGGACCAATACGAGCAGATCGCCGCGGCGATTCCCTCCGAGATCGAGGAGAACTACAAGAGCTTTCGCGAGAGTTTTAAAAAGCCCATGCCGTTCTACATCGGCGTGCCGCAGATCGATAACGGTAAGCTGCGTATTAACTGGGATGCGTCCTACGACTTTGAGGCGCGCGACATTCGCTATACCGTGGAGCTTGCGCTCGACTATGCCATAAGCGACGTGGTCTTTAAGGCCGAGGACGTGCTGCTTCCCGAGGTTACCTGCGATGCGCCCGATGCCGGCCAGTATTTTGTGCGCGTGCGTGCCACCAACTCCGATGGCTATACGCAAGATGCGTTTGACTACTATGTGACCGACGACGGCAAGCACTACGGCATGAAGTGTTTTTACGTGCAAGACGGCGGTAAGGTCGTGGAGGACACGTATGAGGAGGGCTAGCGCGCTGCTTGAGCGCTTGGCGGCTCCGCCTGTGCGTACCACGCAGGAGCGTTACCGCCACGAGCTCAAATATCTCATTAACGAGGGCGAGCACGCCGCGCTTGCCTGTCGCATGGCGCCGGTGTTTAAGCTGGACAAGCATGCGCGAGCGGGCGGTTACACTATTCGCAGCCTGTATTTTGATGACTACTGCAACTCGGCCTACGAGGAAAAAGACGCCGGTATTCTCATGCGCAAAAAGTATCGCGTGCGCATCTATAACGGCAGCGACAAGGTGATTAAGCTCGAGCGCAAAAAGAAGTACGGTAGCTGGATTTACAAGGAGGATGCGCCACTTACGCGCGGTGAGTTTGAGCAGATTCTGGCTGGCGACTACGACTTTTTGCTGAGGAGCCCCTATCCGCTCTGTCGCGAGTTCTACATCGAGTGCATCTGTAATATGATGCGCCCGCGGACCATCGTGGACTACGAGCGCGAGCCGTGGGTGATGGACGAGGGCACCGTGCGCATTACCTTTGATAGCAACGTGCGTGCGGCGGTGGGGAGTTTTGACATCTTTGACGCGACGTTGCCCGCGCTGCCCGTGCTGGAGCCCGGCAAGCTGGTGATGGAGGTCAAGTTTACCGAGTTTTGTCCGCAGCTGGTGCGCGATATGGTGCCGCCGGGTGCGGCCGAACTCACGGCGGTCTCAAAGTACTGCCTGTGTTATGACAAGACCGCCTACCTGCGCGGTTTTACCTACTGGGAATCGGATTTTGGGAACCGAGGGGATATTTAAACCATGAGCACCAGGGACTTTTTTAAGAACTCCGTCTTGGAGGCGTTCGGTCAGGTCGACCCTGCCAAGATTGGCCTGTCGCTGCTCGTGGCGCTCGCCATGGGCATCCTGATCTATTACGTGTACAAGCGCTTTTTTACCGGCGTGGTCTATTCGCGCAGTTTTGCCGTGACGCTCGTGGGCATGTGTGTGCTCACCTGCATGGTCACGCTCGCGATCTCGACAAACGTGGTCATCTCGCTTGGTATGGTCGGTGCTCTGTCTATCGTCCGTTACCGTACGGCGGTCAAGGACCCGCTCGACCTGCTGTATCTGTTTTGGTCCATTACCACGGGCATTACGGCGGGAGCCGGTATGTATGCGCTCGTGGGACTCACGGCGGTGGTGATCGTGGTGATGATTGCCGGCTTTGCGAGCCACCAGGACAAGGCGCGCGTGTACATGATGGTCATCCACTACACGGGTCAGACCACCGGCGACGATATCGTGCGTGCATTTGGGCGCACCAAGTTTTCCGTCAAGTCCAAGACGATGCGCGGCGACAAGGTCGAGATGGCCGTTGAGGTGTTCTCGGACGGCGTGGATATGCCCTATGCCGACGCCATCCGCGCGCTCGATGGCGTGGAGGACCTCACGCTCATCCAGTACAACGGCGAGTATCATGGATAACTATGTTCCGGCGTTCTAACGAACGCCGGACCGCTCGACGCTGCGCGGGCATCTGCCGGGCGATCTGCCGCTCAAACCGTCGCTCGCGTACATGAAGTACGCTTCGCTCCTCTTTCGCGGCACCTCGCCACGGCAGCTGCCCGCTCGCTGACGTTTGCTCGACCTGGGTGATATTGATTTATCCGAAGCGCCGTCACGGGTATCATGGTGAAAGCGATTTCAATGACAGGGGTGCTCGTGGTAAAGATGAAAGATGTGGCCGAGTTGGCTGGCGTTTCGAGCGCCGCGGTCTCGCGCTACCTCAACGGTGGATATATCTCGGTGGACAAGGCCGAGCGCATTAAGCAGGCGATTGAGCTGACCGGATACGTGCGATCTAGTCAGGCTCGCGCGCTGCGCACCGGTTCCACCAAGCTCATCGGCGTCATCGTGCCTAAGATTAACTCGGAATCCGTGAGCCGCATTACCGCCGGTATTGGCCAGGTGCTCGGTCGCCGTGGCTACCAGATGCTGCTCGCGAATACTGATAACGTGGCCGAGCGTGAGCTCGAGTATCTCGACCTGTTCCAGAACCACCCGGTCGATGGCATCGTGCTCGTGGCGACCATGATCACCGACGAACATCGTGCGGCCATTGTGTCTTGCCGTGTGCCCATTGTGCTGATCGGTCAAAACGTCGAGGGCGCGGCTTGCGTCTACCATGACGATTACGAGGCCGCCTTTGAGCTGGGCCAGGCGCTCGCGAAGCATGTTGAGGGCAAGATTGCCTATATCGGTGTTACCGAGGAAGACCGTGCCGCCGGTTACGACCGTCGTCGTGGTTTTGAAGCGGGCTTACGCGCCGCGGGTGTTGCGCTCGATCCCGAGCTGATTCGCCGCGGGTCCTTTACCCTCGACTCGGGCTATGGCGCGGCGCGTGAGCTGCTCTCCGTCGCTCCCGATGTTTCGTTTATCGCCTGCGCGACCGACACCATGGCGGCGGGCGCGCTTCGTGCCATCGATGAGGTTCGCGGCATGGGCGAGGGCATACACCGCGTGAGCGGTTTTGGCGACAACGCGTTTTTGCGTGCGCTGACGGGCGGCATTCCCACCGTGCATTATGGGTATCTGACCAGTGGCGTCGAGGCCACCAGCATGCTGCTCGACACGCTCGATGGCGTGGAGGGGAAGCGCGGTCTCAAGACGATCAAGCTCGGCCATCAGCTTATGAATGTCTAGGCTCTGGGCACGTCTGCCTGCCTCTGAGGCCCCTGTTTTTGCCATAAAACTACCATTCGCCGGCTTTTTCCTACCGTTCACCCTACTATGAAAACGATTACAGACATATGAAACTGAAAACGATTACAGTGTAAGTGTCAAAGATGGCCGGGTGCACATGCGCCCGTTGGAGGAAAGGGAAGTCATGGACTACCGCAAATCAGCGCAAGAGGTGCTCGACAACATCGGTGGCGCCGGCAACGTTGTTTCGGCCGCGCACTGCGCCACGCGTCTGCGCCTGGTGATTGCCGATAACGCCAAGGTCGACAAGGAGGCCCTCGAGAATATCGACGGCGCTAAGGGCGTCTTTGAGGCCCAGGGCCAGCTCCAGATTATTTTTGGCACTGGCACCGTCAATAAGGTCTACGAAGAGTTCATCGCGCTCAGCGGCGTCGAGGCTGCCACCAAGGCCGAGGTCAAGGAGGCCGCGGCTCAGCAGCAGAACATCTTTATGCGTGCCATTAAGGTGCTCGGCGACGTCTTTGTCCCCATCATTCCCGCCATCGTGGCCTCGGGCCTGCTGCTGGGCATTATGAGCGCCCTCAACTTTATGGCCTCCAACGGCTTTATCGCGCTCGACACCAATAACTTTATTTATAAGATCGCCGACCTGGTCTCGGGAACGTCCTTTGGCATTCTGCAGATCCTGATCGGTTACTCCGCCGCTAAGGCCTTTGGAGCCAACCCGTATCTGGGCGCCGTCGTCGGTGGTGCGTTCATCAACTCCTCGCTGCAGAGCGCCTATACGGTTGCCTCCGAGGGCGTTCAGACCATGGTCACCGTCATCCCCGGTGTGTACAGCTTTGAGTGGGTTGGCTATCAGGGTCATGTGATCCCCATCGTCATCGCCTGCGCCATTCTGGCCTTCCTCGAGAAGCGCCTGCACAAGATCGTTCCCGAGATGTTCGACCTCTTTGTGACCCCGCTCGTCTCGGTGTTCGTGACCGTGCTCGTGACGCTCGTTGCCGTCGGCCCCATCTTTGTCTGGGCCGAGAACGCCATCCTCGGTCTGATCCAGGCCCTGCTCACCCTGCCCTTCGGCATCGGTTCCTTTATCGTCGGCCTGTTCTATGCCCCCACGGTCGTTACCGGTATCCACCAGATGTACACCGCCATCGATCTGGGCCAGCTCGCCCAGTACGGCGTGACCTACTGGCTGCCCATCGCCAGTGCCGCCAACATCGCCCAGGGTGGTGCCGCGCTCGCCGTTGCCTTTAAGACCAGCGATGCCAAGATCAAGGGCCTGGCGCTTCCTTCGGCCCTGTCCGCCTTCATGGGCATTACCGAGCCTGCCATCTTTGGTGTGAACCTGCGCTTCTTTAAGCCCTTCATCGCCGGCTGCATCGGCGGTGGCTGCGGTGCCCTGGTCTGCGCGCTCACTTCGCTTGCCGCTTCTGGCACCGGCGTTACCGGCATCTTCGGTATCCTGCTGTGCCTGGCCCAGCCCGTGCAGTACGCGATCATGTTTGCGGTCGCCGCGCTGGTTTCCTTTGCCGTCTCGTTCGTCCTGTACAAGGACGAGCCCAAGACTTCCGAGCAGGCGTAGGATTTGCGTAAACAAAAAGCCCGCAGGCTCCATCCTGTGGGCGTTTTGTTTATCTGGAACCCTTGATTTGAGCGTTCGTTGATTTAATTTGATTGGATACCGACATGTCTAACGCACTTCAGCGCGATCTTGCCAAGCTCGTTGCCAATATGGATGCAGCGGTCGCCGAGCGTGGCCATGGGCCCTATGCTCAGCATTTTCATATTATGCCGCCCACGGGCTGGCTCAACGACCCCAACGGGCTTTGCCAGGCCGATGGCGTGTTTCACGCATACTTCCAGTATGCTCCGTTTGATGTGAACGGCGGCGTCAAGATGTGGGGACATGCCACGAGCCGCGACCTTATGAACTGGGACTACGTTGGCGCGCCGCTGCTTCCCGACGAGCCGTTCGACTGCCATGGCGTGTACTCGGGCTCGGCATTGGTCGAGGACGGTCGCATTCGCGTGCTCTATACCGGCAACGTTAAGCTCCCCGATGCGGACGGCGTCTTTGACTATGTCAACTCCGGCCGTCGCGCCGATACCGTGTATGTCGAGAGCGTTGATGGCCTTGCCGGTCGGGAGTTCAGCCAAAAGCGCGTGGTGCTGGCGTCCGAGGATTATCTCGAGGATTTGACCTGCCACGTGCGTGACCCCAAGGTGTGGCGTGGCGCGGACGGGCGTTATCACATGGTGCTGGGCGCGCGTCGTCGCGTGGATGGGCCGCATGTCGATAGTCGATTTTGCGCCATGCACGGCGAGGGCGCCGGGCGCGATGTGGGCGAGATCCTGGTGTATGGCTCGGCCGATATGCTGAGCTGGGAGCTCGAGAGCCGTGTGTCTACGCCCGAGCGTTTTGGTTTTATGTGGGAGTGCCCGGGTTACTTTGAGCTTGAGGCCGATGACGGTGTGCCGGCGAAGTGGCTGTCCTTCTCCCCCCAGGGGCTCGAGGGTGGTCGTTGGGACCGCGGCAACGTATACGCTGCTGGCTACATGCCTGTAACGGGCGACATTGCAGGTGGTGACGGTGCCTATGAGCTGGGCGAGTTCCGCCTGTGGGACGCTGGTTTTGACTTCTATGCGCCGCAGGAGTTTACGTCCGAGGATGGTCGCCACATTCTGATCGGCTGGATGGGCATGCCCGATGAGCCGACCTATGACAACGCACCCACCGTGGTGTGCGGCTGGCAGCACTGCATGACGGTGCCGCGCGAGCTTACGGCCGGTGCCGGCGGCGTGGTGCTGCAGCAGCCGGTGCGCGAGATCGAGCACCATTATGCCTCGGTGCGTATGGGGGAGGGTTCATTGGAGGTTGCCGGCGACACCTGCTTTGACGTTGTTGTCGACGGTGTCGACGGCGCATTTACCGCAATCGTTGATGGCGAGCTGAAGCTGGCGTTTGTGCCCGCCGAGGGCGAGCTGCCCGCGCGCTTTGAGATGCGATTTACCGATGAGGGTCGCGCTTCTGCCGGCTGCGGTCGCACCGTG
This sequence comes from Collinsella sp., assembly GCA_036553025.1. Lineage (GTDB taxonomy): Bacteria > Actinomycetota > Coriobacteriia > Coriobacteriales > Coriobacteriaceae > Collinsella. The sequence continues at coordinate 172,957 of JAXKBK010000011.1, read as the reverse complement.
CGTTGGGAGCCCGTCGACGAGGTTCGTAACGTGCGCATTGTTGGCGATGTTTCTTCGGTCGAGGTATTTGTCAACGAAGGTGCGCTTGTGTTCTCCACGCGCATCTACCCTGCGACCTATGGCGTGTCCGTTGACGCCGCTGGCGCGAGCGTGACCTACCACGAGCTCAACATCTAGACGATTCGTCGCATACCGGCGCTATACTGCAGCCGTTGCCCACGATGCGGGGAACACCCGCATCGTGGGTTTTTGCTTATGAAGGGACGGTGCCGCGTGGATGTACAGCAGCTAGAAGAGGCCTGGGCTTTGAGGTCCAGTGCGCGCGAGGCGCGTCTTGTTGCGGCCCCGCATGTGCCGGCAGCGCTGTCGCTGCTGGGAATCGTGCGTCCCGGTGACCGCCTGGTGGCCTTTGCGGATGACTTTACCGAAGCGTTTGCGAGCGGCTTTGATGCCTGCGATGTGGCTATGGTGGATGAGCCGTCGGCCGCAGCGTTTGCCGCCGCGTCCGAGGGCTTTGCCGGCTCGTTTGATGCCGAGGGGCCGCACCTGTGGTGGTTTGTCAACTCCATCGGCGGGTTTGGTCTGCGTGTGCCCGGTCTTCGTGCTCTGGGACGCACGGCTCGCGAGGCACGTGCGCTGCTCGTCGTTGACAACACGGTGGCTTCCATCTTTGGCTGCGATCCTTTGCGTTTGGGTGCCGTACTGTCGCTCGAAGCGCTCGACCGTGTGTGCGCCGGTGAGGCTCCACGCAAGCTCGTAGCCGCCTCCGTGGCGCGCTCGCAGCTCAAGCGCCATCGTGTGGATGCCGCTGCCGAGTGCGCGCATGCGCTGCTCGAGGGGTGCGGATTGGCCGAGCTTGACTTGTCCTCCGATGAGGCCAAGGTTCTAGAGCTCGGGCTCGACACGCTCGACACCCGTATGCAGGCGCACTTCGATCGCGCCCGTGCCCTGGCTGAATACTTGGCCGCGAACGAGATGGTGCGCAACGTGCGCTACCCTGGGCTGAGTTCGCATCCCGACCATGTGGCTGCAACGGGAATTCTCGAGCACGGCTTTGGCCCGGCAGTTGTATTTGACCTTATCGAGCGCAGCGCGCGCGAGCTGTTCGATGCTTTGCCGGGGGAGTTCCGCTCATCACCCGCCGGCGGCGCAACGACGCGTCTTTCGGCCCCACGCGGCAAGCGGGGGAGCACCATCCGTCTCTTCGCCGGCACCGACGACCCCTTGATCGTGGCCGCCACTCTAGACAACGCCCTCCGCAACTAGCTAAATCATCCTCGACTCCATAAGTTGCGGTGAAATAGGGATTGGTTTACGGCTTTATCGGCATAAACAGTCCCTATTTCACCGCAACTTATGAGAAGGGGTTGTGCAGCTAAAAAAGCCCCGTCCTAAATTAGCTACTTTTTGATGCTGGCGATGAGTTCGTTGGCTTTGGAGGCGATGACGTTGTTGATGTCGGCCTGGAGGGTTTCGTAGACTTCGATGGCTCGCTCGCCGGCGGGGGTGAGCGTGGATCCGCGGGCGCCGTCGCGTTCGATGAGCTTGCAACCCAGCTGCCCTTCGGCCTCATTCACGATGCGCCACGCTTTGGAATACGCCATGCCCATGCTCTTGGCGGCGCGGTTGAGCGAGTGCTCGCGGGCGATGCCCTGCAGCAGTAAGACGCAGCCGTGGCCGAACACGCCCGGCAGATCTTTGTCGCACGCTTGAATGACCAACTTTGCCGTCGTCTTGTACTTCATGTGCTCCACGTCTCCCCGCTAAAGTGTTTGCTGGGCAAACGCAAAGCCTGCGTCAAACCCTCGTGTGCTCTTCTTAAAACATGCATTGTAGCAGTCAAAGTGCGTTAAGATACTTCCCCAGTATTGGGCGCCCAAGGTTGGGCTGGGTCCTACGAGGCCTGCAGCCGACCGGTCGCATGGAAAAAGGAGAAACATGGCTACGTTCTTTCCCGGTGAGTCCCACACGTTTTCGGAGTATCTGCTGGTCCCTGGTTACTCGTCCTCGCAGTGCATCCCCAACAACGTCTCTCTTAAGACGCCGCTAACCCGCTTTAAGCGCGGTGAGAAGCCGGCAATCACCCTGAACATCCCCATGGTTTCCGCCATCATGCAGTCCGTCTCGGGCGTCGACATGGGTGTCGCGCTCGCTACCGAGGGTGGCCTGTCCTTTATTTACGGTTCCCAGAGCGCCGAGTCCGAGGCCGCTATGGTCAAGGCCGTCAAGGATCACAAGGCCGGCTTCGTTCAGTCCGATTCCACGTTGACCCCCGACATGACCATGGAGCAGGTCATCGAGCTCAAGGAGAAGACCGGTCACTCCACCATGCCGGTCACCGACGACGGCACTCCCAAGGGTAAGCTCCTGGGCATCGTCACCAGCCGCGACTATCGCCCCAGCCGCGATGACCACCAGACGAAGGTCTCCGAGTTCATGACCCCGCGTGAGCAGCTCATCGTGGGCGACAAGAACATCAGCCTTAAGGTTGCCAACGACGTCATCTGGGATAACAAGCTCAACGCCCTGCCGATCGTCGACGACAACGATCACCTCATGGGCATTGTCTTCCGTAAGGACTACGACAGCCACAAGACTAACCCCAACGAGCTGCTCGATAACGACAAGCGCTACATGGTCGGCGCCGGTATCAACACCCGCGACTATGCCGAGCGCGTGCCGCTGCTCATCGAGGCCGGTGCCGACGTTCTGTGCATCGACTCCTCCGAGGGCTTCAGCGAGTGGCAGAAGCGCACTATCGAGTGGATCCGCGCCAACTACGGCGAGGACGTCAAGGTCGGTGCCGGTAACGTTGTCGACGCCGAGGGCTTCCGCTTCCTGGCCGATTGCGGCGCCGACTTCATCAAGGTCGGTATCGGCGGCGGCTCCATCTGCATTACTCGCGAGACCAAGGGTATCGGCCGCGGCCAGGCCACCGCGCTGATCGACGTCTGCCGCGCCCGTGACGAGTACTACGAGGAGACCGGTGTCTACGTGCCCGTGTGCTCCGACGGCGGTATCGTCTACGACTACCACATGACGCTCGCCCTTGCCATGGGTGCCGACTTTATGATGCTGGGTCGCTACTTCGCCCGCTTTGACGAGAGCCCGACCGAGCGCGTCAACGTCAATGGCCAGTACATGAAGGAGTACTGGGGCGAGGGTTCTGCGCGCGCCCGCAACTGGCAGCGTTACGACCTGGGCGGCGCCGCAAAGCTCAGCTTCGTCGAGGGCGTCGACTCCTACGTTCCTTACGCCGGCTCCCTCAAGGATGGTGTGGGCGGCACGCTCTACAAGGTCAAGTCCACGATGTGCAACTGCGGTGCCCTCTCGATCCCCGAGCTCCAGGAAAAGGCGCGCCTGACCTTGGTCAGCTCCACCTCCATCGTCGAAGGCGGCGCCCACGATGTTGTCGTCAAGGATTCCCAGCAGAGCGTTTCCTATCGATAAGCGGCTTTCCCAAGCACCGCACCTTGCCGTTCAAACCGTCGCTCGCGTACCAAAGTACGCGTCGCTCCTCTTTCACGGCAATCTGCGGCACTTGGAAAACCCGTTCGTGCTAGAACGGGTTTCATACAAAGGTTGAGTTCCAACCACGTTATTTAGATAAAGCGAGATGCCTGCAAGTCGCAGGCATCTCGCTTGTCGTATTTGCTATTATCAGTCGAGTCAACCTTAGGGTCGGGCGGCTTAGCTTTGTTCGCTACAAGTTCCGCACGCAAAGAAGAGCACTAAATGTGCTCTTCGTCTTGCGCAGGACTGTCCGCAGTAGCGAATAAAGCTAAGCCGACCGACCCCAGCTAAGATTAAAGGAGCTGATATGTGCGATTGCACAGACCATAAGGACGAGATCCCTGCCTACGACGCGCAGGCCATTGAGTCCAAGTGGATGAAGGCCTGGGAGGACTCCAACCTCTTTGCCGTCGACACCGACGACAGCAAGCCCAAGAAGTACGTGCTCGAGATGTTCCCGTATCCGTCGGGCGACCTGCACATGGGCCACGCACGCAACTATACCATCGGCGATGCCATGGCCCGTCAGGCCCGCATGCGCGGCTACGACGTGCTGCACCCCATCGGCTTTGACGCCTTTGGCCTGCCCGCCGAAAACGCCGCCATCAAGCACAATACGCAGGCTGCCGCTTGGACGTATAAGAACATGGACCAGGCGCTCGCCACGATGAAGCGCATGGGCTTCTCCTACGATCTGGATCGCATGGTCAAGACCTGCAGCCCCGACTACTACCGCTGGGGTCAGTGGATCTTTGAGAAGCTGTGGGAAAAGGGCCTGGTCTACCGCAAGAAGAACCCGGTTAACTGGTGCCCCACCTGCAAGACCGTTCTGGCCAACGAGCAGGTCACCGAGGGTAAGTGCTGGCGCTGCGGCACCGAGCCTGAGAAGCGCGACCTTGAGCAATGGTACTTCAAGATCACCGAGTACTCCCAGGAGCTGCTCGACGATCTGGAGAAGCTCCCCGGCTGGCCCGAGCGCGTCAAGCAGATGCAGGCCAACTGGATCGGTCGCTCCGAGGGCGCCGAGGTCGACTTTACCCTGTGCGACCAGGATGGCGAGCCCATCGAGGGCGACGAGGGTAAGATCACCGTCTTCACCACGCGAGCCGACACGCTCTTCGGTGTCTCCTTCTTTGTCCTGGCCCCCGAGTACGCTCGTCTGCACGAGCTCGTCGAGGGCACGGAGTACGAGGAGGCCGTCACTAAGATCGTCGAGGACGCCAAGCATATCTCTGCCGTCGAGCGTGCCCAGGGCACCCTCGAGAAGCACGGTGCCTTTACCGGCCGCTACGTGGTGAACCCCGTCAACGGCGAGAAGGTCCCCGTGTGGGTTGCCGATTATGTCGTTGCCGACTACGGTACCGGTGCCGTCATGGCCGTTCCCTGTGGCGACCAGCGCGACTTTGAGTTTGCCCGTAAGTACGACCTGCCGATCGTGCCGATTATCCTGGACGATGACGATCGCGCTGCCGTCGAGGCCAGCGGCGAGACCATCGATACCTTCCATGCCGAGACCGTCGACTGGGATTGCGCTCACGCTGCCGAGGGCACCCTCGTCCAGTCCGGCAAGTACACCGGCATGCGCGGCGGTAAGCACTCCGAGGGCGAGGCTGCAATCGTGGCCGACCTTGAGGCCATGGGCTGTGGTCGTCGCAAGGTCGAGTTTCGTCTGCGCGACTGGCTCATTTCCCGTCAGCGCTATTGGGGCAACCCCATCCCGGCCATCCACTGCGAGCACTGCGGCATCGTGCCCGTGCCCGAGGATCAGCTGCCGGTGACGCTGCCCGAGAACCTGGACCTGGGCGCCGGCGAAACCCTCGCCGAGTGCAAGGAGTTCTACGAGACCAGCTGCCCGGTCTGCGGTCGCCCGGCCAAACGCGAGACCGATACCATGGACACCTTCACCTGCTCTAGCTGGTATTACCTTCGCTATACCGATCCGCACAACACCGAGCTGCCCTTCTCCCGCGAGGCCGCCGACCGTTGGATGCCCGTCGATAACTACATCGGCGGCATCGAGCACGCCATTCTGCACCTGCTCTACAGCCGCTTCTTTACCAAGGCGCTGCGCGACCTGGGCCTGCTGAGCGTTGACGAGCCCTTCACCAACCTGCTGTGCCAGGGCATGGTCAAGGACGAGAACGGCGACACCATGTCCAAGTCCAAGGGCAACGTCGTGCCCCCGAGCTCGGTCATCGAGCCCTACGGCGCCGACACCATGCGTCTGGCGATCCTGTTTATCGCCCCGCCCGAGAAGGACTTCGACTGGGATCCCAAGGCCGTCGAGGGCGCTAACCGCTTCATTAAGCGCGCCTGGCGTATCGTGTGGCAGCTCGTCCAGTCCGGCGACACCAATGTGGCCTTTGACAAGTCCGCGCTCGACGAGGTCGCGATGAAGCTTTATCGCGAACGTCACCGCACCATTGCCAAGTGCACCGAGGACTTTGACCGCGGCCAGTTCAACACCGCGATCTCGGCCGTCATGGAGCTCGTCAACGCGGCGAGCGCCTACCTCAATGCCACCGAGGGTACTGACCGCGACAAGGCCCTGTGCTACGGCGTGGCCAAGGACATCGTGAGCGTCCTTGCCCCCATCTGCCCGTTCTGGGCCGACGAGCTGTGGCACGAGGCACTCGGCTGCGAGGGCAACGCCTACACCGCCGCCTGGCCCGAGTTCGACTTGGCCGAGTCCATCGAGGACACGGTGCAGATCGTCGTGCAGGTGCTCGGTAAGGTCCGTGGCCGCATCGACGTCGCCCGCGACGCCTCCAACGAGGAGATGCAGGCTGCCGCCGAGGAAGCCGTTGCCAAGTGGCTTGAGGGCAAGACGGTCGTCAAGGCCATCTGCGTGCCCGGCAAGCTGGTTAACCTGGTGGTCAAGTAAGCGCTGCGCGCATAGCTGACATGAGAAGGCGAGGGGCGTTTCTGCGGGGAGTCGCTCCTCGCTTTGGTTATGGATGCTTGCGACAACACCCAATTATCCATTTCTTGTGGAGAACCTGTGCTCACGCTGACTTGCGGGTTTGTGTTGTGGTTGCACGTTTGCGCAGGTATTGGTATAGTTTGCTTGCAAATGAAGTTGTAATTGAAAGAAGTGGGGTTTCGGCCCCGCTTCTTTTTTGTATGGATGGAGGTGCCGCAATGGTCAAGACCAAGACCGAGCAGGCGATCATCGACGCGCTCGAGGCCGTTGCTCCCCAGCACGATGTCGACATCGTCGACGTTGAGCTCGTGGGTGCCACCAAGGCCCCCTGCGTGCGTGTGCGTATCGAGGGTGCCGAGGGTCAGTGCCTGTCGCTCAACGATGTCACGGCCAACACCAAATGGGTCGGCGATGTGATTGAGGAGCTCGACCCCATTTCTTCGAGCTATACGCTCGAGGTGTCGAGCCCGGGTATGGCGCGCCCGCTGCGCCGCCCGCGTGACTTTGCCCGCTTTGTGGGCGAGAACTGCGAGCTCACCTCCACCGCCACCGAGGGCCGTCGCAAGTACGCCGGTAAGATTGCCGCCGCCACCGAGACGAACGTGACCCTCGAGCTCGAGGACGGCGAGTCCGTCACCCTCGATTTCTCTGATGTTAAAAAGTGCAAGTTGAAGCCCACCTATGACTTCAAGCCCGCGAAGGAAGGAAAGTAAGATGGCAGCATCCGACATGATGTCCGCCCTGATGGAGCTTTGCCAGGAGAAGCACATCGACCAGCTCTACCTGATCGACCGCCTGGAGCAGTCGCTCGCCAAGAGCTATGCCGAGATCCTGCATCTTGAGTGGGGCGCCAAGGTGACCATCGACCGCACCACCGGCAAGATCTACGTCTACCGTCTGGAGCCGATCGACGATTCCATGGACGAGGAGGGCAACTTCACCGAGTTCGAGGAGATCGACGTCACTCCCAAGAATACGAGCCGCATCGCCGCTCAGCACGCCAAGGCCGAGATCAACGCCATCGTGCGCAACTCCGCCCGCGAGCAGATCTACGAGGAGTTCTCCGGCCGCATCGGTGACCTCATCAGCGGTACCGTGCTGCAGTCCACGCCCGACTTCACGATCGTCAAGATTCGCGAGGGCGTCGAGGCCGAGCTTCCGCACTTCGACCAGCGCCGTTACGAGAACGAGCGCAACGAGCGTCCGATGGGCGAGCGCTACCTGCACAACCAGCACATCAAGGCCGTGATCATCGACGTTCGCGACCCCAACTCCAACCTGCAGCCGGTTCGTGGCGAGCACAGCCGTCCGCCGATTGTCATCTCCCGTACCCACCCCGAGCTCATGCGTCGTCTGTTTGAGCAGGAGGTGCCCGAGATCTATGAGGGCACCGTCCAGATCAAGTCGATCGCTCGCGAGCCGGGCCAGCGCTCCAAGGTCGCCGTCCATTCGCTCGACGATCGTCTGGATCCCGTGGGCGCCTGCGTCGGCCCCAAGGGCAGCCGTGTCCGCGCCGTCGTTGGTGAGCTCCGTGGTGAGCGTGTCGACGTCATCCTGTGGGATGCCGATCCGGCCGTCTACGTTGCCAACGCCCTGTCGCCCGCCAAAGTCACCCGCGTCCTCATCGACGAGGAGAAGGCCTACGCCGGCGTCATCGTGCCGGACGACCAGCTGTCCCTCGCCATTGGCAAGGAGGGCCAGAACGCCCGCCTCGCCGCTCGCCTGACTGGTTGGCACATCGACATTAAGTCCGAGACCCTTGCCGCCGACATCCTCAAGAACGTCCCCGTTCACGAGGAGCCCGCCGCCGACCTGATCGGTGACGAGGAGGACGACGACGTCCGTCGCTGCGAGTACGTGTCCGAGGACGGCATTCAGTGCCGCAACCAGGCCCGTCCCGGCTCCCGTTTCTGCGGTGTCCACGACACCGACGCCTTCGATGATGCGGAGGACCTGATCTAGCGCGCGGTCGCGCCGGACGGGTTCCGGCGCATCTCCCACGCTCGTTCAGTCTCTAGGCACCAAGGTGCCAGAAAGGGTAGGTGAAGTCATATGGCAAAAGTCCGTGTGTCCACCCTGGCCAAAGAGTTCGGCATGACCTCCAAGGAACTGATGGGTCATCTCGCCGATATGAAGATTCCCGCTAAGTCCGCTTCCTCCGCCCTGGAGGACGCTTACGTCGCCATGGTCCGCAAGCAGCTCGCCCCGGTGATCGAGGCCCGCGCCCAGGAAGTCGAGGCCGCCAAGCAGGCCGAGGAGCAGGCCGCTGCCGCCGAGGAGGCCGCGCGTGCCGCCGAGGCCGAGCGCGAGCGCATCGCTGCCGAGAAGGCACGCGAGGAGGAGCGCCGCCAGTTCGCCGCGGCCCAGGCTGCCGAGGAGGCCGCCCGCGCCGAGGCCGAGGCCAAGAAGAAGGCCGAGCAGGAGCGCCTTGCCCGCGAGAAGGAGGAGGCTGCCCGCGAGGCCCAGCGCCGCGCCGTTCCCGCTTCCGACTCCGGTTCGCGTTTCCGTTCGCTGCTCGACCAGATCGCCGCACAGGAGACCGTGCTCAAGGAGAAGAAGGACGCCGAGGACAAGGCCAAGGCCGAGCGCGCCGCCGAGCGCGGTAACCGTCGTGGCGGCAACAACGACCGCCGCGGTGGCCGTCGTAACGATCGCAACGCCTCCGACAACAATTCCGAGCGCAACGCCTCCGAGAGCCGTCCGCACAGTCATCGCACCAACGCCAGCAACAACGTCGCTGCCGGCATGGACTTCCTCAACCCCGATAAGCAGGGCAAGGGCAAGAAGCGCAAGGGCGGTCACAACAACGAAGAGGACCACTACAGCCGCATGGCTCGCGAGGCCGAGGAGTACAGCCGCGAGAAGGTGCTCGAGGAGGCTCGTGCTGCCGTCGAGGAGGCCTCTCGCGAGTCCACCGGTCGCCGCAAGAAGCGCAAGGAGAAGCGCGAGCGCGAGGCTGCCAAGGCTCAGGAGGAGCGCAAGATAGAGGAGGCGCTGGCCCAGGGCGTGAACCCCGAGGACCTCGACGCCATCAAGGTCTCCCAGGGCGTTACCGTCCAGGAGCTTGCCGAGGCGCTCGACGTTCCGGCCAACGACATCATCAAGCGCCTGTTCCTGCTGGGTACGCCGCTCACCATGACGCAGTCCATGTCCGACGACCTCGTTGAGCTCGTTGCCGACGACCTGGGCCGTCAGATCAAGATTATCACCCCCGAGGAGGAGAACACCTTCTCGTTCTACGACGATCCCGCCGACCTTAAGCCGCGTGCCCCGGTCGTCACCGTCATGGGCCACGTCGACCACGGCAAGACGTCGCTGCTTGACGCCATCCGTCACACCGGCGTTGCTGCCGGCGAGGCGGGCGGCATTACGCAGGCCATCGGCGCTTCGCAGGTCATGATCAACGACCGCAAGATCACCTTTATCGATACCCCGGGTCACGCCACCTTTACGGCTATGCGTGCCCGTGGCGCCAAGGTGACCGACATCGTCATCCTGATCGTCGCCGCTGACGACGGCGTCATGCCCCAGACGGTCGAGTCGATCAACCACGCCAAGGCCGCCGGCGTACCCATCGTCGTTGCCGTCAACAAGATTGATAAGCCGGGCGCCAACCCCGACCGTGTGCGTCAGGAGCTCACCGAGTACGGAGTCATCCCCGAGGAGTGGGGCGGACAGAACATGTTCGTCAACATCTCGGCCAAGCAGAAGATCGGTATCGACGAACTTCTGGAGACCGTGCTGCTCCAGGCCGACGTGCTCGAGCTCAAGGCCAACCCGGACACCTTTGCCTCCGGCAACGTCCTCGAGGCCAAGCTCGACAAGGGCCGTGGCTCGGTCGCTACCGTGCTCGTGACCCGCGGTACCTTGCACGTGGGCAATACGCTGGTCGCCGGCCTTACCTATGGCCGCGTCCGTGCCATGCTCGACCCCAAGGGCCGCGCCGTCACCGAGGCCGGTCCCTCCGACGCTGTCGAGATTTTGGGCCTGCAGTCCGTGCCCAACGCCGGTGACGAGTTCCGCGTGTTCGAGGACGAGCGCGAGGCACGCGCCCTGGCCGATGAACGTTCGCTCAAGGCCCGTATCGAGGAGCAGAGCCGCGTCAAGCACGTCACGCTCGAGAACCTCTTCGAGACCATTGCCGACGCCGAGGTCAAGGAGCTCAACCTGATCATCAAGGCCGACGTCCAGGGTTCCATCGAGGCCCTTCAGGACTCGCTCGACAAGATGGATCAGTCCGAGGTTCGCATCAACACGATCCACTCCGCCGTTGGCGCCATCAACGAGACCGACGTCGTTCTGGCCGACGCCTCCAACGCCATCATCATCGGCTTTGGCGTCCGTCCCGACGGTAAGGCCCGCTCCGCCGCCGAGCGCGAGGGGGTCGAGATTCGTTGCTACGACGTCATCTACAAGTGCCTCGAGGAGCTCGACGCCGCCCGTATCGGCATGCTCAAGCCCACCGAGGTTGAGGTCGCCACGGGTACCGCGACCGTCCTGGACACCTTCAAGGTGCCCAAAGTCGGTATCGCTGCCGGTGTCCGCGTCGAAGAGGGCGAGATCGCCGCGACCGATTCCGTGCGCCTGGTGCGCGACGGTATCGTGGTCTTTAACGGCAAGATCGCCTCGATGCGCCACTACAAGGACGAGGCCAAGAGCCTCAAGAGCGGTTCCGAGGGCGGCATTGGCCTGGAGAACTTCCAGGACATCAAGCCCGGCGACCAGATCGAGGGTTACCGTATCGACCAGGTTGCCCGTACCGAGTAGGGGGTAGCGCTATGAAGCAAACGCAGGCAACCCGCCGTCTGGGCGAGCAGCTTCGCGAGAAGCTTGGTTATATCCTGCTCTTTGAGGTTTCCGATCCGCGTCTCGACCTGGTTACTTTGACTGCGGTCGAGGTCGCGGTGGACCGTTCGTTCGCGCGCGTGTATGTGTCGTGCGATGCGAGCCGCTACGACGAGGTCATGGAGGCGCTCGCTAGCGCTAAGGGCCGTATTCGCAGCCTGTTGGCTCGCTCGCTCGATTGGCGTGTCACGCCCGAGCTCGATTTTCGCATCGATCGCTCGACCGATGAGGCCGAGCGCATCACGCGTGCGCTGGAAAACGTTCCCGCCACGCTTGCGATCGAAAAGGACGAGGACGGCTATCCGATAGCGGATGCCGCCCAGGAGGCAGCTTTAGATGACTAATTCCGCCGACCTCGCCTCGTGCGAGTCTGCAGATATTCAGCGACGCATCCTCGAGCTCATCGAGGGTGCGTCCTTCATTGCGATTTCGGGACATACTTCTCCCGATGGCGATGCCTTGGGCTCCGTATTGGGTCTGGGCCTTTCGCTCATGAAGTTTTTCCCCAACAAGGACATTGCCCTGCTGCTGGCAGACGATGACCCAGTTCCGCGCATCTACCGCTTTATGGAAGGCTCCGATCGCCTGGTGCCGGCATCTGCGTACACCGGCAATCCTGACTTGTTCATCTCGGTGGACGTGCCGGTCGTCGAGCGCCTCAATAATTCCGCCGAGGTGCTTCGCCGCTCCAAGCATGTGGTGTGCTTTGATCACCATCCGGCGCGCGAGGAGTTTGCCGAGCTCAGCCTGAGGCGCGTCGAAGCTGCAGCCTGCGCTATGATCATCGACCGCTTCTTGGACAATTGTGGCATTGTCGCACGTGATGGCGTTGCGACCTGCCTGCTGTGTGGCTTGGTTACCGATACCGGCCGTTTTCAGTACCAAAACGCCGATGCCGCCGCGTTCCATGCGGCCTCGCGCCTGGTGGCGCACGGTGCCGATCCGGCGCGCGTTGCGCTCGAGGTCTACCAGAGCATGCGCGTTGAGTTTTTGCACCTCAAGTCCATCGTTATGGGCCGCATCAAGACGGTGGCCCACGGGCGTGTCGCGTATAGCTATGCGTACCAGAGTGACCTTGAGGCTTGCGGTGTCACCTCGGATGAGTGCGACGGCCTGGTTGACGTGGTGCGCTCGGTGATGGGCGTCGAGGTCTGCCTGTTCCTGAAGGGTATTGAGGGCGATACCAAGGTGCGTGGCAACCTGCGCTCCAAGGGCGACCTCGATGTGTCCGAGATTGCTGCTGCTTTTGGCGGAGGCGGACATCCCGCTGCCGCCGGTTTCTCCAACAACGGAACGATTCTCGAGACGCTCACCGTGGCACTTCCCATGCTGGCCGAGCTGGTGGGGGAGGATCCCGCTTCGGTGACCGTCGAGCTTTAACTTTTTGGATGGTACATGGCTCGTCGTACGCCTTCTCAATTGAATATGCTGCTCGCTGTCGATAAGCCGGTGGGCTGCACGTCCCACGATGTGGTCTCGCAATGCCGGCGCGCCCTCCATGAGCGGCGCGTCGGTCATGCCGGCACGCTCGACCCCATGGCATCGGGTGTCATGGTGGTGGGTGTGGGCCAGGCCACCCGTCTGCTGGGCATGCTCACGCTCGATACCAAAAGCTACGTCGCCGATATCTCGTTTGGCGCCGAGACCAATACCGATGATGCGGAGGGCGAGGCGGTCCGCACGGTGGCTGTTGCCAACGAGCTCAGCGATCCTGCCTATGCCCGTGAGCGCTTGGCCTCCATGATGGGTCCGCAGATGCAGGTGCCGCCGGCGTTTTCGGCTATCTCGGTCAATGGCGTTCGCGCTTATAAGTCTGCTCGTGAGGGCAACGCGGTGGACCTACCTCCGCGCCCCGTCGAGGTCTATGCCGCCGACCTGATCGCCGTTGGCGGCGAAGGTGATACGTGTGTGTGGACCGTGGCGTTCTCGGTGAGCAAGGGTACCTATATCCGTGCGCTCGCTCGCGACTTGGGCCGCGCCTGCGAGAGCGCCGCGCACATTTCCGCGCTGCGCCGCACGGCCTCCGGTGTTGTTTCCATTGGCGCTTGTCATGCGGTCGAGGAGCTTTCTCCCGAGTCCGCGGCTGGCTTTGCTCTGGACCCCATTGCGGCTCTGGGCGCCACGCGTGTTGACTTGCCGGGCAATCTTGCCGACGACCTGCTCTGCGGCCGACGCATTCCCGTTGAGCGTGCGCTTGCCGATTTCGATACCGCGAAGGCGCCTTTTGCGTTGGTGCTCGATGGGGGACTCAAGGCGCTCGCCCGCATCGAGGGTGGCCGCTTTGTCATGGAGCACGTGTTTCCGCAGTCAATCGGCGGTGTTCGATGATGTTGTCCGCTCGCGAGCTCGCGCGTATCTTTTTCGCGGGCGAGTCGGACGAGGCTCGCATCGTTGCTGCCGATGCATTTGATGAGTGCGAGCACTTGGGTGCTGCCTCGATCGCCATTGGCGTGTTCGATGGCGTTCACCGTGGACACCGGGAACTCATCGAAGCGCTTGTCCGTGATGCCCGTGCCCATGGCTGCAAGGCGGTCGTGGTCACTTTCGATCCCGATCCGGACGTTGTGGTGAGTCCTTCGCCCGCTCAAAAATTGATGACGACGGCCGACCGTCTACATGCCTTGGCTCAGACCGGGGTCGATGCAGTGGTGGCCGTTCCCTTTACGCCTGAGGTTGCGGCACTCGACCATGTCGGTTTTCTCACACTGTTGTCACGCGTGGTCGACATTCGTTCGATTCGCGTTGGCAGCGATTTTAGGCTGGGTCGTGGCGGTGCTTCTGGTGTTGCCGAGATGCGCGTCTGGGGTTCCGAGCACGGCGTTGACGTGTATGGTCACGATCTGCTTTGCGAGTGCGGCGAGGCCATTTGCGCCACCCGCATCCGTCATGAGCTGGGACAGGGCCATGTGGAGCTGGCTGCTGAGTTGCTCGGCCGCCCGTATATGCTGCGCGGCGGTGTTATTCGCGGCCGTCACGAGGGCTCTGGCATGGGCTTTCCCACGGCAAACCTGCAGGTTCCCGACGGCATTCAGGTGCCTGCCGATGGCGTGTATGAGGGCCTGGTGCTCGTCGATGACACCGTATGGCCTGCTGCCGTTAACGTCGGCCTGCCGCCGACGTATGCCGACGATGCCGCTTCATCGCATCTCGAGGCTAACTTAATTGGTTATACGGGCGACCTGTACGGCGCTTCCGTTTCGCTGGCGTTTACGCGCTGGCTGCGTCCCTCGCGTGTGTTCGACTCGCTGGATGAGTTGATTGCGACCGTCGAGGGTAATATCGAGGATATTCGTCATAACTTGGGTGAGCAGGGGGTGAGCATCCGTGATTAGCGATGAGGAAAAAGACCAGGTACGCGCTGCGTCTGACCTGGTTGCCATCGTGCAGGAAACGGTTGAGCTCAAGCCCCGCGGCCATGAGTTTTGGGGTTGCTGCCCCTTCCATGGCGAAAAGACGCCTTCTTTCCACATTATCCCCGCCACGCAGGTGTGGCATTGCTTTGGCTGCGGCGAGGGTGGCGACGTCTTCACCTATATCATGAAGCGCGAGAACCTGAGCTTTCCCGAATCAATCCGCTATTTGGCCGATCGTGCGGGTATTGAGCTGCATGACACCGGAGATCGTCGCGAGCGCGGTACCAAGCGTACTCGCATCTACGATCTGTGTGCCGAGACCGCCCAGTTCTACCACACCATGCTTATGCGCGGTAAGGACGGCCGTCCACGCGAGTACTTTGCCAGCCGTGGTATGGGTGGCGACGTCTGCCGCCGCTACTGCCTGGGCTTTGCACCGGGCCGCAACGCGCTGGTGTCGCACCTGTCCCAGGCGGGTTTTACCCCGCAGGAGATGATCGACGCCAACGTTGCCGTGAGCCGCGGGCGCGGGCAGCTTGCCGACCGCTTCTACGACCGCGTGATGTTCCCCATCTTTGACGAGCAGGGTCACAACATTGCCTTTGGCGGGCGCATCATGGGTGACGGCCAACCCAAGTACCTCAATACCGCCGAGACGAGTGTGTTTCATAAAAAGCGAAACCTCTATGGCTTTAATTGGGCCAAGGAGTTTATCGTCGCGCAGGATACGGCCATCGTGGTGGAGGGCTATACCGATTGCATCGCCTGCTGGGAGGCGGGGATCAAAAACGTTGTCGCCACGCTGGGCACCGCGCTCACGGAGCATCACGTCAAGACGCTCACCCGCTTTGCCAAGCGCATCGTGTATATGTTCGATGGCGACGCTGCCGGTCAAAAGGCCGCGCGCCGCGCGATTCAGTTTATCGAGCAGGATTCGATGGACCTGCGCTGCGTGGTGCTGCCCGACGGCAACGATCCCATGGAGTTTATTACGGCGCACGGTGGCCAGGAGCTGCAGGCGCGCATCGACGCGGCCGAGCCGCTCATGGACTTTGTCTACCGTTCGCTGCAGGAGTCGAGCGACATCTCCACGCCGGGCGGTCGTGCCAAGGCGCTGGAGGATGCTCTCACGCTCATCTATCCGCTTCGTGACAGCTATATGATCGATACGTACTTTATCCAGATTGCCGATCTGCTGGGTTTGGATCTGGAGACGGTTCGCGCGAGTTCGGGTCGCGTGTTTCGCGATGTCGCCAAGCGTGAGGATGCCGAGCGACGTCGTGAGCAGAACTATGAGCGCCAGCGGGCACAGGCTGAGCGGTCCGGCGGGACGGGCAGTCGGGCGTCGAGTTCTCGCGATGCCGGTCGTGACGCTTGGGCATCGGGCGCGACGCCGCCGGTGTCCGCGCCGGTCGAAGAAGAGCCGTATGACTACGTCCCGCTCGATGCCTACGGTGCCGCGCCCGTGGAGGTCGTCGACGACCTGCCGCCGATCGATGTGCCTGATGGTATGGGTGCTGTGCCTGTGACTGATGGTTCGGGCGCTCCGGCTGCGGCGGCGCCGATGGTTCTTACTGATCTTGAGCGCAAGTCCTTGGCAGGGGAGCGCGAGCTGTTGACGATGCTCACGAGCTACCCCGACCTGTTCCGCACGTATGCCGACCGTATCTGCTCCATCGAGTGGGTGGATCCGCGCCACGAGTCCATCGCGTGGGCCGTGCTGGCGACGCCGCCGGGAACCGATCCTGCAGCCTGCATGGATGCGGCGCGCTCGGTGTGTCCCGAGGCGGCAACGCTTGTGAGTGCCGGGCGCATCTCGGCGACGAGTAAGCACCCCACCGAGACGAACATCGTGTTCATGCTTGATACGCTCGAACTCTACACCATCAAGCGCCGCATGCGTGCCGCACAGGCCAAGCTGCGCCAGGACCGTTCGCTCGATGATGAGGCCCGTCGTGCGCTGACCGTGCAGGCCGCGCAGGATTCGCAGCGTCAACGCGAGCTGCAAAAGTCGATCGGCGGCGTGGCGGACCCGTTCCGTTTGATCGGTCTGGAGGCCGCAGGCACCGAACAGGCCTAGATGTTGTGGTCAACCAGCGTATTCTCGCCTATATCCAGTCCTCTTTTGGGTATAGACGCCTATGTGTGTGCTAAAGTATTGAATCCTGTGGACTATGAAGGGAGAATCTGTGCCAAAAAAGACTGAGAGCACGGGTACTGGGCTGGAATCCTACGTTGCAAAGCTCATGGGCAACGGCTCAAACAGGACTTCGGTAACCGAGGACGAGATTCAGGTCGCCCTGAAGGATATCGATGTTTCTGACGAGCAGCTCACCGCGGTGTATTCCGCGCTGCGCAACAGCGGCATCCAGATTATCTCCGCGAGCGGTAACGACGACGCCCCCATGGACGTCGACGATGACGATAACGATACCGATACCGACGATTTCGATGACGACGACGAGCACGATTCCGGCTCGCTCGACGATCACGAGCTCAAGATGGCCCGTCAGGCCGATGCCGAGATGGGTTCTTCCAAGAGCAAGAAGAAGCGCACCGTGCGCACGTCCCGTTCACGCTCCCGCGTGCGTGGCATCGATGCCTCCACGGTGATGCTGACCGGCGATCCGGTTCGTATGTACCTCAAAGAGATCGGCAAGGTCGACCTGCTGACCGCCTCCGAAGAGGTCGATCTGGCCATGAAGATCGAGGCCGGTCTTGAGGCCACCGAGAAACTCGAGGCCGCCGATGCCGGTGAGCTCGAGCTCACGCGTGCCGAGATGCGTCGTCTTACGCGCATTGAGAACGTGGGCCTCGAAGCCAAGCAGGCACTCATCAGCGCAAACCTGCGTCTGGTTGTCTCCATCGCCAAGCGCTATGTCGGTCGCGGCATGCTGTTTCTTGACCTGATCCAGGAGGGCAACCTCGGTCTGATTCGCGCCGTCGAGAAGTTCGACTACCAGAAGGGCTTCAAGTTCTCCACGTACGCCACGTGGTGGATCCGTCAGGCTATTACGCGCGCTATCGCCGACCAGGCCCGTACCATCCGTATTCCCGTGCACATGGTCGAGACCATCAACAAGCTCGTCCGTGTGCAGCGACAGCTCCTTCAGGACCTGGGCCGCGACCCGACCCCCGAGGAGATCGGTGCCGAGATGGACATGAGCGCCGACCGCGTCCGCGAGATCCAGAAGATCTCGCAGGAGCCCGTGTCGCTTGAGACCCCCATCGGCGAGGAAGAGGATTCCCAGCTGGGCGACTTCATCGAGGACTCCCAGGCAATCGTTCCGCCCGATGCCGCCAGCTTCTCCATGCTACAGGAGCAGCTCACCCAGGTGCTCGACTCGCTTGCCGATCGTGAGCGCAAGGTTATCGAGCTGCGCTTTGGCCTTGTCGACGGGCATCCCCGCACGCTCGAGGAGGTCGGTCGCGAGTTTGGTGTCACGCGCGAGCGTATCCGCCAGATCGAGTCCAAGACCTTGGCCAAGCTCCGCCATCCGAGCCGCTCTAGCAAGTTGAAGGACTACATCGAGTCTTAGGGGTTCCGCCGTTCTACCGAACGGCGGACCAGTCGACGCTGCGCGCCGCCCAGGGCGACAATTTGTCATTCAAAAGGCAAGGCATGACCAGAAGGTCTATGCCTTGCCTTTTTCATGCCAACTTGTTCGCCCTGGACGTCGCTCGCTGTCCGTCCTCTACCTGCGGCATCTCCATTGCTTGGCAGTTGGGTGGCAGTTGGGGACGTCCCCAATGACTGGGCCGGAAAAATTCTTAAAAAAGTTCTTGCCCTTCGCCCAATCGTCCGTATAATAAACTTCGTTGCTTGAGAGCACGCACCTATTCCTCGGTAGCTCAATGGTAGAGCACGCGGCTGTTAACCGCGCTGTTGTAGGTTCGAGTCCTACCCGGGGAGCCAGAATTTCTCAGCCCATTTCATAGGGCTTTTAAATTCCTCGGTAGCTCAATGGTAGAGCACGCGGCTGTTAACCGCGCTGTTGTAGGTTCGAGTCCTACCCGGGGAGCCAGGTTTTAAAACCCGTCGCTTATGCGGCGGGTTTTTTCATGCCGCGATCGCCTGTGGCGAACGTTACCGTATCAACATTTCGTGTCGAGGATGTAATCGTGAACCCCGCCGCCTTAACATGGCGCGGTCGTTGTAAAATGGTGGAATGATTGCTCCCACGACATGGTGCCGCGAGCACCAGAAAAGGAGATTCTTGTGTCTGAGACCATTAACGGCAGCCTGAGCGTCTCGAACGACGTTATTGCCGATATTGCCGGTTATGCCGCGATGACGTGCTACGGCGTCGTCGGTATGGCCGAACAGCTCCAGGGCGCCGAGAGCGTGCGCCTGCTTGCCGGCCAGCGCCTCCGCAAGGGCGTGCTTGTTTCCGCCGACGAGAACGGCCTCACGGTCGACCTTCACGTCGTGCTCGAGAACGGCGTCAACATGAAGTCCGTCTGCCACAATCTTTCGAGCTCCGTCGCCTTCACCCTGCAGGAGATCGCCCAGATCGATCCCGCCAGCCTTAAGATCGGCATTCACATCGACGCGCTCAAGAGCCGTCTGAACTAGCATCCTAATACGGAGATTTCACTACTCATGATTGCAAAGACCATTCGCACCTGTTTTCCGATCGCTGCGGCTGCCGTTTCCGAAAAGGCCGAGGAGATCAACAAGCTCAACGTCTTCCCCGTACCCGACGGCGACACCGGCACCAACATGTCGCTCACGCTCGCTTCGGTGACTAAGGAGCTTTCCGCCCTTTCCGCCGACGCCGACATGGAGGCCATTGCCGGCGCCATCACCCACGGCTCCCTGATGGGCGCCCGCGGCAACTCCGGCGTCATCACCTCGCAGATTCTGCGTGGTGTGGCCGAGGGCCTCGTCTCTGCCGATGAGCCCATTACGTCCGCCAATATCGCCTTCGCCTTCCGTCGTGCCGTCAAGGTCGCCTTCCAGGCCGTTCGTAAGCCCATCGAGGGCACGATCCTTACGGTGCTGCGTGACGTCTCGACCAAGGCAGACGAATGCGAGAAGAAGAAGTTCTCGGCCGAGGATGCGCTCGACGCCATCGTCGTCGAGGCCTACCAGTCCGTCGCCCGCACGCCCGACCTGCTGCCCGTTCTGAAGGAGAACGGCGTGGTCGACTCTGGTGCCTTTGGCTTTGCCATCTTCCTGGAGAACTTTGTTGCCGCCGCGCTTGGCCGCAGCACCGTGGTCGTGGATTTCTCCGCCACGTTCGATTCCGCTGGCTCTGCCCGCGACGCGGCCCTCGATCGCGTCGAGATCGAGGCCAACGACGATTGGGAGGGTTCGGAGTTCCGCTACTGCAACGAGTTCCTCTTTAAGGCCGACGCCCCGTTTGACGAGGACGAGTGCCTTAAGTTCCTGGGCTCCATGGGTGACTGCGAGCTGCTCGTGGGTGCCTACCCCGACTACAAGATCCACGTGCACTCCAACACCCCGAACTTGGTGCTTGAGCACATGCTGCAGCTTGGTCAGATCTACGAGGTCTTTATCCACAACATGGAGATGGAGGCCCACGACCGTACCGCTAAGATCCACGAGGACCAGGAGAAGGCCGCCGAGCCTGCGAAGGCCCTGGGCTTTGTTGCCGTTGCTGCCGGTTCCGGCGAGGCCGACATCCTCAAGTCCCTCGGCGTCGATGTGATCGTGTCGGGCGGTCAAACCATGAATCCCTCGACCGCCGACCTGCTGGGCGCCGTCGACCAGGTCAACGCGACCTCGGTCATCATCCTGCCCAACAACGGCAACATCCGCATGGCTGCCGAGGCCGCTGCTTCCGCCTGCACCGACAAGAAGGTCGCCGTCGTTCCCACCAAGACCGTTCCGCAGGCCTTCTCCGCGCTGTTCGCGGTCCTGCCCGATTCTGAGCTCGAGGACGCCGTTGCCGCCATGGTCGACGCTATCAGCGAGGTCCGCGATGGCGAGGTCACCCGCGCCGTGCGCGACTCCAGCGCCTCCGACGGCTCGCCGATTCACTCCGGTGACGTCATGGGTATCATTGCCGGTTCCATCGACGTGGTCGGCTCCGATGTGAAGCAGGTCACGCTCGACTGCATCAACCGCATGCAGGAGGAAGAGGAGGGCGACGCGCTGACGATTTTGGCCGGCGAGGAGCTGTCCGATGAGGCCTTCCAGGAGATCGTCGACGCCATCGAGGAGGCTCAGCCCGATCTGGAGATCGACGCCCATCGTGGCGAGCAGCCGCTCTATCCCGTGATCTTCTCGATCGAGTAGGCTCTGCCTATGTCCGAGCTGTGCTCCGTGCCGCGCGTCTCGGAGCGTTTTGCCCAGAGCAATGCGCTCGATGAGGATATCGCGCGACTCAAATATGTTTCGGGTAAACGTGAGGAGGCCCTTCGCCGTCTGGGAATTTGGACGGTGGGGGACCTCCTTATCCATATTCCTCATCGCTACCTGGACTTCACTCGCTCGTGGTCCATCGAGATGGCGCCCATCGGTACCGTGTGTACCATCATCGCCACGGTCGATCGTATTGTCCAAAAGCGGCCCCGTCCGCGTATGCAAGTGACTGAGGTCTCGCTCGTGGACGAGACGGGCGTGCTGCAGGTTGCCTTTTTCCGTCAGCCTTGGATTGCCCAACAGCTTAAGCAGGGCGACCGCCTGGCCGTGATGGGCAAGGTCGAGTTTGCCTACGGTTTTAAGCAGATGGCCTCGCCCCACTTTGAAAAGCTCGAGGACGGGCGTGCCGCGGGTACCATTTTGCCGGTCCACTACGTGAGTGACGGCGTGAGTCAGGCATGGATGCGCCGTATCGTGAGCGGTGCGCTCGAAGTGGCTGCCAATCCGTTCGATCCCATTCCCGCGCCGCTGCGCGCAAAGCGGAAGCTCATGAGCAATGCCCGTGCGCTGCGCTCGATCCACTTTCCCTCGAGCATGGCCGAGCGCGACATCGCACGCCGGCGTCTTGCGTACGAGGAGTGTCTCTGCTTGCAGCTCGCACTGCGTCTGCGCAACGATGGCGGTATGGTCGACGTGGTGCCTTATGCGCATGCCGCGGGCGGGCACCTGGCGGCGCTCAAGGAGGCCCTGCCGTTTTCGCTGAGCGACGAGCAGGAGGCCGCGTTCCAAGACATCCTGCACGACATGTGCGATGGCGGTCGCGTGATGAACCGCCTACTGCTGGGCGACGTCGGTACCGGCAAGACGGCCGTCGCCGCTTGCGCGCTGGCCGTCGCGGCCGATTCGGGTACTCAGTCCTGCGTTATGGCGCCTACGGGCGTGCTGGCGCGCCAATATGCCGATAAGACCGGCCCTTTGCTCTCGCAGGCTGGCATGTCCTGGGCGCTCCTGACGGGTGCCACGCCGGTGGCCGAGCGCGAGCAGATCCATGCGCAGCTGGAATCGGGCGAGCTCGACGTGCTCTTTGGTACCCATGTGGTCCTTTCGGATGACGTGGCGTTTAAGCATCTGTCGCTTGTCGTCATCGACGAGCAGCACCGCTTTGGTGTGGGCCAGCGCAATGCCCTGCGTGCCAAGGGCCCGGGCGCCGACCTGCTCGTTATGACGGCCACGCCGATCCCGCGCACGTTGGCGCTCTCGGTCTATGGCGACCTGGATACGAGCATCATCCGCCATCGTCCCGTTCCGGGCGCCGGCGTGACGACGCGCGTCCTCACCGAGTCGAGTCGCGACCTGGCCTATGGCGCCATTCGCGAGGCGCACGAAAAGGGGCAGCAAGCCTACGTGATCTGTCCGCTCGTGGAGCCGAGCGATTCGGCCGATGAGCTCGAAGACGTGCCCGGCATCGCTCGCGACGACGAAGGCCGCGTGTCCGTGCCTGTGCCGTTGCACGACACGGCGACCGAGCTCGATCGCCTTCGTCTGGCGTTACCGGGGCTTACCATCGAGCGTCTTCATGGCCGCATGCCAGCGGGGGAGAAGGACCAGGTTATCGATGCCTTCAAGCGCGGCGAGATCGACGTGCTCGTCTCGACTACGGTGGTTGAGGTGGGCGTCGACGTGCCCAACGCCACCGTCATGGTCATCGAGAACGGTGAGCGCTTTGGCTTGGCGGCCCTGCACCAGCTGCGCGGCCGCGTGGGCCGCGGCAGCGTGTCGGGCACCTGCCTGGTCATGACGCACTCCAAGGGCAACGGCGGCGCTTCGGCGGCGCAAGACCGTCTCCAGTCGCTCGAAAAGACCTCGGACGGCTTTACGCTCGCCCAGATGGACCTTCGTCTGCGCCACGAGGGCGAAATCCTGGGGTACCGCCAGCATGGCGGTGTGACTCTGCGCTTTGTCGACCTGGATGCCGACGAGGAGCTGATCGAGTGGGCCCATTTGGACGCGGTCGAGCTCTTGCGGTATGCTTGCAACCTTGACTCCGTGGCGACGCGCCCCCTGCGCGATGCGGTCGCCATGCGATATCGACACATTTTTAAGGAGGTCAGCGGAGGATGAGAATCATCGGCGGCGAATGGCGCGGTCGTAAGATCGAGGAGCCCCGTGGTCGCGATGTCACCCGCCCCACGACCGATCGCGTGCGCGAGGCATGCGCATCTATGGTCATGTCGGCATTCGACTTCGATCTGGACGAGGTCCGCGTGCTGGACGCCTTTGGCGGCTCCGGCGCCTTAGGGTTAGAGATGCTCTCACGTGGCGCCCGCTCGCTCACGACGTTCGAGATCGAACGGAATGCCGCGCGGCTCATTACCAAGAATATCGAGTCGCTCTGCCATGACCGTGCGCGTTGGCGCGTGGTAACGGGCGACATGCTGGCGAGCGCCTCGCGCGGTCGTGTGCCGGGCGGCCCCTTTGATCTGGTCCTGCTCGACCCGCCCTATGCTTTTGGTGCCGAGCCGGTCGAGATACTGCTGCAGAACCTGGCTCAGCAGGGTCTGCTTGCACCTGGCGCTTATGCCCTGTTTGAGCATGCCGCCGCCGATGCGGGCGCGCATCCGGCAGGCTTTGAGATCGTGCGCGAGAAGCGCTACGGCATTACCTCGGTCGACCTGCTTCGTTGGGTCGGCGATGACGATGGTGAGGAAGATTGCACCGGCACCGATGCTCACAACAACGATGCCATGACGGTTCAGGAGAACGCCCATGAATGACACCATCGACCGCGTGATCGTCCCGGGCACCTTCGATCCCATCACGTTTGGCCATATCGATGTGATCCGCCGCGCCCGCCGCATCTTTCCCAGCGTGATCGTCGCTGTCGCCGAGTCGCAGGGTAAAAACGGTGTGGGCACCACGTTTATGCTGGATGAGCGCGTAGCGCTGGCTCGTGAGGCGCTCGGTGATATCGACGGCGTCGAGGTCCTGCCCTTTACCGGCCTCTTGGTCGACTTCGCTCGCGAGCAGGGGGCGGGGGCCGTGGTCAAGGGCCTGCGCGCCATGACCGACTTTGAGTACGAGCTGCAGCAGGCAGACCTCAACTATCGCTTGGATAACGAGCTGGAGTCCATCTTTGTCATGAGTGCGCCGCAGTACGGCTATATCTCGAGTTCGGTCGTTCGCCAGATCGCCTCGCTCGGCAGCGATGTATCGACGTTTGTCCCGCCCAACGTGGTCGAAGCGCTCAGACACCGCTTTTCGTGACGTTTTTTATTGCCTGGTGGCATGTGGTAAACTAGCACGATGATATGTTACCTATGAAAGGAGACCGGATGCCGGGCGAGAATTTTCCTGGCGATAGGATCGTCAGCTTGGTCGATGAGCTCGAAGGGCTGATCGAGGAAGCCAAGCCGCCTTTCGGCAAGAACGCTCAGTTCAAGGTCATCGACGCCGACGTGTTCTTCAACATCCTCGACGAGATCCGCATGAGCTATCCCGAGGAGTGGCAGAAGTCCCGCCGTATCCTTAAGGAGCGCGAGGAGCTTATGGCTTCCGCCGCCGCTCAGGCCGATTCCATCATCGCCGACGCTCAGCAGCAGGCCCTCACCATTGCCGGTGAGCAGGAGATCGTCCGCTTGGCACAGCAGCAGGCCGACGACATCCGCGATCGTGCCCAGCAGTACGAGCGCGAGACGCGTTATGCTGCCGAGGACTACGCAGAGCAGGTCTTTACGCACCTGGAGGAGAACCTCAAGAGCCTGACCGGCACCGTTACCCGTTGCCGCCAGCAGCTCAACGAGGGTGCCGCCCAACAGAATGGTCAGTGGTAATGGCTGAGTTCCCGAGCGTTACCGTCGATCTTTCTGAGCAGCTCGAGTTTCCTGGTGATTCGTATCCGCTGACCGGCAAGGTCGATGTTGCCACCTACACGGTGGGCGAGAAGGAGTACCAGCTACAGGACGGCATCGACTACGACGTTGTCTTTACCAATGCCGGTACCGGTGTCTTGCTCACGGGCATGGTCCGCGCGCACGCCACCGGCGAGTGCGACCGTTGCCTGGAGCCTGCCTCGTTTGATATCGCCGGCGAGATCGAGGAGTTCTACCTCTTCGAGGAGCCCGAGGATCCCGAGGCCTACGAGGACGGCTACGAGCTCCTGGGTGAGGACCGCATCGTCGATCTGGGTGAGCCCATCAACGACGCGGTCGTCATGGACACGCCGTTTGTCGTTCTGTGCAAGCCCGATTGCCGCGGCCTGTGCCCCACTTGCGGTTGCAATCTCAACGTCGAGCAATGCGATTGCGCCGCCCAGGCAGAGGCGGAATGGGCTGCTGCCACGGAAAATCCATTTGCAGCATTGAAGAATCTCAAGCTCGATGAGTAAAACTGTGGTAGTATCGCTACTTGCGCGTAATCGCCACACTGGATAGTTCATAAGGAAGGTCACTATGCCCGTACCTAAACAAAAGCAGGGTCGTATCCGCACTCACACCCGTCGTTCCGCCAACATGAAGATCTCGGCTGCGGCTCAGTCCACGTGCCCCCGTTGCGGCGCTGTCAAGCTTCCGCACCACGTGTGCCCCAGCTGCGGTTTCTACAAGGACCGCGAGGTTATCGTTACCGAGTAACGGTATACTCTGGATGCGATGCCGTTCCAAATGGAACCACAATGGCCGGCTCAATGAGTCGGCCATTTTTGTATAAGGAGTATGTATATGAGTAACGTTCGCGTTTGTGTAGACGTTGTGGGCGGAGACGAGAAACCTCAGGTTGTTCTCGATGGTATCGAGGCGGCGCTTGCGGCTGATCCCGATATCGAGGTCTTGGCCGTCGGTCCCGCAGAGATCGTGAACCCCTTTGCCGCGGCTCACGCTCGCGTTGAGGCCTTGGAGGCGCCCGATGTCATCGCCATGGATGACGATCCCATTCGAGCCGTGATGACCAAGCGCAAGTCCTCGATCGTACTTGCCTGCCGCGCTATCAAGAAGGGTAACGCGGATGCGTTCTTCTCTGCCGGCTCCACTGGCGCCATGACCGCTGCCGCTACCGCCTACGTGACGCCATTTAGGTATCAGGCCGAGGGCAAGAAGCAGCCGGTCCGTCCGTGCCTCACCAATGCACTGCCCAACCGCGCCGGCGGCCTGACGGTGCTGTGCGATATGGGCGCCAACCCCGATGTCGAGGTGGACGATATGGTGCGCTTTGCCCAGATGGGCGCCGCCTATGCCCGCGTCGTTTTGGGTATCGAGCATCCCCGCGTGGGCCTGCTTGCTAACGGCACCGAGGACGAGAAGGGCTCCAACTTTACCAAGTCCTGCTTCCCGGCCATGAAGGCTGCCGTTCCCGGCTTTGTGGGCAACTGCGAGGGTACCGACCTTACCTCGGGCCACTTCGATGTCGTCGTGGCCGACGGCATGTCGGGCAACATTGCGCTCAAGGCTACCGAGGGCGCTGCCAAGTTTTTGTTGCAGGAGCTCAAGGGCGTCTTTATGTCTTCGCTTGGCACCAAGATCGCCGCGCTGCTCATTAAAAAGCAGATGCGTGAGATAAAGGCCAAGCTCTCTGGCGACGCCAAGGGCGGCGCGATTCTTTTGGGCCTGCGCGGCGTGGTTCTGATCGGCCATGGCGCCACCTCGGTCGAAGCTGTTAAAAACGGTACGCTTGCGGCGGCCGAAGCCGTGCGCGCCGGGCTGGTCGAGAATGTCGCCAACTCCATGGACGGCATCGTTTTGTAAGAGCGAGTTAGAGCGCTGTTATGTGCCTCGCGGCCTGCTTCGTGGGGTAGAATCAGAACCGTGTCTTGGTACCGCCCGGGCGGTACCATTCTTTTGGTATTCATGCACTATGAGAGGAAGCGCTATGGACCGCTCCGAAATCTTCGACAAGATCGCCGAGGTCGCTGCTGACGTTCTGGGCGTCGATGTTGCCGAAATTAGCGATGAGACCACCTTTGACGATCTCGATGCCAACTCGCTCGAGCGCCTGCAGCTGGTTACGGCTATCGAGGACGAGTTCAACCTCGAGATCGATGACGAGACTCTGCTCTCGCTCAACTCTGTCGCCGACGCCGTCGACGCGATCGAAAACGCCAGGGAGGCCTAGGTCTTGGCTTTGTCTGAACGACTTACGCGTGCCCAGGAAATTCTGGGCCACGAGTTCAATAATAAGGTGCTGCTGCGCGCGGCGCTTACGCATCCCTCGGCAGTCGAGGGCCAGCCGGTTTCTGCCAGCTATGAGCGCCTTGAGTTCTTGGGCGATTCCATTTTGGGCGCCGTCGTCGCCCGTTCGCTCTTTGAGTCCTATCCCGAGTTTGACGAGGGCAAGCTCACGCGCCTGAAGGTGTCGCTTGTCTCGGGCGCTACGCTATCCGAGGTGTCGCATGAGCTGGGCATCGACGACATCATCATCTTTGGTGCCTCCGAGACCGGTACCGGCGCGCGCGGCCTGCACTCGGCGCTCGAGAACGTCTACGAGTCGCTCGTGGGTGCGCTGTACCTGGATGCCGGCTGGGATGCTGCGGCGGACTTTATCCATCGTACGCTCAAACCGCACCTGGCCTCCGAGCGTGCCGAGCACCCCGCGAACCCCAAATCGTTCTTGCAGGAGTGCGTGCAAGCCGACGGTCACGAACCCCCGGCGTATAAGCTCGTTGGCTCCGAGGGCCCGGCGCATGCGCCCACCTTTACCGCTGTGGTTTTGATCGATGGTATTCGCCAGGGTCGCGGCTCCGGCTCCTCAAAGAAGGAAGCCGAGGGAGCTGCCGCGCTTGAAGCGCTCGACCGCATGGGTTACACCACCAACGGCGTGATTCTGAACAAGAAGCACGTGTAAGCGAGGAACCGTGTATCTCAAGTCCCTTACGCTCAAGGGGTTCAAGTCGTTTGCCGACCGCGCCCATATGACGTTTGAGCCGGGCCTGACCGTCATCGTCGGTCCAAACGGCTCGGGAAAATCGAACATCTCTGACTCGATTCTGTGGGTCCTGGGCGAGCAGAGCGCCAAGCAGCTGCGCGGCCAGGCCATGGAGGATGTCATCTTCTCGGGCTCGTCGGCGCGCAAGCCGGTGGGTGTCGCCGAGGTCACGCTGGTGCTCGATAACTCGGACCATATGTTGCCCGTCGACTTTGACGAGGTCGCCATCACCCGTCGCATGTATCGCTCGGGCGAAAGCGAGTACCTCATCAACTCGAGTCCGTGCCGCCTGATGGACATTCAGGACATCCTGCACGATTCGGGCCTGGGCAAGGATACGCATTCCATCATCAGCCAGGGCAAGCTCGACGCCATTTTGCAGAGCCGCCCCGAGGAGCGTCGCGCCCTCATCGAGGAGGCCGCCGGCATTTCCAAGCACAAGCGCCGCAAGGAGCGAGCGCTCAAAAAGATTAAGTCGATGGACGAGCACCTGATGCGTGCCCGCGACATCAATAAGGAAATCGCCCGTCAGCTGCGACCGCTGGAGCGTCAGGTCGATCGCGCGCGCAAGTACAAAGAGCTGTCCTCGCGCGCGAACGAGCTTACGCAGATGCTGGCTGTCGATGAGCTTCGTTCGCTGCAGTCGCAGTGGAACGACCTGGAGAGCCGCTCCAAGGAAGGTGCTGCCGAGCTGGAGCTTGCGCAGTACCGCCTGGGTGAGAAAGAGCGCGAGCTCGAGAAGCTCCAGGTTATGCTTGAGGAAAAGGGCCTGTTTGTGGGCGACTTGGGCGAGCAGCGCCGCCATATGCAAGATGTGGTCGGCCGTATTAACTCCGACATGCGCCTGCTCGAGGAAAAGGGTCACAACATGGTGTCGCGCCTGTCTGACATGCGCGGGCAGATTTCGAGCTCCGAGCATCAGCGTCGTCGCGTGGTCGAGGAGCTCGAGGACGCGCGTGCGCAGCTTGAGGAAGTGACCGGCGCGCACATGCAGGCCCAGGAGGACGTTGACGCCGCTGGTCCTGCCGCCGCAGAGCTCCACGAGCGGCGCGTGGCGCTCGACAATCAGATTTCGCAGCTTACGCGTGAGCAACGCGATGTGCAGCGTGTGGCCGACAACGCCGCGCTCGAGCTCGCCAAGGTGAAGGACTCGCTGAGCAATGCCGAGGTCGAGGACAACATGTATGCCTCGCGCCTGGAGCAGATCGACGAGCAGCTCGAGGAGGTCATGGCTTCGCTCGAGAGCCGTCGCGACCGCGCCGAGGAGCTTGAGGGCGCTCTTGAGGAAGCGCGCCAGGCTCAGGTCGATGCGCGTGAGGCCACCGAGACGGCACGCGCGGCCCTGAAGGACCTGCGTGCCCGTGAGAGCGAGGCACGCAACAAGTTATCCGAGGTGCGCTCGGAGCTTGCCAGCCAAAAGAAACTCGATGCCCGCATGGCCGACAGCTCGCCGCTCGTGAGCCGTCTGGTGGGTGCGCTGGGCGACGATGTCTTGGGTCGTCTGGGCGACGTGCTGGAGGCCCCGCGCGAGCTTGAGGGCCTGGTTGAGCAATTGCTCGCCGGCGATATCGATGCGCTGCTGTTTGATGACGCCGCCACGCTTGAGCGTGCCGGTCGTGCGGCTCTGGACCA
This sequence comes from Collinsella sp., assembly GCA_036553025.1. GTDB lineage: Bacteria > Actinomycetota > Coriobacteriia > Coriobacteriales > Coriobacteriaceae > Collinsella. Next base: position 143,448 of record JAXKBK010000011.1, on the reverse strand, counting down.
AAAGAAGGCCTCGGGCGAGGCACTGCTGGTGGCGCGCGGCGTGAGCGGCTCTACCGCCGCTGAGGGCGCCTCCGGTACCCGTCTGGTTGATCGTCTGTCTGTGCGCGCAGGCTACGGTCCCGTCGTCGAGGCGCTGCTCGGCGGCTATTACGTCGTTGACGATCTTGCTGCCGCGCTGTCGGCGCCGGTCGTTGAAGGCGTGACTTACGTGACCCCCGATGGCGCCCGCGTCGCCTGCGGCGGCCTGGTGCGCGTGGGGCTTGATGCCGGCGAGGCTTTGGGTGCCTTGGAGCGCAAGCGCCGCATCCGTGAGCTCGAGGGCCTGGAACCCGATCTGGCTGCCATCTTTGAGCATGCTTCGGACCAAGTCGTCGAGGCCAACGTTGCCGTCGAGGAGGCCCGTGCCGCCGAGGGCGATGCCGCCGGTGAGATCGCCCGTCTTGAGGGCGAGCGCCGCTCGCTGCTCTCCGAGATCGGCCGCTTGGAGCAAAGCGCCAACAATGCCGAGGTCGAGCGCGTGCGCATCTCCAAGCGCCGCGAGCAGGCTGCCGAGGCCGTTCGCGCTGCGCGCCCGCGGGTTGATGAGCTCACCCGTTCGCGTGACGAGGCCCGCGCGCAGGCAAGCGATCTGGGCTTGCAGATTGCCGAGGCCAACGACGAACTCGACCGCGTTCGCCGTGACGATTCCGAGGCTGCCGGCAAGCTCGCCGACGCCAAGGTTCGCCTAGCCCAGACGAGTGAACGCCTGCGTTCGCTGAAGGGCCGCGTGCCCGACCTGGAGCATCGTCTTGAGGGCATCGACCGTCGTATCCGCGGAACACGCCAGGCCTCGCGCTCGCTCGAGCTGCTGCGCCTGCGCGTCGATCCCATGCACGAACGCTATTCTGCCCTGTTGGAACGCGCGTCGGATTGGGCAGCGCGCCTGCGTGACCAGGCCTCTCTGGAGGAGGCGGACTCCGCTTCGCTCAAGAAGACCATCGAGGATGCCAAGGCAGAGGTTGCCCGCGCTAAGGAGCGAGTCGATACCGCCTCTGCCACGCAAAACGAGTTCAAGGTCGCGCGTGGCAAGCTCGAGGTGCAGGTCGAGGCTGCCATCAAGGCCATTACCGCCGATGGCACGACGGTGCTCGAGGAAGCGCTCATGCTTCCGGCGCCCACGGACCGCGATGCCGCCGAGCGCGAACTCAACCAGCTTGTGCGCCAGATCAATAACCTTGGTCCCGTTAACCAAGTTGCCATGGAGGAGTACGAGCAGCTCAAGCGCCGCGCCGACTACATCGAGGAGCAGCTGGCCGATCTGGAGAGCGCACGCAAGGCGCTCACCAAGATCACGGTGGCCATTGATCGCAAGATGCGGAAGGCCTTCCTGGTGACGTTTGAGAAGGTCGACGCGAACTTCCGCGAGATCTTCGCTATGCTCTTCCCGGGCGGCCAGGCTCATCTGGAGATGACCGATCCCGAGCATCCTGCCGAGACGGGTATCGAGGTCGTGGCGCAGCCGCGCGGCAAGCGCATCACCAAGATGATGCTCATGTCGGGCGGCGAGAAGAGCCTGACGGCGCTCGCCCTCCTCTTTGCTGTGTACCGCACGCGCACGGTGCCGTTCTATGTGCTGGACGAGGTCGAGGCGGCACTCGATGACGCCAACCTGTCCAAGCTCATCGGCGCGCTCGATGTGTTGCGTTCCGATACGCAGCTCTTGGTCATTTCGCATCAGCGCCGTACTATGGAGGACGCTGACGTCCTCTATGGCGTCTCGATGCAAGCCGACGGCGTCAGTCGCGTCGTCTCGCAAAAACTCGATCGCGAAACCGGAAAGGTCGTGAATGCATAATGGGATTCTTTGACGCTCTCTCGCGCGGACTTGAGCGCAGTCGCGAGGCCCTCAACGAGGTCTTTTACTTTGGCGGCGAGGTCGACGAGGATTTTTGGGAGGACTTAGAGGACACCCTCGTCATGGGTGACATGGGTGCCGAGATCGCCATTCAGGTCTCCGATGACCTGCGCGACGCCGCGGCCAAGAAGAACCTCAAGACCGCTCCGCAGCTTCGTCGTGCCCTGGCCGAGCAGCTCGAGCAGCACTTTGTGCCCATCGAGCGCGATCCGTTCTCCGATACGCCGAGGTGCGTGCTGTTTGTGGGCATTAACGGTGCCGGCAAGACCACTACGGTCGGCAAGATCGCGAGCGCCATGGCCGCCCGCGGCAAGAACGTGGTGATCGGTTCGGCCGACACCTTCCGCGCCGCCGCTATCGAGCAGCTCGATGTGTGGGGCCAGCGCGCCGGTGTTCCCGTCATCAAGCGCGACCGCGGCTCCGACCCGGCGAGTGTTTGTTACGACGTGCTCGACGAGGCCGACAGGCGCGGCAGCGACCTGGTGCTCATCGATACCGCCGGCCGTCTGCACACGAGCCCCGAGCTCATGCGCGAGCTCGCCAAGGTGGTCAATGTGACCCGTAAGCGCGCCGCCAATATGGCCGCCGGTCCCATGCCGGTCTCGGTCGTGCTTGTGATCGATGCCGCCACTGGTCAGAACGGTCTGAACCAGGCGCTCGAGTTTAACGAGGCGCTGGGCCTGGACGGTATTATCATGACTAAGCTGGACGGCACGGCTAAGGGCGGTATAGCCATGGCCGTGGCCGAGAAGCTCAAGCTCCCGATCCTTCGCATCGGCGTGGGCGAGCAGGTCGATGACCTGCAGGAGTTTAACGCCAAAGATTTCTGCCGCGCCCTGGTGGGCGAGTCCAACTAAGGAGTGACTAGTGTTTGATTCTCTGAGCGATCGCCTCAATGACACATTTGACCGCCTGCGTGGCAAGGGTAAGCTGACCGAGGCCGACATCACTTCGGCCATGCGCGACATTCGCATGGCGTTGCTCGAGGCCGACGTCAACTTTAAGGTTGTCAAGGAGTTCGTCGCCAAGACCAAGGAGCGCTGCATGACCGCCGAGGTCATGGAGTCGCTGTCGCCGGCGCAAAACGTCGTCAAGATCGTGCTCGACGAGCTTACCGAGATGCTCGGCTCCACCGAGAGTAAGCTCGTCTTTAGCAACCGCATCCCCAACGTCATCATGCTCGTGGGCCTGCAGGGCTCCGGTAAGACCACGGCGGCCGTAAAGCTGGCCTACCTGCTCAAGAAGCAGGGCCGCTCGCCGCTGCTCGCCGCGTGCGACGTCTACCGCCCCGCCGCTGCCGACCAGCTGGCCACGCTTGGCGGCGAGATCGGCGTGCCGGTCTTCCGCGGTGACGGCGCGCACCCGGTCGACATTGCCAAGGGCGCCATCCAGGAGGCCGTCGACCACCTGCGCGACGTGGTCATCGTCGATACCGCCGGTCGTCTGCAGATCGACGAGCAGATGATGCAGGAGGCCGTGGACATCAAGAAGGCCGTCAAGCCCGATCAAGTGCTGATGGTCGTCGATGCCATGACCGGCCAGGATATCGTCAACGTGGTCTCGACGTTTGCCGAGCGCACCGACTTTGACGGCGTGATCATCTCCAAGCTCGACGGCGATGCCCGTGGCGGCGGCGCGCTTTCCGTGCGCCAGGTGACCGGCAAGCCCATCAAATTCGTGAGCATGGGCGAGAAGCCCGATTCGCTGGAGCCGTTCTATCCCGATCGCATGGCCAAGCGTATTCTGGGTATGGGCGACGTCGTCGGTATTATCGAGAAGGCCCAGGAGGCAGCCGATGCCGAGCAGCTTGAGGCCGCCGAGCGCATGCTGCGCGAGGGCTTTACCATGAACGACATGCTGGACCAGATGAAAGCCGTTAAGAAGATGGGCGGCATGAAGGGCATTCTCGGCATGCTCCCCGGTGGCCAGCGCGCGCTCAACCAGATGGGCGGCAACCTGGACGAGGGCATCTTCGACAAGAACGAGGCCATCATTATGTCGATGACCAAGGAGGAACGCCTGCGCCCCTCCATCATCAACGGCCAGCGTCGCGCTCGCATTGCCAAGGGCGCCGGCGTGACCCCCACCGAGGTCAACAGCCTTATGAAGCAGTGGGGCGAGATGAACAAGATGATGGGACGCATGCGCACGATGGCCAATCAGGCGCAGGCCGGCGGCAAGAAGGGCAAAAAGGGCAAGAAGGGCAAGAAGATGCGCATGCCCAATATCCCTGGCCTGGACGCCATGGGTCTGGGCAGCATGGGCGGCCTGGGTACGGGCGGTCCCAAGTCCGATATGGAGCTGCTGCGCCAGATGGAAGCGCAGATGCGTAATAAGAAATAGAGCTGTAATTCCAGCTTGATATGGCAAAGGCCACTCGGAAGCTACCGGGTGGCCTTTGTTGTTGGCTTTGATTGTTGGATTGCGTTCAGTATCGCGCCCCGAGCTCGCGGTGCCGTGCCGTTAGTGGCATCCGCAGCCCTCGTGGCCCTCGTGCTCGTGATGGCCGTGGCAGCCGCAGGACTCGCCATGTTCGTGGGCGTGGTCGTGGTCATGGCCGTGGCAGCCGCACGTGGCCTCGCCGTTCTGTGCGAGCGTTCCGGCGATAAGGGCCTCGACACAAGCGTCGCAGCTGCCCTGAGCTCCTGCGTACACCGTGATGCCGGCTTGGGCAAGCGCGTTGATGGCGCCACCGCCGATGCCGCCGCAGATGAGCGTGTCCACGCCACCGTTGGCGAGCAGGCCCGCAAGGGCACCGTGGCCGGTGCCGTCGGTGCCCACGACCTGCTCGTTGAGTACCTTGCCATCCTGAATGTCGTAGATCTTGAACTGCTCGCTGCGGCCAAAGTGCATAAAGATGTTGCCGTTGTCGTACGTGGTTGCCACCCTCATGGTGTCGACCTCCTTTGCTGGCCATACGGCCGTTGCCGTGGTAATGGGGGAGTACGCAATATTGCCGCCTTCGATGATGAGCGCCCGACCATTGACCAACGCGTTTGCCACCTTGCGATGCGCGCGGCTGCAAATAGCCGCCACCGTGGCGCGCGCGATACCCATCTGCTGTGCGACTGCCTCTTGGTTAAGGCCTTCCAGGTCGCACAGGCGCAGCGCCTCGAGTTCGTCGACCGTCATGTCGATGGCGTCTCCGCTGGCTAGGCCGTCAGGGGTAAAGCCGCGGTATTCGGGGATGATCCCGACGCGGCGCAGTTTTTCGCGTCTTCCTGCCATGTGCTCTCCTTATCTGACATATGTCAACAATAGAATGGCGAACGCGCAGATTTATGCAATGAATTTCTGGCATATGCCAGAAATTGTGGGCTTATGTTTGTGCTGTGGGGCCGCATGTGCCTGGGCTACAATGAATCTCGCTTATAGGCAACTGACAGGAGGGTCAATGAGCAAGGCTGATCAACAGTTTGTAACCATGTGCCGCGATATTCTGGACCATGGCACCACCACCGAGGGCCAAAAGGTCCGCCCGGTGTGGGAGGACGGCACCCCTGCCTATACCATTAAAAACTTTGGCGTCACGGCCCGCTACGACCTGCGTGAGGAGTTTCCGGCGCTTACCCTGCGTCGCACGGCCCTCAAATCTGCCATGGATGAGATCCTATGGATCTATCAAAAGAAGTCCAATAACGTGCATGACCTCAACAGTCATATTTGGGATGAGTGGGCCGACGAGACCGGCTCCATCGGCAAGGCCTACGGGTATCAGATTGGGCAGAAGAGCCATTATGCCGAGGGTGACTTCGATCAGATGGACCGTGTGCTGTACGACCTCAAGAATACGCCGTACAGCCGCCGCATTATGACGAATACCTACGTGTTTAGCGACCTGTCCGAGATGCACCTGTATCCGTGCGCCTACAGCGTGACGTATAACGTGACGCAGCGCCCGCAGGATGATAAACCGACGCTCAACATGATTCTCAACCAGCGCAGCCAGGACATTTTGGCTGCGAACAACTGGAATGTGTGCCAGTACGCCATTTTGCTGATGATGGTCGCGCAGTCGGTCGATATGATTCCCGGCGAGTTGCTGCATGTGATTGCCGATGCCCACATTTACGACCGTCATGTCGATATCGTCCGGGAGCTTATCGAGCGTCCGCAGTTTGCCGCGCCTAAGGTAACGCTTAACCCCGATGTGCATGACTTCTATGCGTTTACGACCGACGACCTGATTGTCGAGGGCTATGAGCACGGCCCGCAGGTCAAGAACATCCCCATTGCGGTGTAGGTGACGCGCATGACGTGTAAGCTTTCTGCCATTGTCGCCGTGTGCGATGACTGGGGTATTGGGTGCGAGGGCGACATGGTGGTGTCCAACCGTGCCGACATGCGTCATTTTGTGGCGTGCACCAAAGGTTGCCCGGTTATTATGGGGCGCAAGACCCTGCTGAGTTTTCCCGGCGCACGACCGCTCAAGAATCGTCGCAATATCGTGCTCACGCGCGACGAGGATTTTTCGCCCGAAGGTGTCGACGTGGTGCATAGTATCGGCGAGGCGCTCGCCGCGGTTGCCGATGAGCCCGTTGCCTGGGTGATCGGCGGCGGCGATGTCTATCGGCAGTTTTTGCCGTACTGCGTGGAGGCCGAGGTCACGCATGACCACTGCGTCCATCCCGTGGACACGTACTTTCCCGACTTGGACGCCGATCCCGCGTGGGAAGTTGCGCGGCGCGAAGGGGTTGCCACGATTGCCGCGGGCGAGGGTGACGAAGGCCTCGATTATGAGTTCGTGACGTATCGTCGCATTGAGGCGTAAATCTCCTATTTGCCCACGGTATTATCGGGTTGGAATGATTGAGGGGCGGCGCTTAGCGTCGCCTCGTTTGGTATTGATGTGCTGTAAAGAAGGGTGCGGGCTGGCTGCTATGACTGATGCCGTTGAGGTGCTGCGAATTGATTCGCTCGAGGACGAGCGGCTCGATGCCTACGTGCGACTGACCGAGCGTGAGCTTCGCTGCGTGCTGGAGCCGCAAAAGGGCATCTTTATCGCCGAGAGTGCCAAGGTCATCGAGCGTGCGGTTCGCGCCGGATACGAGCCGGTGAGCTTTCTTTTGGGCGAGCGCTGGCTCGACCAGATGATGCCGCTGTTTGAGCGCCTGGCGGTACGCGAGGGCGCGGGTCCGGTCCCGGTGTTCGTGCCCTCGATGGAGCTCATGGAGCAGTTGACGGGCTTTAACGTGACGCGCGGTGCGCTCGCGGCGTTTCGTCGCCCGCGTCAGATTCCGGTCGATGAGTTCTTGGGTGGCGTTGTCGAGGCGGCGGGGGAGCGCCCTGTGCGCGTGTGCGTGCTCGAGGGCATTGTCGACCACACGAACGTGGGCGCGATTTTCCGCTCGGCTGCCGCGCTCAATGTCGACGGCATTCTGGTGAGCCCTACGTGCTGCGACCCGCTGTATCGTCGCTCGGCCCGCGTGAGCATGGGCACCGTGTTTCAAGTGCCGTGGACGCGTATTGGCAGTGAGGCTCGCGTGTGGCCACATGATGGCCTGGCCGCGCTTCATGATGCCGGTTTTTCGTGTGCCGCTATGGCGTTGACGGATGATTCCGTTTCGCTGGACGATCCTGTGCTGCAGAAGATTGATCGCTTGGCGATTTTTATGGGTACCGAGGGTGCCGGCTTGGGCGCCAAGACCATTGCCGGCTGCGACCGAGCCGTGCGCATTCCGATGGCGCACGGGGTCGATTCGCTCAACGTGGCCGCGGCGAGCGCCGTCGCCTTTTGGCAGCTGTGCCCGCACGTGAGCAACGAGTACCACTACCAGCCGGGTTTGTATCACTAGGCAGATATTCCGCACCGCGCTCTGATTCGGGGTGTTTCGGTCGCCGCCAGTCGGTGCTAAGCTGGTTTTGGCTTTGGTTTTAAATTGCTGTTTTGTCGGTTGACGTGCGCTTTTGGGGAGGGCGTGTGGCTAAGAAATCTACGTCTATCGATGTAACGCAAGGTGTCATTTGGCAGCAATTGCTGTCGCTGTGCGTTCCCATCTTTTTTAGTTCGTTTTTTCAGCAGGCTTACACGCTTATCGGCACCTATATCGTCGGTCAGTTTGGCGGCAAGCTTGCGCTTGGCGGCATTCAAGCCACGATGGTGCTCACCGAGCTCTGCATTGGTTTTTGCGTTGGCGTTGGCGCTGGCTGCGCGGTCATTACCGGTCAGTATTTTGGTCAGCACGATGATGAGCGATTGAGTCGTTCGGTCCATACGGCCATGACGCTCGCGCTGGTGGGCGGTATCGTTTTCTCGATTCTTGGCATAGTGTTCGTTGAGCCCATGCTGGTACTTATGAACACGCCGCATGAACTATTGGCCGAGGGCGTGGCCTATGCTCGTTGCTATTTTGCCGCCATGGTTGCGGCGCTGCTGCTCAATATGGGAACGGCGCTGCTGCGCGCCGTGGGCGACACACGCGGTCCTGCTGTGATCATTGCTTCCGGCTGCCTTGTTAATGCGGTGCTGGATGTCATCTTCGTTGCCGTGCTTCATATGGAGGCTCTGGGGTGCGGCATCGCGGTGGCGCTGACCATTTGCTCCAACGCCACGATGATCGTGATTCGTATGATGCACGCTCCGGGTGCGTGGCGGCTTTCACTGTCCAAACTCTGCATTGATCCTGGCATTTGTAAGAGCATGATCTCGTGTGGTCTGCCGCTTGGCTTTCAGTCTGCTGCGTATTCGATTTCCAACGTTTTGATTCAGGTGTCGGTCAACTCGTTTGGTGCCGATGTCACCACGGCGTGGGGTCTTTCGGGCCGTTTGGATGGCATTGTCTGGATGGTTACCGAGGCGCTTGGCGTTTCGATCACCACGTTCTCGGCACAGAACTTTGGCGCGCGCAACTACGAGCGCATGCGCAAGGGCTACCATACGTCGCTTGTGCTGTCGTTTATGCTCATTGGTGGCCTGTCTGCCGTGCTGCTGGTGTTCTCGGGTCCGTTGTCGCGTCTGTTTGTCGACGATGCTTCGATTTCGGCCTACACCACGACGATTCTTCATTTCATCGCGCCGTTCTACGCGATCTTCTCGATTATCGAAAACGCGTCCGGCTCCATCCGCGGCGCTGGCGTGAGCTTCCAGCCTATGATGCTCACGATTTTTGGCACCGTCGTGCTCAGGGTGATCTGGGTGTTTGCGATTATGCCGTTCGATCCGTCGCTTGAGCACCTGCTGCTGGTTTACCCCGTAACTTGGGTAATCACCGCCGCGATGTTCACCGTCTACCATCACAGCGGCAACTGGCTAGGCCGCGCCACCGCCTAGCCGGCACTTGGGAACTGGCTAGGCCGCGCCACCGCCTAGCCGGCACTTGGGGACGTTCCTTTTCTGCCGGCACATAGGGACGTTCCTTTTCTGCCGGCACTTTGGGACACTCCTAGGGAAGTAATTTCGCCTTTTTCGGAGACTCTGTTTGTCGTGCCCTGTAAACTGTCAAAACGGGCTTAGCAAATTAGATCGTCCGCGCCTATCAGATGTTGCCCGGTGGGTTTGTGATGGGAGGGCGATATGCCAAGAACGGGTAGAGTCGTTTCGTTAACAGGCTATAACCACATAATCGCACGCGGTAATGGCGGCATCTGCATCTTCGAAGACGATGAAGATCGCTATCGGATGCTTACGCTGTTCGAGGATAAACTTGTCGGTAATGGCGTTGGCGTTACAGCATGGTGTCTCATGTCGAATCATTTCCATCTTATGGTCGACGATCCTCATGAGAAGATATCTTCGTGCATGAGCGGCGTTCTTACCTCGTATGCGATGTATTTCAATCGCAAAACAGATCGAGTTGGGCACTTGTTCCAAGATAGATTTACTAATATTCCGGTCGAGAATGATGTACAAGCAATTTCGCTTGCCGACTATATTCATATGAATCCGGTCAAGGCAGGCATTTCCGCCGTTGATACATATCGTTGGTCCAGTTACCGAGCGTATGCTTACGGTTATGATGGATTTGGATTCTGTGACCCCGGGATTGTTCTAGATCTCGTGGGTGGATCTCTTGAGTATCGTCACTATCTTGCCGATCGAATTGACCAAGCGCCCTACGATGCTGAGCCTCGACCACGCATCCTGGATGATGAGGCTCTTGAGGTCGCCAAAAGCGTTGCCGCCCCTATATCACTTCCCGAGCTTGCTTCCATGAAACCATCTGAGCGAAAGCCCATTCTCTGCAAATTGAGAAGAGCGGGTCTCACGATTAATCAAATAGTGAGGGTCGTTGGCATTGGTCGTACGTCTGTTGTTTCTGGTACGGCAGGTTGGAAGAAGATTTAGGTTACTGGATAGGTGACGGCGCAGGAGTGTCCCCAACTGCCGGCAAAAAAAAACGTCCCCAAGTGCCGGATTAGTAGGGGACGTCCGCAATGGCTAGTATTCGATGCCTTGGCGGGCTAGGAGGCCTTCGTCGAAGTAGTGTTTGACGGGGCGCATTTCGGTAACTAGGTCGGCAAGGTCGGCGAGGGGCAGCAGGCCGCGGCCGGTGAGCACGAGCTCCGTGGTGGTTGGTTTCATCGCGATCAACGCTTCGACATCTTCGCGCGTCACAAAGCCCCGTCGCATGGCCTCGCCGAGTTCATCCAAAATCAGAACGTCGACCTGTGATATCTGCTCGCGCGCCAGCTCCATGATCTGTGCAGCGCAGGCTTCGGGTGTGTCGCGGTCGGCTTGTACGATGCGTAGCCCCAATCGAGGAGCTGCGTCATGTTCGGCGCAGTGCAGCTTCTTGGCAAACTGAAGCATGAGTACGTTAAGTCCATAGCCCGTGGCGCGCAGCGCGAGCCCCAGCGCAGCCGTCGTCTTGCCCTTGCCGTCGCCCGTATAGATTTGAACCTTGCCGACTTCCAGTGATGCCATCTCTGTCCTTTCGTGCTCGGCGTCGGTTTATCGCCGTCCGGGTTGGGTATTCTAGAAAACATTATCAACCCCAGTAGATGGAGTTCAAGCAGATGGAGATGGATGACAATAAACGTAGACGGAATATGATCCTCTACGTGCTCATCGCCTTCGTCGTCTACCTCGTGCTCTCGACCGTTCTGTTCCCCAACATCGGTCACACGCAGCAGATTACGAAGACCGATTACTCGACGTTTGTCAAAGCGCTCGATAAGAAGAGTGTCGACAAGGTCGAGTACAACACGGACGATTACACGATTTATTACACCAAGAAGGGCGAGGACGAGAACATCGCCTACAAGACGACCGGTGTGCCGAATGACGCGGGCTTTACCGATCGCGTGCTTGAATCTGGTGCCTCGCTTGAGTCGGTCGTTCCCGATAAAAACTCGGGTCTAATGACCTACTACCTGATCACGCTCGTTCTCCCCATGGCGATCTTCTTCCTCATCGGTTGGTGGCTCAACCGCCGCATGAAGAAGGCCATGGGCGATGACGGTCCGTCGATGAACTTTGGCGGTGGCGGCTTTGGTGGCGGCGGTCTGGGTAAGTCCGGTGCGCGCGTTATCGCCTCCAAGGATGTCGGCGTGACCTTTAAGGATGTCGCCGGTCAGGAAGAGGCTAAGGAATCCCTGAAGGAGGTCGTCGACTTTCTGGAGAAGCCGCAGCGCTACGAGGAGATTGGCGCCAAGCTGCCGCGCGGTGCTCTTCTCGTGGGCCCTCCGGGCACCGGTAAGACCCTGCTTGCCAAGGCTGTTGCCGGCGAAGCGGGCGTGCCGTTCTTTAGTATTTCTGGTTCTGAGTTTGTTGAGATGTTCGTCGGCCGCGGTGCCGCCAAGGTGCGCGACCTGTTTAAGCAGGCCAAAGAAAAGGCCCCGTGCATCGTCTTTATCGACGAGATCGATACCATCGGCAAAAAGCGTGACGGCGGCGGCTTTAGTGGCAACGACGAGCGCGAGCAGACGCTCAACCAGCTGCTGACCGAGATGGACGGCTTCGATAACCACAAGGGTATTGTCGTCCTCGCTGCGACCAACCGTCCCGACAGCCTTGATCCGGCCCTGCTGCGCCCCGGCCGCTTCGACCGCCGCATCCCCGTTGAGCTGCCCGACCTGACCGGTCGTAAGAACATCCTCGAGCTCCACGCCAAGAGCGTGAAGACCCAGCCGCCGATCGATCTGACCGCGATTGCCCGCGCCACGCCCGGAGCCTCGGGCGCCGACCTGGCCAATATCATCAACGAGGGCGCCCTGCGCGCCGTTCGCGAGGGTCGCAAGCGTGCAACCCAGGACGACTTCGAGGAGTCGGTGGAGGTCGTCATCGCCGGCCAGCAGCGTAAGTCCACGGTGCTGTCCGATCACGAGAAACAGGTCGTGTCCTATCACGAGATCGGCCATGCCATCGTTGCCGCCCGCCAGAAGGGTTCTGCGCCGGTTACGAAGATCACCATCGTGCCGCGTACGAGCGGTGCTCTGGGCTACACCATGCAGGTCGAGGAGGACGAGCGCTTCTTGACCACGCGCCAGGAGGTGCTCGACAAGCTCGCTGTCTACTGCGGCGGACGTGCTGCCGAGGAGCTCATCTTTGGTGAGATGACGACTGGCGCGGCCAATGATATCGAGCAGGCCACCAAGCTCGCCCGCAACATGGTGACGCGCTTTGGTATGTCGGAAGAGTTTGGCATGATGGCGCTCGGTACCGTTCAGAATGCCTACCTCAACCAGGACACGTCGCTCACCTGTGCCCCCGGTACGGCCGAGCGCGTCGACGCGATCGTCGCCAAGCTGATCGAGGACGCACATGACCGCGCCCTGCAGATCCTCAAGGAGAACAAGTTTAAGCTCCATGAGCTGGCTCGTTATCTGTACAAGAAGGAGACGATCACGGGCGAGGAGTTCATGAATCTCCTCACGCGCGAGAATCCGCTGATGCCAAAGCAGCAGTAAGGCTGGTTGCACAACGTCGAACGCCCCATTTGAGTTTCTATCTCAAATGGGGCGTTTTGTTTGGGAGGGATATGTATGAAGATCGTGGTGAGTGCCTGCTTGATGGGAGAGAGCTGCAAATATAACGGGCTCGACAATTACCATCGCGCGTTGGTCGAGGCCTGCGAACGCACAGGGACCGAGGTCCTGTTGGTGTGCCCCGAGGTTTTTGGCGGCTTGCCCACACCGCGCAAGCCGTCCGAGATTGTGAATGGCGAGGTTTGTACCTGCGAGGGCATCTCGGTCGATCGCGAGTTTCGCCTGGGTGCAGAGCGCGCGCTCGATATGTGCGAGCAGGCGGGCGGCCCGTCCGAGATCGCTGCGTGCGTCTTACAGGACCGTAGCCCCTCGTGCGGTGCGGGTCGCGTCTACGATGGCACCTTTAGCGGCACGCTCACTGTGGGCAATGGTGTTTTTGTCGATCTGCTGCTGCGTCACGGGTACCGTGTGATTCCGGCTAGCGAGTTCGATCCCAGCATACTGGAACATTGTCCACAGCACTCGAACCCAACACTTCCTCACGGGTGACCGTTTTGGCATCATCCGTGAAGTTGATATTGAGTACGACCCGGTCATCAAAGACGTAGACCGAGTTGACAGGCGCCGTACCCATGCAGCCCCTCCCCACGGCCCTCGCGCAGGAACGCGCACACGGCCTTCCCGTCTCTTGCGCCTCTCCCGGAACTGTCCACATCAGCGTAGCCAATCCAGTCCGCCAAGGGCTGCAGCCCGGACAACGCGGCGATGGAGGGCTTCTTCGGCCTGCTCAAGAAGGAGTTCTGGCACGGCAGGGACTGGTCGGACTGGACCCCCGCCCGCTTCATCGAGGAACTCGGGGGCTGGATCGGCCGATACAATACGGAGAGGCGCAGCGATGCGCTCGGTGGCCGCACCCCGGCCGAGTTCCGCTCCGCGCTGGGAAGGGCCGCGTAACGGTCCAAGAAATCGTCCGCAGTCCCCATTCTTGCCCCTTTGGGACGGCTTCTTGTTGGGGCGTGCCTGCCCCAAACCCTGCTAGGAACGAGTGCAGCAAACTGGAATTTTAAATTACTCTTTGCAAATAACCTTTGAACCTTCACCATCAATTACAATTCCCTGACGATTGTTAATTGGGCATAGATTCAAATCCGAAAACTCAGTTATTATTTTCTCGGTAACTTTCTTAAATGGTGCTGTAAGAAAATGCGGAAGAACATAGAAATCAATCAAATTAAGCCCTGCATCATCTTCTTGTGAGTAGTCCTCCGGCTTTTCATCCATTTGCTCGATATATTGGATGCTTGGAGCGCATACAATCGCACCTGCCGATTCACCAACCATCAGTTTTCCCTTTGCCAATTCTTTCTTCAACAGCTCATCCGTTCCCGTTTTACGGAGCTGGTCTATAAGGAAAAAAGAATTTCCGCCGGTAAAATAGATCACATCCGCATCTTCAAAAAGAGACTGTATCGTTGAATAAGCCTCCGTTGAAATATCAATTTCAGTTACGATTGCTCCCAACTTTTTGAATACTTTTCGAGCCGAGCCGACATAACCGGTGTAGCCTTCACGCAGCGAAGCAGTTGGAATAAATGCGACTTTTTTATTTTCAATTTCTTCCTTTATTAGACTTCCTACACTTGAAAAGTGAGAACATAAAAACAGTTTCATCAATATTCTCCTTTATATATAAATTCTTATTTGTTGAACTAAGCCGTGTATACCATACTCTCCAATGAAAGAACGCCCTTATATAGTGAAATTTTGCCGTTTTCCTGCGTACGTGCGTACACACTCCACAGGAATTCTAAGGGGCCTGCCCCTTAGCACGCGGACTTTGGAACAAAGTCTAGTGTGTTACGCCTTGCCAGAGGTGTACGGGCTCCCGGTATGCACGTACGAAGCAATTGCCATCAATGCGCCATATAAGTGGCGATCAAGTTCGCATAAAGCGACCTTGATCCCGCAAAACAAAAGGCAGGATACCATCACCACGATGATACCCTGCCTCTGTTCGTTCCTGTTTACCGTTCCGAGTAGTCCTTCCGCAGAATTTCCGATAAACAAAAAACGTACCCGAGCCCTTTCTCGTAAAGAATCGGGTTCGAGTACGAACTGAATGCTGGGGCAATAAAAACCACCAGAAAGGCGCCTGCCCCCTTTGTGGTGGTTTTGGACCAGTCCTAGAGCGTGTGGCCGTAGGCGTCGGCAGCCTTGATGGCGGCGGCGAACTTTTCGTCGGTGAAGGGCTCGGGGTTTCCCTGCTTCCACTCGTTGGTGGTGTGCGCGTATTCGCACAGGGCAGGGATATCGGCCTCGGAAAGTCCGACCTGCTCAAGCGTCACGGGCAGTCCCATCTGCTTGTTAAAGGCTGTGTAGCGCTCAAGATTCTCGGTATCGCCCGTGTAGGCAAACAGCACTAGCACGCCCAGGCTCACGACCTCGCCATGCAGGTAGGTGCCCTCGCGCGGAATGCTGCAGGTGGCGTTGTAGAACGCATGCGCCACGCTCGAGTTGTAGTAGTAATCGTTTTGGTTGGTCAGGTTGGAGACGTAGCCCGTGTTGACTACGATATCGAGCGCGATCTGCTTGACGGCTTCGGTCGACAGGTTCTGGCGAACGTCCTCAAGACCCTGCACGCCATAGGTAAACAGCGGCTCGGAGCAGGTGTGCGCGAGCGCCAGGCCAAGACCTGCGGTGTGCTCCAGGTTGCCGGCGCTCGTGGCGTACTCGACCTCGGGCTGCTTGGACAGGGCGTCGCCCACGCCAGCCCAGAAGTACTCCGCCGGAGCCTCGGCGATGATCTTGGGGTTGATGAAGATGTGTGCGGGGCGGTTGGGGTACGAATAGCCCTCGAGCGAGCCGTCGTCGTTGTAGACAACGGCAATGGCGGTCGCAGCCGAGCAGTTGGAGCAGATCGTCGGTACCGTAAAGACGATCTTCTTGAGCTCGATGGCTGCGGTCTTCACGGTATCGAGCGCCTTGCCGCCGCCGCATGCGATAAGAACGTCGGCTTCTTGGCAGGCAAGGGAGTTCACAACCTTGTCGATATTGGCGCGCGTACTGTTGGTGCCGTAGACGCGCGTCTCCAGAATCTCGACGTCGGTGCCATCCAGCGCCGCTTCGATACCGGGAAGCGCCGCTGCCAGTGCTCGTTTACCACCGATAATCGCGACCTTGGTCGCTCCGTACTCGTCCAGTGCACCGGGCAGCTCGTCAAAGCAGTCCTCGCCGACGGTGTAGTCGCTCATTCCAATCGTGCGCATAGCAGCCTTCTTTCGTTAGATAAAGTGCTTTCAGGTATTTTGCTCCAAGTGAGTGCTTGCGACCTCGAGAAATTTCTAACGTATAAAACCAGTGTTGAGGGTTTTTCGTCGGCGTTGACCGTGCTACCATACAGCGCATAAGCGTTGATGGGGACGAGTAGTCGGCCGTCCGCATGCTACAGAGAGCGGGGAGTGCTGAGAGCCCGTGCATGCGACCGATGAAAATCACCCCGGAGCTGCGATCCCAACGGACGTGCCTCGCAGGCACGTCTTAGTAGATATCGCCGAGATGGTCGTCGATACAGGCCAGCCGAGTAACGGATGCGAGCGCGCGATAACGCGGGCGAGGGCATCTAAGCTGGGTGGTTAAGCGAAGAGCTTTTGCGGGCACGCTGCCCGTTTTGTGGCGCTTCGTCCCAGCTTGTAAGGGACGGGCGCTTTTTTGGTGCCCAACGGGCGTGCGCGCCCACGACATGAAAGGGGTACCGTGGCAAACGAGTACAAGCAGACGATGAATCTGCCCAAAACCGGTTTTCCCATGCGTGCCGGTCTTTCCAAGTCCGAGCCCAAGCGACTCAAGGACTGGCAGGACAACAAGGTCTACGAGCAGGTTCTAAAGAAGAACGAGGGTCACAAGAAGTTCGTGCTGCACGACGGCCCTCCGTACGCCAACGGTCCGATCCACATCGGCCACGCCATGAACAAGATCTCCAAGGACATGATCAACCGTTACTGGATGATGCAGGGCTATGAGGTTCCCTATGTCCCCGGTTGGGACTGCCACGGTCAGCCGATTGAGCACAAGGTCGAGGAGAAGCTCGGCACCGAGAAGTTCAACCAGACTTCCACGGCCAAGATCCGTGAGCTCTGCAACAAGTTCGCTGTCGAGAACATCGAGCTGCAGAAGGCCGGCTTCCGTCGCCTGGGCGTGCTCGGCGACTGGGACAACCCATATCTGACGCTCTATCACCAGCATGACGCTGCCGACATCGAGGTCTTTAAGGCCATGTTCGATAAGGGCATGATCTATCGCGGCCACAAGCCGGTTCACTGGTGCAAGCACTGCCACACGGCGCTCGCCGAGGCCGAGATCGAGTACTCCGATGAGACGAGTCCCTCCATCTTTGTTCGCTTTGAGATGACCTCCAAGCCCGCCGGCCTCGAGAACTTCGACGGCCCGGTCGACTTCATCATCTGGACGACCACCCCGTGGACCATCCCCTCCGACCAAGCCGTTTCCCTTAAGCCCGGCGCCGCCTATGTCGCCGTTGAGCACGAGGGTCGTGCCGAGGTCATGCTCGAGGACCTGGCTCCCAAGTGCTGTGAGGAGTTTGGCTGGGAGTACACCCCGGTCATGGTCGACGGCAAGCCCTACGTGGTTCCCGCCGAGTCCTTCCACCACATCCACTACAAGCAGCCGATCTTTGACAGCGTTGAGGGCGTGGCGCTGCTGGCCGATTACGTCGGTGTCGATGACGGTACCGGTATCGTCCACAACTCGCCCGGTCACGGCGTCGATGACTACTTCGCCTGCCTCAAGGAGGGCATCACCGACATCTGCATGCCGGTCGATGACGACGGCAAGTTCTACACCGGTGAGGAGTTTGGCACCGGCGGCCCCTTCAGCGGTATGGATACCGATGAGGCCAACCCGCACATTATCGAGTTCCTGCGCGAGCGCGGCACCCTGGTCCTCGAGAAGAAGATCACGCACAGCTATCCGCACTGCTGGCGCTGCAAGCACCCGGTGCTCTTCCGGGCTACCGACCAGTGGTTTGTCTCGATGGACAAGACCGGTTTGCGCGAGCAGGCTGGCAAAGAGGTCCGCGAGAACGTCAAGTGGTATCCGGCCCATGCCGCCAACCGCATTGGCGCCATGGTCGAGCAGCGTCCCGACTGGTGCATCAGCCGCCAGCGCAACTGGGGCGTGCCAATCCCCAGCTACACCTGCGCCGACTGCGGCGAGAAGGTCATGAACGACGCCACGCTCGACGCCGTCATCAAGCTCTTCCACGAGAAGGGCTCCGACGCCTGGTTCACCGACGCTCCCGAGAGCTACCTGGGCGAGGCCTGCGTCTGCCCCAAGTGCGGTGGCCATCACCTCAAGGCCGATAAGGACATTCTTGACGTGTGGTGGGACTCCGGCGTCTCCTGGAAGGCCGTCTGCGAGTACCGTCCCGAGCTGGAGTACCCGGCGGACGTCTACCTCGAGGGCTCCGACCAGCACCGTGGTTGGTTCCAGAGCTCGCTGCTCACCTCGGTGGGCGCCAATGGCCATGCCCCGTACAAGGCGGTCGTCTCGCAGGGCTTCACGCTCGACGGCCAGGGCCGTAAGATGTCCAAGTCGCTCGGCAACGTCATCGACCCCAACAAGGTCTGCGACGAGATGGGCGCCGACATCATCCGTCTGTGGGTTGCCTCCGTCGATACCAGCTCCGACGTGTCCATCGACCACGAGATCCTTGCTCGTACGTCCGATGCCTACCGTCGTTTCCGCAACACGCTGCGCTTCCTGCTCTCCGAGCTCGAGGGTCAGTTTGAGCCCGAGACCGACGGCGTCGCCTTTGCCGACCTGCTGCCGCTCGACAAGCTCATGGTTGCCCGCCTGACTCAGGTCCAGGCCGAGGTTGACGACGCCTACTCTTGCTACGAGTTCCCGCGCGCCTACCGTGCGCTCTACGACTTCGTGGTTACCGAGCTCTCTAACGTGTACCTCGACGCCCTGAAGGACCGTCTGTACTGCGATAAGCCCGGCTCGCTCGAGCGTCGCAGCGCCCAGACCGTGCTTGCCGAGCTCTTCTCGATGCTCATGCGCGACCTGCAGCCGATCCTGTCCTACACGGTCGACGAGGCCATGGCCTATGCGCCCGCCGGCTGCGTCGATCACCAGAAGTACGCCGCGCTGCTCGATTGGTACAAGTCGCCCATCACGGTCGACGAGGCCAACGAGTTTGAGGGCGTGCTCGAGGCTTCACTCGAGCTCCGCAGCGTCGTGACCAAGGCCCTTGAGGATGCCCGCCCCGCCGGCACCTTCACCAAGAGCCAGCAGGTCCGCGTCAAGGCGGTCGTTCCCGCCGAAATGTATGCGCTGCTGACCGGCGACAAGGCCGTCGACCTGGCCGAGTTCTACATCGTTTCCGATGTTGAGCTTACCCTGGGCGAGGAGCTTTCTGTTGCCATCGATGCTGCCGAGGGCGAGTGCTGCGACCGTTGCTGGAACTACCGCACCACCGTCGGCGAGTACAACGGCCACGCTCACATTTGCAAGAGGTGTGCGAATGCCTTGTAGTTACGCGGTTTTACCAAACCGCGTAACCGGTTGACGCTGCAAACCCGCCAGAGCGGCAATCTGCCTTTCAACTTCGGCGGCATGACCAAAAGGTCAATGCCGCCTCGTTTCAAGGCACCTTGCTCGCTCTGGCGGGTTTTCGCTGTCGGTAACGAATCATCGGCTATTTCGTTGCGGGTCAATATAAGATATTGATTTGCGTTAAACGGAATTTGATTATCTGAGGGTAGGGGATTGATTTGGGTCGTACTGGGGATATGACGCCGCCTTTGCGTTGGCGCCTGGGTGTTGCTGGTAGCGTGGCGTTGGCCGTGCTGCTTGTTGACCAGCTGACCAAGTTTGCGGTTCGTGCCGTTGGCGATGCTCTGCATGTGACTGTTATCCCCGGTGTGATCGACTTCCTTTTTGTGCGTAACATCGGTGCTGCCTTTAGCATGGGCGAGGGACATGGCCTCGCGTTTGCCGTGCTGGCGTTTGTCGTTATCGTTGCGATCGCGGTGTACTTGCTTCGCGCGCCCCAGCTTGCTCGCTTTGAGGTTGTGGGCATGGCCATGGTCGTGGGCGGCGCCATTGGCAATGCGATCGACCGTCTGGCTTTTGGCTTTGTGACCGATTTTATTGTCACCACCTTCATCGACTTCCCCGTCTTCAATGTGGCCGATGTCGGCATTACGGTCGGTGTGGTGCTTGCCCTCATCGGCTACATGTTCTTGAGTCCTGCGGCCCGTGAGGTCGACGCGACCGCCGAGCTCAACGCCCGTGACGAGGCCCGCGCTAAGCGCAAGGCCCAGCAGCGTGGGGAGCGTGCCCGCAAGATTCGCGAAAGGAGCGAGCGCTAATGGCCGACATCCATATCCTTGTTGCCGACGATGCCGCTGGTCAGCGTCTTGACGCCTATCTGGGCGCTAATGACGGCTGCCCTACGCGCTCTGCCTGCGCGCATCTGATCGAGGGCGGTGCCGTTGCCGTCAACGGCGAGACATGCCTGTCAAAAAAGTATGCCGTGCGCTCCGGCGACCGTATTTCGGTCGATTTGCCCGAGCCGCACGATCCCACCGACGTGATTCCCGAGGCCATCCCGCTCGACATTCGCTATGAGGACGACTACCTCATCGTGCTCTCCAAGCAGCGCGGCCTGGTGTGCCATCCTGCGCATGGTCATGAGAGCGGTACGCTCGCGAATGCGCTGGTCTATCACTGCGGTATCGACCATCTGGGCACCGTGCAGGGCGAGGACCGCCCCGGTATCGTACATCGTTTGGATCGCGATACCTCGGGTCTTATGCTTGCGGCAAAGGACGACGACACCCAGCGCGCGCTCCAAAATCTTATCCGTACGCGCACGCTCGACCGCCGCTACATTACGCTCGTTCACGGTCATATCGCCATGGATGAGGGCACCATTAACACCGGCATTGCCCGTTCTACACGTGACCGTGTCAAGATGGCGGTTTCCGATGATCCTTTTGCACGCCAGGCCATCACGACCTTTAAGGTCCTTGAGCGCTTTGATACCACGCGCTTTGATGACGGCTACACACTCGTTGAGTGTCACCTGTTTACCGGTCGCACGCATCAGATTCGCGTGCACATGCGCCATATCAACCACGCCTGCGTGGGCGATCCGCTCTACGGTAAGTGCGATGCACGTGCCGATCAGGGTCTGACCAGGCAATTCCTCCATTCCTGGCGCGTGGCGTTCGATCATCCCGTGACGGGAGAGCGCATTGAGTGCCGCGACGAGCTGCCGTGGGATCTCGCCGCCGTCCTCGACGACTTAGCCCCGCGTTCGCTTGGTCGCACTGCTGCCGGCGACGAAATCGTACCGCAGCTCGGCCTGCTCGAAGCCTAGCCAGTATTAGGTGGTTTCTTGAACTCGGTAAGCCTGCGGTAAGATATACGGTTGTTTACGTAACACGTTCCTGGGAGCCTGCATGCTCGCCTTTTTACAAACCAACACACCCATCGTGATCTTCAACCAGATTGTCGTCACGCTGCTCACGGTCTGCTTCTTGTACCAGGTGGTCTTCTTTGTCATCGGTGCTCTCCGCGGCGAGGTCGCGCCTCCCAAGGCCAAAAAACTCCACCGGTATGCCTTCTTTATTGCAGCACACAACGAGGAGGCCGTTATCGCCAACCTTGTTCGCTCCATCAAGGACCAGGATTATCCGTCCGAGCTCATCGAGGTCTTCGTGGTCGCCGATGCCTGCACCGATAACACCGCGCAGCTCGCTCGCGAGGCGGGCGCTGTCGTGTACGAGCGAAACGACCTGGCCCGTAAAGGCAAGAGCTGGGTCATGGACTTTGGTTTTGACCGCATTCTTAACGAGTATCCCGATACCTTTGAGGGCTACTTTATCTTCGATGCCGACAACGTTATCTCCCGCGATTACGTCTCCAAGATGAATGACGCCTTTGACCAGGGCTTCCATGTGGTCACAAGCTACCGCAACTCCAAGAACTTTGGCAGCTCGTGGATCTCGGCTGCCAACGCCACTTGGTACCTGCGCGAGGCGCGTTTCCTTAACAACGCGCGTAATATCTGCAAGACGTCCTGTGCCGTCTCGGGTTCGGGCTACCTCATCTCCGCCAGTGTTATCGAGGGTATGCACGGCTGGCAGTTCCACACGCTGACCGAGGATATTCAGTTCACCACGTTCTGCGCCATTCACGGCATTCGCATTGGCTATGCGCCGGCGGAGTTTTTTGACGAGCAGCCCGTGACGTTTAAGGCGTCCTGGAAGCAGCGTATGCGCTGGACCAAGGGCTTCTACCAGGTGTTCTTTACCTACGGTAAGCATCTTGTCAAATCGACGTTCCGTTATCACCGCTTTGCCGCCTACGACATGTTTATGACGATTGCCCCTGGTATGCTGTTATCGCTGATTTCGATGCTCGCCAACGCCACGTTCCTGATCGTCGGTGGTCTTTCGCATGGCTTTTTGGCTACCGAGGTCGAGATGCAGGCGTGTGCCGCTTCGCTCATCATGACCTTCGTCATGATGTATCAGACCTTCTTTATCCTGGCGCTGCTCACGACTATCTTCGAGTACAAGCACATCCATTGCGCGCAAAAGTGGCGCCTGGTGACCAACCTGTTTACCTTCCCGATCTTTATGTTCAGCTATATCCCCATTACGGTGGCTGCGTTGTTCCTGAAGGTCGACTGGGTCCCGACGCAGCATGCCGTCAGCGTTACCCTCGACGAGGTCATGCAGGGCGCCAAGTAACCACGACCAGAACCACCGCAAAGGGGGTGCACCTTTGTGGTGGTTTTTGCTTTTGAGCAGCTGCTCATGGAGGTGCACGATGTTCTACATCCCATTTTGGATCTGCGTCTTTGCCGGTGCGGTGGTTGATGCCCGTGAGCGGCGGTTTCCCAATGAGCTTGCTGGCGCGTGCGCCGTGGCGGCGTTTGCGGGCGTTTGGCTCGACCTCGGTTTGAACACAACGCTTGACCACGCAGGTCTTGCCGTCATCGTGTATCTTGCCCTCGTTCTGACTGAGTCCCTCTGGCGTCGTCTTCGCCAAATCCCGGGCATCGGCATGGGAGATGCTAAGGCACTTTTCGCGCTTTGCACGCTCGACCCTCTGGGCGGCATCGTGGCATTTGCCGTCGCGCTCCTGGTCCTGGCCCTCTCCTGCCTCTTCACAAAATCGCGCTCCCTGCCATTGCTCCCGTTTTTGGTGCCGATATTTGCCATAATCGAGGTCGTGGGCTGGACATTGTAACCGATTGCGCATCCTTTTTAAGGAGCATGCCATGGCAACTAATCAAGAAACGGCCGTCATTAAGGCGCGCATGGACCGCATTCCCGCGGCGTTGTCGCCCGAGCTGGTCGAGCGTATCTCCGCCGACCGCGCCTCGGGTGTCGTTAATCCTTATCGATGCTGCGACGACCAGGTCATTCGTCGTATAGATCGCGCTGCCGACAAAGGCACGCTTATGCGTCCGGCGTTCATGCGCGATACCGAAAAGATTCTTCATCTTCCTGCGTACACGCGTTATGCCGGCAAAACGCAGGTCTTTAGCTTTCGCAGTAACGACGACCTGTCGCGGCGCGGCCTTCATGTGCAGCTCGTCTCGCGCATTGCCCGCGATATCGGCCGTGCCCTGGGCCTCAACTGCGATTTGATCGAGGCGATTGGCCTGGGCCACGATTTGGGCCACACGCCCTTTGGCCATGCCGGCGAGCGTTTCCTCAACGATATCTATCACGAGCGTACGGGTCGTTATTTTTTCCATAACGTGCAGTCCGTCCGCGTGCTCGACGCGCTGTACGGCCGCAACGTGTCGCTCCAGACGCTCGACGGCGTGCTGTGCCATAACGGCGAGTACGAGCAGCGTGTCTTTGAACTCTCGGACATAGCGTCGTTTGACCAGTTCGACCGTACCGTCGAGGACAGCATTGCCGCGGGCTATGGCGCGATCGAGCACCTGCGCCCCATGACCCTCGAGGGCTGTGTGGTGCGTATCTCGGATATCCTCGCCTACGTCGGTCGTGATCGTCAGGACGCCATTGCGGCGGGCCTGCTGTCGCCCGACGCTTTTGACGATGGTCGGGGCGGCGCCTATAACAGCTGGATTCTCACGCACGCTTCCATCGATATCGTTGAGCATAGCTATGGCAAACCGCGTATCGAGATGAGCGAGGACCTGTTTGAGGAGATCCGCCGGGCGAAGCGCGAGAACTACGAGAAGATCTATAGCAAGGGCGGTATCGAAGGCGATTCCGAGGCAGAGTTGCGTGAGGCCTTCGAAAAGCTCTACGACCGTTGCCTGCAGGATCTAAATAAAGGGGACGAGTCCTCTTACATCTTTAAGCATCATGTTTCGCGCATTGAGCAGCAGCTTTCCTACTACGATCGCACCTATGCCTGGCAGGACGACAAGGATCAGGCCGTCGTCGATTACATCGCAAGCATGACGGATGGTTATTTCTGCGAGCTGACGAGCAAATTGTTCCCAGGTCTAAAGTTTCCGCACCGCACGTATATTAACGAACGGTAGTTCGTATCCTTTCGGTATACTGTTGGTCAACAACGATTTTGATTAATGCACGGGATGGCTATGGACGACCTTTTTTCTGCTTCGACGCGCGAGCGCTCCTTTAAAAATGCGCCGCTTGCGGTGCGTATGCGCCCCAATTCGGTCGACGAGTATGTGGGCCAGCAAAAGGCCGTCGGTAAGGGCTCGTGGCTGCGCGCCGCGATTGAGCATGACGTGCTGTCGAGCGTGATTCTGTACGGCCCGGCTGGCACGGGCAAGACGACGCTGGCCCACATTATCGCCAACCATACCAAGAGCGAGTTTGTCGAGGTCAGCGCCGTGACGGGCACTGTGAAGGACCTGCGCCGCGTAATCGATGAGGCTAAGACCCGTCTGAACACCTACGACCGCCGCACCATTCTGTTTATCGATGAGATCCATCGCTTTTCGAAGTCGCAGCAAGATGCCCTGCTGCATGCGGTCGAGAACCGCACCGTCATTATGATTGGCGCCACGACGGAAAACCCGTACTTTGAGGTCAACTCGGCATTGCTCTCGCGTGGGCGTGTGGTAGAGCTTGAGCACCTGAAGGACGAGGATATCGCCACGCTCATTGAGCGTGCGCTCGAGGCGCCGCAGGGTTTAAACGGAAAGTTCTCGGCCGATAAGGATACAGTCAAGACCATTTGCACGCTGGCCGCGGGTGATGCGCGCTCGGCGCTCACGACGCTCGAGCTTGCGAGTGAGATTGCCGTTACGCGTCCCGATACTGAGGGAACGCCAGCGCCGGCGGCGGGGGAACGCTATCCCATTACCGTGGACGACGTGAAGATCGCCAATCCGCGTCGTGGGTTTTCGTATGACAAAAACGGTGATATGCACTACGACATTATTAGCGCGTTCATCAAGTCCATGCGAGGCAGCGATCCCGATGCCACCATTTATTGGCTTGCGCGCATGATCGATGCGGGGGAGGATCCCAAGTTTATCGCTCGCCGCATTATGATTCAGGCTTCCGAGGATGTTGGCAACGCCGACCCGCAGGCGCTTTTGGTGGCACATGCCGCATTTAAATCTGCCGAGGTCATTGGCTATCCCGAGTGTCGCATCAACCTGGCTCAGGCTGCGCTCTATGTGTGCCTGGCGCCTAAGTCCAACGCGTGTGAGGCCTCGATCGATGCGGCGCTGGCCGATATCCACAGCAGTGGTCTTCGCGAGGTGCCCAGCTACCTGCGCGATCGTCACCGTCCCGGCAGCGACGAGTACGGTGTATACAAGTACCCGCACGATTATCCCGAAGGCTGGGTCGATCAGCGCTATTTGCCCGAGGGGTTGGAGCGCGGCGCGTTCTGGCAGCCTGCCGGCCGCGGTTGGGAAGAGTGGCGTGTGGAGCAAAGCGAGCGCGACCGTAGCGGCAACGCTCCCAAGTAGGCCATTGGCGCCTCGCGCATTCCCTTTGGGTATCTTTGCCCTTCTTTGGGGTACCATGAAAAACGTCTGTATTTCGATTCCTTCGGGAGGCTTGTATGAGTCCCATTCAAATCGCCCTGCTGGTGCTCGCCATTGCCGGCGTGTGGGCCGTCGTTGAGCTTGCACTCACACTGCGCAAGACCCGCACCGTCGTCGACTCGCTCGACAAGACGGTGAGTGACCTCAATAATACGCTCGCCGAGGCACAGCCCGTGGTGGCAAAGCTCGATGGCGCCGTTGACGAGCTTACGCCGGCACTTGCCCAGATGGAGCCGCTCCTCAAGTCGAGCAAGAATGCCGTTGACGCCCTGACGTCTAACCTCGTTGAGGTTGAGGCGGTCGTTCGCGACATCTCCGAGGTCACGGGCAGCGTGGCCGAGGCTAGCAATGCCGTATCGAGCGTGACTGATTCTGCCGCCGGTGCCGTGCAGAAGCTCTTCAATAAGGTGAAGGCTCCTGCAGCCGACGCCGATCGCAAGCTCGCCGCTGCCGCCGCCGAGGCCGAGCAGCCTACTGAGCGCGTTCTGATTGGCGATGACGATGCCGCTGCTGACGACGATGATGTTCAGAAGCCCGCAGCCAAGCCTGCTCAGTATTACACCTATACGCCTGCCGAGACCTCCGAGGAGTCCTGCGATGAGTAGTGAAGCGACCTGCCCCATCACGCTGAGCGTTGCCGGTGATCCTCGTCTCGCGCGCTTGGTGCGCATGACGGCCGCCAACGTCGGCGCCCTGTGCTCTATGTCCGTCGATCGCATCGAGGATATCCGCATGGCTGCCGAGGAAGCCTTCATCTTTGGGTGCACCGCGGTCGACTGCGACGACATCACGATCAATTTCGATGTGGACGAATCTCACGTCGGCATGACCTTTACCTTTGGGGAACAGGCCACCGTCGACGAGGATGACCAGGCTACTGTGTATGCCGAGCTCATTCTTGCAAGCGTGTGCGATTCCTACGAAAAGACTGCGGCGCCCCTAACGCTTTCCCTCGACCTCAAGGCGGATATCTAATATGACCGAACGTTCCCGGAGCGGCAAGACCGCTTGGGACAAGGAGAAAACCCGCGAGCTGTTTCGTCGTTATAAGGAGACCGGTGATCCGGATGCTCGCGAGCAGCTCGTCATGTCCCATATGAACCTGGTAAGGTTTCTTGCCAACAAATTCAAGAACCGCGGCGAGCCGCTCGATGACCTTTTGCAGGTCGGGTACTTGGGCTTGCTCAAGGCTATCGACCGCTTTGACCCTGAACGCGGACTCGAGTTCACGACGTTTGCCACGCCCACCATTTTGGGCGAGATTAAGCGCCACTTCCGCGACAAGGGCTGGAGTGTGCGCGTGCCGCGTCGTCTGCAGGAGCTCTCTGCCAAGGTTAACCAGGCCACCGATAAGCTCACCAACGAGCTTCAGCGTTCGCCCAAGGTTGAGGAAATCGCCGATTACCTTGGCGTGACCGTTGACGAGGTGCTCGAAGCCATGGAATCGTCCTCGGCCTATACCTCGGTGCCCATCGAGGCTCCCGGCGCGTCCGACTCCGACGATGCTCCCTCGATTCTCGATCGCTATGCCGACGACGACAACGAGCTCGACTTTACCGATGACCGTCTGGTAATCGAGGAAGCCATCCGCGATTTCTCGCCTCGCGAGCGCGAGGTTATCGAGCTGCGTTTTGTGAAGGGCATGACCCAGATCGAGATTGCCAAGAAGCTGGGCATCTCGCAGGTGCAGGTTTCGCGTTTGCTGCGCCGCACGCTTAAGAAGATTCAGGACAAGATCGACCCCGACGGAGTGATGGTTCGTTCATGAGTGAGCACCCCCAACAAATCGACCGCACGCTTCGCGATACCCGCATTCTGACGCTGCGTATTTGGGGCGTCGTCGGCTGCATTGTCATCGCTGCCGTCATCTTTAACCTTATGGGCATCCTGGCACCGGTCATCGAGTTTCTCTCTGTCGGTTCCATCATCGCTTTTGTGATGTCTCCGATCACCAACTGGCTCGAGCATCACGGCGTCGGACGTGGCCTCGGTTCGCTCATCGCGCTCATTGTGGTTGTTGCCGTGCTCGTCGGCGTCGTCTGCATCCTATCGCCTATTTTGCTCGGTCAAATCATGGAAGTCCTGAGCCGCCTGCCCGAGCAGCTTCGTGTTGCGGGTGGCGATCTCAACGAGATGCTCTCGCACGCCAAGACGCTCAACAACACGCCGCTCAAGGAGTATCTGGACGACAATCTTTCTTCGCTGGTTACCGTAGCGTCCAAGTACGTCTCGCAAATCGCTGCTGAGCTCGGCCGCGGTGTGTTTCCGCTCATTACCAACACGGCCTCGCAGCTGTTCGTCATCTTCCTGGGTCTGGTGCTTGCCTACTGGCTTGCCTGCGATTATCCCCGCATGCACCACGAGGTCTGCACCATCATCGGGCAGGAAAAAGAGACCTCGTACCGCTTTATGGTGGCCATTCTTTCGCGTTCGGTCGGCGGATACATACGTGGCATGGTCATCACATCGATCTGTGGCGGTTTTCTTGCCTTTATTGGTTTTACGATCATCGGCCATCCGTATGCAGC
Organism: Collinsella sp.; assembly: GCA_036553025.1. Lineage (GTDB taxonomy): Bacteria > Actinomycetota > Coriobacteriia > Coriobacteriales > Coriobacteriaceae > Collinsella. The sequence goes on along the minus strand of JAXKBK010000011.1, from coordinate 115,106 downwards.
ACTCATGGCTATCTTTACCGGCATTATGCACTTGGTTCCGGTTGTCGGTCCCTGGGTGAGCGCGGCGATCGCCACGGTGCTCGGTTTTATGTTCAGCCCTATGCTGGCGTTATGGACGCTTGTCGTGACCATGGTGGCTCAAAACGTCACCGATAATGTCATTTCGCCCAAGGTCATGCAGAGCTCGGTGCAGGTGCATCCCGTCATGAGCCTTACGGCCCTCGTTATCGGTTCGGCACTCATGGGTCCCATCGGCATGGTTATCGCCATTCCGCTGTGCGCGGCCCTCAAGGGCATTTTCGTCTACTACTTTGAGAACGAGACCGGTTGTCAGCTCGTGGCATACGACGGCGCCGTGTTTAAGGGCACTCCGTATCGCGATACCGAGGGCAACCCGGTCGCCGCCTACGACGCGCTTGGAGACGATACGTTCATCTATGAGTCCGAGCTCATCGGCAACGAGACAGCACCCGAGGCCAAGGCCATGCCCAAGCCCGAGCTCGATAATCCCTGGATCAAGCTCTCGGGGCTTCAGCCCGACGCGACAGGCTTTTTCAAGAACCCCTTCGCCAAGGATGACGATTCCAATACGGACGACGACACCAAAACCGGCATCGACGGCTCCATGGACGATTCGGGTTCCAAATAGGCCCTGTTAGCGTTTCTTGATGTTGTAAATAACAATAAACGCGATCAAAGCGATTGATAAGGGGCCAGCCACATAGAAAAAGATGGCGTCAATTGCGCTTAGGGTGTAATACGCTTTATCGCCAGATGTTACTGCGTACAATGCGTAGCCAAATCTCGGCTGGTTCACATACCAGCTCGAGTAAGCGAAGATTGCTAAAAGGGCTACCGAGATTAGTGCATTCACGACAAACCGTTTGCTATCCATCGATCGCTCCTTCCGGACGATTCTTATATGAAATTTTACCGAAATCATTTTTTTTCAAAGTATTTGACAGACCTAAATAACGTGCACTTTCGCTGGAGGGTCGCTGTTTGGCGGCCCTCTTTTTTGCACGGGGGCGGTTGGATGGTAATATCGTTACGTTTGAACTGTTTCGATGTGAAACCGAGGAGATTCCCTCTATGAGTGCTGACTACCCGTCAATGACTACGGCCGAGATCCGCTCCAAGTTCCTCAACTTCTTTGAGGAGCGCGGTCTTAAGCTCTATCCTTCTTCGTCCCTCGTCCCCGACGATCCTTCGCTGCTGCTTGCCAACGCCGGCATGAACCAGTTTAAGGAGTACTACCAGGGCAAGAAGACCATGAAGGAGATCGGCGCGATCTCCTGCCAGAAGTGTGTCCGCACCAACGACATCGACTGCATCGGTGAGGACGGCCGTCACCTGTCCTTCTTTGAGATGCTCGGCGACTTCTCCTTTGGCGGCGTCTCCAAGCAGCAGGCCTGCGCTTGGGCCTTTGAGCTCATCACCAAGGAGTTCAAGCTGCCGCTCGACCGCCTGTACTTCACCGTCTTTACCGAAGACGACGAGACCCACGACGTGTGGCGCTCTCTGGGCGTTGCCGAGGATCACATCTCCCGCCTGGGCGAGGACGACAACTTCTGGGCCGCTGGCCCCACCGGCCCCTGCGGTCCGTGCTCCGAGATCTACTTTGACATGGGCGAGGAGGTCGGTTGCGGCAGCCCCGACTGCAAGCCTGGCTGCGACTGCGATCGCTTCCTTGAGTTCTGGAACCTCGTGTTTACCCAGTACGACCGCCAGGAGGACGGCTCCATGCCGGAGCTGCCGCACCGCAACCTCGATACGGGCATGGGTCTGGAGCGCATGGCCGCTATCATGCAGCACAAGACCGCTAACTACGACGGCGATCTGATGCAGCACCTCATCAAGCTCGGTGAGAAGATCAGCGGCAAGACCTATGACGCCGACGATTACTCCGGTGCCAGCCGCTCCCTGCGCATCATCGCCGACCACTCCCGTGCCGTCGACTTTATGATCTCGGACGGCATCCTGCCCGGTAACGAGGGCCGCGAGTACGTCCTGCGCCGCCTGCTCCGTCGTGCCGTGTTCCACGGTCGTCTGCTGGGCATCGAGGGCGCCTTCCTGACCAAGTTTATCGACGAGGTCAACGCTCAGATGGGCGAGGCTTATCCCGAGCTGCTCAAGAACGTCGCGCTCGTTAAGGGCATCGTCGCCTCCGAGGAGGAGCGTTTCTCAACGACGCTCGATAACGGCCGCGTTTACCTTGACGAGGCCCTGGCCGCGCTCGCCGACGGTGCTGTCCTTCCGGGCGATGTTGCCTTTAAGCTTCACGACACCTTTGGTTTCCCCATTGACCTGACTGTCGAGATCGCCGGCACCGCCGGTCACGACGTCGACATGGATGGCTTTACCGCTTGCATGGAGGACCAGAAGGCCCGCGCCCGCGCCAACGCTAAGGGCGATGCCTGGGGTAGCTTTAACGACGTGTGGGTCGAGCTTTCCGACAAGGTTGCCGCGACCGAGTTCGACGGCTATGACAACGACGTCATCGATGGCGCCAAGGTTGTCGCCATCGTGAGCAACGGCGAGTCCGTCGAGTCCGTTGCCGCCGGCGAGGACGTCGAGGTCGTGCTCGACCGCACCCCGTTCTATGCCGAGATGGGTGGCCAGCAGGGCGACGCCGGCGAGCTTTCCGCCGAGGGCGTTGCGCTGACCATTTCCGATACCAAGAACCACAACGGCCTGTATGCCCACGTCGCCCACGTCGCCGAGGGCACGCTGACCGTTGGTGCTACCGTGACCGCCGCGCTCGACGCCGAGCGCCGTGGCTTCCTGCGTCGCAACCACACCGCCACGCACCTGCTCGACGCCGCGCTTAAGCAGGTCCTGGGCGAGCATGTCTCCCAGGCTGGCTCGTTGGTGACGCCCGAGCACCTGCGCTTTGACTTCACGCACTTCGAGGCTCTGTCCTCCGAGCAGCTCAAGGCTGTCGAGGACCTGGTCAACCAGCAGATCTTCGCTTCCAAGCCGGTTGTGACCTGCGTCATGGGCATCGACGAGGCCAAGGCCGCCGGTGCTGTCGCCCTCTTTGGCGAGAAGTACGGCGACGTCGTCCGCGTTGTCTCCGTGGGCGCCGAGGACCAGCCGTTCTCCCGCGAGCTCTGCGGTGGCACGCATGCCGCCAACACCGCCGAGATCGGTCTGTTCAAGATCATCTCCGAGTCTTCCACGGGCTCCAACGTCCGCCGTATCGAGGCCGTGACCTCCAAGGGCGCCCTCGATTACATGGCCGACCGCCTGGCGCTCGTTGACGCCGCTGCCGCTGCGCTCAAGTGCCGCGTTGACGAGGTTCCCGCCCGCGTGGAGAACCTGCAGGCCGAGCTGCGCGAGACTTCCAACAAGCTCAAGAAGGCACTCACCGGTGGCTCTTCCGACGCCATCTCCGGCGCCATCGAGGGTGCCGTCGAGGTCAATGGCTACAAGCTCGTCGTCGCTGAGCTCCAGGGCCTTGAAGCTGCCGACCTGCGCAACGTCTGGGATACCGTGCACCAGAAGGTCGCCGGCCCCGTCGCCTGCGTCGTCGCTAGCGTGACCGAAAAGGGCACCCCGGCCCTGCTCGCTGCCGGCTCCGATGACGCCGTCAAGGCCGGTTTCCACGCCGGTAACGTGATCAAGCAGATCGCGGGCCTGGTCGACGGTCGTGGTGGCGGTCGTCCCAACATGGCCCAGGCTGGCGGCAAGAATGCTGCCGGTATCGCCGATGCCCTCGCGGCTGCCAAGACCGCGCTCGGCGCTTAAGTAGTCGCTGTGGTCGCGCTCGCGCTGGACATAGGGGAGACCCGGATTGGCATTGCCGTCTCTAGCCGTGATGGCAAGATGGCAATGCCCGTCAAGGTGCTCCCGGCTGCCGAGGTCACTGGCATGGCCAAGACGTTCCGTTACCTGGTTGAGGACTATGAGCCCGATATCCTGGTAAGCGGACGTCCCTTGACCATGGCCGGTGAGCCCGGCCCCCAGGCCGAGCGCGTTGCCGCCGTTGCGCAAAAGATTGCCCAAGAGCTCGATCTTCCGCTTGAGTTTGAGGATGAGCGCCTGTCCTCGCAAGAGGCAAAGCGTATCCTGCGCGAGCAGGGACTCAACGAAAAGCAGATGAGGGGCAAGATTGACATGATCGCCGCCAGCCTGTTCTTGCAGACGTGGCTCGATCGCAAAAACGAGGAGGTTTCGCATGCCTAGCGCTTCCGATCCGCGCCAGCCGAATCGCCAGGGGCAGCCTACGCCGCGCCCTGTATCGTCCGGCCAGCGTCCGATGCAACCGACGCAGCGTGCGGCTCAGCCTGCTGCTCGTCCCGCACAGCCCTCCTCTCGTGCAGCACAATCTGCTCAGCGTCCTGCCCAACAGCCCGCTGCCCGCGTAGCCCGGCCCGCAAGCGGTACCCGCTTTAAGCAGCAGGCGCCCACGCAGCGTGCGCAGGCGCCTCAATCGCATGCGCGTACACATCATGCTCACGGCACACATGGCGTAGCTCCGGCCACGCGCTCGAGCTATAACACGCATGCCCGCCGTGGCGTCCAAAAGAAAAGCTCTCCGGTGCCTATGATTATCGGTGGCGTCATCGCCGTGCTTGCACTTGTCGCGATCGTTTTCTTTGTCGTGCCAGCCGTCAAGGGCTTCTTTGCCGGCGAGGATGCGAAAGTTGCTGCTGGCCAGCAAGTTACTATCACGATTCCCGATGGCGCCTCGGGTGATACCATCGCTTCGATTCTCTCCGAGAACCATATCGTCGAAGACCCCAAGGATTATTATGCGGCGGTCAAAAAGCTCAATGCCGATATGTCGCTTAAGCCTGGCGCCTACTCGTTTACCACGCTCATGGACGCGACCAAGGTTGTCCAGCAGCTCATGGAGGGGCCCAATGCCGGCTCCGATGCGCTGACTATCCCTGAGGGCCTAACGGTCGACCAGGTCGCCGATCGCGTGGCCGCGGCATACGACAGCATCTCCAAGGAAGACTTCCTTAACCAGGCCAAGGCGAGCAATTATGTGAATGATTACGCTTTCCTTAAAGATGCCGCGAACGATTCGCTCGAGGGCTTCCTATTCCCCAAGACCTATTCGTTGGGTAAGGACCCGTCTGCCGATGATGTGATTCGCGCCATGCTTGACCAGTTCAACGCCGAGTATAAGTCGCTTGACTTTGCCAGCTGCGAGGCCAAGATCAAGGAGCGCTATGGCGTGGAGATGTCCGATTACGACATCGTTAACCTTGCCTCGATCGTCGAGCGCGAGGGCCTCAACGCCGATCAGCGCGCGCATGTGGCTTCGGTTTTCTATAACCGTCTGGCGGGCAAGCTCGATGGCCTGCGTTACCTCAATAGCGATGCGACCATGATGTATGTCACCGGCGGCGAGGTTACCGCCGACGACCTGCAGAGCGATAGTCCGTATAACACCTATAAGCATGAAGGCCTGCCGCCCACGCCCATCTGCTCTCCGTCGCTCGAGGCGCTCAAGGCTAGCCTTGAGCCGACCGACTCTGATGACCTGTATTTCTACATTACACAGGACGAGGAGTATTTCTCGAAGACCTACGAAGAGCACCAACAGTCTTGGAATTGATCATGAGGATTTTTAGCCCCAAACGATATGTTGCCTCAGTTGACCGCATCGACCTCGATACCCTGTGGGCCGACGGCAAACGCGCCATTCTACTCGACCGCGATAACACTCTGGTGCCGCGCGATACCGAGCAGGTTCCCGCTGCGGTTTCAGCTTGGCTCGAAGCCGCCCATGCCAAGGGCTTTAAGCTGTGTATGGTGTCCAATAACTGGCATCGCGACCAGGTCATAGCATCGGCGCGCGAGCTGGGGCTCGAGGCTATCAGCCACGCCATGAAGCCCGCCCCGTTTGCCCTGAAGGCGGGTCTTAAGCGTCTGGGCGCCACGACAGACGAGGCGGTGCTGATCGGCGATCAGCTGTACACGGACGTGTGGAGCGGTAATTTTGCCGGCGTTGACACTATTCTGGTCAAGCCGCAGGCGACCCAGGACCTGTGGTACACGCAGATCTTCCGTATCTTTGAGCGCCGGGCCCTGCGCGACCTTCCCTGCGAGGAATAGGTTTCGCCATGTCTCAGCACATCAAACACGGCTGCGACCATATCTTCTTTATCGGCTTTTTGGGCGCGGGCAAGTCGACGCTTGCGCGCAACGTGGGCACTATGTTCAAGCGTCGATTCGTCGATACCGATCGTTTGGTTGTGCGTCGATGCGGCAAGTCGGTGACCGAGATATTTGAGACCGAGGGCGAGGATCGTTTTCGTGAACTCGAGACCTCGGCACTCCGTTCGCTTCAAAGCGAGCGCAGCCTGCTGGTATCGTGCGGGGGTGGCATCGTCGAGACGCCGGTGAACATTGAGCTGATGCACGAGATGGGTACCTGTGTGTACCTCGAAGGCGACTTTGAGGACTCGTTGCGCCAGATTCGCCGCTCCGATACCCGGCCCGATTTCCGCTCGCCCGAGCACGCTGCGCGCCTGTTTGAGCATCGCCGTCCGCTGTATCGCCGGGCCGCCGATATTACCCTTGATATTCGCAACAAGTCCTTCGAGGACGTTTCCTACCTTTGTGCCGAGATGCTTTTGGAGCGTGGACTGCTATGATTCGCCGTCAACTTATCAATTTCCAAAACCGCAGCGTCGATGTCCGCGTCGGATTGGGCGCGTTCGAGGAGCTGCCGCGCATGTTTGCCTCGGCTGTGGGCAAGCCCAAGCGCGCGATGGTGGTTTGGAACGACGCCACATCCGAGCGATTTGGCGAGGTTGTCGAGCATGCACTGGTTGACGCCGGTTTTGCCGTGTCGCTGCTCGTCCTCGAGGTTTCCCCTGCTGGTGCTACTCTTGCCGATGCCGATACCGTCTTTGGCGCCCTGTCGGCTAACGGCATTACCTGCGACGATCTCGTTGTCGCTGTCGGCGACACGGCGACCTGCTCGGTCGTTTGCTGGTGTGCCAATCAGTGGTGCGGTCGTACCGAGTGCGCCTTGCTGCCGACGACGTTCGACGCCATGCTCACGGTCGCGACGACCATGAAGCCCCTCGTCGCCTCGTCCGCGCATGCGCTTCCCGCTATCGCGTTCCGTCCCGAGCCGGGCTTGGTCGTGTGTGACCTCGACCTTGTTCGCGCGGCGGACCCCGAGGACCTCAAGCTCGGCTATGCGGTACTTGTTGGCACCATGCTTTCGAGCAGCAAGTCCCGCTGGAATCAGTTTACCGAGACCGTTCCCGAGATTCTCGCGGGCGAGGAGGTCGCGCTCGTCAATGCCGTTCAGTGGTCTCAGACTGCCCGCAAGGACGTACTGATGGCTACGAATCCCAGCGCCCGCCATGCGCTCGATTTTGGCAAGACGGGGGAGCGTACCCTGCGCGCCTGCTTGGGCGATGCCGCTTCGCAGGTGCCTGCCTACCAGCTGTTGTCCGAGGGCATGCGCTTTGAGGCGCGCCTAGCACACGATGCCTGCGACTTCGATATCGATTACGTCTTTGAGGTCGATGACTGCCTGGAGGACTTTGGTATCGAGGAGCTTGCCTTCGATCTGGAGCCTGCCGCATATATCGAGGAGTTCCGCAGGCAGCAGTTTGTCCGCTCGAACCGCAGCATGTTGCCGCTGCCCGCGGCACTCGGCGCCATTCGTCTAACGAGCGTTGAGGACGAGGTTCTCGACCGCCATGCTCACGCCTACTTGGCTTCTCGCAAAGAACTTCTCTAAGATTTATTGACATCCATCGTCTTTCGTATCATGTTGAGGGGCGGGTTTTCAATCGGTTGCGGATTGCATGCGATTCCATCGTTCGGTTGAGACCCGTCCCGTCTTTATGGAGACAACAAGAAAGGAATCTGCATGTCTGAGTTTGCTGCCGGTCCTGCCGGTCGTATCGAGCGTGTCCGTGCCCTGATGGCTGAGCGCGGCTACGATGCTATCGTGGTGCGCGACGAGGCCAACCTTCGTTGGCTCACGGGCGTGAAGGGCGTCTTCGATTACACCTTCGAGTTCCCGCACGCTGCGTTTATTACGGCTGACCAGTGCCTGTTCCATACCGACTCGCGCTACCTCAACAGCTTTGAGGAGAACACGCCTGCCGGCAGCCCCTGGGTCTACGACATGGACGAAGGCACCATCCCCGGTTGGGTCGCCGGCAAGATCGCGGCCAACAAGTGCCGCGTCTGCGCTGTCGAGGACGACATGCAGATTAACTTCTACCAGGGTATCCAGCGTGGCTTGGAGGATCGTTCCGTCGCCTGCATGCTGCCGCTGATGCATGATGACATTCGCAAGATGCGCGCCATCAAGGACGCCGAGGAGATCGAGCTCATGCGCCATGCGCAGTCGATTACCGACGCCGCCTTCCAGCACATGCTCGGATTTATTAAACCCGGCATGACCGAGAAGCAGGTTCGCAACGAGCTCGAGAACTTTATGTTCGCCAGCGGCGCCGACAGCTTGGCCTTCGGCTCCATCGTGGCGAGCGGCCCCAATACCGCCAACCCGCATGCCGTCCCGGGCGACCGCGTGATCGAGAAGGGCGACTTCGTTCTCATGGATTACGGCGCGGGCTACTGCGACTATCGCTCCGATATGACGCGTACCGTCGTGATGGGCGAGCCCACGCAGGAGCAGCTCGACCTGTACGCGCTCGTGCGCCGTACGCACGAGGAGTGCGTCGCCGCCATCCATCCGGGCGTCGAGGGCAACGACATTTTCAAGCTTTCCAAGAAGATCATTGGCGATGCCGGCTATGGTGATTACTACAACCATGGTCTGGGCCACGGCGTGGGCATTGACATCCACGAGCTGCCCAACTTCAACCGCAGCAAGAATATCATCGAGGTCGGCTCGGTTATCACCATGGAGCCCGGCGTCTACCTGCCCGGTGTGGGCGGCGTGCGTCTGGAGGACTACGGCTTGGTCACCGAGAACGGCTACGAGCCCTTCACCAAGACGCCGCATGACCTTCACGTCATCGATTGCTAGCTCATTTCGATAGATTTTTGGGGCGGGACGTCCGGAGCAATTCGGGCGCCCCGCGTTCTCTTTTTATGCGCTCGCTGCAGGCGCCGTCTGCAAGTGTATAATTTCGGTCGTATGTAATTTGGACGCTTGTGCGTTCTGCCCATAAGAAGAAAGGTCGCTATGCCTACCATTTCTACCGCCGACTTCAAGAACGGCCTCGGTCTCCGTATTAAGGACAAGGTTTATACCATCGTCGAGTTCCAGCACGTCAAGCCGGGCAAGGGCGGCGCGTTTGTGCGCTACAAGACCCGCGACATCAAGAGCGGCCGCGTCGTCGAGAACACCTGCAACGCCGGTACCAAGTTCGAGAGCGTCATGCTCACCACCCGTGAGTTCCAGTATCTCTACAACGATGGCACCGACTACATCTTCATGGACAACGAGTCCTATGAGCAGGTTCCCGTTCCCGAGGACATGGTGGGCGAGAACTCCAAGTGGCTGCGCGAGAACGACATCTGCCAGCTGCTCTTCGCCGACGATGAGCTCATGGGCGTGACCCCGCCGATGTTCATCGAGACCACCATCGTCCAGACCGATCCGGGCTTTAAGGGCGACACCGTCCAGGGTTCCACCAAGCCGGCCACGATCGACACCGGCGCTGTCATCCAGGTCCCCATGTACCTCAACGAGGGCGAGGTCATCAAGGTTGACACCCGCGACGGCAAGTTCGTCTCCCGCGTCTAGCAACCAACTCTTCTAGGAGGACTCATGCCCCAGGAAATCAAGATTGACGGCATCGGCATTTCGCCCGATGTTCTGACCGCCATCGTCTCGCGCGCCGTGTCGGATGTCGAGGGCATCGCCTCCGTTGGCGTCAAGGACCTTGCCACCAACCTTGTCTCCATGATGCTCTCGTCCAAGGCCCCGGCTTCTGAGCCGGCGGTCGAGGCCGAGGTCGTCGGCGACAAGCTCGCGCTCACCGTGCGCGTCGTGGTGTTCTTTGGCTATCCGTTCAAGAAACTCGCCGAGGCCGTTCGCGCCGCTGTAGTCGCCGCCATCGATGCCCAGGTGGGCGTCGAGGTCGAGCGCGTTGACGTTTGTATCGACGGCCTCGTTTTCCCCAAGGAGTAACCTTTGAGCCTTAAGGTTTATCGCGGGCGCACGCTTGCCCGCAGTCAGGCGCTGCAGCTGCTGTTCCAGGCCGAGGCCACGGACAGCCCGCTCGAGCACGTCCTCGAGGGCGATTTCCTGATCTCGAAGGGTCCCCTCGACCCCTATGCGCTGGAGCTGTGCCGCGGTGCCTACGAGCATATCGACCGCATCGACTGCGCTCTGCGCTCCGTTGCCAAGAACTGGGATCTTATGCGCATGCCCGGCGCCGACCGCAACCTGCTGCGTATCGCTGTCTACGAGATGCGTTTCCTCACCGACGAGGAGGTCTCGGACGCCATCGTGATCAACGAGGCCGTCGAGCTTGCCAAGGCCTATGGCACCGACCAGTCCGCGTCGTTTGTCAACGGCGTGCTGGGCAAGATCGCTCGCAGCGAGGAGCTGCCGGGTGAGGACCTGTACCAGGAGCTGTTGGCCGAAGATCGCGCTCGCGAGGAGGCCCAGGCTGCCGAGGCTGCCGCTAAGGTTGCTGTTGCTCAGGCTGAGGCTGGCGTGCTGGCCGAGGATGCGGACGCCGCCGAGGCTGTCGTCGACTCCTTCGAGGAGTAGCCATGCCAGAGGGTTCTGTCCGCAACTTTGACGAGATCTCGGACCGTCTGGATCAGATCATCGCTACCGTTCGCTCCAAGGATACGTCCCTGGAGCGTTCGCTCGATCTGTTTGACGAAGCGATTGAGCTGGGCTCCCGCGCGGTCGATATGGTCGACAAGTTTGAGTTGACGCCGCGTGAGGCCGATAAGCTCGAGCAGGAATACGATGAGGATGCGGCAAACGAATCCCAAGATAGCTAGCCGCATCTCCGGATACGAATGGTTGATGGCATTCATGAAACGCGTGCGTCTTGATGACGAACTGATTTCACAGGGCATCTGCGCCGATCGCGCGGATGCCCTTCGCACTCTTATGGCCGGCCTGGTCTCGAGTGGCGGCGAGCGCTTGACTTCGCCGGGCCTTAAGGTGACCCCGGGCCTGCCGCTGCACGTGAAGGGGGGCATTCCCTATGTTGGTCGCGGCGGCCTTAAGCTCGAAGGTGCGCTCGATGCGTTTGGCATCAATCCGACTGGCCTTGCTTGTCTGGATGTGGGCTGCTCTACCGGCGGCTTTACCGATTGCCTGCTCAAGCGCGGAGCTGCGACCGTTGTCTCGGTGGACGTGGGCCGTGCCCAGTTTGATTGGTCGCTGCGTCAGGACGATCGCGTGACGCTGCATGAGCGCACAAACGTGACGCAGCTGCCTGAGCTTGGCTATGCCGGCGTCATCGACCTGGCTGTGTGCGATGTCTCGTTTACCAGCATCGCGAATATCATCGACGCCGTGCTGGCGTGTCTGAATCCTTCGGGTTCGCTCTGCACGCTCGTAAAGCCCCAGTTTGAGGCGCCGGCTGCGCTGGTGGGCGAGGGCGGTATCGTGACCGACCCCGTCGTCCGTCGCGATACGCTCGTGGCGGCGATTGAGCTTTTTGCCGCCAAGGGCCTGTTCCCGCTTGACGTGTGCGTGTCGCCCATCCATGGCGCTAAGGGCAACGTTGAGTTTTTCTTGTACGGCACAAGGTCTGTCCCCGGGGAGCGCGCCGACGATGAGCTGCAATCCCAGGTATCGGCTTTGAGCGAGAAAGCTGCAACGCTATGAAGGTCTTTCTGGTTCCCAATTACTACAAGCAAGAGGCGGTCGAGAGCGGCCTGATGCTCGAGCTTTGGCTTTCGCGCCAGGGCTACGAGGTCGCATGGGCTGCCGACCAGCGATCGAAGATTCAAAGCACGCCTGATATTGACGGCTCAGATCTGGTCATTACGCTCGGCGGCGACGGCACGTTGCTGCGCGCTGCCCGCATCCTCAACCATCGCGAGATTCCTATCCTTGGTCTTTCCTATGGTCACCTGGGCTTTTTGACGGCCGCGAGCCCCGAGGAGCGCGACATTCTGCAGGTCGTGAGCGACGCCCTGTCCGGCGAGCTGCACGTGAGCCGCCGCGCCACCATCGCCGCGGATATCGTGTCCGTGCGCGAAGACGGCACGAAGGATGTCGTGCGCACGTTTGCCCTCAACGATATGGCACTTACGCGCGGCCCCCTGTCCGATATGGTTGAGTTTGACATCACGGTGTCCGGCCATCATATCGACCGCCTTCGCGGCGACGGTGTCGTTGTTTCGACGGCGACCGGCTCCACCGGGTACGCGCTTTCCGCCGGCGGCCCCATCGTCAGCCCCGATTACTCGGGTATGGTCTGTGTGCCCATCGCCCCGCATACCATTCAGGCTCGCGCCTTTTTGACCTCGCCGAGTGATGTAGTCGAGATCTTTATGTCCGACGATCGCCCGAGCGTGCCGGCGATTGCCATCGACGGACAGTTTATTACCTGCGATGGCACGGTCGAGAGCGTGGCCGTGCGTCGCGGTCCCGGCGATGTGCTGCTGCTGGATTACGGCCCCGAGAGCTTCTACAACTCGGTGAGCCGCGTGTTCTACGGAGTGCGTCATGATCGATGAGCTGCAGGTTTCCAACATTGCACTCATTCGCGAGGCGACGTTGGTTCCGAGTGCGGGCCTGACTGTCCTGACCGGCGAGACCGGCGCCGGTAAGACCGCGCTGCTCTCGGCCCTCAAGCTTATTTTGGGCGAGCGCGCGGATTCGTCGACGGTGCGCGAGGGCGAGGCGCTGGCGAGCGTCGAGGCGCGCCTGTTCGACGGTCCGCACGACACGGAGGGGTTCACCGTACAGCGTAGCCTTTCTGCCGAGGGCCGCAGCCGCGTAAAAATTGACGGCCGCATCGCCAGCGTGCGTGAGCTTTCGGAGCGCGTCGGCGTGATGATGGATCTTTGCGGTCAGCACGAGCACCAGCGCCTCCTCGATCCGGCGCATCACGTTGCCATGGTCGATGCCTGGGCAGGGCGCACGGCGCTTGAGGCGCTCGAGAAGTATCGCGCCTGTTTTAAGGCTTCGCGTGTCGCCGCCAAGGAGCTTCGCCGTGTGGAGGAAGCCTCACGCGCGCAGGGGAGTCGCGTCGAGGAGGCGCGCTTCGCCCTGGAGCGTATCGCCGAGGTCGACCCCAGGCCGGGTGAGTATGAGGAGCTCGAGGAGCTGCTGCCGCGCTCCGAGCATGCCGAGGTGCTGGTGGCGACGGCCAACGATGCCCATGCATCGCTTACTTCCGAAGGGGGAGCGCTCGATGCCGTGAACGGCGCCGTGGCAGAGCTTTCCCGTATGGCTACCGTCGATCGCAAACTGGGTGACATTGCCGATGCGCTTTCGGATGCCTGTATCTCCCTTGAGGATTGCGCGAACGAGCTTCGTTCCTATCGCGATGGCGTCGCCTTCGACCCACGCGAGCTCGCTCGCATGCGTGAGCGGTATTCCGACCTCAAGGGTCTGTTGCGTCAGTGGGGTCCCACTATGGACGATGTTTTCGCCATGCGCGATCGCTCGCAAGAACTGCTGTCCCTGGTCGATGATGGCGATGAGCAGATCAAAAAGGCGCGTGAGGCACTCGGGAGCGCCGAGCGCGAGTTGTTTGCCGCTGCCAAGGCACTTAAGCGCGCTCGCAATACGGCGGCCCCGCGCTTCTGCCACGAGGTTGGCCGCCAGATGGCTCGCCTGGAGATGGGCGGCGCCGAGCTCGTCTGGGAGTCGCGCGATCTTCCCCGTGCTGAGTGGACGCCCGTTGGTCCTTCGAGCTACGAGCTGCTATACCGCAGCGGTGCCGGCTTGACGCCGCGTCCCCTGCGTCGAATTGCGTCGGGCGGCGAGCTCAGCCGCGTCATGCTGGCAAGTAAGGTTGTCCTCGGTAACGCGGACGGTGTTGATACACTGGTGTTTGACGAGGTCGATGCTGGTGTCGGTGGCTCCACGGCGCGTGCGCTCGCGGGCGTGCTGGCAGATCTCGCCGCTACGCATCAGGTGATTGTCGTAACCCACTTGGCGCAAGTCGCCGTCATGGCTGACAAGCATTATGTCGTCAGCAAGGAATCGGGCGATGTTCCCCAGACGCATTTGGACGAGGTAACTGGCGAAGCGCGTACCGCCGAGATCGCCCGCATGCTCAGCGGCGATCAGTCCGAGGCAAGCTTGGCCCACGCAAAGCAGATGCTCGAAGAAGTTCGAGGCTAGGTCGTATCAGCGGTGTTGGTGGGACAAAATAGACTGAAATTTTTGTCCCACTACGCGTTTACTCAACGACCTTGTCCGGCTGGATGAGCTCCTCGTAGTAGCTGATATGCTCACGCGCGTCTTCAATCTCGGGCAGCAGGAAGTTGTAGATGACTTCGATGATCATCGTGGCGCTGATCTTGGAGAACGCAAAGTCGCCCGTCGTCAGTAGCGCTTCGTGGTTGACGGTATTAAAAGTGTAGTCTGCCAGACGCGCGAGCGGGGATTTGCTGTCGCTGCTGATGACGACTACGGTTGCGCCGCAGTTGCGAGCCGCTTTTGCCATGCGATTCAGTCGGCGCGATTTGCCGGAGTTTGAGATTAGCACGATGACGTCACCTGGGCGTAACGTGAGCGCAAAGCCAATTGATGTCTCGCTAATGGTGCTCGCCATGCAGCGCAGGCCCAGCTGCGAAAACTTAAACGTCGCATCGAGCGCGACCGCGTTGGTATTGCCCACAGCCGCAAACTCAATAACCCCTGCATGCTTAAGGGCATGCACAACAGCCGCCAGCGTATCGTGGTCGATCCCGTCGATGGTCGCATTAAGCTCGCTCACCTTGGCAGCCAGGATGTTCTTGAGGCTCTGCTCCATATTGTCGAGCGAGACCTCGTCAGTCAGGCCCTCGTTGCGCTGGCTTTCCAAATCCCTCGCCAACGAAAACTGAAAGCTGCGGAAGCTGCCAAAGCCAAGCTTGCGGCAGAAGCGCGAAACGGTCGCCTCGGACGTGGCGGCGGCGCGCGAGAGCTGAGCCGCCGTGAGGCGTGGCGCCTCGGACTGGTGCTCCAATATATAGTCGACAATGCGCTGCTCTGACTCGCTGTATCCCTGATGGGTACTAATGAGGGAAAGTGCGCTCTTGCTACTATCGGTCATGGATGGCTCCTGGTTGGCATGATAATCGGACTCGTTTTGTAATGTCATAGTATAGGGGGATTTTCAATTACAAGATACACCTTGCCGTTTCAAGTTTTGATGGTAAACTTTCACCTACCGTTTACGGTTATGAAAGAACCTTTCACCGGAGAATTGCGCCTTGTCTCTTCTCACGCGGACGGTAGGTTGGTATCTTTCAGTTGTGGAAAAGCGCGCAAGGACGCGCGTGTAGGGGAGCGCCTGCGGGCGCAAAACTTAAAAAGGAGGGACACATGGCTAAGTTTGACATCATCGCCGCCACCGGTTGCCCGACCGGTATCGCGCACACCTTCATGGCGAAGGAGGCGCTAGAGAAGGCAGCTGCCGAGCGAGGTCTGACCATTAAGGTTGAGACCCATGGCCAGGTCGGTGTCGAGAACGAGCTCACCAAGAGCGAGATCGCCGGTGCCAAGGCCGTCGTCGTCGCAGCCGATAAGGATGTCCAGGCGGAGCGTTTCGCCGGCAAGCGCATGGTTTCCGTTGGTGTTTCCAAGGCCCTGTCCGTTGAGGCAGCCGGTAAGCTGATCGACCGCGCGCTCGCCGCCAAGGGTGACGACTCGGTTGCGGCTGCTGCCGATGTCGAGGATGAGGTCGAGGAGAAGGAGTCCATCGGCCACATCATCTACAAGCACCTCATGAACGGCGTCAGCCACATGCTGGTCTTCGTCGTCGCCGGTGGTGTCCTGACCGCCGTTTCGTTCCTGTGGGGCATCACGTCCTTTGATTCGACGGCTGCCGACTACAACAGCTTTGCCGCGATGCTCAAGATTATCGGCGGTATCGCCATGAACCTCATGGTTCCGGTGCTCTCCGCTTACATCGCCGAGTCCATCGGCAAGCGCCCGGCGCTCGTCCCCGGCTTTGTTGCCGGTATGATTGCCATCCAGGGTCTTCCCATCAACGCCGATACCGGCATGATCGACGCTGGAGGCTCGGGTGTGGGCTTCGGCTTCCTGGGCGGCATCGTCGGCGGCTTCCTCGCTGGCTATGTCATCCTGCTGCTCGAGAAGGCTTTCTCTAAAATTCCCGCGAGCCTTAATGGCCTGAAGGCAATCTTCCTGTATCCGCTGTGCTCTACCGCCATCGTCGGCCTGGTCATGCTCGGTATTTCCGGCCCCATGGCTGCCATTAACCAGGGCATGATGGATTTCCTGCAGAGCCTCGGTAACTCCGGTCCGGTGATCCTTGGCCTGGCCATCGGCTGCATGTGCGCCTTTGATATGGGCGGCCCGGTCAACAAGGCTGCTTACGCTACTGGCACCTTCCTGCTCGGTACCGCTCTCGAAGCTGGCGTCGGCACCGAGACCTACAACTTCGGCACCAACTTCATGGCTGCCGTCTCCGCCGCTTGCATCGTTCCGCCGCTGATCACCACCTTCGCCGTCGTTGTCGGCAAGAAGTACTTCAGCCAGGAGGATCATGACGCCGGTATCGTCAACCTCATCCTTGGTTGCACCCACATCACCGAGGGCGCCATTCCGTTCATGACCAAGAACATCTGGCCCGTCATGCCCATCATGATGCTCGGTTCTTCCATCGCTTCCATCTTGACCATCTTCTTCAACGTTCACGATCCGGCGCCTCACGGCGGCTTCCTGGTCCTGCCTGTTGTCGAGAACGGTCCGCTGTGGGTCCTCGCGATCCTCATCGGCGCTGTGGTCGGTGGCATCCTGTTCGTGGCCTTCAAGAAGTACGACTTCGAGAAGAATCAGAAGGCCGCTCCTGTAGCCAAGCCCGTTGAGGCCCCCAAGGCCGCTGCCGTCGAGGCCCCCAAGGCCGAGGCTGCCGACTTCGTGAAGGTCGAGAATGTCTTTGTCGCCGAGGACTTCGCTTCTCGTGACGAGGCTCTGAGCTTCGTTTCCAACCAGGCCGTCAAGGCAGGGATCGCCAGCGACGCCGACGCCGTGATGAACGCCTTCCTGGCTCGCGAGGCCGAGGGCACCACGGGCATGATGGAGGGCTTCGCCATCCCGCATGCCAAGTCCGACGCCATTACCGAGGCTGCCGTCATCGTCGTTAAGGACGAGTCCGGCGTGACCGGTTGGGACACCATGGACGGTGCTCCCGTTAACGTGGCTATCGCCCTGCTCATCCCGGGTGCCCAGGCTGGCACCACGCACCTCAAGATCCTGTCCAAGGTCGCCGAGGCGCTCATGGACGAGGACTTCCGTGCCACCGTCAAGGGTTCCACCGACGCCGCCGAGATCGCCAAGACGATCAACGCCCGCCTGGTCTAATCCCCCAGCCCGCGAATAACATCGCCCCCTGTAATAAAGGCGAGGACTCCACCCGGAGCCCCCGCCTTTTTTCATTCCCTTCTGTAAGTTGCGGTGAAATAGGGACTGTTTAAACGTTTCAACCGCAAAATCAGTCCCTATTTCACCGCAACTTACAGAAGGACATAGAGGGAACTGCCCATTGAGTCTTTGTCGCGAACAGATCCTCAGCCAGAATTCCGTTCCGCCGATATTGCTCTGGACCGACCGAGTTTCCGCAGCTCGCCCGCCGGGCGGGGCGATTAAGTTTGTCGCGAGTTCCGCACGCAAAGGAAAGCACTTAATGTGCTTTCCGTCTTGCGCAGGACTGTAGAGCAGCAAACTTAACCGCCCCCCCCGGCGGGCGAGCGCAGGGATACGACATCTGTCCAACAATTCGTGTGAAACACAATGAAAAACCGTTTGATGTGAGTTAATATAAACAACGTCGTGAATCTGACTCCTGCCACATGCATGACAGGGGTTAAACACAAAAAGGAGTCAATTATGGTTTCTGAGAAGGCTACCCTCGTTAATCCTCAGGGTCTGCACATGCGTCCGGCTGGTCTGTTCGCCTCCACCATGGGCAAGTACGCCTGTGACGTGACGGTCGTCACCCCCGAGAAGGAGGTCAACGGCAAGTCCCCGATGGCCCTCATGGCTGCTGGTATCCCCTGCGGTACCGAGGTCGAGGTCAAGTGCGACGGCGCTGACGAGGCCGAGGCTCTGGCTGCTGCCATCGAGCTCATCAAGAGCGGTCTTGGCGAGTAGAACTCAAACGGGTCGCATGTTGAACAACTAAGTTCATATTTGGGGGCGCAGTGACCTGTTGCAAGGTAGCTGCGCTCTTTTGTCATGGATATGGCAAAACGCTTTATCACATGACACGGAGAGAGGAATGGGAATGTATCAGGGAGTCAACGCTTCCGAGGGCATCGGTATCGGCACCGTCATGGTCGCCGTCGATCCCGACTTGACGTTTGAGCCGCACGAGGTTGCCGATTCGGCAGCAGAGAAGGAGCGCTATCAGTCCGCTCTTTCGGTCTTCTGCGAGAAGACCCAGGCTCAGGCCGACCACATGAAGGAGACGGTGGGCGAGGCCGAGGCCGAGATCATGAGCGGACACATTGTCCTGGCTCAGGACCCGGGCATGACTGACGCCATCAACGCCGCCATTGACGGTGGTACCTGCGCCGAGCAGGCGCTCATGGACACCTCGACCATGTTCGAGAACATGTTCCTGTCCATGGACGACGAGATGTTCCGTCTGCGCGCGGCCGACATCGCCGACATCCGCACCGGTATTCTGGCCGAGCTGCTGGGCAAGGAGGTCGTCGACCTCTCCGTCCTGCCCGAGAACACCGTCGTTGTCGTGCACGACCTTACGCCGTCCATGACCGCCACGATCGATAAGGCCCACGTTGCCGGTATCGTCACCGAGACCGGTGGCCGCACGTCGCACTCCGCGATCATTGCGCGCGCCCTCGAGATCCCGGCTGTCCTTTCGGTTTCCAACAGCTGCACCGCGCTGCGCAACGGTATGACCGTTGTCGTCGACGGTGGCAAGGGTATCGTCGAGGCCGATCCCGACGAGGAGACGCTCGCTGCCTACACCGCCAAGGCCGAGGCCTTCGCTGCCGAGAAGGCAGCCCTCGAGGCCTTCCGTGGCAAGCCGTCCGTGACTGCCGATGGCATCAAGAAGATCATCGCCTGCAACATCGGTAACCCCGATGACGTGCCCAACGCGCTCGATCACGACGCCGAGGCCATCGGTCTGTTCCGCTCCGAGTTCCTGTTCATGGACTCTGCTGAGCTTCCTTCCGAGGAGGAGCAGTTCAACGCCTACCGTAAGGTCGCCAGCGCGCTCAAGGGTGCTCCGGTCATCATCCGCACGCTCGATGTGGGTGGCGACAAGGAGATTCCGTATCTGCATATGGTCAAGGAAGACAACCCCTTCATGGGCTTCCGCGCCGTGCGTTACTGCCTGGCCAATCCCGACCAGTACAAGGTCCAGCTCCGCGCTCTGCTGCGCGCTAGCGCCTTCGGTGACGTCAAGATCATGATCCCGCTCGTCACCTGCGTCGAGGAGGTCTTGGCTGTCAAGGAGCTCGTCGAGCAGTGCAAGGCCGAGCTTACCGAAGAGGGTCGCAAGTTCAACGAGAACATCGAGGTCGGCATCATGGTCGAGACGCCCGCCGCTTCGCTGCTCGCAGACCGTCTTGCCGAGGTTGCCGACTTCTTCTCCATCGGCACCAACGACCTGATCGGCTACACCATGTGCGCCGACCGTGGTAACGACACCATCTCCAACCTGTACCAGGTGTACTATCCCGCCGTGCTCCGCTCGCTCAAGAACATCATCGAGAGCGGCGTGAAGGCCGGCATCATGGTCGGTATGTGCGGCGAGGCCGCTGCCGATCCGCTGCTCGAGCCGCTGCTGATCAGCTGGGGCCTGGAGGAGTTCTCGATGAGCGCTCCGTCGATCCTGCGCGCCCGCAAGACCATCAGCCAGTGGACCAAGGCCGAGTGCGACGAGCTCGCCGAGAAGGCGCTCGCCTGCAACACCGCCGCCGAGGTCAAGGCACTGCTCGAGTCCGCAGCTCGCTAATTTGGTATCAGAGGTAACCGCGTGGTTGGAATGGGCCGGCCACGCGGCCCTCACATATACAGGGGGTACTGTAAATGTTCTACACGCTAACCGCTAACCCGGCTGTCGACATGACGGTTTCGAGCTCTCCGCTCGAGCCCGACGAGAACGTCCGCACCGGCTCGGCCAGCTACACGGCTAACGGCAAGGGCCTCGACGTGTCCTTCGCCTTTAAGAAGATGGGCGTCGACACCGTCGCGCTCGGCTTCTTCGCCGGCTTCACGGGCAAGTTCATCGTCGAGGAGGTCATGAACCTGGGTTGCCTCTGCCGCCCGGTCTGGACCGACGGTATCACGCGCATTAACACCTACGTCAACGATGGCCAGCACGAGTACGGCATCCTGAACCCGGGTGCTCCGATCACGCCGCAGCACCAGGAGGAGCTCTACAACATCCTGGACACCGCGGGCGATCTCGAGTGCCTGATCGTTTCCGGCTCCGTGCCTCCCAAAGCTACGCCTGACTTCCTGGCTCAGGTCATGGAGCACGCTCAGGCTCGTGGCGCTGATGTCGTCCTGGACCTGTCCTCCGACAAGCTCAAGGAGCTCGCTCACAAGAAGCCTCTGCTCATCAAGCCGAACCATCACGAGATGAAGGCCATCTTCGGCGTGCCGGTCGACACCGACGACGAGGTCCGCGTTGCCATGAAGATGGCTCACGACGCTGGCGTTCAGAACGTGCTGCTCACCCGTGGTAGCCGCGGCGACGCTTACTTCTCTAACGGCGAGGACATCTGGTACGCCAAGCGTGAGTTCAACATCAAGCTGGTTTCTTCCGTCTGCGCCGGCGACTGCACCCTCGCTGCGTTCCTGCACAAGTGGTACAGGGATCGCGACAACGTCGAGGAGGCCATGAAGCTCGCTATGGCCACCGGCGCCAACGTTGCCGAGTCTGTCGGCATCGGCGACTTCGGTCACGTCGACGAGTACAGCAAGCGCGTTGCTGTCCGCAAGCTCGATCGTCAGTAATCGAAACGCGACATATTCGTGCGCATGTGGCGCCCCGGTTTCGGCTGGGGCGCCTTTTTGTTCCGCCACGGGGGAGAGGTGTCCTGCCGTACTTCATCGCTTCCACACCGTTCACCGAGTTGTCCTAGCCTTTTACCGATGCGTGGAATATACTTTCATTAACACGTTGCTTCGTGAAAGGAACATTCATGATTTACACGCTCACTGCAAATCCCGCCATTGACTACAACATCGCCTGCGACGGCCTTGCTGCCAATACCGTCACGCGTACCCGCAATGCCGTCTACACGCCCAACGGCAAGGGCCTCAACGTCTCGTTTACGCTTGACCACTACGGTGTCGACACCACGATCCTGGGTTTCTTCGCCGGCTTCTCGGGTGAGTTTATCGTTAAGGGCGCCGAGGCCCTGGGCGTGCCCGTCAAGCCCGTGTGGACCGACGGTATTACGCGCGTCAATGTGTTCCTCAACGCCGGTCCCGACACCGAGTACAACATGGTCAATGCCGGTGCCGCCATCAATGAGGCCAACGAGCAGGAGATGTTTGAACTTATCGATTCGCTCGATGACATGACCTGCCTGGTCATCAGCGGCTCGCTGCCCCCCAACACTTCCGAGGGCTTCTTGGCCGAGGTCCTGCGCCGTGTCAAGGCCAAGGGGGCCGAGTTCGTCCTCGACATCTCGAGCCATCAGCTGGCAGACCTCATTGCTCTGGAGCCACTGCTGATCAAGCCCAATGACGACGAGCTGCTTGACATCTTTGGCATCAAGGTGAGCGGTGGCGACGACGAGTCCGTCAAGGGCGCTATGGCCGAGCTGCACGCCAAGGGCGCCAAGAACGTGCTGCTGACCCTTGGTGGCGCCGGTGCGTACTTCTCCAACGGCGAGCATATCTGGTTTGCAAACCGCACCTTCGACGTCAAGCTGCTGTCGACGGTGTGCGCCGGCGATTCCTCGCTCGCTGCCTTCCTGTCCGTGTGGCACGACGCCCCCGAGCGCGTCGAGGACGCCCTGCGCCTTTCGATGGCCACTGGCGCCAACGTGGTCGAGTGCCCCGGTCTGGGTGATTTTGCCAAGGTGGACGAATATAAGAAGCACATCGAGGTTCGCCAGGTCTGCTAGTTCCGGCACCTTGTCTGAATAGTTTGATTATTTCGCATCCGTCTTAGACTAGGACGGATGCGTTTTTGTTTATCGGACTTGCGTGTGCAGTGGAGGCTGTTTCTTGCTAGACTTCTTGCAGACGCAATCGATAGCCAATTTGATAGTCGCAGGAGGCCATAGGCATGTGCAATGTTTCGCTCAACGGTACTCAACCGTCCGATGCGTCCCTGCGCGTCCTGCGCGCGCTTGAGGCGGCTGGTCTTGAGGCTTGGTACGTGGGCGGTTGGGTGCGCGACGCCCTGATGGGGTACCCCAGCCACGATGTTGATATGTGCTGTAGCGGCCTGTGGCAGGAGTCCAAGGCGGCGCTCGAGGCCGCTGATATTGCGGTCGTGGAGTCGGGTATTAAATTTGGCGGAATCACGGCTATTTCCGATGGCGAGCGTATCGAGGTCACTACGTACCGTCTGGATGGCTTTTACACCGATGGTCGCCATCCCCAGAGTGTGGAGCGTGCTGCCTCGCTCGAGGACGATTTGGCGCGCCGCGACTTTACCGTCAACGCCATGGCCTGGCATCCCGAGCGCGGGCTTGTCGACCGCTACGACGGCCAGGGTGACTTGGAGCGCAAGCTGATTCGCGCTGTCGGCGATCCCAAGCGTCGCTTTAACGAGGACGCCCTGCGCATGCTGCGTGCGGTGCGCTTTGCCTGCCGTCTGGACTTTATGATTGAGCCCGAGACCAAGCGTGCGCTTGCCGAGTGCGCGCCGCTGCTCGATGCCGTGGCGCGTGAGCGTGTGGGTATTGAGCTCGAGGGCATTCTTTCGACCGGTCATGGGGGAGACGCGATGCTCCGCTATCCTGAGCTCATCTGCGCCGCCGTGCCCGAGTTGGCAGCGGGTCGCGGGTTTGATCAGCGCAGTGTCTATCATGCGTTTAACGTCTACGTGCATATCGCCCGTGTGCTGACGGTGGCGGGGGAGCTCGCGCTGTGTGACGGCGTCGCGCCCTCGTCGAGCCTTATGTGGGCGGCGTTTTTGCACGATGTGTCCAAGCCCGAGTGCTTCACGGTCGACCATGCCGGTAGCGGACACTTCTACGGTCATCCCGAGCTCGGCGCCAAGAAGGCGCGCGTCATTATGGATCGCCTGGCGCTCTCGCACGACTTGGTGCGCGACGTGTGCCTGCTCATCAAATACCATGACAAGCCGCTGCGCCCCGAGCGCTCCTGTCTGCTCAATATGATGCGCGCGCTTTCGGGTGAGGGCGTCGACACGGCCCGCCTGATTGACGAGCTCATGGACCTTAAGCGTGCCGACACACTTGGCAAGGCCCCGTCGTGCTTCTATTACGTTGAGACGATTGAGGAGATGCGCGCGATGGCGCACGAGCTGCTGAGGGCGGGGGAGCCCTATACGCTCAAGATGCTCGCCATCAACGGCGGCGACCTGATCCGTGCTGGAGTCAAGCCCGGGCCGGAACTGGGGCAGCTTCTCAACTCCGCCCTCGACGCCGTGATCGAAGACAACATTCCCAACGATCGCGAAGCTCTTTTGGTCCATCTCAACTTGAATTAGCTACCTAGTTTACCTGCGTGTTCCATAACCTGCCGACAATTTTTCGGTAATTTGGAATTTCTTCTTGCGCTGACGTTTTTTGTCCCGTAATATATTTTTTCGCAGCACGGCAGTGCAGATGTCATGTGGCCCGTTCGTCTAGCGGTTTAGGACGCCGCCCTCTCAAGGCGGAGATCACCAGTTCGAATCTGGTACGGGCTACCACTTCTTTTCTGCTGAGGTTTATGGCCCGTTCGTCTAGCGGTTTAGGACGCCGCCCTCTCAAGGCGGAGATCACCAGTTCGAATCTGGTACGGGCTACCACGCATCTGATACCCGGACTTCCTATGGAAGGCCGGGTTTTTTATTTTCAAACAACCGTCTGCAATTCCCGTTTGAACCAGAGCTTTGCGTTCTGCCTATGGCCCTTACGGGTACAATATCCAAGATATTTTGACTGTTAGAAGGAGTCTCATGACGGAGTCCTCTCAGCATACGTCTAAGCCCCAGGTCGAGGTTGAGGCCTCGGGCGGAGATGACAATAAGAGCGCACGCCGCGGCGCCATCTTTATCGGCGTCGTGCTGGTAGGTTATATCGTCTATCTGGTGGTAACCGGGCAGATGGGGCAGTTCTGGGCCGCTATGTCGAGCGTCCAGGCGTCATGGCTCGTTGTCGCGTGTCTTTGCATGTTCATGTACCTGTTCTTTGGCATTGTGGCCTATGCGATCGCCGTCTGGCTCGATCCCAATTCGCCCGTCGGCATCCGCGACCTGATCTCGGTCGAGGCGAGTGGCATCTTCTTTGGCAACCTGACGCCCATGATGATGGGCTCCACCCCGGCTCAGATCTATCGCCTGACCAAGGCCGGCCAAAACGTGGGCGAGGCCGGCGCCACGCAATTCACGCGCTTTATCGTGTACCAGTTTGGCCTGGTCGCCTGGGGCGCTATCCTGCTGCTCGCCCGTATGCCGTTTTTTGCCGAACGCTACGGCGACATGACGCTGCTGTGCGTCTTTAGCTTTGGTGGACACTGCTGCATCTTGCTTGGCATCTTCGCCGTCGCGCTCATGCCTAAGACCGTCACGCGCGTCGCCCATTGCATCATCAATTGGCTCGAGCGCATTGGTGTCTCGGCCACTAAGATCGAGAGTTGGCGCACGTTTGTCGATGGCGAGATCTACTCCTTCTCCGAGAAGTTCAAGCTTTCGGCCGGACATTTTTCTTCCATGCTGCTCACCGTGTTTATCACCATGCTGCAGCTCGCGTTTTTCTATCTGGTTCCGTATTTCCTGATGCTTGCCTTTGGCCACCACGAGGTCGACTTTTTCTCGGTCATGGCCGCGAGCGCCTTTGTCCAGCTGTTAAGCTCTGCGGTTCCCTTGCCCGGTGGAACTGGTGGCGCTGAGGGCGGCTTTGCATTGTTCTTGGGTCATTTCTTCGGTTCGGCTTCGACCGCCGGCTATCTGCTGTGGCGTCTCATTACGTTTATTGCGCCTACCATTTTGGCTGCGCCCCTGCTGGGACTTAAGAGCGCCCACAACGAGAGCATCCATGCGCGCTGGGATCGCGTGATGCGCAAGCTCGGCCGCACGCCTCAGACGCCCTCTGCGCCCACTAAGCCGCACCCCACGAATGCTGTTACCGTTGATCCCAAGAAGCACGCTCAGAAGGCTTCTGGGACCGCAAAGCCGGCTCATAAGGCCTATGTGCGTCAGACAGGAGACGGTATTCGCGTATCTCCGTCGGCACTCAATAAGAAGAAGCACCCTAAGTTGCAGTAGGACAGTCGTGCGTTCTTCATGATGCGGGGCATATTTGTGCTGTATGGGGGATAATCATCTTACGTAGATTATCTCTCATCTGTTGATGAATGCTCGCATATCGAAGGGACACGCCCATGGCAACCAGCAAACCGCGTCTTGATCGTCGCATCGTTCGCAGCCGTAATGCCATCCTTTCCGCTTTCGAGCGCCTGCTCATGGAAAAGCCGCTGGCAGACATTACGGTGAGTGCCATCGCGCGCGAGGCCAATGTCGACCGCAAAACCTTCTACGTGCACTTTGGCACGGTTGACGGCCTGCTCGATGCCATTGCCGTCGATGTGGTGGAGATGATTGTCGACTCGGTCGAGAAAACGCTTGCTTCAATGGACGGCGACACCAACGAGCGCGCTCTTGGCGCGGCGGCGACCTTCTTTAAAACCGTTAACGAGGCACTGTGCAACAACTTGGTGCTCAATCGTCAGCTGATCGAGAACATTCCGCTCGATGATTTTATGGCTCGTCTTCGTGCGCCGCTCGAGCACGAGATTGCCGAGCGCGATCTGCTGCCCCAAGGTCTCAAGGACGAAATGTTCGACTACTATCTGGCGTTTTTGCTGTCGGGTATTATCGGTATCTATCGCACGTGGGCGCTGTCTGACGGCTCGGTTCCCATCGAGCGCGTCTCGGAGGTTGCCAACGACCTCACGCTCAACGGCCTTTCGAGTCTGGAATCTCGCTTGGATTAGGCCTAGTTGGGCTCGTCGGCGTGGAAATTCCTGTTCACGAGGTTCTCCGGCGCCTTGGAGACCTCGCCGGCGTAGGAGCTGTAGCCTGAGGATCCTTAAAAAAAGTCCAGTTTATCCTTCCCACTCCAATTGGGAATCCTCCGATGCGCTTTCGCACGCTCGCATGACCTCGATACCATGCGAGCGTGCGAACTCGACGAGCTCTGCGTTGCGGGCGTTTATGGTGCCGAAGGCGGCGGGGCACACGATAAGGCGCGTGCAGTGGACGAGGAGCTCTTTGGCGCGGGCTATGGTTTTATCCCCGATCGGCTCGAAGGCGCGCTCGGCCACGCATTCCGTCGCCAGGTCGCGCGCGAGCTCGCAGTCGATGTCCCCTTCGTGCAGAACGCCCGCGTAGAACGCCTTGCCCTGCCGGATGAGCTGGCGAAACACAGCCGACCCCGTACCTGCGCCGGCGATGACGAACGTGTGCGCATCGCCGTGCGGGCGCCCAATTTCCACGCTGCCGAAGCGCTCGTTGAAGGTGCCATGTTGCAGGCCGTAGAGCTCGCCAATCGTCTCGCGCGTGAATATGTCCTCGGGTGCGCCGGCGCGGAAGACCCGGCCGTCCTTCACGCAAATCACCTTGTCGGCGCTTTTCTGCGCGAGCTCGAGTTCGTGGATGGACATGATGACAGCAACATTCCGCGATTTCGCAAGGTGGCGAAGTATTCGCAGCAGGTCGATCTGGTAGCGGATATCGAGATACGACGTGGGCTCGTCGAGCACGAGCACGCGCGGATCCTGCGCGATGGCGCGTGCGAGCATGACGCGCTGGCGTTGCCCGTCGCTTATCTGCATGAAGTCGCGCTCGGCAAGCTTTTCCACATGTGCGGTTTTCATGGCCTCGTCGACCCGATTATGGTCGTCGGGCGTGAGTGTGCCCATTCGCCCGGTGTAGGGATGCCTTCCCGCCTCTACGATATCGCGGCAGGTGAGGAGCTCGGTCCGGGGGCGATCTGTCAGCATAACGGCAAGGTTCCTTGCGAACTCCGCCGTCTTCCATCGGGAAATCTCCCGCCCGTCGAGCTCGACCGCGCCGGCAAGCGGTGCCAGATGGCGTGTGATGGTTTTCAAGATGGTCGACTTGCCCGAGCCGTTCGGCCCGATGAGTGCCACGACGTCGCCCGCGCGAACCTCCAGATCGACGCCTTCGACTACGACCTTCTTGTCGTAGCCCGCCGACAGGTCGCTTATGCGGAAAAGCGGCGCTCCGTCAGCCTGCGTTTCGACCGGGGTTTCGAGGTTCGACTCCGCTCGAAGGAGGCGTTCCGCGCGCAGTTCCGCACGAGCCGAAAGTGCCTTCTGGCGCTTTCGTGCGAGCTCAGGACTGGCCAAGCATGGAATGTTCCCTCCGAGCGTTTTGGTCCGCGGCACGAATTCCCCCATCTACCTCACCTGCTTCTTCAACATGAGTGCAATAACCACCGGCGCGCCGAAGATGGCGGTGACGGCGCTGATGGAAAGCTCGACGGGGGAGAACAGCGTGCGCGCGATCAAATCGCAGCCCGCGCAAAAGATGGCGCCTCCCAAGAAGCACGCAGGAATCACGCGGATAGGCTTCGACGACTTCAGCGCCGACTTAACGAGATGCGGAACCGCGATGCCTACGAACGACACCGGACCAGCGAACGCGGTCACGCAGGCGGAGAGCATGCTCGCTAGAAGGACGAGCACCACGCGGAAGCGTGCGACGTTCACGCCGACGCTTTTCGCGTAGGCTTCTCCCAGCTGGAAGGCGGAAAGGGGCTTCGATATCGCGAATACGCATGCGCTCACGGTGATCACCACGACCGCGATGACCGCGATGTCGTCCCAGCTCGAACCCGAGAAGCTACCCAAAGACCAGTTGTGCAGGTTCACGATGGACTGGTCGTCGGCGAAGGCGATGAGGAAGTTCGTCGCCGCCGAGCAGATGTATCCCACCATGACGCCCGCCACGATGAGTATGGCCATGGAACTTATGCGCCGTGCGATGAGGAGCACGAAGCCGATGGTGATAAGCGAGCCCAGAAACGCTGCGGCCACCATGGCCGGCGAGGACATGGCCTGGTTCGCGCCCAGAAGTACGATCATCGTAAGCGCGACGACGAACTTTGCGCCCGAGGAGACGCCCAAGATGAACGGGTCGGCGATGGGATTGTTGAAAAACGTCTGCAGCAGGAACCCGGAGAGCGAAAGTGCCCCGCCGAGAAGCACGGCTGAAAGCACGCGCGGCAGGCGAATCTCCCAGATGACTTGGCTTTCCATGGAATTGGCCGCGCCGCCCGAAAGGATGCCAGGGATGTGGTCTGCGGGCACGAGCACGCTCCCGATGCACAGGTTGGCCCCGACGAGCACGATGAGGGCAACAGCGAGCAGCGCCGTCACGACGCGACACCGCGCGGCGCGCCCCGATTCGTCGTATGTCATGGAAAGTCGGCTTTTCATGGTGCTAGCCGAGCTTCCTCAGATAATGGAAGTCGCTCGCGTCATCGCCGGTGAACGCCCCGTGCAGTTCGTCGATAATGTCGGCGGTAGAAGTCATCTGCTGGTACATGTCGGCGCTTGTGACCCAGACGTTGCCGTTCTTCACGGCTTTGAACTGCGACAATAGCGCGTTTTTGCCTACGAAGTCGTTCAAGGTGGCAACCGATTCGTCGATGGTGCCGTTGTAGACGATGATGTCGGCATCCTTCGCCGTCGCGTAGAAGCGCTCCATTTCGAGCGTTACTGACGAACCTGACGTCGACGCCGTCTGCGCGTCATCGAGCGCGTAGTTGCCGCCTGCAAGCTCGATCATCTGCGCCACGTAGTCGCCCGCCCGCCGCGTGACGGCGGCCCCGTTCGAGTTAATGTAGAAATACGCCACGGTTTTACCTGATGACGCGAGCCCCGACGTTTGCTCGACGCGGGCCTTCTGCTCGTTGAACAGGTGCGCGGCCTCGTCTTCCTTGTCGAACAGGACGCCGAAAAGCTTAATCCACTCGACGCGCCCGAGTGCTTCGGGCTCGCTCGACGACTGTTCGGTGAGCACGACGAGCCCGAGTTTCTGCAGCTTTTCCTTCACATCGGGTGTGTGGTTGATCATGGTGTTCTCGATGGCGAGCGTGCAGCCCGAGGCCGATATTCGCTCGTAGTCGGGCGCGCTGTACTTGCCGCCGTAGGCGATCGCCCCACTTTCGAGCGCGCTTTTGAAGCCCGCGACCGAGCAATCGTCGGCCTTCGTGCCCGACATGAAGATATTGTCGTTCGCATCGAGCGCGTCGACCAGGCACATCGTCGCCGACGACACGAGGTACACCTTGTCGGCGGGGCGCCTTATGACCGCGATGTCAGAGCTCAACCCATCAGGTACCTTCGCATCTTGCGGCACCACGAGGAAGCGCTCCCCGTTCGACACGCAGATAAGCCGCAGGCCGCCTTCGTACTCGTCGACAGTGAAGTGCTCGGCGTATTCAAGCTGAAGCGTCCCCGTCGGCTTCCAGCCGCAGCCCAAATCGGCGTTGTGGAAGTCGGCCGCGGCGTTTGAAGCCGTTCCCGCAGGGGAGCCGCCGCTTGCTTCGTCGCCCGATTTCTCCTTCATGGTGGATGAATCGAAGTGGAGCGTGTAGTCGATGGTGTGCGGCGTTGACATGGCGACGGTCTCGGCCGACACGGCGATGTCCTCGTCGAGCGTGACGGGTATCTCGAACGTGGAGTTGCCGCCGTCGTTTACGGGCGCGTAGTCCACGCCGTTGACGGTCATTTTGTCGTAGTTCGAACTCGACCAGGTGATGGTCGCGGTGTAGGTGTCGCCATCCTTCACAATTGTGGTGGGTGAGGCGATGCTTGCGCGCCCTGACCCACCGGAGAGCGAGACGCTCACAGTGTATTCCTGAGAGCCTGCCGTGCCACCGGTCGCGTTCGGGCTCGCACTGCACCCCGCGAAGGGAAGCGCGAGCAGGGCGACGAGAACGCAGGCGATCGCGCGCACCGCGATGCTGCGACGCTTCCTGCTTTCCCCCTTGGGAAGAATCGACCGCATGGCGTTACTTCAGTGCGTCGGCGCGCAGATCGACGCCGGCGGATTCGAACACGAGCGTGCGGTCGTACCACTGCCCTTTTCTAATACTCCACGCGGCGCAGGCGGTGTCCTCGTCGAGCGCTTCAACGGGCACGTCGTAGGTGTACTTGCCTTCCGCGTTTTCCACATAGGGGATGAAGTCGGCCTCGCTCGCGGCGGCAGCCTCGTCGCCCGTGCCCATGAAGAGCTTGCCGTAGCCCGTGCCGGAAAGCGTCATCACGCAGTGCATGGAGCCGTTTTCCACGATGAGCTGGGCGTCCACAATCCTGAACATGTTCGAGCTGGAATCTACGGTGATCGGATAGGTGCCGTCGGCCACCTTGTCGGCGGTGATGGGGGCAGCGCTTGCGCCCTCGGGCGCATCGGCCGCCTGTTCGGTCTTTTCCTGGGAATCGGCATCGCTTGCCTTTGCGCTGTCGATTGAATTTCCGCCGCAGCCGGCGAGCGAGAACGCGAAAAGCGCCGCTGACAGGGCGAAGGCGAGGGTTTTCTTCAACATGGAGGGGGTTCCTTTCAATCGCTTCGACCGCCCGCGCCGTGCGGTGGGCTGACGGGATGCGAATGCAACGGGCATGCGCCGTCAGTCGGGGAAGGCGCATGCCCGTTGCACGGGGACGCGACCGGCGCCCCCGTGCGCGGCGAGTTTACAGCTTGGCGATGGCGTCGTCCACGTGCGAGACGTAGATTTCGTCGACCGCGACGTTCTGTCCCAGACCCTGGAGCAGGCACGTCACTTCGAAGCCGGCGGCCACGAACTTCGCAGCCCAGCTGTCGGGGTCGGTCTCGTCTGCCATGTCGTTGTTCGCGTGGTCGCCCGCGACCACCATGAACGGCGCGAGCACGGCCTTCTTGTAGCCTGCGGCGCTCGCGGCGGCGATAACATCCTCGCAGGTCGGTTCAGCCTCGACGGTGCCGACGAAGAACTGCGTCAAGCCCTCGTTCTTAAACACTTCCTGCATCTTGGCATAGTCGGCGTTGGAATCGGCTTCGGTGCCGTGACCCATGAGGCACAGCGCCGTCTTGCCGTCGTCGAAGGACGCCATGTTCTCCTTAATGGCTGCGGCCACCTTCTTGTAGTCGTCGTCGGAGGTGAGCAGCGGGTCGCCGAGCGAGATTTTGTCGAACTTGTCGGCGTACTTGTCGAGCTCGTCTTTCACGTCGGTGTATTCCAGGCCACCCATGAGATGCGTCGGCTGCACGACGATTTCCTTCACGCCGTCTTCCACGCAGCGGTCGAGCGCTTCGGTCATGTTGTCGATCGTGATGCCGTCGCGCTTCTTCAGCTTGTCGATGATGATCTGCGCGGTGAAGGCGCGGCGGATGTCGTAGTCCTGCCAGTACTTCTCGCGGATAGCGTCTTCGATGGCGCCGATGGTGATGTGGCGCGAGTCGTTGTAGCTCGTGCCGAAGCTCGTGACGAGGATGACCGGCTTCACGGCCTTCTCCTTTTCACTCGATTTCTCGGAACTCGCGGAGGTGTTGGAGCAGCCCGCGAGCGCGACTCCGGCGAGCGCGAAGGCTCCGGTTGCTGCGGCGCCCATGAAGCCGCGGCGTGACATCTGGTCGGACATGGTTTTTCCTTTCCTCGGTTTGCCGGTCCCCCGGCGACAGTTGCTTGTCGGCACAAGCGAAAGAAAAGCGCACCCCTCGGGGTTCACAAGGAGCTAACGCCACGGCGATGCCGTGAGGAAAAGGCGAAGCAGTCTGGCTTGGGGCGCGAGGCGGTTCGCCCGCGCGTCCTATACAGCAATGTCCCTTGCCCAGGATTCCCACCTGGTTCCCTCCGCAAGCCAGCGCGGGCTGTGCGGGCGCCGCGCCGGTCATTTCCTTTTATCCGATTGTCATATGCTCGTTGCCGAAACTTTTACTATGATAGTGGGCGCTTGTGAACGTGTCAAAGCCAGGGCGGGCGGCATTGCGCCTCCTGCCTGCGTATTTGCGCCGATTGCCGCTGCGGGTGCCGTTTTTTGCCCGCTGCGCGAATGGCGGCGTAAACGGTTGCGATGAGAAACGGGAAGGGAAGGCTCGGATGATTCATATCGTTGGCGCAGGTTCGGGCGCCGCCGACCTTATCACGCTGCGCGGGGCGCGTCTTCTGCGCGCGGCCGACGTGGTCGTTTGGGCGGGAAGCCTTGTGAACCCCGAGCTGCTCGCTGAGTGCAAGGAATCCTGCAACGTCTACGACAGCGCGCACATGACCTTGGAGGAAGTGCTCGACGTGATGTGCGCGGCGGATGCGCGGGGCGAGGAAGTGGTGCGCCTGCACACGGGCGACCCGTGCCTGTACGGCGCCATCCAGGAGCAGATGGACGCACTCGACGCGCGCGGCGTGGACTACGAGGTGGTGCCCGGCGTGTCGAGCTTTTGCGGTGCCGCGGCGGCGCTTCGCCAGGAATACACGCTGCCGGGAATCAGCCAGTCGGTCGTGATCACGCGGCTTTCCGGGCGCACCCCCATGCCCGCGGGCGAGAGCATGCGCACCATGGCGGAAAGCGGCTCGACTATGGTCATCTTCCTGAGCTCGGGTATGCTCGCCGAGCTTTCCGCTGAGCTTTTGGCCGCGGGCCGCAGCTCCGACGAGCCGGTGGCGCTCGTGTACAAGGCGACCTGGCCTGAGGAGCGTGTGGTGCGATGCACAGTGGGCACGCTCGCCGATGCGGGCGCGCGAGAGGGCATCGACCGCACGGCGCTCGTGGTGGTTGGCCGCGTGCTCGGAGCTCGCGGCGGACTTGCGCACGACGGCGCGCAAGCGGAGTCGTACGAGCGCAGCAAGCTTTACGACCCTTCGTTTGCCACGGGCTATCGGAAGGCGAGCAGCTAGCGTGGCCTTCGAGCACTACATATATACCGGGACGACCCGCCTGCGCTGCGGCTACACCACGGGGAGCTGCGCCGCGCTCGCGGCGAAGGCGGCCTGCGAGATGCTCTTGTCAGGAAAGCCCGTCGGCCGCGTGTCGATCGTCACCCCCGGCGGGCTGCCCGTCGAAGCGAACGTGGTCGACGCATGCATCGGCGAGGGGTGTGCCCAGTGCGCCGTGCGAAAGGACGCAGGCGACGATGCCGATGTGACAGACGGCGTGCTCGTGTACGCGCGCGTGGAACATGCGGGGTCGGGCACGGGCGCTGTGGGCAGCAAGGGCGTGCCCGCGCGCGAATCGGAAGTTTCCGTCGATGGCGGCGTGGGCGTGGGGCGCGTGACGTTGCCCGGGCTCGAGCAGCCGGTGGGGGCGGCCGCCATCAACGCGACGCCGCGCGCGATGATCACTTCGGCGGTGCGCGAAGTGTGCGCCGCGCACGGCTTTTCTGGAAATATTGCTGTGACGATTTCGGTACCCGAGGGCGTTTCCCTTGCCGAAAAGACCTTCAACCCGCACCTGGGGATAGAGGGCGGCATCTCCATCCTAGGCACGACGGGCATCGTCGAGCCGCGCAGCCTCGCTGCCTTGCGCGACAGCATCGAGCTCGAGATCCGGCAGCATGCGGCTATGGGGCGGCGCGGAGTCGTGCTCACGCCCGGCAACTACGGCGGGCAGTTCATCTCGGGGCATTTCCACCTAAACGGAGCGCCGGTGGTCTTCATCTCCAACTTTGTGGGCGATGCGATTGATTGCTGCGTTCGCGAGGGATTCACCAATGTCCTTCTTGTGGGACACATCGGCAAGCTGGTGAAGGTCGCTGGCGGCATCATGGACACCCATTCACGTACCGCCGACTGCCGCGCGGAGATTCTGGCCGCCCACGCGGCCTTGGCCGGCGCGGGCGCGAAGACCGTGCGCGAGATCATGTCGTCGGTCACGACCACGGCGGCGCTCGAGGTAATCGAGGCCGCCGGCGTGGGGGACGCTGCGCGTGCCTCGCTCGCTGCGGCAATCGAGGACAGGTTGCGCCGCCGCGCGGCGGGCGCATGCGACATCGCCGCGGTCGTGTTCGACGCCGAGCGCCGCGAGCTTATCCGCACGTCGGGCGCCGATGCAGTTATCGGGGAATTGGGGGCGACGTATGAGTAAAGGCGTTCTGTACGGGGTGGGCCGCGCAATCGGCTGGCCGGGGACGAAGGCGGTCATGAAGGCGCGCCGCTCGCTTGCGGACACGAAGCGCATCCTTCACGAGGAGGGCTCCTTCGACGGTGCCGAGCTCGTAGAGGACTGTGGGCTTCTGGGCGAGCGCTTGTACCGCTCGCTCGACGATGTGCCCGATCGGGGCAGCTACTTCTCGACGATGGTGGTGCGCTAGATGAGGGTTTCCTGCATAGCGTTCACTGAGAGGGGGTATGCGTTGGCGGTGCGCACCGCACACGCGCTTTCCGATTGCGCGCAGACAGGTGAAGACGACCCTGGCTGGGACGTTTCCGTTTCGCGCGGGTTCGGCGAGGGGAAGGCCGACCTGCGCGCATGGACGGCGCTCGCGTGGGAAGCGTCGGACGCGCTTCTGTTCGTGGGCGCGGCGGGCATCGCCGTGCGGGCGATCGCGCCGCATGTCGCCTCGAAGGCAAACGATCCCGCGGTTGTGGCGATCGACGAGGCGGGGCGCTTTGCCGTCCCGCTTTTGTCGGGGCATTTGGGCGGTGCGAACGAGCTTGCGCAAACTGTGGCACGCGCGGCAGGGGCCATCCCCGTCATCACCACGGCGACCGACGTCCGCGGCGTGTGGGCGGTGGATACGTGGGCGCGCTGTGCGGGGCTCGCCGTTTCGAATCCCGAGGCCATCAAGCGAGTGTCGGCGCGGCTGCTTTCGGGCGGGCGCGTGGCGCTCTATTCCGACATGCCGATTTCGGGACAGCCGCCTGAGGGGGTTGACATTGCGTCCGACCGCGCTCGGGCCGATATCGTCGTGTCGCCGTTCGCTGGCGCGAATGCAGGTGCGTCCGTTTGTGCGGCGGAGACAACGGGCGAGGTCGTGCCCGCCGGTGAGACGGGGAAGCCGGCGGGCGTGCGGGCACAGGCGCCTGCGCCCGAGCCGCTTCGCCTTGTCGTGCCCTGCATCGTTGCGGGCATAGGATGCCGTCGCGGTGCGTGCGCCGAAGCGATCGAGGAGGCGTTTCTTCTCGCGTGCGGGCAGGTGGGTATCTTGCCTTCGGCCGTGCGCGAGGCGGCGACGATCGACGTGAAGGCGCACGAGGAGGGTCTGCTCGCCTTCTGCTGCGCGCGCAATATCCCGCTTGCGACGTATTCCGCAGATGAGTTGTCGCAAGTCGATGGCAGCGTTTCGCCATCTGATTTCGTGCGCGCGACGGTGGGGGTCGACAACGTGTGCGAGCGCGCGGCGCTCGCGGACGGGGGCAAACTTATCTTCCCGAAGCTCGCTCACAGCGGCGTGACCGTCGCGTTTTCCAAGGTAACTATCGAACTTTCGTTTAAGGAGCGGTGATGGGAAAGCTCTTCGTGGTGGGGATCGGCCCGGGCGGCCCCGACGGCATGACGATTGCGGCCCGGCGCGCGCTCGAGGCGGCCGACATCGTTGTGGGGTACACGAAATACGTGGAGCTCGCGCTCGCCGCCGTGCCCGACGCGGCGCATCTCGCGACGCCGATGATGCACGAGGTTGAACGGTGCCGCCTGGCGCTTTCGCGTGCGCAGAGCGGAGAAGCCGTGGCGCTCGTGTGCAGCGGTGACGCGGGCGTGTACGGCATGGCGAGCCCCGTGCTGGAGCTTGCGGAGGACTACCCCGATGTAGACGTGGAAGTTATCGCCGGGACCACCGCGGCTCAGAGCGGGTCGGCGGTGCTCGGCGCCCCGCTTGCCCACGACTTCGCGGTCGTGTCGCTCTCCGACCTGCTCACGCCGTGGGAGGTCATCGAGCGCAGGCTCGCCGCCGTGGCGAGCGCCGACTTCTGCATCTGTTTGTACAACCCGCGCAGCAGAAAGCGCGCCGACAGGCTCTCACGCGCGGCGAAGATTATGCTCGAATGGAAGGCCCCCGACACGCTCTGCGGCTGGGTACGCAACATCGGGCGCGAGGGGCAGCAGTCGGGCACGTGCAGGCTCTCTGAGCTGGGGGAGATCGACGCCGATATGTTCACCACCGTGTTCGTCGGCAACGCGGACACGAAGCGCGTAGGCGGCCGTATGGTCACGCCGCGCGGGTATCGGGAGATTCCATGCGAAAGGTAACGATCATCGGGGCGGGGCCCGGAAACCCCGACTTGCTCTCGCGCGCGGCGCTCGACGCGATCGACATCGCCGACGTGGTCATCGGCGCTCATCGCGCGCTTGTCAGCATCGACGTGCCGCCCGATGTGGTGAGATGCGAGCTCGTGAAGACGGCGGACATCGTCGCCGCGCTCACCGATGCGGCGTCGTGGCAGCGCGCCGTGGTCGTGATGACGGGCGATGTGGGGCTGTTCAGCGGCGCGCGCCGCCTGGTGGAGGCGCTCTCCGGCGACGCGCAGGTGGACGTGCGCGTCATTCCCGGCATAAGCTCAGCGTCGTATCTCGCCGCGCGCCTCGCGCGTCCATGGCAGGATTGGCGCTTCGTGAGCGCTCACGGCGTGGCGTGCGACATCGTGGCCGAGGCCGAGCGCGCAGGTGAGCTCTTCCTCGCCACGTCGGGCGGGGAAGACCCCTCGCGGCTTTCGGGCGAGCTTGTGCAGGCGGGCTTCGGGGACGCGCGCGTGACGGTGGCCGAGCGCCTGTCGTACCCCGACGAGCGCATCACCTGCGCGACCGCAAGTGAAATCGCAGGTCAGACGTTCGACGACTTGAACGTGATGCTTATCGAGTTCGCAGGCTGCGCCGGTTCGCCTGCGGGCTCTAGCGCAGCCTCCGAGGCGCCGGCCGGCGCGTCTGCGCCCGCGGCGGCTTCTTTCGCGGCGGACTCTGCGGGCGCATCCCGCGCCGCGAGCTCCCGCTGGCCGTACGCTTCCTCGGGCATTCCCGACGAGCTCTTCATCCGCGGCGACGTTCCCATGACCAAGCAGGAGGTGCGCGCCGTCGCGCTCGCGAAGCTGCGCCTTACCGCGACCGACACCGTGTGGGATGTCGGCGCCGGCACGGGGAGCGTTTCGATCGAGGCGGCGCTCGTCGCGCGAGCGGGGTCGGTATGGGCGGTCGAGCGCAACGCGGCCGGCGTGCGGCTCATCCGAGAGAACGCGGATGCATTCGGGTGCGGCAACGTGCATGCGGTCCCCGGTGTCGCCCCCGAAGCGCTCGCGAAACTGCCCGTCCCCGACGCCGTGTTCGTCGGCGGGAGCGCGGGCGAGCTTCCCTCCATCGTGGAGGCGGCGTTCGAGAAGAACTCGCAGGTTCGCCTGTGCGTGCCATGCGTCACCGTTGAGACGCTCACCGAGGCGTTCGCGCTCCTCTCGGGTTCGCGCTTTAAGGGGTTCGAGGCGTGCCAGGTGTCGGCCGCCCGTGCCGAGGCTGTAGGCTCGCACCATCTTATGAAGGCGCAAAACCCCGTGTTCCTCGTCAGCGCGCGTGGTGCGGGCGCGGATGCCGAGGAGCTTGCCGAAGTCGGCGCGCTTGCTGAGTCGCCTGTCGGGGAGGACCTCTCTGTCGAGGGGAACCCATCCGTTGAGGTGGTCTCGCTTGCTTACTGCAGCGCCGCAGGTGGGGAAGGCGGCGCCCGGTGAGCACGTCCATCCCGCGCTTCATGGTCGCTGCGCCCTCGAGCGGGAGCGGCAAGACGGTCGTAACGTGCGCGCTCCTGCGCGCGCTCGCGCGCCGCGGCCTTGCATGCGCGGCCTTCAAATGCGGCCCCGACTACATTGACCCGCTCTTTCATCGCCGCGTCGTGGGTGCGCGCTCGGGCAATTTAGACGGCTTCTTCACCGACGCCCCGACGCTGCGCGCACTGCTCGCATGCGGCGCCGCGGGCGCGGATGTCGCGGTGCTCGAGGGGGTCATGGGCTTCTATGACGGCATGGCACCCGGCGTGGCCGACGCGAGCAGCTATCAGGTTGCGCGCGACACGGAAACGCCGGTCGTTTTAGTGGTGAACGGGCGCGGGGCGTCTTTATCGCTCGCCGCCGTAATCCGCGGCATCGCCGAGTTCCTGCCTTGTGCGAACGTGCGCGGCGTCGTGCTGAACAAGACGAGCGCCGCTGCCTGCGCCTACGCGGCGCCTGCGATCGGGAAGCACACGGGCGTCGCGGTTTTGGGGAATATCCCCGCCGACGAGGCGTTCTCGCTCGAAAGCCGGCATCTGGGGCTTGTGACCGCCGACGAGGTCGAGCAGCTCTCCGCGCGCATCGACAAGATGGCCGAGCTGGTGGAAAAGAGCGTCGACGTCGACCGCTTGCTCGAAATAGCGGCGACGGCACCCGATATCCGCGAGGAACCTTACCGGTTGGAGCCGATCGCGGGAGCGCGGCCCATCGTCGCCGTCGCGCGTGACGAGGCGTTCTCGTTCTACTACGAGGAGAACCTGCGCGCGCTCGAGGATCTGGGCTGCGAGCTGGCCTTTTTCAGCCCCCTGTGTGATAGCGAGTTGCCCCGGGGGACAAGCGCCCTCTATCTGGGGGGCGGCTACCCGGAGCTCCATGCGCGGCAGCTCTCCGAGAACGCGCCGATGCGCGAGGCGGTGCGGCGCGCGGTGGAATCCGGCATGCCGACGGTCGCCGAATGCGGTGGGTTTCTGTACCTGCAGCGCGAAATCGCCGATAGCGAGGGGCGGCGCTGGCCTGTTGCGGGCGCCCTTGAGGGCGCAAGCGAGAACGGGGGAAGGCTGTCCCATTTCGGGTACGTGGAGCTTACTTCCCAACGCGACGGGCTCTACGGGCCGCGCGGCACACGCATCCGCGCGCACGAGTTCCACTACTGGCAGTCCACCTGCCCGGGCGGCGACTTTTGGGCGCAGAAGCCCCGGCGCGACAAGGGCTGGCCGTGCATGACGACCACCCCGTCCCTGGTGGCGGGCTTCCCGCATGTGTACTATCCTGCGAACCCCGACGTTGCGCGCGCGTTCGCGTCTGCCGCAGCGTCGTTCGCAGAGAGGAGGCGGCATGGCTGAAGCAACCGAAACCGCGCTTGCCTGCATCCGCGAGGAAGTCGAGCGCGCGTTCTCGTCGGCGCCGGGCGCCGTGCTCGAAGCCGCGCTTTCCCGGATCGCGCCCGCAGACGAGTGCGCCCGTGCCGCCGCGTACGCCGCGTGGGACTCCATCGCGCACCCCTTGGGGGGATTGGGCGACTTTGAAGACGCCGTCGCGTGTATCGCCGCAGCTCAGGGGAGCGCCGAGGTGGCCGAGTTTCCCCGTGCGCTCGCGGTATTCTTCTCCGACAACGGGGTCGTTGCCGAAGGCGTGTCGCAAAGCGGGCAAGATGTGACGCGAGCCGTCGCGCGCAACATGTGCGAGGGGGCCGCGAGCGCCTGCCGCATGGCGGCGTTCGCGGGTGCCGAGGTCGTGCCCGTCGACGTGGGTATGGCCCGGGGCATAGAAGACGCGCGCATGGTGCGCGCGAACGTGCGGCGGGGGAGCGGCAACATCGCTCTCGGCTCCGCTATGTCTCGCGATGGGGCCGTGCGCGCGATCGAGGTCGGAATCGCCGTCGCGTGCGGGCTTGCCCGCGCCGGCGTGCGCCTTCTCGCCGCGGGCGAGATGGGCATCGGCAACACGACCACCTCGGCGGCGGTGGCCGCAGTGCTCATCCGGGCGGACGCGCGGAGCCTTGTCGGGCGCGGCGCGGGGCTCTCGGACGCCTCGCTCGCGCGCAAGCGCGACGTGGTCGAGCGCGCTATCGACGCGAACTCGCCCGATCCCGCCGACCCGATCGACGTGCTCTCGAAGGTGGGCGGCTTCGACATCGCTGCGATGTGCGGCTTCTACCTGGGGGCCGCGGTCTCGAAGGCGCCGGCGCTCCTCGACGGGGTCATATCCTGCACGGCGGCCCTGTGCGCGGCGCGCCTGTGCCCCAACGCCTTGGGCTACCTCGTGGGCACCCACGCATCAAGCGAACCCGCAAGCCGGGAGCTCCTTCGCGAGCTCGGCATAAAGGCGCCCCTCGACGCAGGCATGCACTTGGGCGAGGGCGCGGGAGCCATGGCGTATCTCCCCCTTCTGGATTCGGCGCTGCGCGTGTACCGGGATGGGAAGACGTTCACGGCGACTGGCATGGCTGCTTACGAGCATTTCGAGGCCGGGAAATGACGGTGACGCTCGTCATCGGCGCCGCCGCGAGCGGCAAGAGCGCCTACGCCGAGTCCCTGTGCCTCGGGCACGACGGCCCTCGCGTGTACCTGGCAACGATGGAGCCCTTCGGGGAAGAGGGCGCCCGCCGCATCGCGCGCCATCGGGCGCTGCGCGAGGGCAAGGGGTTTTCCACCCTCGAGCGAACGCGTGACGTGGGCGCCGCAGTGTCCGGGCTTCCGCGCGGCTGCACGCTTCTTTTGGAGGACGTGGGCAACCTGGTTGCGAACGAGCTTTTCGCGGAAGGCGGCTTGTCCCCACGTGACCCCGACGCTGCGGCGCGCGAGGTGCTCGGAGGCATCGAACGGCTCGCTCAGGCCGCTGCGTATACGGTGGTGGTCACCGTCGACGTGTTCGCCGATGAGATGCGCTACGATGAGGGGACCGAGGCATGGAGGCGCGCGCTCGCGCGCGTGAACGCGGGCGTGGCGGCGCTGGCCGACCGCGCAGTCGAAGTGGTATGCGGGATTCCCGTGTGGATGAAAGACGAAGGACCTACAAGGTGAAGATAGCAGAGGCAATCGGCGCGGCGTTCGGAACGTTCTCGCGCATCCCCGTCCCGAAATCGGCCTGGACCGATTTCGGGTCAACCCATGCGCTTGCCGCGTTTCCCCTGGTGGGCCTTGCGGAAGGGTTCCTCATGACGGTGTGGGGGCACGTGGCGAACCTGCTCGGCGTGCCCGCGACCATCGTCGCGGCCGTGCTCGTGGCGCTGCCTGTGGCGGTGACGTGAGGCATCCACCTAGACGGGCTCTGCGACACCTCCGATGCGCTTGCAAGTTGGGCCCCGCGCGAGCGAAAGCTCGAGATCATGCACGATCCGCGGGCGGGCGCCTTCGGGGTCATCGGTGTTGTTGTGTACCTTATTCTGCAGTTTTCCCTGTTCACCGCGCTGCCGCTTACGGCGGGCGCGTTCCTCGCGCTTCTGTGCTCGCTCGTGTTCTCCCGCGCGCTTTCGGGACTCGCCGTTGAATGCTGGCCTGCCGCGCGGGCGGACGGCATGGCCGCGGGGCTCTCGCCTGCGAAGAAGCGCGCGGCGATCGTCGTGCCGCTTTGCGCTTTCGCTGCGGCTTCGGCTGCAGGGATGGTCGCGTGCGCTCAGGCCGTCGGCGCCCTTATGGCGGTGGCGGGGCTTTTGGCGCTCGCGTGGTACCGCCATGTTGCCTTGTCCCGCTTCGGCGGGGTGACGGGGGATTTGGCCGGATGGTTTCTGCAATGGGCCGAGCTCGCGATGCTTGCCATGCTGGTGGTGGGGGGCATGCTCCTATGATGCTCGTGGTAGGTGGCGCGCATTCGGGGAAGAGGACCTTCGTGCGCGAAAAGCTCGGGTTCGCGGCGGACGATTTCGTCGACGCGGCGCAGCTTGCGGAAGGCGGCGTGCCCGCGGCTTTAGCCGGCCGCGTCGCATACCATGCTGAGGAACTCGTACGCGCGCTCGACGCTGACCGGGCGCTCGAGCGGCTGATCGGCTTCGACGCAGTGATTCTGCCCTTGGTCGGCTCGGGGGTCGTCCCCATGCGTGCGGAAGACGCCCAATGGCGCGAGCGCGCGGGGCGCCTGGGATGCGCGCTCGCTGCGCGCGCCGACGTCGTCGTGCGCATGACGTGCGGGATTCCCCAGGTCATCAAAGGAAACCTTGCCGATGCGCCTCGAGGGACGCAGGGCGCGGGTGCGCCTTTGGAAGTCGTCTTCGTGCGCCATGGTGCCACGGCGGGCACGGAAGACCATCGCTACAGCGGGGCGGGCACCGACGAGCCCCTGTCGAGCGCGGGCGAGCGCGCTTTGCGCGATCTCGCGTGCGATGGTGACGTGTTCCGTGTTATCACGAGCGGCATGGCCCGCACCGACCAGACGGCGCGCATCCTCTTCCCGAACGCGGAGCTTATGGCGTGCCCCGGTCTGCGCGAGATGGATTTCGGCGACTTCGAGGGGCGAAACGCCGCCGAGCTTAAAGAGGATGCGCGCTACCGCGCCTGGGTAGACTCCTGGTGCGAGACGCGCTGCCCGCATGGCGAGGGCAAGAGCGATTTCACCCGCCGCGTCGTCGCGGCGTTTCGGGAGGCGTGCGAATCGGAGCGCGCTCAGGGGAGTGGGCGCGCCGTCTTCGTCGTTCACGCGGGTACCGTGAAAGCGCTGCTCTCCGAGCTAGCTGTCCCAAAAATGGGATACTTCGACGTGCATACCGAGCCAGGCGGCGCATGGGCCGCCACCTGGGATGGACGCTGCCTTCGCGACGTTCGCCCCGCTTCGGGGGGCGATGCCCAGTGATGACGATTCTTGCCGTCGCCGCCGGGTTCGCGGCCGACCTTGTCTTCGGCGACCCGCGCTGGCTTCCCCATCCCGTCGTCGCCATGGGGCGCGCGATCACGTGGGCCGAAGGCCGCCTGCGGCGCGTATTCCCGCAAACGCCCGCGGGCACGCGCGCCGCAGGGCTTGTGCTCGCCGTGGCGCTTCCGCTTGCGTGTGGGCTTTTGACCTGGGGAATCCTGCATCTTTGCGGTATGGTTCACTCCGGCTTGCGCTTCGTGGCCGAGGCATGGGCGAGCTATCAGATTCTCGCGGCATGCGAGCTGCGCCGCCAGAGCCTGGCCGTGGCCCGCGCGTTCTCGAAGGGCGGCCTTGTCGCGGCGCGCGAAACGGTCGGGCTCATCGTGGGACGCGACACGTCTGTTCTCGACGAGCAGGGCGTCGCGCGCGCCGCTGTGGAAACGGTGGCGGAGAACGCGAGCGACGGCGTCATCGCGCCGCTTTTCTACCTTATGATCGGGGGTGCGCCCTTGGGTATGGCGTACAAGGCGGTGAACACGCTCGACAGCATGGTGGGCTACAAAAACGAGCGCTACATCGACTTCGGCTGCGCCTCGGCGCGCCTCGACGATGCGGTGAACTGGATTCCCTCGCGCTTATCGGCCCTGCTCATGATCGCCGTGTGCCCGATCGTCGGGCTCGACGCGCGCGGGGCGGCGCGCATCTGGCGCCGCGACAGGCGTCGCCATGCGAGCCCGAACGCGGCGCAGACCGAGTCGGCGTGCGCGGGCGCGCTCGGGCTGCGCCTGGCAGGACCCGCGGTGTATTTCGGCAAGCTCGTTGAGAAACCGACGATAGGCGACGCGTCCCGTGAAATCGAGTGGGACGACATCGCCCGGGCGACGAGGCTCATGCTCGCCGCGTCCGTATGCGCGCTCGTCGTCTTCGGCGCCGCGCGCGCGGCGGTCGTGCTCGCCGTGGGGGCGATGGCATGAGGGAAGACCACGCCGCGCCCCGGGCTGCCGGGGGAATCCTGCGCGCCCGTACGCATGGGGGCAGCTCGCAATCGCTCGGCATCGCTTGCGAAGGGGGCGTCTCCGACCTCATTGACTTCTCGGTGAACGTGAATCCGGCAGGCCCCTCGCCGCGCGCCGTCGCCGCAGCTTGCAAGGCGCTTTCTCGAATCGACGCCTACCCCGATAGGGAAAGCCTCGCCCTCGTTCGCGCCCTAGCGCGCGCCCAGGGCATTCCCGAAGATACTATTGTTTGCGGCGCGGGCGCGTCCGACATCATCTGGCGGCTCGCCGCGGCGGTGCGCCCGAAACGCATCGTCGTGTGCGCGCCGACGTTCTCTGAATATGCGGAGGCGGCATCGTACTACGGCGCATGCGTGCAGGAGTTCCCGCTCTCCGAAGCGGATGACTTCGACGTGCCCGCCTCCTTCGCCCGCGCGATCGAGGGGCCGGGAGACGTGGCGTACCTCTGCAATCCGAACAACCCGACGGGGCGCCTCGTCGACCCCCGCGTGATCGACGAGGCGGCTTGCCGCTGCGAGCAGGTGGGCGCGCTGCTCGTCGTGGACGAGTGCTTCCTCGGATTTGCGCCCGACGCCCGCGAAAGGAGCGTGGCCGCACGCGCCGCGTGTTCGCACCATGTGGCCGTGCTCTCCGCGTTCACCAAGCTCTACGGAATGGCAGGGTTGCGGTTGGGGTATCTTATCAGCGGAAACGCCCAACTCATCGAGGGGATTTGCCGGGCGGGGCAGGCGTGGCCCGTCTCCTCGGTCGCCGAGGCCGCGGGCATCGCCGCCCTGGAAGACGTCGAATACGTCTCGCGCACGCGCGATGTATTGGCGGGCGAGCGATCGTGGCTTTCCCACGAGCTCTCCTCGCTCGGGCTTTCCGTCGTGCCGTCGGATGCGAACTTCCTTTTAGTCCGCACGCCGGCGAAAGACATCCCCGAGCGCCTGTATAAACAGGGGGTTTTGGTCCGCACGTGCGACTCGTTTTCGGTACTGTCCCGTTTCTGGTGCCGCGTCGCGGTGCGCACGCGCAAGGAGAACGCCCGGCTTGCGATGGCGTTCAGCCGCGCGCTTCGGGCGGAAGGCGCATCGGGCGAAGGCGAACCCGACGAACGGGGCGGCGCTTCTTGCAGCGACGCTATGGCGGGCGCGGATGGCCGAGGCTCGGCGAAGGAGGTCGATACCCGTGGGTAGGGCGAAGCCCATCATGATCCAGG
This sequence comes from Collinsella sp., assembly GCA_036553025.1. GTDB lineage: Bacteria > Actinomycetota > Coriobacteriia > Coriobacteriales > Coriobacteriaceae > Collinsella. The sequence continues at coordinate 70,184 of JAXKBK010000011.1, read as the reverse complement.
GCACCATGTCGAACGCGGGGAAGAGCCTGCTTGCGGCGGGGCTGTGCCGTGTGCTTTCGCAGGACGGCCTGCGCGTGGCTCCCTTCAAGAGCCAGAACATGGCGCTCAACAGCGGTGTCACGGCCGATGGGCTCGAGATGGGGCGCGCCCAGATCATGCAGGCCGAGGCGTGCGGCATCGCGCCCGACGTGCACATGAACCCCATCCTGCTCAAGCCCGAAAGCGACCACCGAAGCCAGCTCATCGTGGCCGGCAAGGCGCAGGGAGCCTTCGCTGCGAGGGACTACTTCGCGCGAAAGAAGGCGCTCATGCCGCAGATTTTGGAGGCGTTCGATTCGCTCGCGGAGGAAAACGACGTCATCGTCATCGAGGGCGCCGGCAGCCCCGTCGAAATCAACCTTGCCGAAAACGACATCGTCAACATGGGGCTCGCGCGCGCCGTGTCCTCCCCCGTGCTGCTCGCGGGCGACATCGACCCAGGTGGGGTGTTTGCCCAGCTCTACGGCACGGTCGCGCTCCTTGCGCCCGAGGACCGCACGCTTTTGCGGGGGCTTGTGGTGAACAAGTTCCGCGGCGATGTGGAAATCCTGCGCCCGGGTTTGGCCCCGCTCGAGAAGATGTGCGGGGTTCCCGTCGTGGGGGTCGTGCCGTATCTTACGCTCGACCTGGACGACGAGGACTCGCTCGCGCCGCGCCTATCTGCCCGCGAGGCGCGCGGCGTCATCGACGTCGCCGTCGTGCGCCTTCCGCATCTGTCGAACTTCACCGACTTCGACCCGCTTTCGCGCGTGCCCGGCGTGGGCGTGCGCTACGTTTCCTCGACGACCGATCTGGGCCGGCCCGACCTGGTGGTGCTCCCCGGCTCGAAGACCACGCTCGACGACGCGCGCTGGCTTGCGGCTAGCGGCATCGGAGCCTGTGTACGCGCGCTTTCGGGCGCGGGCACGCCGGTGCTCGGCATATGTGGAGGCTACCAGCTTTTGGGAGACGAGCTTTCCGACCCGCACGGCAGGGAAGGCGCTGGCACCGCGCGCGGGCTCGGGCTCATCCCTGCAAGTACGGTGTTCAAGGAGGAAAAGCGCCTCGCCCAGTCGGAGCTGCGCATCACGGGCGCCCAAGGCGCGTTCTCGGTGTGGAACGGCATGACGGCGCGCGGGTACGAGATTCACGACGGCGAAACGACCGTCTCTTGCGCCCCTGCGGGCACGATTGGCGGCAAACCAGAAGGCGCGGCCTGCGGAAACGTGTTCGGAACCTATCTCCACGGCCTGTTCGACGAACCGGGGGTGGCGCTCGTCCTCGCACGCTCGCTCGCGCGCATGCGCGGCCTGCCCGAGAGCGTCGTGGGTGCTGCGGGCGCGGCGTCCGCAGCCGATCACCGTGCGCGCGAGTTTGACCGCCTGGCCGACGTCGTGCGCGAGGCGCTCGACATGGAGTATGTCTACCGCATTATCGAGGAGGGCGTATGATCCACGTGTATCATGGCGACGGCAAAGGCAAGACCACGGCGGCGATGGGCCTCGCCCTTCGCATGCTCGCCGCAGGCCGCCGCGTCGTCGTCGTGCAGTTCCTGAAAGACGGCGAAAGCGGGGAGGCGCGACTGCTCGCCGAGCATTTCGGCGTGCCCGTGTTCGCGGGGAAGGTGTCGGAAAAGTTTACCTGGTCCATGACGTCGGAAGAACTTGCCGCGACGTGCGAGCTGCACGATGGGAACCTTGCTTCCGCGCTCGCCGAGTTCGAGGGCGCGCAGGAGGGGCTGCTCGTGCTCGACGAGGCGCTCGACGCGCTTTCGAAGGGTCTTGTCGACGAGGCGCTCGTGGACCGCGCGCTCGATATGTCCGCGCGCGGCGTCGAAGTAGCGCTCACCGGGCGCGCGCCTTCCCGCAAGATCGTGGAGAAGGCCGACTACATAACCGAGATGCAGTGCGAGAAACATCCCTATGAGCAGGGGATATGTGCAAGGGAAGGAGTGGAGTACTAGATGGATTCCAAGGAGATGGCGCCCGGCGACATCGAGCGGCGCAGCTTTGAAATCATCACCGAAGAGCTCGGCGGCCGCACGTTCCCGCCGCTCGAAGAGCCCGTCGTGAAGCGCGTCATCCACACCACTGCCGACTTCTCGTACGCCGATTCCCTCGTGTTCACCCATGACGCCGCGCACTGTGCGCTCGACGCACTGCGCGCAGGGGCCACGGTGCTCACCGACACGAACATGGCGCTCGCAGGCATAAGCAAGCCCGCGCTCGCGAAGATCGGCTGCCAGGCCGTGTGCTATATGGCCGACCCGGATGTCGCCGCAACGGCGCGCGCCGCGGGCACGACTCGCGCCGTTGCGAGCATGGACAAAGCTTGCGGCATCGAGGGTCCGCTCATCGTGGCCGTCGGCAACGCTCCCACAGCACTTCTGCGCCTCGCCGAGCTCATGGACGCGGGGAAGATTGCGCCCGCGCTCGTCGTTGGGGTGCCGGTTGGGTTTGTGAACGTGGTCGAGGCGAAAGAGGAGCTACTCGCGCGACGCGTGCCGGCCATCGTCGCGAGGGGTCGCAAGGGCGGCTCGACCGTGGCGGCCGCCATTATGAACGCGCTGCTCTACCAGATCACGCGCCCAGGCGGCCCGAAGTGACGGCGCCCGCATCCGCGCCGGCGCTGCGCATCTTCGCCGGCACCACCGAGGGCCGCCTCCTGTGCGAATGGGCGAGCGGGGCGGGAATCCCCGCCCGTGCCTACGCGGCAACCGAGTACGGAGGCGAGCTTTTGGGCGAGCTTCCGGGCATCGAGGTGCATGCGGGTAGGCTCGACGAGGCCGACATGGAGCGTGAGCTTTCCGGCGCGCGCATCGTCGTCGACGCCACGCACCCCTTCGCTACGCTCGCAAGCGGCAACATCCGGGCCGCTTCGCTCGCCGTGGGTGCACGATGCCTGCGCCTTACGCGCCCGGTCGAGGCGCTGCCCAAAGGCGTCGTGTCGGTCGCGTCGATCGCCTGCGCGGCGCGCTTTCTCTCCGAGAACCCGGGTCGCGCGCTTCTCACGACGGGGAGCAAGGAGCTTGCTCCCTACACGCGCGTCGCCGATTTCGCGGAGCGCTTCTTCGTGCGTGTGCTCCCTCTGCCCGGTGCTATAACGAAGTGCATCGACGCGGGGTTTTCGCCGTCGCACGTCATCGGCATGCAGGGGCCCTTCACCCGCGAGCTCAACGAGGCGATGCTTCGGCAGGTGGGCGCCCAGTGGCTTGTGACCAAGGACTCGGGAACCGTAGGCGGCACGGCCGAGAAGATCGCCTCCGCGCGCGACGTGGGAGCGCGCTGTATCGTGGTCGCCCGTCCCGCCGAGGGAGGCGGGGCCCTTTCGCTTAGGGAAGTGGAAGACGCGCTCTTACGGGAGTTCGCGCGCTAGGCGCTCGCCGCGCATGCGTGCCCTCCCGCCTGCGAGGAGGAGCGCCCCGAGCAAGCTCGACCCGTACAAGCCCGTCATCCGCCAATCGCTCGAGGACGACGCACGGAACTGGCGCAAGCAGCCCTTCAATAAGTTGCGGTGAAATAGCGTCTGTTTTTGCTGCTAAATAGCATATTCAGTCCCTAATTCACCGCAACTTGTTGGTGGTGGCTTACTGGTAGCGTAGGCATTCCACCGGGTCGAGCTTTGCTGCACGGCGAGCGGGGTAGAAGCCAAAGATTACGCCGATGCCGACCGATACGGCAAACGCGATCAACACTGTTGTAATGGAGAAGCTTGGCGTGATCGTCCCGGTAGCTCCAAACTCGCTCATGATGCCCGAGCTTGCGGCAAAGAACGTGAGTCCCCATGCCAGCAGATAGCCAATCAGGACACCCAACAGTCCGCCGGTGACGCACAGCGCCGAGGACTCGGCCAAAAACTGCGCGGTGATATCGCGACGACTTGCGCCCAGGGCACGGCGAATGCCGATCTCACGGATGCGCTCAGTCACGTTGGTGAGCATCATATTCATAATGCCGATACCGCCGACAAGCAGCGAGATGCTGGCGACAGCGCCCATGATGAGCGAGAACGCGCCCATAAAGGAGTTGAGTGCATCGATGGCGCTTTTCATGGAGGTCGCCGATACACTGTCGTACTCATCATCCTCCGCGATGCCCTTCATTGCGCGCACCTTGGACTCGATGGTCTTACAAAGCTCGTCCATGTCTGTGCCCTCGGCGGCAAGAGCCGTCACGCTGGGGAATGAAGGATTTTCGTCGCCAAACAGGCCTGAGATGGTTTCGCGCGGCATATACAGCGTGAGCGAGCCCATGGAGTCGTTGCCGCCATCAATCACACCTACAATCTGCACCTCGCCGTTGGACACCTTGATGGTTTTCCCCAGCGCATCCTGTTCGTTGCCGTAAAGCTGATCGGCGCCGCCGCGGCTGATGAGCGCCACGCGCGAGCCTGATTGGGACTCGGCCTGGGAATAGGTGCGCCCCGCAACGAGCTTGCTGGCCCCCACGGCGTCGAGCATGTCGCTATCGACACCCTGTGCCATGACGGTATAGCTTTTATCGCCGGTCTTGTACTCGGTATACGCGCTGTCGACAATGCCGATCTGCTCTATCTGCGGCACCAGTTTTTGAAGCTTCTCGATGTCGGACTCGGTGAGTTCTTGCGACGAATAGATTTGCACCATGCGTGCCGCATTGAGGCCCAGACTGTTGACCAGGCTGTTTTGGATGCCGCCGATGAGCGAAGTCATGGCGATAACCGAGGCGATGCCGATGACAATGCCCAGGATGGTGAGCAGGCTGCGCCCCTTGTTGGCTTCGAGCGAGTGAAGGGCTTCCTGGATGAGATCGCGGGCGCTCATGCCATCTCTCCTTTCGGCGGGTTGGCGGAGGCGGAAATCCTGGGCAGGCTATCCACGGCGCTGCGCAGGGTCCGCGGTGCATGTGGAATATACGCGCCATCGTGAATGCGACCGTCGCGGATGGTCACGGCACGGTCGGCCTCGGCGGCGATGCCGGGGTCGTGTGTGATAAGCACGATGGTTTTGCCGCGCTTCTGGAGCTTATGGAAGGTTTCCATCACAAGCGCTCCGGTAGCGGAGTCCAGGTTTCCCGTCGGCTCGTCGGCCAGAATGATGGGCGGGTCATTGACGAGGGCGCGCGCGATTGCGACGCGCTGCATCTGGCCGCCCGAGAGCTCGGATATGCGGTGGTCCCAGTGGTCGACGGGCAGCGTGACAGCCTGCAGCGCGTGCACGGCGCGCATTTCGCGCTGGCTACGGGGCACATTGGTGTAGGCCAGCGGCAGCATCACATTTTCGATAACCGACAGGCGCGGCAGCAGGTTGAAGCTCTGAAAGACAAAGCCAATGCTCAGGGCGCGAACTTCGGTGAGCTCCTCATCATCGAGCTCGGCCACGTTGAGCCCTTGCAGGTAGTAGTCGCCCGCCGTCGGCTTATCCAGACAGCCTAGGATGTTCATGAGCGTCGACTTGCCCGAGCCCGAGGGGCCGGTGATAGCGACGAATTCGCCGGGATTTACCGCCAGGCTCACGTTGTGCAGGATGTGGGCGCACCCCGCCTCGCTCTCAAAGATGCGGTGCACGTTGCGGATGTCGATAACGGGACGCATTACATGTCCTCGTCGGCAGACATACTGCCCGAATCCGCACCGTAGCCGCCGTCAGCCGTTGCGTCCGCTCCGGTGTCCATGACGAGGGTGTCGCCATCGCGCAGCTTGGTAACCGGAACGTTGGGGTTGATCTCGTTGCCCTGGTCGTCGCGCTTAACCTGTGTCTTGCCGACTACGGCTTCGTTGTCGTTTTGCGTCACGACGGTCACCTTCACGCGATGGGTTTGCTTGCCCTCGTCATCGGTTGCGACGTTGACGTAATAGTGTTCGCCGTCTTCGGTCATGAGCGCCATCGTCGGCACCATCACCACGTCGTCGAGCTGCTCGGTCACCACCGAGACCTCGGCCGTCATGCCCGGCTTCAGGCGCGCGTCGGGCGCCTCGATGAGAATGTCGACGTTAAAGGTCACGCTGCCGCCGCCACCGTTGGCGGCGTCGGAGTTTGCCACCGACGCGATAGCCGTGACGGTGCCCTGGCTCACGATATCGGGAAACGCGGGATACGTGACGTTGGCGCTCTGCCCAACGGCGATCTTGGCGATGTCCTTTTCGCCCACCTGCACGGTCACCTTCATCTTAGATAGGTCGGCGATCTGCATGCACTGCTTGCCGCCGCTCGTATCGCTTTCGCCCATGATCATGCCGCCTGTAACCGTGGCGCCCACTTTGGCATTGAGCTCCACGATGCTACCCGAGCTCGGGGCCGTGACCGTGCGACTGGAGGCCTTGGCGTTCGCCTGGTCGAGGTTTGCCTGGGCTGATGCGAGGCTGCGCTGCGCGGCCGATACGGCGTTCGTGTCCACCGATGCGGCGGAGACGCCAGCCGCTGCGGAAGCTCCCTCGACGTCCGTCGTTGGGGTGGCCTGCGCGGCAGCTGCGGCTTTCTGCGCGTTGGCGAGGTCTTCCTGAGCGGCTGCAACTGCACGCTGCGCCTCGGCAACGTTGCGATCGAGCTCGTCGTTTTTAATGGTCATAAGCATGTCGCCCTCGTTGACGGATTGGCCTGCCTGCACGTTGATCGAATCGACCGTGCCGTCGACAGAAGGGGAGACCACTGAGGACGAAATGGGTTTGAGCTGGCCTTTCGCCTCGACCGTTGTGGTAAACGTGCCCTCGGTCACCATGTCGGTCACAGGCCCGCTAGCGCTCTGAGGCTGCGCATTGATAACCAGGGTTGCGACAATGGCAATGAGCGCGATGGCACCTACGACACCGGCAGCAATACCGCGTCGAATCAGCTTTTTGCGTCGGCGCTCGGCACGTTTTGCTTTGAGCTTGGCATATGCCTCTTCATCGGAAATCTCGGCCGTATCGTTCGTGCGTCCGTTCTGCTTATTGGCATGTACGTCTGTAATCAGAGGAATCGTTTCGGTGGCACCTTCGGGCGTGCGCTCGGTATCATCTGGGTCCGGGGTGATCGTGGGGGCATTCGGCATAGCGTCTCCTTTATAGAAAGAACCTCGATAATTATATGCGCCCACCGGTTGGGGCGGGCGCATAGGACGGTTTCTTTCGGAACTGTTAGATTGGTCGCAGCGGTTCCACGTTGTAGGAATGCGCGCGTTGCACTACGAGTGGACAACCACGCACAGGCCGACTTTGATGCAGTCGTGAAGTGCCTTGGCGTCTGCCAGGCGCAGGTTGATGCAACCGTGGCTGCCGCACCACTTGTACGACTCGGCATTATCGAAGCTCTTGTCGTTTTGCCAGGTGGCATCGTGGAAGCCGATCATGTTGCCCTCAAACGGCATCCAGTAGCTCACCGGGCTCTCGTATTTGGGCTTACCGGTCTCGGGGTCCTTGGCTCCGATCAGGGTGCTGCCGCCGTCGTTGCTGTTGATCTGCCACACGCCTTCGGGGGTGGCGTCTTCGCCCGGTTTGCCGGAAATAAAGTTGGCCTCCCAAACGATATTACCGTTCTCGTCGTAGTAGCGCGCGTGCTGCTCGGACAGATCGACATCGATGTATGCCTTCCAGTCGGGCTCTCCCTTTGCGGTAAAGGTGTCGGCCTTCTGGGAGTACTTGATCTCGATCTCGCCGGTCTGCTTGTTGTTAATGGCGTCCTCGACCTGCTTGGCGAGCGAGCTGCTGTCGATGGACCAACCAAAGTCGCCGCCTTCGACGGCGCACTGCTTGCCATCGGCGCGCGTCCACCAGCGAGTGGAGCCAACGGTATTAAAGCCATTGGCGAGCTCGGCTGCCCAGCTGCTGATCTGCGACGTATCGAGCGTGGGGTTGGCCGGATCGGCAAAGCTGATCCACTGCAGCACGGAGCTGCCGTCGACCTTTCCGGCATCCTCGCCGTTGAGCTTGAGGGTCACGTTGACGCCCAAGAAGTTGTTGGCGGCATCGCATGCGGCCTGAATCTGATCATCGGTCAGCGTTCCATTGAGCGGCTCATAGGCATCGTTGCCGAGCTTGGAAAGATCTACGGTCTCGGCCAGCGAGGCGAGCTCGAGCTCGGCATATTTAATGACATGCTCGCGGTTGAGTTTTTCGTTGGAGCGCGCCTTCTCGACGGTAAACTTGCCCGCTTGCTCGTCATAGGAGCTATTGGCCTCGAACGTGCCCGAACGTCCTTCGTTAAACTCGTCGATGGCGGCGCCCATATCCTTCTCAAACTTCTTTTGGTCAAAGGTATCGGAGAGCATGGACAGGTCGACGTCTTGATCAAGATCGACTTCGTTGGTGGTAGCGGTTGTTTTGGTCTTGCCGCTTAAGGATTCCACAAGGCGGACCGGCCATACAAAGGCTTCGTTGTGGCTGATGATCTCTTTTGCGGCAGCTTCACCGTCGACGATGGGTTCATCGGACTCGGGCTGATAGGACCAGCTAAAGTCATCGCCTGTCACGGTGAGCTTATAGTGCTTCCATGCCGAGTTGACCTTGGTGGCGGCAGACGAAGCGTTGGAGAACGAGACGTCGACGCCGGCAATGGTGGTGTTGGGGTATGCTAGCTGCGAAAACGCTACGATGCCTACGATATAGACAATGACGATTAGACCCAGGACGACAAAGAGCGTCGTCTTTTTGCCCGACTTATTGTTGCCGGCGGACTTGCGCGCGGGGCCACGATCGCCTCGAGCGTTCGTCGGGGGCTGCTTGGGCGCATTGCCGTTTGCCTGGCGCTGCTGACGTTGCTGACGCTGCTGTCGCTGTTGGTTCGGGCGTTGGGAAGCGTTTGCTGCACTACGCTGCTGACCGTGGCTCGGCGCGATAGGACGCGGCGACTGAACGCCGCCGGTGTGCCTGCTCGGCTGCTGCGGATCGGGAATCAGTTGAGTTCGATCGTTTTGCGACATCGTATGCATATCCTTCGATTTTCGCCTTGCGGTTCATCGTGTTTTTTCTGGGCTTGCATTATAGCGATTGCCCTGCTGTTTGTGGTACGGAAACGGTGGCATTCAAAAGAGGTGGGACATTTGTCCCACCTTTGAGTCGTTCTTTGCCGCTATCCGCACACACCGCATTTTGCACAGGCCGAAAGTGCGGCCGGAGCCTGCGCGATGCCGCCCTTTGCCGTCTCGCGCAGCGTGGCCGGCAACGCGTGGCCCACCGAAAGCATGACATGTGCCATCTGGTCAAACGGCACCAAGCTCTTAATGCCTGCGAGGGCGAGTTGTGCCGAGCTAAAGGCCGCTGCCACGCCGATGGCGTTGCGGTTTTGGCAGGGCACCTCCACGAGGCCACCGACGGGGTCACAAACGAGGCCCAGCAGGTTACTCAGCGAGATGGAGCTGGCGTCGAGCGCCTGCTCGGGCGTGCCGCCGAGCATCTGCACCAGCGCGGCGGCTGCCATGGCGGCGGCGCTTCCCACCTCGGCCTGGCATCCGCCCTCGGCGCCGGCGACGCAGGCACTCGTGGTGAGGTTGAGGCCGATGGCGGCTGCGCAGTAGAGCGCGTCCATGACCTGCTCGTCGTCGAGCCGAAGGTGATCGGCAAGCGCCAGCACGCAGCCGGGCACAACACCCGCGGAGCCTGCCGTGGGGGCGGCGACGATCACGCCCATGGTAGCTGAGCGCTCGAGCACGGCCATGGCGCGGGCAACGGCGTCGGTCTGGACGGTGCCCATCAGGCTTGCACTCAAATCGTTGCAGCGGGTTGCTTCGACGAGCTTGGCCTCGCCGCCGATAAGCCCGCCAAGCGAACGTTGCGGATTGGCGATGGGGGCCGTGGTCTCCTCGCGCATAACCTCGAGCACGCGGCGCATGGCGGCGACGGCGTGGGCCTCGCCGGTCAGACGCGCCTCGCGAACGGCCATGACGGCGCCAATGCTGAGCCCCAGTTCCTCGCACGCATCGAGCAGCTGCTCGCCGTCGTCGAAGATTTCCTTGGCCGAGACGCCGGGAGAGAGCGACGAGGCAGAACCGGGGAGCTCGATAAAGGTCGCGTAATCGACATTGTCGAGCTTGCGCAGCATGGGGACGACGGTGTCGTCGGGCGCGCCGTCGGTCTCAAAGACGGAGTAGGCCTGGCCGCCCACTTCGGTGCGGTAGGTGCGGCAGAAAGCGATGTTTACGTGGGCGTAGGCGAGCAGGTTGGTGAGCGCGGCGAGTACACCGGGGACGTCCTTGTGTGCCACGAAGAGCGTGGAATACATGCCCGAGATGTCGACGCCGACGCCGTTAATGCGGCTGATGCGCATCTTGCCGCCGCCAAGGCTTTCACCGCGGACCTGTGCCGTGGCGCCCGTGTCATCGACCATGTCGATGTCGACGGTATTGGGGTGGATGGAGGCGTCGTCGCCCTTGATGTCAAAGTGATATTCGAGGCCCTGCTCGCGTGCGAGGTCGAAGGCCTGCTTGATGTTCTCGTCATCGGTGTCGAGGCCCAGGATGCCCGCGACGAGCGCACGATCGGTGCCATGGCCGCGGTAGGTGTGGGCGAAGGAGTTCCACAGGCCAAAGGTGACTTTGGTGATGCGGCCTTCCAGCAGGCTGGCGGCAACTTGGGCGCACCGCAGGGCGCCGGCGGTGTGCGATGAGCTGGGGCCGACCATGACGGGGCCCAAGATCTCGAATGCCGAGGTCGTAGCTAGTGTTTGCGGCTTGCCTGCCATGGATGCTCCTTTAATCTGTCCCGTCGTCCCGAGGGGCGGGGCATAAGGTCGCCTGCTCGGACAGTCCTGCTCGCACGGAGAGCACATTAAGTGCTCTCCGGCTCGTGCGGAACTCGCGATCGACCTTATGCCCCGCCCCTCGGGACTAAGGATACATGGTAGAAGGGCGCGTGCTGCAAAATTCATTAGCTGGTGACGCAGCGTGGGCTCATATCGAAATATCTTCACCACCGGATTAATCAAAACCACCCCTAAAAGGGGTGGTTTGCTCTTAGGGTATAACCCTTGGATTTCCGGCACGCGTCTAAAGGCGCCGGCCCTCACGGGGTTCGGGCCGCACTGCAGATTGACCCGTGGCGGGCCGGTCAAACCGGCGCTATTTACGCCCCGGCCCCCCTGCCGAAGGGGTCCTCGTACTCCTTGACGCTCAGCCGGTCGAGCGCGATGTCGGCCTTCTCCTGCTCCCGGATGTACTTCGCGATCGTGGCCTCGTTCAGGCCGACGGTGGACACGTAGTAGCCCTCGGCCCAGAACTTCCTGTTGCCGAACTTGTACTTCATGTTCGCGCGCCTGTCGAATACCATCAGCGAGCTCTTCCCCTTCAGGTAGCCCATCACGCTCGACACGCTGTACTTCGGCGGTATCGCCAGCAGCATGTGGACGTGGTCGGGCATCAGGTGCCCCTCGATGATCTCTATCCCCTTGTACTGGCAGAGCTTCCTGAAGATCTCCCCAAGGTCGGACCTTATTTGGTTGTAGATGACTTTGCGCCTATACTTCGGCGTGAACGCGACGTGGTACTTGCACATCCACTTCGTGTGCGACAGGCTGTAGGCCTTCTGGGCCATACGCCACCACCGCCCTCTCGACTCGGATTCCTTGCGGCCTGAACAATCGCAAGTGTCCGGCGAGGGGGCGGCTTTGTAAAGCCGTTTGGCCCCACCCGCATAGCGGGTGGTTTCTGATGCGGCGCGCTGCGCGCCCCGCACAGGCTAAAGCCTTTAAATAAAAAAGAAGTACCGCTTGGGGGCGGTACTTCTTTTGGTGCGTTGCTATTTGGCTGCGGCTTTTCTCGTTAGCTTACAGGCCGCAGGCTGCTTTGAGTTCTTCGACTCGGTCGGTCTTCTCCCAGGTGAAGTCGGCGTCTTCGCGGCCGAAGTGACCGTAGGCTGCCGTCTTTTCGTAGATGGGGCGGCGCAGGTCCAGGTCGCGGATGATTGCGCCCGGGCGCAGGTCGAAGGTCTTCTCTACGGCCTCAACGATCTTGTCCTCGGCGACCTTAGCGGTACCGAAGGTGTCGACCATGATTGAAAGGGGCTTGGAAACGCCGATGGCGTAGGCAAGCTCGACTTCGCAGCGGTCGGCCAGGCCGGCGGCGACCACGTTCTTGGCGACCCAGCGCGCGGCGTATGCGGCGGAGCGGTCAACCTTGGTGCAGTCCTTGCCGCTAAAGGCACCGCCGCCGTGACGGCCGTAGCCACCGTAGGTGTCGACGATAATCTTGCGGCCGGTCAGACCCGTGTCGCCCATGGGGCCGCCCACGACAAAGCGACCGGTGGGGTTCACGTAGATGTCGGCGTTGTCCCACGGCATGTTCTCGGCGGCCATGACCGGGGAGATGACGTGCTCGATAAGGTCAGCCTTGATCTTGCCCATGTCTTCGATCTCGGCGGCGTGCTGCGTGGAGATGACGATGGTCGTGACCTCCACAGGTTTGCCGTCTTCGTAGCGCACGGTGACCTGGGTCTTGCCGTCGGGACGCAGATAGGCGAGGGTACCGTCGTGACGCACGGCGGCCAGGCGCTCGGCCAGGCGGCTTGCCAGGTAGTGTGGCATGGGCATGAGGGTCTTGGTCTCGTTGGAGGCATAACCGAACATCATGCCCTGGTCGCCGGCACCGATCAGGTCGATCGGGTCGGTGGTAGCGCCGGTCTGGGTCTCGAAGGACTCGTCAACGCCCTGGGCGATATCGGGCGACTGCTCGTGGATGAGGCTCATAACGCCGCAGGTATCGCAGTCAAAACCGAATTTGGCGCGGTTGTAGCCAATGCGGCGGATAACGCCGCGGGCGATTTCCTGAACGTCTACGTAGGCCTGGGTGCGAATTTCGCCGGCGACGATGACGGTGCCGGTGGTCACGAGGGTCTCGCAGGCGCAGCGGACGTTCTCCACGTTGGCAGGCACGCCGTTGGGGGCGATGTAACCCTGCTCCTGGAGCTCTATTTCTTTGGCGAGGATTGCGTCGAGGACGGCGTCGCTGATCTGGTCAGCGATCTTATCGGGATGACCTTCGGTCACCGACTCCGACGTAAAAACAAAGGACCCGTGTTGGGGCGGGATGGAACGAAGTTCTTCTGACATGATTGTCCTTTCAAAAACGTGTCCCGGCGACCGTTACCATTCCGCCGGGCTCTCTATGCAAGGGTACATCATAGCGCGTAAATCAAACATTCACACCCTTTCCGCACCTACTCATTGGGGACAGACATAAATGACCAGCCTTAAACTAAGAACGTCTCCAACGACTGGTCATTTAAGTCTGTCCCCAATGAGTAGGTCGGTGCCCTTTGTGCGGAGGTTGCTTTGATGCTTTATACTGGTGCGGTTAGACATCCATCCTGCAATCGAGGAGATTTCCATGGCATCAGACGTTCGCGTCCGCTTTGCACCCTCACCGACGGGCAAGCTGCACATTGGCGGCGCCCGCACCGCTATCTATAACTGGGCTTTCGCCCGTGCTAACGGCGGCACGTTCATCCTGCGCATCGACGACACCGACCCCACCCGCTCTACCGACGAGAACACGCAGATCATCCTGCGCGCCATGCGTTGGCTGGGCCTGGACTGGGACGAGGGTCCCGAGGTGGGCGGCGATTTTGGCCCCTACGCCCAGACCGAGCGCCTGGACCTGTACAAGCAGGCTGCCCAGAAGCTTTGGGACGAGGGCAAGGCCTATCCCTGCTTCTGCACCAAGGAGCAGCTCGACGCCGACCGCAAGGCCGCGCAGGAGCGCAAGGACCCCTTCCAGGGCTATCAGCGCCGTTGCCGCAATCTTGATCCCGAGGAGGCCCGCCGTCGCATCGAGGCCGGCGAGTCCTACGTCCTTCGCATCAAGGTGCCCGAGGACCGCGGCGACGTCGTTATCCACGATGCCGTCCACGGCGAGGTGACCTTCGATGCCAAGGAGCTCGACGACTTTGTCATCTTCCGCTCTGACGGCACGCCCACGTATAACTTTGCGACCGTCGTCGACGACGCCATGATGAAGATCACCCATGTCATCCGTGGCGACGACCACCTGTCCAACACCCCGCGTCAGGTCATGGTGTACGAGGCCCTCGGCGCTCCCGTGCCTACGTTCGCCCACATCTCCATGATCCTGGGCGCCGACGGCAAGAAGCTCTCCAAGCGCCACGGCGCCACCTCGGTGGAGGAGTACCGCGACGCCGGCTACCTGTCCGACGCCTTTGTCAACTACCTGGCGTTGCTCGGCTGGTCGCTCGACGGCGAGACTACGATCATTCCGCGTGATGTCCTGGCCAGCAAGTTTTCGCTCGACCGCATCTCCAAGAACCCGGCGACCTTCGACCCCAAGAAGCTCGACTGGGTCAATGCCGAGTACATCAACGGAATGTCCGACGCCCAGTTTGCCGACGAGATCATGGTCCCCGAGCTGCACGAGGCGGGTCTCATCGAGGGCAACGTCGAGTACGGCGAGGACTGGATCGACGCGCTTGCCGCTATCGTCAAGCCGCGCACTAAGATGCCGACCGACGCCGTGACCGTCGCCGCTCCCATCTTTGCCACGGCCGAGACGCTCGAGTATGACGAGAAGTCCGTTAACAAGGGCCTAGCCAAGGAAGGCATGGGTGCCATCCTGGACGCCGCCAAGGCCGCGCTCGAGGGTGTCACCGAGTGGACCGCCGCGAACATCGACGCCGCGCTTGAGCCGCTTCCCGAGCAGATGGACCTCAAGAAGCGCGTGGTGTTCCAGGCCGTGCGCGTCGCCGTTTGCGGCAACATGGTGAGCCCTCCGCTGGGCGAGACCATGGCGCTCGTCGGCCGTGACGACTGTCTGGCGCGTATCGACCGCGCCCGCACGATGGCGCTGTAGTCGCTGCGCAAACGTTTGTATCCGAGCCCCGTTCACCCCGAGCGGGGCTCTTGTTTCTGTACCGATGAGTGGGTTGCTGGGACAAAATAATCAGTAGTGTTTGTCCCATGTTCGAGTGACGCAACAAGCTCGACACTCGTATCGGCCATGGGACAAACTCTACTGATTATTTTGTCCCACCCCTTTCAGGTCTGTTCGTTAGAGGTGGTGTATGGCTCAACAACTGTCGCTGTTTGGTTCGCCGGAACCGGAGGAGGCTCTGGTGAAGCTCATGCCTGCCGCTGCCTCGGCTCAGCCTAAGCCTGCACCTGAGCCCATCGCTGCCTACGCGAGCGTGGTTCTCGACATTCCTACCCGAGCGCTGTCCGAGCCATTCGCCTACGGCATTCCCGAGTCCCTTGCCAACGAGGCCCAGGTCGGATCGACGGTCCTGGTCCACTTTGGCAACCGTGCCGCCGCAGGCTACATCGTCGATATTGCGCCCGAGCTGGGCGACCTGCAAGGCAACAACGCCCTTGACCTTTCGCGCATCAAGCCTGTCGAAGCCATCCTCAGCAAACCGCTCTTTACCGCCGAGGCTGCACGCATTGCGCGCTGGATGAGCCGCGAGTATGTCGCGACGCTTTCCGAGTGCCTGCGCCTGTTTTTGCCACCGGGCGGCAGCCCGCGTGTGGTCAAGGGCGACGACGGCGTGTGGACGGTTGAACGTCCAGCCGTCAAACCCATCCAAAACCGCTGGGTGATGCTTACGCCCGAAGGCTTTGACTACACGCCACCCAAGACCGCGGTCCGCCAGCGCCAACTCATCGAGGCGCTCCAGTGCGGACCGGTCACGACGCGCGACCTCAACCTTCTCTATAACAGCATGTCGGCGACCATCAAGGCGCTCGAAAAACGCGGCGTTGTGGTGGTGGAAGAGCGCCGCGCCTGGCGTGGCTGCGGCGAGCAGACCACGCTGTCCTCGGCAAGCGGCAAAGCGCCGGTCTCCCTTACCAGTGGCCAGCAACAGGCACTCGCGCAGATTGAGCGCGCCCGTCTGGACGCTCATGGCGACGTGGTGCTGGTCGACGGCGTCACCGGCTCCGGCAAAACCGAGGTTTACCTCTCCGCCATCGAGCGCGTGCTCGCAGCCGGTCGCTCGGCCTGCGTGCTGGTGCCCGAGATTTCGCTGACGGCCCAGACCGTCGGCCGCTTCCGCTCGCGCTTTGGCGAGACGGTCGCCGTGTTCCATTCGCGGCTTTCGGCCGGCGAGCGCCTGGACCAGTGGGATATGGTTGCCAGCGGTGCGGCCCGCGTGGTCGTCGGCGCTCGCTCGGCGCTCTTTTGCCCGCTCAGCGACTTGGGCCTCATCATCATCGACGAGGAGCACGAGACCAGTTACAAGCAGGGCTCCAGTCCGCGCTACCACGCGCGCGAGGTGGCGGCCGAGATGGCGCGGCGCTATCGCTGCCCGCTCGTGTTGGGCTCCGCCACGCCCTCGGCCGAGGCCCTCGACCACTGCCGCCGTGGCACGTATAACGGTGCCACTTGGACGCGTGTCGAGATGCCCGAGCGCCCGGGACACGCCGTGCTTCCCATGGTCCGAATTGCCGACCTGCGCCGTGAGTTTTCTCACGGCAGCCGCTCCATGTTCTCAAAACCCTTGATGGAGGGCTTGGATCGCGTGGTCGAACGCCGTGAGAAGGCCGTGCTGCTGCATAACCGCCGCGGCTTTGCGTCGTTTTTGATGTGCCGCGAGTGCGGCTGCGTCCCCACCTGCAACCACTGCTCCACCGCGCTTACGTATCACGAGCGCACGCACACGCTGCAGTGCCACACTTGCGGTTCGTCTTGGCGCGTGCAGCCGTATCCCGCGCCCACGAGCCGTTGCCCCAAATGTGGCAGTCGCTATCTTGCAAAAATGGGGCTGGGCACGCAGCAGATCGAGGACGCATTGCACCAGATGCTGCCCGAGGACGTCGCCATCATCCGCATGGATGCCGATTCCACGCGCGGCAAGGATGCGCACAAAAAGCTGCTCGAGCAGTTCGATGCGGCCGATTGCGCCGTGTTGCTGGGCACCCAAATGATCGCCAAGGGTCTCGACTTTCCCGAGGTCACGCTCGTGGGCGTGGTCAATGCCGACTTCGCCCTCAAGCTGCCGGACTTCCGCGCAGGGGAGCGTGCCTACGATCTGCTGGAACAGGTGGCGGGCCGTGCCGGTCGCGGCGATCTTCCCGGTGAGGTGATCATCCAGACCTACCTGCCCGAGGATCCGGTCATTCGTGCCGTCGCTGAGCACGACCGTTCGATCTTTACCGACTACGATCTGGACCAGCGCCGCGACGCGCTGTACCCGCCGTTTGTTCGCCTGGTCAACATCTTGGTGTGGTCGGCAAACCGAGACGACGCGCAAGACTACATTGGGCGCATTGCAAAGCTTCTTAAGCGCCGCTGGCATGCCGCCGCGCCCGACTTTTTGCGGGCGGGGAGCGCCGTGCCCCAGGTGCTGGGCCCGGCTTCGTGTGTAATCGAGAGAGCCAAGGACCGTTACCGCTTCCATCTGCTTGTGAAGTCGCCTGTGGGGTACCATGTCTCTGATGATGTCGACGCCTGCCTCAAAGAGGTGGGCTCTGTGCGCGGCGTGAGCGTTAGCGTTGACGTCGATGCCTATGATTTGATGTAACAACCCGAAAGGATGGCCATGGAAGCCAACGGAATCGTACTGTCGCCCGACCCTCGCCTGCGTCAGGAGTGCGCCGTGATCGAGGAGATCACCCCGGCGATCGAGGCGCTTGCCGAGAAGATGAAGAAGATGATGTTCGACAACGGCGGTTGCGGCCTGGCTGCTCCGCAGATCGGCGAGCTTATTCAGCTCGTCACCATCGACTGCGACTACAGCGACAAGAACGACTACGACCCGTACGTGCTCATCAACCCTGTCATTGTTGAGCAGAGCGACCATCTGGTGCCGTTTAGCGAGGGCTGCCTGTCCATCCCTGGCATTAGCTGCGAGATCGAGCGTCCCGACCATGTCGTCGTCGAGGCGTACGACTTGGACGCAAACCTGATTCGCTATGAGGCTTCGGGCGACCTGTTCTGCGTGTGTCTGCAGCACGAGATCGATCACCTGCACGGCAACACCATGTTCGAGCGACTGAAGCCGATGCAGAGGCTCAAGGCGGTCAAGGAGTACCAGGACGCCCTGGCCCGCGGCGCTCGACCGGGCGAGACGGAGTAGTTTTGTCTGTCCCCGGGGCGCCCGCCTATATCATCCCGTGCTCAAACATTCTCGCTGCGCTGCGAAACTGCGCGCGGGACGATATAGGCGGGCGCCCCGGGGACTACGTTGACGCTGCTTGTCTCGCCCGGGTGCCGTCGGGCCAGGGAGGGGCGTCTTCGCTGATAGGTGCTTTGTTGGGAGGGCTGCTTTTATGCGGCTCTTTCTTTGTTTTTGGGTATATTTGTTTCTGTTGAACTATTC
Organism: Collinsella sp.; assembly: GCA_036553025.1. Classification (GTDB taxonomy): domain Bacteria; phylum Actinomycetota; class Coriobacteriia; order Coriobacteriales; family Coriobacteriaceae; genus Collinsella. Next base: position 51,959 of record JAXKBK010000011.1, on the reverse strand, counting down.
TTGCGGCTGGGCGCGCTTGCGACCAAGAACGCTTTTTTGTAGCCGTCTCGGCTCGTTATTGAGAGGAGACTAACGTTTAATGCGTATTGTGTTTATGGGTACGCCTGATTTTGCTGTGCCTTCTTTGACTTCGCTTGTTGAAGCTGGGAATGAGATTGCGCTTGTTGTTACTCGTCCTGATGCTGTTCGTGGGCGTGGTAAGAAGCTAGAGCCGTCTCCTGTTAAGGCTAAGGCACTGGAGCTGGGGTTGCCGGTCATTGAGGCTAATCGTATGACCCCTGAGGTTGTTGAGGCACTCCAGGCTGCCCAGGCTGATATTTTCTGTGTGGCTGCTTATGGCTGTATTTTGCCTGATGAGGTGCTGCATATGGCGCCGCTTGGTATTGTGAATGTTCATGCTTCGCTGCTGCCTCGTTGGCGTGGGGCTGCTCCTATTCAGCGTGCGATTCTCGCTGGTGATGAGGTTGCTGGCGTTTCTATCATGCGCATTGGGCACGGCGTGGATACTGGCGCTTATTGTGCTCAGGCTTCCACGTTGGTTTCCGGTAAGCATGCTGAGGCGCTGACCATGGAGCTTGGTGAGCTTGGCGGCAAACTGCTGGCTGATACGCTTCCTTCTCTTGCCGATGGCACCGCCGTGTGGATCGAACAGGACGAGGCGCTCGTTACCCATGCTGCCAAGATTTCTAAGCAGGAGATGCGCCTGGATCCGCACATGGCGGCGCTTGATTGCGTGCATCATGTGCTGGCCTCGTCCGATACCGCGCCTGCTCGTTGCGTGATTGCCGGCAAGACCGTGCGTGTGCTCGATGCTGCGGCGGCTGATGTGTCGCTTGGCGAGGGTCAGGTTCTCGTTCAGGCTAAGCGTGTTTACCTTGGCCTTTCCGATGGCTCGGTTGAGTTGCTCGAGGTTAAGCCTGATGGCAAGCGTGCTATGGCCGCTTCTGCTTGGGCTGCTGGCCTGCAGGGTGCCGATCTTTCGTGGGGTGTTTTGTCATGAGCAAGCTGTCTCCCGCGCGCAAGCTTGCGCTCGATGTGCTGATGGAGGCCGATCGCCGCGGCATGTACGCGCGCGACGTGCTCTCGTCCCGTGCTTCCGCCAAGGCCATTGACCAGCGCGATTCCGCTTTTGCCGCCCGCTTGGCGCTGGGTGTTGCCGCCACGCAGGGTATTTTGGACGAGCTGCTCGACCAGTTTCTCGATAAGCCCAAAAAGGTCGCTCCGCGTGTGCGCATGGCGCTTCGTATCTCGGCCTTCGAGATGCTCTACCTGCATACGCCTGGCCGCGTTGCCGTAAGTCAGGGAGTTGAGCTGGTTCGCTGCGGTGCTAAGTCCGCCGCCGGTCTGGCGAACGCCGTTCTGCATAAGGTTGCGGACAATGTTGAGGACTTTGCCACGGCATCCGACGTGGATGAGTCCGAGCGACGCTTGGTTCGTCTGTCGCGCCTGATGGGCTTGCCGCGATGGCTGTGCGCTCGCATTATGGCATCGTTTGACACGCCAGACGGTGCGCTTAACTTTGCCGGCAATCTGGCCCCCGCACCGCTGGCCCTGCATGAGAACGCCTTTGCGACTAAGCCCGATCCGTATATCTCGCAGCTCCTCGCGCCTGTCTTCCCGGGCTGCCATGCCCCGGTTGATGCCCAGGTTACTGTTGCTTCGGGTGTGTTTGAGCGTGCTGCCGCGGTGGCATCTGACCTCAACGCGCAGCTTATCGCCACAGCTGCCACGCGTCCTGGAAGCTGCCTTGAGATTGGTGCCGGTCGTGGCACCAAGACCTATGTGATGATGTGTCAGGCCAAGCGTGCGGGCTATGAGCGTCAGCATACGGCGCTCGATTTGCATGATCGCAAGTGCGATCTTAATCTCGCTCGCCTGCATAAGGCCGGCATTCAGGGCGTTCGTACGGTTTCGGGTGATGCTTGCGAGCTTGATGAGGTGCTCACATCGTTTGATGCCATGCTTGGCGAGCCGGTTAAGTTCGACACAGTCTTTATCGATGCGCCGTGCTCTGGCACCGGAACCATGCGTCGTCATCCAGAGATCCCGTGGCGCCTGACCGAAAAGGATGTGACGGTTGAGCTGCCCAAGCTGCAGCTGACGATGCTCAAAGAGGCTGCTGTCCGCGTGGCTGCCGGCGGCGAGCTCATCTATGCGACGTGCTCGGTCTTCGACGAGGAGAACATGCAGGTGGTGGACGCTTTCCTGAACTCTCCCGAGGGCACCGGTTTTAGCCTGGAGCCGCTCTCCGAGGCGCAGATTCTGCAACTCCCCGAGTTCGATCAGGCCAAGAAGCTCGTATCCGTACGCCAGAACGATCGAGGCCTCTTCCAAAGCGTGCCGGTAAACGCCGATTCCTACGACGGCCACTTTTGCGCCAGGCTGGTCCACAAGTAATTACTACGTTGCGGTGAAATAGGGATTGAATAGCGGCTTCTGCCCGCCAAACAGTCCTTATTTCACCGCAACTCATAAGGAAACCTGGGCAGCTAAAGAATCAGCCCCGCGATTGGTGTTGGTCGCGGGGCTGATTGGTTTCTAGTGGCTGTGCGGGCAGTTGGCGCAGCAGCCACTCGTGGCGCTGGTGCTGGAGCCGCCGCTTCGCTGGTCGGTGTTGTAGAAGCCGCTGCCCTCAAACTTGATGCCGCTGGCCGAGAACGTCTTGGCGGCCGGAGCGCCGCAGTTGGGGCACACGACCTCGGGGGTCTCGGACATGGGATGCTCAACCTCAAACACGTTGCCGCAGCTCGAGCACTTGTAATCGTAGCGCGCCATAATACTTCCTTTTCAGCACAAAGCGGGCAGATCACTCTGCCCGCATAAATTCAAACGTCTGTAACTGTACCCTATATCGGGCGTTTTATCACGCTTCGCCCCAGAATCTATGCGTGTTGCGCAGGAGCTGTGCGGTTTTGCCCTCAGCGGCCGCAACGTCGGCCTCGTCAGCCTGCCAGGTCCAGTTGCCCGTGGCCACGCCCGGTACGTTCATGCGCGTGTCGTCGCCAAGCCCCAGCACGTCCTGCAGCGGCATCATCACCAGGGGAGCGTCGCTTGTCAGCGCGTCGCTCATCAGCTCGGCTGCCACCTCAACACCGCTCGGCTCGTCGCCGCCCGCAAAGGAGCGCGTGCACCAACCCGCGAGCGTCGACGTGTCATGCGTCGATGTGTACAGGATCTTGCCGGGCGTAGGGTGCACGCCGCAACGAACGTCGTAATCGCTAAACTCCAGTACGTCCATACCGGGGAAGCCGCAAGTCGAAGCCATGGCGCGAACGCCGGGCGTCAGGTAGCCCAGGTCCTCGGCGATAAAGTTGAGCGGCCCCAGCTCGTCATAGGCGGTCTGGAACAGGTCCTTGCCCGGGCCTGCCAGCCAACGCCCGTCGGCGCAGGCCTTACCCGCGGGAATGCTAAAGTAGCTGTGGAAGCCCAGGAAGTGATCCAGGCGCACACGGTCGTAGAGCGAAAACGCACGACGCAGACGATCCATCCACCAGTTATAGCCGTTCTGCTTCATGTGGTCCCAGCGGAACGTTGGGTTGCCCCACACCTGGCCCTCGGGCGCAAAGTTATCGGGCGGCGCACCGGAGATCTCGATTGCCTTACCGGTATCGGACAACCAGAAGTTCTCGGGCTCGCTCCATGCATCGGCCGAATCGTCCGAGACATACATCGGGATATCGCCGATGACCTCGATGCCCTTCTTGTGCGCGTAGTTCATGAGCTCGCACCAGGCTAGGTCAAAGCGGTACTGCATGTACGCCTGCAGCTCTGCCTCGTCGTGGAAACGCTTGTCGTCAATCAGGTGTTCGTTGTAGCGCGCGACATCCGTCGGCCAATCGTGGCGCGACTCGCCCTCAAAGTACTTCTTAACGGCCATGTAGACGCAGTATTTCTCGAGCCAATCGGCGTTGCGATGTTTAAACGCGGTGTAGAGCGGATCGGCATCATCGCCGCCACGGGCCTTCCAAGTCTCAAAGTCGGCCGCCAGCTCCTCTTGGCTCTCGGGCAGCAGGTCAATATTGCCCGCAAAGGCCGAAGGCCCGGCGTAAGGGGAGCGGAAGAAGTCCGTTGGGTTGACAGGCAGGACCTGCCAGTAGCGCATGCCCATAGCGGACAGATGGTCGATAAAGCGACGCGTGGGTGCGCCGATCGTGCCGGGCTTGCCGTCATCGGTCGGTACCGAGGTGATATGGCACACAACGCCCGCGCCGTGATCGAGCGGCTCCTGCAAGCGCTGCTCGGCATGGTGATAGATGATCGACGAGCCCAGCGGATACAAATCGAGCGTGACCGTGCCGTTGTGGATCTCGCACTCGTGACCGCTGATCACGTCACTCGCGCATTCATCGAGCGCCGGAATCGTCACGCGGTGCGAATTGCGCAGACTACGATTAATGATAACCGTCGCGGACTCGCCATCCTTGCCCGTGCGGTTGTATGCCAGCACCTCGTCGTTGAGCGCCAAGGCCTTGATCTCGCCGTCGATCATAAACGGTAGTGCGCGGCGTACGGCGGAGGCGTTTTTGACAATAGCCAGCGTGTCGAAGTCGTGCAGTTGGTCCTTGGTCGGCAGGGTGCGGCGGTTGCCCGGATCGGTTAGACCCTCCAGGCCGTACTCATCGCCATAGTAAATCGAAGGCACGCCCGGGAACGTCATCTGCATGAGCGTTGCGAGCCAAAAACGGCTCTTGGCCAGGCCCATCGAGTTCTCGTCCAGACGCCATTTGCTGCGCTCGCACTCGGGCAGCTGCGACTCATCGGGGCCGCCGCCGAGCACCGAGATAATGCGCGGACGGTCGTGGCTCGAAAGCAGATTAAGTGCGCAGGACAGGGCCTCACGGGGATAGTTCTCGCGCAGGGTTTCGATATCCTCGGCTGCCTGGTAGGCGTTCTTGTAGCCCATCAAAAAGCCGATGACCATGTCGCGGAAGGGATAATCCATAGCCGAGTCGAGCTCTGAGCCTTGCAGATAGCGACGCAGATGGCCGTAGCTGATCTTGTTGGAGGCGTCTTCCCAGACTTCGCCGAGCAACAGTGCATCAGGCTTTTCGGCAAGTACTGCCTTCTTGATCTCGGTCAGGAAATCGTCCGAAAGCTCGTCGGCCACGTCCAGGCGCCAGCCATGAGCGCCGGCACGTAGCCATTTACGGATCACGCCGTCCTTGCCCAGAAGCCGCTCGCGTACCAGCTCGGAGCTCTCATTGATGGCGGGCATATTGCCCACGCCCCACCAGCAGTCGTATGAGCCGTCCTCGTGGAAATAAAACGCATCGCGCCATGGCGAATCCTCGCTCTGCCACGCGCCCACGCCGGGGTAGTTGCCGTAGCGGTTGAAATAGATCGAGTCGTCACCCGTATGGTTAAAGACGCCGTCCAGAATGATGGAGATGCCCAGCTTCTCGGCCGCCTGGCACAGCTCGGTAAAGTCCTGCTCGGTGCCCAGGATCGGGTCGATCTTGGTGTAGTCGGCCGTGTCGTAGCGGTGGTTGCTCGCGGCTTCAAAAATGGGGTTGAGGTAGATGGCTGTAAAGCCCAGCTCGGCGATGCGAGGCAGGTCTTCCTGGATGCCCTTGAGCGACCCGCCGTAGAAGTCCCAGGTTTTGATGGAGCCGTCTTCGGCGCGCTCGTACACGGGCGGCTCGTTCCAGTCCTCGACCATGCGGCGCTGGATTCCGTTGCGTGGTTTTTCGACCTCGGCCAGCGTGCGCTCGCGCCAGTTTTCATCTCGGGCGTAGCGATCGGGGAAGATCTGGTAGACCATGCCACGCTCGTACCATTCGGGACGCACTTCGCGGTGCTTATAGACGGTAATCTGGAAGGACGGCACCTCGGCGTAGTCGTAAGTTACGCCCTCGCCACCGGTGCGACCCTGCGGTGCGCCCAAGCGGACCTCGGGCTGGCCCTCGATATTGCAGATAAAGCTGTACCAGATAAGACAGGACTCGGTACACTCAAGCTCTACGGTATAAATGCCGTCGCCCTCGTGCGTCATGGGATACCGAGACTCACCGATCTCATCGACCCAGGTGCGCAGCGTAAGCGTTGCCTGGTTGGGGTCGGCATCCTCCAGAATCACGGAGAGCGAAAGGGTAGTTCCAGTGGTCACAGCGCCAAACGGAGTGCGAAACTGCGGAAGACGGCTGTTGTGTATCAATCTCATAATACGGTCCAGTTCAATAGAATCACGGCCTGCGGGCCATGGCTTTACGCACAAGTTGTAAGTATATCTGTTGTACACAGGCTGTATAAACAACATCCGTTTACCATCGGCGAACGGTTGTCCTAGAAAATCGTTTTACCACTACCTACAGAGAAGGGGCACCCAGTTGGAGCGCCCCTTGCTTAGGGTTTGATGAGGTTTTGAATCGTCTGCGTACTAGCGGCGCTTGCGGGTGGCCGTTGCCTTGCGGACGGAGGTCTTCTTGGTCGGAGCCTTTTCCTCGGTCGCGGCGACGGGGGAGACCGGGGCCTTCTTGGCGGGCTCGGGCTTGGCCTTTACCTCGGCCTTGGGCTCCTCTTTAGCGGCAGCGGGCTTGACCCCGGCTGCCTTCGGCTCAGGCTTGGTCTTTAGTGCGGTCTTGTCCTCGACCTTAGCCTCCGCTTTGGGAGCAGCAGCCTTGGTCGTGGACTTCTTGGCCGTCGTCGTTGCGCGCTTGCGCGTGGTGGTCTTGGCGGCCGGCTTGGCCTCGACGGTTACCTTGGCCTTGGATTCGGCGGGCGTCTCCTCGACTTTGGCGGCCGGCTTTGTGGCTGCCTTGGTTGTGGCGGCCTTCGTGGTCGTCGATTTCGTTGTTGTGGTCTTCTTGGCAGCTGTTGCCTTCTTGGCGGTCGCGGTCGTCTTCTTGGTAGCGGCCTTGGCCGGTGCCTTTGCCGCAGCCTTAGCCTCGACGGCGTCGGCCTTTACCTCGGGAGCAGCCTCGGCTTCGGCGGCCTTCTTGGCAGCTGCGGTGGTGCGCTTGCGCGAGGTCGTTGTCTTGACAGCGGTGGTCTTGGTTGCCGTCGCCTTGGCCGCTGTGGCCTTCTTAGCCGTCGTCTTACGAGTCGTGGTCTTCTTAGCTGCAGGCTTTGCAGCTGGCTTGACCTCGGACTCTGCCTCAGGAGCAGCCTCAGCCTTCACCTCAGACTCGGCCTTAACGGGCTCAGCTTCAACCGGCTTCTCTTCGGCCTTGGGCTCCTCAGCGGCCACCGGCTCAGCAACAGCCTCAGGCTCGTCGACAACAGCCACCGGGCGCTCGATCTCCGGGTGCATAAAGAAGTACAGGTCCAGATACTTATCGGCCGACCGCGTCCAGCTAAAGTCCTGGCTCATGGCCTGCGTTACCAGCTGGTTCCAGGCGTCGCGGTTGTCCCAGAACAGACGCGCCGCGCGGAACACGGCGTCGCCCATCTCGTCGCCGTTAAAGTTGGTAAACGAGAAGCCCGTGCCTTCGCCGGTAAACTCGTTATACGGAATCACCGTGTCTTTCAGGCCGCCGGTCTCGCGCACGATAGGCAGGGTGCCGTAGCGCATGGCGATGATCTGCGACAGGCCGCAGGGCTCAAACTTCGAAGGCATTAGGAACATGTCGGCGGCGGCATACATGCGCTGCGACAGCGCAGGATCGAACTCGATGCGTGCGGCCATGGTACCGGGGTACTTGTCCTGGAAGTAGCGCAGACCGTCCTCGTAGTCGCGGTCGCCGGTGCCCAGCACCGCCATCTGCACGCCGCCGGCCAGAATGCGGTCGAGCGCGTACATGACCAGGTCCATGCCCTTCTGGCGCGTCAGGCGCGTGACCATGACCATAAGCGGACGGTCGTCGCGAACCTCGAGCCCCAGCTCTTCCTGCAGCTTGGCCTTGCATACGGCCTTACCAGAACGGTCCTCCACGGTGTAGTTGGCGGCAATGCGCTTGTCGGTCGCCGGGTCAAAGCCCGCCACGTCAATGCCATTCAAAATGCCCTGCAGCGCATAGGAGCGCTCGCGCAGCACGCCGTCCAGGCCCTCGCCAAACTCGGGCGTCTGGATCTCGTTGGCATAGGTGGGGCTCACCGTGGTGATGGCATCGGCATAGCGCAGCGCGCCCAGCATGTAGGTGATGCTGCAGGCGTCGCAACGCAGCTGCGAGGCGGCCGCAGGAATATGCGCCACGCCCAGGATGTCTTCCATCACAGTGTCGCTAAACTGGCCCTGGAACGCCACGTTGTGGATCGAGAACACGGTCTTGACGCGGTCGTACAGCGGCAGGCCCTGGTAGAACTCGCGCAAGAACACGGGCGCCAGTGCCGTCTGCCAGTCATTGCAGTGCAGGATGTCACACTCAAAACCGGTCGGCAGGTGCTGCAGACTCTCGGTGATGGCCTTGGAGAAAAACGCGAAGCGCTCGCCGTCATCAAAGAAGCCGTACGGATAGTCGCGCGCAAAGTAGCGCTCGTTGTCGATGAACATATAGGTGACGCCGTCGTGCTCGAGCTTCTCGAGACCGCAGTACTCGTTGCGCCAGCCCAAGCTCACGTAAAAGTCGGAGAAGTGCTCCATCTGCGCCTTGTACTCGTCCTTGATGGTGGCGTACTTGGGCACCATCACGATAACTTCGGCGCCGGCGCGCACAAGCGCCGCGGGCAGCGAGCCCGCCACGTCGCCCAGGCCACCGGTCTTTACAAACGGTGCGCACTCGGCCGAGGCAAACACGATCTGCATCTTTTTGCTGGAATCTGCCATATTGTCTCCCATGTTGCAATTCGAGAATAGCCGCCTGGCGCTAACCGGGCGGCTATTCTACATGTTACGAGCGATGTTGCGGTGCCAACGTTAACGTACGATGGTGGTGTCGGAAGTTAACGGAGCCTTGCCCAGCACCAGGATGTTCTCGGGCGTGCCGCGAAGCTCGGTGTTGGTGGGGACCACGTTGTTCTTGTCCAGGATGGCGTTCTCAACGCGTGCGCCGCTCTTGATGATGCAGCTCTGGTTGATGATCGAGTTGGTCACCGAAGCTCCTTCCTCGACCACGACGCCGCGTGACAGGATTGAGTTGCGCACGGTGCCCTTGATGATGCAGCCGGCTGAGATGATCGAGTTGCACGCGTGGCTGCCGGTCGCATAGCGCGAAGGCGGCACGTCGTGAGCCTTGGTCAGGATCGGGCGCTCGGGATCGAAGAGCTGGTCGGCCACGGTCTGGTCGAGCAGGTCCATGCTGCGGCGATACAGCGACTTCTCGCTAAACACGCCCACGACCTCGCCCTTGTACTCGTAGCTGCACACGTCGATGTTGCCAAAGTCGCCCTGGAGTGCCTCGAGCAGGTCCAGATAGTCGGCGGCCTGGTAGTGGTCGATAATCTCGAGCAGCGTATCGCGGTTGACGATGCAGCAGTCCATAGAGGCGTTGTCGCCGTACACGACGCCGGCGCTCACGCCCGTCAGGCGGCCGTTCTCGTTAATCTCGAGCTTGGTCTCGTCATCGACGTTGCGCGTGGCCTTGCAGTACACCACGGTCATCTGGGCACCGGAGTTCTCGTGCGCCTCGATGATGGTGTTGAGGTCCATGTTAAAGATGATGTTGGTGCCCATCATCACAACATAGGGCATGTCCGAGCGCTGGAACAGCGTCTTGTTGGAGATGATGTCGCGCAACAGGAAGCGCATGCCGCCCTTGGTGGTGCCATACGCGTTGCCGGGCACCATGAACAGGCCGCCTTTCTTGCGGTCCAGGCCCCAGTCCTTGCCCGAGCCCACGTGGTCGATCAGCGAGCGGTAGTTGCCCGGCATGACGACGCCGACGGTCTTGATGCCGGCGTTCATCATGTTGGACAGCGGAAAGTCGATCAGGCGGTAGCGGCCCAAAAACGGAACGGATGCGATGGGGCGGTCCTTGAGCAGCACGCTGCCGTAGGTCGAAGAGTAGTTAGCGGTGATATAACCGATGGCCTTGCGATTGATCATCGGATCATTCCCCCTTCCCGATAACGACGTCATTTCCAACGACGGCCGTATCCTTGGTGGTATCGACAGAGCCGAGCTTCACGCCCTCTTCGACCGTGGAGTTCTCGCCCAAAATAGCGCGGCAGATGTGCGCGCCGCTCTTAACGTGCGCACCCGGCAGCAGCACGGAGTCCTCGACCACGGCGCGCTCCTCGATGATGACATCGGTCGAAAGGATCGAGTGGCGAGCGGTGCCGTAGATCTTGCAGCCGTTGGAGACCAGGCAGTCGTCCAGGCGGCCGTCAGGGCCAATGTAGTGCGGCGGACGCGTGGTGATGTTGGACATGATGGGGAAGTTCTTGTCGAACAGATCGAACTCGGGGTTGTTACCCAGCAAGTCCATCGAGGTCTCATGGAAGCTGGCGATGGTGCCGACGTCCTTCCAGAAGCCGTGGAACTCGTAGCTGTACAGGCGCTTGTTCTCACCGAGCAGCTTGGGGATGATGTCCTTGCCAAAGTCGTGGCTCGAGCGCTGGTCCAGAGCGTCCTCCTCGAGCGCCTCGATCAGCACGTCGGCCGAGAAGATGTAGATGCCCATGGACGCGAGGTTCGAATCGGGCTTCTCGGGCTTCTCGGTGAACTTGGTGATGCGGCCGTCTTCGGGGTCGGTGGTCAGGATGCCAAAGCGGCTGGCTTCCTCCCACGGCACGGGCATAACGCTCACCGTGAGGTCGGCGTTGTTCTCAATGTGCGTCTTGAGCATCTTGCGGTAGTCCATGCGATACAGGTGATCGCCCGAAAGAATCAGGACGTACTTGGGGTCGTTGGCCTTGATGTAGTCGAGGTTCTGCGTAATGGCGTCGGCCGTGCCCGCATACCAGGCGCCGCCGGTCTGCGTCTCGTACGGCGGCAGGATCGACACGCCGCCGTCGCGGCTGTCCAGATCCCACGCCTCGCCGGAGCCCACGTAGGCATGCAGCAGGTAGGGACGGTACTGCGTCAGAACGCCCACCGTGTCGATGCCCGAGTTGGAGCAGTTGGACAGCGAAAAGTCGATAATGCGGAACTTGCCACCAAAGCTAACCGCCGGCTTGGCGATCTTTTGGGTGAGTGCCCCCAATCGGCTGCCCTGTCCTCCTGCGAGGAGCATCGCGATGCATTCTTTCTTACTCATCGATTTCTCCTTCTGTCATCGATGTTCCTAACCCATTAGCGACGGGCGCGGCGCACTGTCACGCCCGTCGAGTAATGCCGTGCGGCAAAGGGAGCTCGCGCGCTTTATGCGTGCCAGATCTCGTCGCGATACTCGCGAATGGTGCGGTCGGACGAGAACCAGCCACTCGAGGCGGTGTTGAGCAGGGCCTTGCGGTTCCAGGTCTCCTGGTCGCCGTAGCTGCCCGTGAGGTTCTCCCATGCATCCACGTAGCTACGGAAGTCAGCCATGACTAGGTCGGGGTCGTTGTTGTTCATGAGCTCGTTGTAGATGCTCTCGAAGTTGCCCGAAAGACCCGCAAACGTGTTGTCCTTGAGCTCGTCCATCACGCGGCCCAGACGCTCGCGGTCGCCGTTGAGGGTATCCCACGCAAAGTAGCTGTTGGATGCCCAGAGCTGCTCGACCTCGGGGGCGGTCAGGCCAAAGATGGCCTCGTTCTCGCGGCCGGCCAGATCGGCGATCTCGATGTTGGCGCCGTCGAGGGTGCCCAGCGTAATGGCGCCGTTCATCATGAGCTTCATGTTGGACGTGCCCGAGGCCTCCTTGCCGGCCGTGGAGATCTGCTCCGAGATCTCGGCGGCGGGGTAGATGAGCTGGGCGTTGCTCACGCGGAAGTTGGGGATAAAGCAGACCTTCATGACCTCGTTCACGCGAGCGTCGTTGTTGATGACGTCGGCAACGGAGTTAATGAGGCGGATGGTCTCCTTGGCAAAGGTGTAGCTCGAGGCAGCCTTGCCACTAAAGATGAAGGTCGTCGGCGTCACGTGGAAGTTGGGATCGGCAATGCGACGGTTGTAGATGTCCATCACCTTCATGATGTTCATGAGCTGGCGCTTATAGGCGTGGAAGCGCTTTACCTGGACATCGAAGACGGTGTTGGGGTCGATGACCAGACCGGTCTCGGCCTTGACGTAGGCGGCCAGACGCTCCTTGTTGGCGCGCTTGGAGGCACCAACGGCCTTCAGGAACTCGGTGTCGTCCTTAAACTCCTTGAGTTTCTCAAGCTCAAAGGCGTCTTTGAGCCAGCCATCGCCAATGGCCTCGGTCACGAGCTTGGCGTAGGTGGGGTTGGCCTCGGCAAAGAAGCGACGGTGCGAGATGCCGTTGGTCTTGTTGTTGAACTTCTCGGGCGTCAGGGCATAGAAGTCCTTGAGCACGATGTTCTTGATGATGTCGGAATGGATCTTGGCCACGCCGTTGACGCTGTGGCTGCAGATCACAGACAGGTTGGCCATGCGAATCTCGCCGTCCCACAGGATGGCGGTCTGGCGCAGACGCTCCTGCCAGCCCTCCTTCGTGGTGTCGAACGACTCGTGCCAACGACGGCTGATCTCGTCGATGATCTGGTACACGCGGGGGAGGAGCTTGGAGAACGTGCCGATAGGCCACTTCTCCAAGGCCTCGGGCAGGATGGTGTGGTTGGTGTAGCTCACGACCTGCGTCACGATGTTCCAGGCGTCGTCCCACTCGAGCTTTTTCTCGTCGATGAGAATACGCATGAGCTCGGGGCCGCACATGGCGGGGTGCGTGTCGTTGGTGTGGATGGCCACAAACTGCGGCAGCAGCTCCCAGTTCTCGCCGTGCTCCTTCTCAAAGGTGTCGAGCAGGCTGTAGATGCCGGCCGAAACAAACAAGTACTCCTGCTTCAGGCGCAGCAGACGACCGTGCTCGCCGGCGTCGTTGGGGTAGAGGATGGCGCTGATGGCCTCGGCCTCGGCGCGCTCGGCATCGGCCAGGGCGTAGTCGCCTCGGTTGAAGGCCTCCAGATCGAAGTGCTCCTCGACCGGCTCGGCAGCCCAGACGCGCAGCTTGTTGACGGTCTCGCCGGCATAGCCCACGACGGGGATGTCATAAGGGACGGCCAGGATATCCTGCGTGTCCACCGTGCGGTAAAACGTGCGGCCATCCTCCTCAAAGCCCTCGACGCGGCCGCCAAACTTGATGGTCACGGCCTTATCCTGACGACGGACCTCCCAGGGATAGCCGTGGGTAAGCCACTCGTCGGTGGCCTCGACCTGGCTGCCGTTGACGATCTCCTGCTTAAACAGGCCGTAGCGGTAGCGCATGCCGTTGCCGTAGCCGGCAATGCCCTCGGCTGCCATCGAATCCAGGAAGCATGCGGCCAGACGGCCCAGGCCACCGTTGCCCAGAGCCGGATCGGGCTCCTGGTTCTCGATGACGGACAGATCGAAGCCCATGTCGTCGAGCGCCTCGGCGACCATGTCGCGCACGCCAAAGTTGAGCAAGTAGTTGTCGAGCAGTCGGCCGATCAAAAACTCGATCGAGAAGTAGTACACGCGCTTTTTGCCCTCGGCGGTGACGCGGGCGTCGCTCTTGGTGGCAACGGTGCGCGCCTTCTCGGCCACGAGCTTGGCCAGGGCATTAAAGCGGTCGAGGTCGCTGGCGGCCTCGACGCTCTTGCCGCTGATGCTCATGACGGCATCGCGATAGAGCTCGGTAAACTCCTGCTTGTTGTCGAAGATCTTATTCATACGTTCCTTTCCCCCGGGAGTTGTTCCCCGAAACGGTTATGACATGTATCCTACGCCCTCGCGGGGCGGGTAATTACAGCTGTAACGGTTTTGTTACGCATCCTTGGCAGACGGCTTAGCAGAAGCAGACTTGGCCTTGGTAGCGGCCTTTTTGGCAGCCGGTTTCTTGGCTGCGGCCTTAGCAGCGGGCTTTGCAGCAGCCTTGGCCTTGGCCGTGGCAGGAGCCTTCTTGGCAGCCGCGGGCTTGGGCTTCACCAAGGACGTGCGCTTTTTGGGCGCAGCCTTGGGCTTCACCAAGGACGTGCGCTTTTTGGGCGCAGCCTTGGGCTCCTCGACCACAGGCGGCATATAGCTGCTGGGACCGCGGCGCTTAAGCACCACGCCTGCCAGGCCGGGAACCTTGATCTCGATGGAGTCCATCTGCCCGTTCCAGAGATAGGGCTCGCTCGAGCAGGTGTAGGGCTCCTCGCCGGCATAGCCGCTGCCACCGAACTCGGGACGGTCGGAATCAAAGATGACCTCCCAGTCACCCTCGCGCGGCACGCCCACGCGGAAGCTCTCGTAGCTTGCCGGGTCAAAGTTGATCAAGATCACCAGGTCGTCATCGACGTCCTCGCCCTGGCGCACAAAGCTCACGATGGACTGCTTGGAGTTGTCCGCGTCGATCCAGGTAAAGCCGTCATCGGTGTAGCCGCGCTCGTACAGGGCGGGCTCGGCGGTGTACAGGTGGTTGAGTGCCTTGATGAACGCCTGATGATGACGGTGAGTCTCGTACTCCTCGGTCAGGAACCACTGGATGGACTCGTAGTAGCGCCACTCAATAAACTGGCCGATCTCGTTGCCCATAAAGTTGAGCTTGGCGCCGGGGTGCGTCATCTGGTAGAAAGCCAGCGTGCGCAGGCCGGCAAACTGGCGCCACCAGTCGCCCGGCATGCGGCCGATGAGCGAGCACTTGCCGTGCACGACCTCGTCGTGGCTTAGCGGGCAGATAAAGTTCTCGGTAAAGGCGTACATAATGGAGAACGTGAGCAGCCCGTGGTTGCCGGGGCGCCACGGAAAATCGGTTTGCATATAGTGCAGGGTGTCATTCATCCAGCCCATGTCCCACTTGTAGTGGAAGCCCAGGCCGCCGTCCTGCGGCGGATAGGTCACGAGCGGCCACGCGGTGGACTCCTCGGCCATCATCATCACGTCGGGGTAGTGCGCCTCTACGGCGCAGTTGACCTGGCGGATAAACGCGCTGGCGTCCAGGTCCTCCTCGGTACCGTACTTGTTGAACTTCTTTTGGCCGGGATCGTCAATGCCAAAGTTGAGGTACAGCATGCTGGACACACCGTCCATGCGGATGCCGTCCACGTGGAAGTTTTCGAGCCAGTACAGCACGTTGGAGACCAGGAAGGAGCGGACCTCGCCGCGGGCGAAATCGAACTTGTGCGTTCCCCAGTTGGGGTGAATCTCGTGCTCAAACAGCATGTGGCCGTTAAAGGTGGCAAGGCCGTGGGAGTCGGCGCAAAAACCGCCGGGTACCCAGTCCATGATCACGCCGATGCCTGCCTCATGGCATGCATCGATAAAGTGCATGAGCTGCTGCGGGTTGCCGTAGCGTGACGTGGCGGCGTAGTAACCGGTCGTCTGGTAGCCCCAGGAGCCATCGAAGGGATGCTCCATAAGCGGCATGACCTCGATATGCGTGTAGCCCATGTCGTGCACGTAGTCCACGAGCTCCACCGACAGGTCGTCGTAGGTGTAAAACTCGCCGCGCTGCGCGGGGAAGGGATCCATGGGGCCGGGATAGTTGCCGTACTCGTCCGGCTCGCCCTGCGGCGCGTCGCCGTGGCGCTTCCACGAGCCAATATGCACCTCGTAGATGTTCAGCGGCTGCGACATGTGGTTGTGGCCGGCGCGCCGCTTGAGCCACGCGGCGTCGTTCCACTTATAGCCATCGAGGGTCCACAGCACGCTGGCGGTACCCGGAGGGCACTCAGCCTTAAAGGCGTATGGATCGGCCTTGTAGAGCTTTTCGCCCTCGTTGGTTTCGATGAGGTACTTATAGAGCTGGCCCTGCTCGGCGCCAGGAATAAAGCCTTCCCAAATAGCGCTCGTATGCACGGGCACCAGAGGGTTGGCTTCTTCATCCCAGTCGTTAAATTCGCCAATGACATGCACGCTCTTTACATCGGGCGCCCAAACGCAAAAGCGCCAGCCGCGCGTACGGTTCTGCGTGTCGGGGTGCGCGCCCATCTTTTCCCAGCTGCGCTCCCACGTGCCGATGCCAAATAGATAGACATCGTCCTTGGTGAGCTCCGGTGCGTGCGGGGCGGCTTTACGGGTTGCGGGCTCTTTAGCCGTTGGCTTTAGCTTTGTATCGCTCACGTTTGATCCCATCATGACGCGGCAGCGTGTTGCCTTGGTGACTAGATGCGAAAGGTCCAAGGCTGCACGAATCGAAGGGACGGCGATAGTTCTATGATTCGTTCCACCTCGCGTGCTCGGTGGAACTTTCGGCACGAAATACGATAACACCTGTTCGTTACTTTTATGGAGAAAAGTGGATTTGCGGCGGTGTTTAATCGGCGAGCGCCATGTTTAGACCACTAGCAGAATTGCGATGGTAAAACTCTTGACAGTTTTACCAATTAGGGTTTCAAGATTGTTAGTCTGACGTTTGGTAAAACGTTTTTAACAGGATGTTTACCATTTGACATCGAAAGGTTCGTTTATGTCCCAGACCGTTGCTCCCAATGTCGCTTTTATTTTCGATTGCGACGGAACACTGGTTAATAGCACCCCCGTTTGGGCCTATGCCCAGCCCGAGTTATTGCGCCGCCACGGAGTTGACGTAACAGTCGACGATTTTGCCCAGTTTGAGCATTTGTCGCTCGAGGATGAGTGCCAGGCATACCACGACACGTGGGGCATTGGCACGAATGGCGAGGAGCTCTATCGCGAGTTGAGCGACATCTTGATCGATGGGTACTCCAAGGTGCCGCCGCGCGAGGGGCTCTTGGCATTTTTGGAGCAGGCAAAGGCGGCCGGCTTTGCCATGTGCGTCGCCACGTCCACGCCGGCCGAGCTGGTGCAGTCCGCGCTCGCTGGTGCCGGACTCGACGCATACATGGAGTTTGTTACCACGACGGGCGAGGCGGGGCGCTCCAAGCAGTTCCCCGATGTGTACGAGTTGGCGCTGCGCCGCCTGGAGGAGCGTCATGGGTGCAGGTTTGAGCGCGCCTGGGTGTTTGAGGACGCCGTTTTTGGCCTAAAGAGCTCTGGGGTCGCTGGCTTTAAGCGCGTGGGCATCTATGACCCGCACGGCCGCATGAAGCGCGACGAAGTGCGTGGCAACTGCGATATCTTTATCGACAGCTACGTGGACCTAGACCTGGCCCGCGTTCTTGAGTTTGAGGGCTAGGCGAGGGCTGTGGCTTGCAAGGTATTAGTGGTCTGCGGCTCGCCGGAGGTGGCGAGCCCCGAGTTGCTGTGCCACCTGGCGGGGGAGTGCGACCACGTTGTCGCGGTAGACCGCGGACTCGATGCACTGCTGGGCGCGGGGCTTGGCTGTGATGTATATGTAGGAGATGCCGACACGGTGAGCGACGCGGGCCGTGCGTTGGTCGATGCCGCCGAAGCCTTTGAGGTAGAACGCCACGACCCTTACAAGGACTATACCGATCTGGCGCTGGCGCTCGATGCCGTCCGTCGCCGCTGGCAGGGTGCCGAAGTGGTTGCGACTTGCGCTACGGGCGGCCGCCCGGATATGGCCCTGTCTGTGTTAGGGCTATTGGCAGGCTATGCGGACGCCCCCGTCTGGATCGAAGAAGACGAAGTGACGGCCAGAATCCTGCACCAGGACGAGACCTGGACCATCGAGGGCGCCGAGGGCAAAACCTTCTCCATCATCGCCATATCCCCCAACACCGAGGTTAGCGAGCATGGCTTAGAGTGGGAACTAGATCACAGCCCCCTAGCCCTACTAGCCGACACCGGCATCAGCAACATAGTCCGATCCACCGCAGAGATCGAAGTCCACACCGGCACCGCCATCGCTTACCTTTACAAGTAGGGACCATCGCATCAGGGTTTTCCTGGGACGGTGGATAGAAATAATCACTCTTCGAGCGATTATTTCTATCCACCGTCCCAGGAAAACCCGTAAGGCGGAAAATCAATTCAAAATTCCCCCTTGCATCCCCGAAGATCTTCCCCTATAGTACTACCTCGTCACGGGGGCGTAGCTCAGCTGGGAGAGCGCTTGACTGGCAGTCAAGAGGTCAGGGGTTCGATCCCCCTCGTCTCCACCATCGTGAATGCAAAGGCCTTCGGAATTCCGAAGGCCTTTTTTCATGCGAAAACACCACACGCCACTAACCCCACCTACGCCAACAAAATGTTGCACAATTTATTTCCCATGTCTGTACATAGTTTGTTAGACAAACGCAATTACCAGTGCAGCTCGACGTTCCATTTGTGCTTCAGGAGCATCCCTAACCACCGCTCGCACCCTAATAACCAGCAGCAACGTGAACAACATCCCAAAACAACCCCCTTAAGCACGTCAAATGAACGATATGTTGTCCAACACAACCCAAATCAGTTTCGCTATCAGCTTGTGCTAGAATACTTAGCGTTACATGAGTTCAACTGTGCTCACGGCTTCAGCAAGCCATAAAGCGCAGGGTCGATCAGCATCCGGCCGTAACGGCGGTGCCAGAAACACCACGAGCTCCAATAAAGAAGTCATGCGACCTAAATTGTTTGCATTAAGTTATGTCTAAGGTGTAAATGAGTAGTGGTTTGCGTGTCAATGCGTAGCAGTCCTACAGCTGTTTGCGTGCGGTCCAGTTTTGTACCCGCTTGACTGGCTCGCACGAAGCCAGCTGGGGTCGCGGTCATTTTTGCGATACACGTCCGCGACTCTAGTAGCTGCACTTATACATACCGTTCACGGTGGGGCAGAGCCACGTGCTTGTCTAACTGGGTTCAGGGTTTGAATATGGAGCGCCTTCGCGCACAAGCGCCCTGGCGAAGCCATACCCAAACCCCGTGAGCCACACGTAAGACAGCAAGGGGGCTGGTGCTCGTGTGGTATGTGATCCAGGTCATTAACGGTCGCGAAGACGTAATGCGCGAGCGCATCGAGCGCGTGGTGCCGGCGAGTGCCATGCAAGAGCTCTTTTATCCCCAATATCAAACCGAGATTAAGATACACGGCGAATGGGTCAATACGACCAAGCCACTCTTTCCCGGTTACCTTATCTGCGACACGGCAGATCCCCGCACCGTGCAACAGTATCTGCTGCGCATGGACGACTTTGCCCGGGTGTTATCCCAGGACGGTCAGTTTGTGCCGCTGGCAAAAGAAGAGACCCAGCTCATTGGCAGTTTTACCAATAGAGGAGACCGCGTAGTGCCCATGAGCGAGGCCTTAAAAGACGGCGACCAGGTCGTAGTGACGGCAGGTCCACTGTTGGGCCACGAAGGCCTTATCAAAACCATTAACAGACGCAAGAGCACTGCCTATTTGGAGCTCGACCTGTGTGGCCGACGCGTAACTACGCGCGTTGGCCTCGCGGTGCTTTCAAACGAGCAGCGCGTCATGCGAAACCTTAAAAAGGCGATTGCCTAGCTGCTGGCGACTGCTTAACGGGACAGGGAGGATCCCCGGGGGCGGGGACGTAGGTTTGAAGGAAATTGTGATAGATAAAACGGAATATAGCGGTGCCGCAGCTGTTGGAGCTAAGCCAGCTACTTTAGTAATTAAGCCGAGCGGTACATTGGCTTATCGATTTGTTAAGCGACTTTTCGATTTTGTATTTAGCCTTTGCGTGAGTGTTGTGCTCTTCATTCCCATTGTGGTCGTGTGTGCGTTCATCTGTCTTGAGTCCTCTGGTAGCCCTGTTTACTCGCAGGAGCGTGTTGGCAAGGGCGGTAAGACCATCAAGATCCTTAAGCTTCGCAGCATGGTTGCGGATGCCGGCAACGTCCAGAAGTATCTGAGTCCTGAGCAGCTGCATCAGTGGGAAGTCGAGCGCAAGGTCGACGATGATCCCCGTATTACCAAAGTCGGGCAGTTCATCCGCAAGTGCTCCATTGATGAGATGCCGCAGTTCCTGAACGTGCTGAACGGCGACCTTTCCGTCATCGGTCCGCGTCCCATAACAAGAGACGAACTTGAACAGCACTTTTCCGATGAGGAAAAGGCTGAGTTGCTCTCTGTCCAGCCCGGTATTACGGGCCTGTGGCAGGCGACTGACCGCAATGCCGCGACGTTCGAGAGCGGTTTGCGACAGAAGATTGAGCTCCGCTACGTGCGCAATCGCTGTTTCCGCATGGACTGGAAATGCTTTACCGGCACCTTTGGTGCCATGTTCGGTAAAAATAAAACGGGGAAGTAAATGAATATTTTATATATCACCATGGATGGCTTCGACACCGCGAGTCCCAATAACCAGATGGCAGAGCAGCTCATTGACGGTTTTTTAAAATTGGGTAACCGCGTTCACCTTATTCAGAGCGAACGGAAGCACACCTATGATGTGCTTCCGGGGACGCTCGTAGGACGCGATGGGCTGACCGTGGACACGCTGTCACGCAAAGTCATTGACAAGAGCAACTTCGTTGTGCGTTATCTGGATGAAGCGAAGTACGCCTTCCAAATGATTTCTTATGCGATTAAACGCCGCGATTTTGATGTGGTGTTTCTCCAGTCTTGTCCCACGGTGTTTTTCCAAGAGGTGCTTCTCAAACTGTTTGTGCGCAAGCCTGTGCTCTACAACGTCTACGACGTGTGGCCGGGTCAGACAAAGAGCCTGAACATTAATAAAATGGTTTACGCTGGTATGGACCTGCTCTCTCGGGCTGTATACCGTATGTCGTCGGCGGTTGTGGTGCTCTCCGAGGACATGGTGGAGGCATGCGCCGATGCGGGCTGTCCTCGCCCCAGGCTGCATATCGTTCCACCCTGGTTTGATGACCGTAGAAACTACGACATACCCTGGGAGAAGAATCGCTTCGTCAAGAAATTCGATATCTCCCACGACAAGTTCTACGTTCAGTTTGCTGGCAGCGTTGGACTGCAGTTCAATTGGAAGACAATGTTCGAGGTGGCTAAGCTTTTGCGTGACGAGCCCGACATCGTGGTGCAAATCATCGGTGACGGCTGCGTGAAGAAGGATTTCATGGACGCTGTGGACGCCGAGGGCCTTACTAACGTTGCGTTCTACCCACTGCAACCCGTCGATATGGTGCCTGATGTGTACTCCACTGGCGATGTGTGCTTAATTCCCCTGCGTCGTGAGGTCATCTACACGGGTACTCCATCCAAGATGCCCATCCTTCTCGCTTGCGGCAAGGCAATCGTGAGCTCTGTAGAAAAAGACTCGCTCTACGCTGCCATGGTAGAGCGCGAGGATTTGGGCGTTTGCGTTGAGATTGATAACGCCGAGGAGTTGGCCACCGCCATACGAACGCTCCATGGTGACCCTGAGCGCCTGACGCGCCTATGCGAGCACGGAAGAGCGTACGCACGTGAAAACCTTTCGCGCACTGTGTGTGTGAAGAGAATGGAACAGGTGCTCGAGGGTATCCGCAGGGGCGGTGAAGCCTAATGAAGGTACTCTTACTTGGTTTTGTTCGTATAGCCCATATGCCCTATATGTACGACTACGTTCGTCTACTCGGCGGCTCGAATGAGCTTCATTTGGTCAGTTGGAACCGCAACGGGCGCCCCGATGCGCCCGTACCGAAAGGTATTTCCAAGTCTTTTGTGTTCGGCGATCACGTGGAGGATGCCGACCCTATTCAGAAGAAGCTTCCGCACTTCGCGCGATTTCGAAAGTTCGCCTTGGGCGTCATTGACTCCGAGGGCTATGACCGGATTGTGGTACTGCATTCGACGCCAGGTATTACGATTCTCGATCGCTTGAAGGGGGACTTTCGCGGCAGGTATATCCTCGACTACCGCGATGTTAGCCATGAGAGTTTAGGATTTTATCGGAAGCTCATTCTTCTATTGTCACGGAATGCTGGCCTTGTGCTGGCGAGCTCTCCGGCATTCTTCAGGTATCTCGACAACGCTTCCGGCGTGATGCTTAAGCACAACCTGCTGGCCTCCGAGTGCCCTCCGAGGACGAAAGAGTTCTCGGAGGGCACGCCCATCCGCGTACGGTACTGGGGCATGATTCGTCATGAGCGAGCCAATATTGCCATGATTGATGCCTTGGGTGGCGACGAGCGCTTCGAACTGCACTACAACGGCCGAGAGGAAGAGGTCGCCGAGCGCCTTAAGGCTCATGTTGCGGAGCACGGTTTCCACAACGTTTACTTCCATGGTGCCTATTATGCTGAGGAGCGCGCTTACTTCGCTGCCGAGACGGACATCGTGCACAACGTCTATGAGAATGACTCCGTGATGGTTGGGGCCATGAGCAACAAGTATTATGACGCCGTTCAGTACGGCATCCCGCAGGTGTGTACTCAGGGGTCCATTATGGGCGATGAGGTGAAAACCAAAGGCCTTGGTTTGGCGGTTGACTACGAAGCAAAAGGCCTTGCGGACGCAATTTACGAATACTATTGCGGACTGGACCGCGCCGTACTTGACAAGGCCTGTGCTGACGAGCTTGCCTCCGTGCGCGCCGATAACAACGCGGCCGATGCTGCTATCCGAGCTTTCTTCGGGATGGAGTAGTAGATGGTCGGAATCAACTCAGTTGCCTGTTCGCGGATAAAGGCTCCAGTCGCGATAACGACAGCCTCGTTCGCAAACAAGTGTTTCAGCGTACTAGTTATTCTTTTGCCCTTTTTACAACAGTATATCGGCGTGGGCAACGTGGTTTCGCTCGGTGAAATTTTAGTTGCCCCCTTCATCCTTGGTTTTCTTATTGCTGACGGGAAAATTATTGGCACTTTGGTTGATCGTTCCCTATTTTTCTTCTACCTAGTCTCGATTGGGTTAAGTGTCATCGGCGGTTTCACTTTCGATTACTTTTCTTTCGGCGAGTTTTGGACACTCGTTGCGAGGCTAGTTTTTTACGCAGGTTTAATATTGGTTGCGCGGAGACATTTCTCCTGGGACGCCGTTCGAGACCTTTATCTGCTACTCGTCACTGTTGCCGCGCTATACCTGGTTATCCAGTATGTTTACCATCTTGCGAGCGGCGGCTATCTCCCCATTGTCATATCTGACAGCCTAGTCTTCTCACCTGAGAAGACCTTTGACACTTGGACCGACAAGTACCAATGGTATTTCAGGCCGTCCTCGCTCTTCCTCGAACCCAGCTATTATTCACTTTTCACCTTGCCGGCTTTGGTTATATTTGCCATAGGGGAGAAGGATAAATCACTTCCTAGATTTGTTTTGCTGGTGGTCACTTATGCTCTCAGCTCAGCAAACTCAGGTTTGCTTGCCTCAATCGTGGTATTGATCTTTTTCCTTGTTTTTAAGAAGAAGACACAACTTGACTTTCTTGTTGCATCGTTAATGCTTCTCGTTGCTGTTCTGTACCTTCCGTTTCATAATGTCGACTGGATAACCGCGGCGGGCGAGAGGCTTGCTGCCGGAGGCTCGTTGGATAATAGAGTTATCCGCGGATTCATATGCTTTGGATTTCTCGACTCCTTTCATCAGGTTGTTGGAGTTGGTCTTAACAACCTTGGTTCTTATATGAGCTACAACGCGCTGTCCACCGGGTTTGACAGCGACGGCCTAAATTACTGTGCGACATGGATTCAGACGCTCAATTATTCTGGAATTATTGGATTCTGCGCCCTTGTTTTTTATGTTGGATCCTTGTTTAAGCAATGTAATGGACGTATGTCCCGAGCCCTGTGCATAGTCTTGATCGTTGTTATGGCATATGAATCAATTCTCTTTTCCTACAGATTTGCTTTCATGGTCATCCTCCTCGAGGGATTCATTCGCAGCGAAAAAGCTGCCGCTGAATGCGAAGCCGAGGTGCAGCAATGAAAATTGTCATCGCTGCACTTCAGCGGTTGAGCGCCAACGGGATATGTGCACAGGCCGTTGTCTCGGAGCTAGTGCGACGCGGGCACGAGGTCGTTTGGGTTTGTAACCATGAGTTTGAATCACACGACCGACAGGATGGGGTAGAGTTTCGCGAGATCGATCCCCGCTGGGTCGACGTAGCACTTGCGAGACATCCCGGTCGTTCGGCTGCCCATACTGCTATCGTCGCGGCCAACCGTTTCGGAATGCTGCGCTCTTTGGGCACGTGGCCCCTTGTGTCAAAAGGCTATTCTCGACGCGTGACCAGGGCAGTTTGCGAGGCTTGCGTCGGCGCCGACATCGTGGTGGGGGCATACACTCAAATCGACGCTCTCATCGCTGCGCATGAGGCCAAATCCCGGAACCCACGGCTTCACTACATTGCTTGGTTCCTGGACAGCTTTGTGGGCGGTTATGGCCCGCGCTTTTTATCTGCAAAACAACTTGAGGAGCGAGGCAAACGTTGGGATCGCGAGTTGCTCGACAATGCCGATGTTGTCGTGTCTATGGAGTCAGCCCGCTGTTTCCATATGGATCGATGTGTTAACGAACCATGGTTCGAAAAAATGCGCTTCTTAGATCTCCCCTTGCTCGACCTTCATAGGATGGTCGATTGTTCCGACGATCCTGGTACTCCCAAAGGAGTAAAGACTATCGTCTATGCGGGTTCTCTTCCCAAGGGGATTCGCTCACCTCGCTTCTTCCTGAACGTGCTTTCCTGCATGCCGGAGGAACCGCTGCGAGTTGTGTTCGTCGGTGATGCAGCCAATGACGATCTCAATGCGGCAGCTTCGAGTGACCGACGCATTGAGATTCGGGGGCGTCTTTCGCACGGCGATGCCGTGGCGCTTTTGCGTTCGGCAGATTTCGTACTCACCCTCGGAAATCGCCTAGACAACATGACACCCTCGAAAGTGTTCGAGCTCATGGCCTTGCGCAAACCCATATTGGCTACTTATCCCATAGATGACGAGCCAAGCATGCCGTACTTGAAGCGTTACGGCGACGTGCTGCTATTGGATGAAAGGAGTGATGCCTCTGAGGCGGCGACAAAGCTTCGCGACTTCCTCCGTATGTCTCATGAACCGCCTACGGTGGAAGAGCTTGAGAAAAACTTCTGGAACAACACGCCGTCGGCGTTTTGTGACCTTATCGAGTTATTAGGAGATAAATAATGAAATCAAGCACTGCATTTAAAGACAAGACCCTCATGATCACGGGTGGCACCGGCTCGTTCGGCAACACCGTGCTCAAGCACTTCATGAACACCGACCTGGCCGAGATCCGCATCTTCTCCCGCGACGAGAAGAAGCAGGACGACATGCGCCACCGCCTGCAGGAGAGGTCGCCCGAGCTCGCCTCCAAGGTGCGCTTCTTCATCGGCGACGTCCGCAACGCCCAGAGCGTGCGCGACGCCATGCACGGCGTGGACTACATCTTCCACGCCGCCGCCCTCAAGCAGGTGCCCTCCTGCGAGTTCTTCCCCATGGAGGCCGTCCGCACCAACGTCATCGGCACGGACAACGTGCTGCACGCAGCGATTGAGGAGGGCGTCGACCGCGTCGTGTGCCTGTCCACCGACAAGGCCGCATACCCCATCAACGCCATGGGCAAGTCCAAGGCCATGATGGAGTCCATAATCTACGCCAACGCCCGCAACGGCGCCGGCCGCACCACCATCTGCTGCACCCGCTACGGCAACGTCATGTGCTCGCGCGGCAGCGTCATCCCGCTGTTCATCGACCGCATCCGCAAGGGCGAGCCGCTGACGGTCACCGACCCCAACATGACCCGCTTCCTCATGAACCTGGACGAGGCGGTGGACCTGGTGCAGTTCGCCTTCGAGCACGCCAACCCCGGCGACCTGTTCATCCAGAAGGCGCCGGCGTCCACCATCGGCGACCTCGCCGAGGCCGTCCAGGAGGTCTTCGGCCGCGTGGGCACCCAGGTGATCGGCACCCGCCACGGCGAGAAGCTCTTCGAGACCCTCATGACCCGCGAGGAGCGACTGAGGTCCGAGGACATGGGCGGCTACTACCGCGTGGCCTGCGACTCGCGCGACCTGAACTACGACAAGTTCGTCGTGGACGGCGAGGTGGAGACCCAGGCCGACGAGTCCTACACCTCCCACAACACCGAGAGACTCGACGTGGAGGGCACCATCGCCAAGATCAAGACGGCCGAGTACGTGCAGCTGGCACTCGAGGACCGCGAGCACGAGGCGGTGCAGTAGACAGTGGCTAAAATTGGAATCTTAACTTCAACTCCGTCGTTTAATGACAATTATGGAGCTATTTTGCAGGCATATGCCCTGCAGCGCTGGTTAATTCTTGAGGGACATGAACCCAGCGATATTCTTTATCATGGGGATAATGAACCTATGTTAAATAAAAAGATGAGTCCGGTCGTTCGTTTTAAGGGTATTTTCTTTTCAGGGAACACCTTCCGACAGGCGCTCGGAACTGTTTTAACAAAAAAGGTTCGTCAAGCCCGTAGTAGGTATTTTCAGAAGTTTCAGAATGCTCACCTCGTAATATCAAACGAAACTTATGATTTTGCAGCATTAAAAAAATCTGTCGATGATTTTGATTGTTATATTTGTGGAAGCGACCAGGTATGGAACCCAAGAGTCCATGGAGGAGTCAATGACCCTGGTTATTTCTTGCAATTTGCTGTTGGCGAGCGTCTCACGATAGCATATGCTCCAAGCTTTGGTGTTTCCGTTCTTCCCGATGCGTGCTACGACAATCTTGCAGAGTTTGTTGCCGGGATTGATTATGTTTCCGTACGCGAGGATTCCGGCGCTAAGCTACTTGCCGATGCTGGAGTTAAAGCTCCGGTAGTCGTTGATCCGATTATGCTTCTTACCGATAAAGACTACGATAAGATTGCAATTCGACCTGACTGGCTTCCGGAACGTTACATAGCGGTATACAAATTTGGAGAGCGTAACGAATTCGATTCAAAAATCAAGGATACTGCCAATAAGCTTGGTCTTCCTATTATTAATATACCTGCATCCGTTGACTCCTCTTTCAAAACGCGTTGGGATATTGGCCCGTCAGAATTTATTGCAATTATTCGCGATGCTGATTTAGTCTGTACCGATTCCTTCCATGCCACGGTATTTTCGACGTTATACAAAACGCCATGTATTGTTTTTCCACGAGATGCTATCGGCTCCAAAAAATCGATGAATTCAAGAATGGAAGGCTTGCTTGATCGTCTTGGAATGAGCTGCAGGTACGTAGCTTCATCTTCAGAATGGGATCGGGCCCTTGCAATGAAAATTGATTATTCAGAAGCTCATAATAGGCTTGCCGCATGGCGTTCCGATAGCGAAAAATATTTGATTTCAGCTCTTTCAGGAATCGGCGAATAGATGGCAGGTGATGAGTCAGTGACTATCGAGGACATCGATGGGATTTCCTCCTTATGCACAGGATGTGGAGCATGTGCCGC
Source organism: Collinsella sp. (assembly GCA_036553025.1). GTDB lineage: Bacteria > Actinomycetota > Coriobacteriia > Coriobacteriales > Coriobacteriaceae > Collinsella. The sequence continues at coordinate 24,891 of JAXKBK010000011.1, read as the reverse complement.
TGCGTGTCCGACGGGTTCAATTTGTATGACAACCGATAGGGAAGGCTTTTCTTACCCCCGCGTAGATAATAATCAGTGCATTGCCTGTCACAAGTGTCTCAATGTCTGTCAGGCGTCTCGGGATAGTGCCAAACATAACCCGATTGAAATCGAAGCGCTATATGCCTCCCGAAAAGACGAAAGAGCCGCTGGATCATCTGGCGGAATCATGGGTCTGCTAGCCAAGCGAGTTTTAGAGTCAAATGGTGTAGTGTTCGGAGCGGTTTTCGATGCGGAGGGCCATAGGGTTATACATGCATCTACGGAAACGCATTCCTTGGAGAAAATCCTACGTTCTAAGTATGTCCAAAGTGAGGCGTGGCCAACTTATGCTCGTGTAAAACAGCATCTATGTTCTGGTGAACAGGTCCTGTTTTGCGGCACGCCTTGTCAAGTTATCGGACTAAACCGGTATCTTGGAAAACAGTACTCCAATTTACTGACAGTTGATTTCTTCTGTCACGGTGTTCCTTCGCCCGGTTTTTTTTGCTGATTACGCTCGTCTAGTCGAAAGTCAAAAGGGGAGCCGTTTGACTGATGTGACCTTTCGCGAGAAAAGTCACGGTTGGAGAGAGCAGCACATGCGTTGGTACTTTTCAGATGGATCGAATATAGAAGAACCTTCCCTCGATAATTGCCATTACTTCTTCTTTTTGGGCAATTATTCCTTAAGAAAATCATGTTATACGTGTGAGCTGTATAAACGTCATGAAGCAGATATAACACTGGCAGATTATTGGCTAATTGACCCCGCGTTTGATGACGATCTTGGCACCTCTCTTGTTCTTGCAAATACGGAAAATGGATTAACCTTTCTGAAGGATATCAAGAAAGACACTATTGAGGTCCCTGTTGACAATTTCGACTTCGAAATTTATCGACATAGCTACTGCCCTAATAAACGCGCTAACTTTTTTGATTGTTACGTAAATGAAGGTATTGAAGCAACATGCGGTTCTTATTTCGATAATGAGCATCGCGTATGGTGTATTAGAAACAGATGCGGCGCAATTAAAAACGCTTTTGTGTCAAAAATCAAAAACTGCATAGGGGCATTTACAAGATAATGGGCAGTAAAAAAAGCTTTATTAAGAACTCATTGCTGTTTATGCTTGGTTCTGGATTATCAAAAGCACTCGGCATCATTATGTTGCCGTTATACACTTCTCAAATTCCAACAGAAGATTACGGTGCTTACGATATTTCGCTTACTCTTATCACAATTGTAAGTTCGATTGCATACTTCGAACTTTGGTCTGCCGTCTTACGTTTTATGTATGATCGCTCAGACAGAAATAGTAAGGCAACAGTTGTTCGATCTGGTCTATATCTGTTACTATGCGCGACGGTAGTATTTGTAATACTTGGAGTGGTATTGTGCTCATCCCCTTCTCTGGGTCATCCGGTATGGTTGATGAGTTATGGAGTTGCAATATCTACGTCAACGTTTTTTTGTTTTGTAGCAAGGGGCTATGGAAAGAACGCTGAGTTTACGTTATCTGGTATTTTGAGCAGTGTTGTAATTGCAGTTACAAATATTGGTCTGATTCTTTTACTCCATTTTGACTATTCCGCTCTGTATATCAGTTATGTAATAGGCTCAATAGTTCAGTGTGTTTATCTTGGCTGGACTATTGGTATTGGCGAGATAGTCAAGTCGTCAGAAAAGGATAACGAACTAACAAAAAGCCTATTGCGTTTTGCTGCGCCCTTATGCTTGAACACGGCTTCTTATTGGCTATTATCAAGCGCTTCTCGACTTGTTTTCAACTATATGAGCGGAAATGCTGCAAGCGGCGTGTTCTCTGTTGGAAATAAATTTGGCCAGGTCATAGTTCTTGCAACAACGTGTTTTACATATGCATGGCAAGACCTTTCATTCTCAGAAAGCTCTAAAGGGGCAGACTCTCTTTTTTATACACGTGCATGCCGTACGTATCTGATTTTCTTATCGGCCGCCTTTGCTCTTCTGCTCCCCATGCTCAAGTGTGCCTTTCCACTTTTCGTCAGGGGTTCCTATGGCGATGCAATCGATATAGTCCCGCTTGCCCTTGTCGTTGCTTTAATTAGTGGATACTCTGGCTTTGTTGGCAACGTTTTTTATGCTATCAAAAAAACAAAGACAATTACCGTTTCAACGGTAATTGCAGGTTTAGTCGCTGTAGGCTTTTCGCCTTTATTTATCAATATTTTAGGCGCAAATGGAGTAAATGTTGCCGTTCTTCTCGGGTTTATTGTAAATCTTGCAGTTAGAGCGTTCGTACTAAACCGAGAAATCGGCTTTAAGCTCTGTTATAAAATCGTGATACCGTGCTCGTTGTGGATAGCGCTTTCTTGTGTTGCGTTTTGGTATGGACTGCTGTGGTCAACAATTTCTTTGATATGCAGTATTTTCATTGCCTGTTACCTATTTAAAGACGAAGTATCGTCATTATTTCATCTACAAAATAAGTGACCAATTTGCCTAGATTTTTGGAATGGAATTAATCTTGAAAGTACTAATCACTGGATCGAAGGGGTTCGTGGGTAGGAACCTCTGCTGTGCGCTGAAGAACATAAGGGACGGCAAGGACCGTCGCGAGAAGTATGCGAGCCTGCTGCCCCTCGAGGTCATGGAGTACGACGTCGACTCGACGCCCGCTGAGCTGGAGGACTACTGCTCCCGCGCCGACTTCGTCTTCAACCTGGCCGGCGTCAACCGCCCCAAGGACCAGGCGGAGTTCATGGAGGGCAACTTCGGGTTCGCCTCCACGCTGCTGGACACCTTGGAGCGCCACGGGAATAAATGCCCCGTCATGCTCTCCAGCTCCGCGCAGGCGAGCCTGTCGGGCCGCTTCGAGGGCTCGGTCTACGGCGAGTCCAAGCTCGCGGGGGAGGGCCTGTTCCGCGAGTATTCCGAGCGCACGGGCGCCCCGGTACTCATCTACCGCTTCCCCAACCTCTACGGCAAGTGGTGCCGCCCGCGCTACAACTCCGCCGTGGCGACCTTCTGCGACGCCATCGCCAACGGCCGCCCCTACACCGTGAACGACCCCTCGGTGGAGCTCGAGCTCCTCTACATCGACGACCTGGTCGACGAGATGCTGGGCGCCCTGCTGGGGCGTGAGCACCGCTGCGGATACGAGGGGCTCGAGCGCATCGAGGGAGATCAGTTCTGCTACGTCCCAGAAACCGACGTGAAGACGCTGGGCGAGATCGTCTACCTGCTGGACAGTTTCCGAGACAGCCGCGAGACGCTCTCGGTGCCCGACCTGACCGAGGGCTCCTTCTCCAAGAAGCTCTGGAGCACGTTCCTGTCCTACTACGAGCCGGGGCACTTCGCCTACGGACTCAAGCCTAACGTGGACGTGCGCGGCTCGTTCACCGAGTTCCTGCGCACGCCGGAGCGCGGCCAGGTCTCCATCAACGTCTCGAGGCCCGGTATCACCAAGGGCAACCACTGGCACATGAGCAAGTGGGAGAGGTTCCTGGTGGTCTCCGGCACCGCCTCCATCAAGCTCAGGAAGGTGGGGGAGGACTCCGATGGAAACCCGTTCCCCGTCGACGAGTACACCGTCTCGGGTTCGGACATGCGCGCCGTGGAGATGGTCCCCGGCTACACGCACTCCATCACCAACCTGTCCGACACCGAGGACCTCGTGACGGTCATGTGGGCCAACGAGCCCTTCGACCCCGAGAATCCCGACACCTACTACGAGGAGGTCTAGCCGCATGGGCAAGGACTATTCCGATATCGCATTCGAGGACGACGGCCGCCTGAAGCTGCTCATTATCGTGGGCACCCGCCCCGAGGTCATCCGCCTGTCCGAGGTCATCAAGAAGTGCCGCCGCCACTTCGACTGCCTGCTGGCGCACACCGGTCAGAACTACGACTACACGCTCAACGGCATCTTCTTCCGCGACCTGGAGCTCGCCGACCCCGACGTCTACCTGGACGCCGTGGGCGCCGACCTCGGCGAGACCGTGGGCAACATCATCGCCGCGAGCTACAGGCTCATGGTCCAGGTCCAGCCCGACGCCCTTCTGATCCTGGGCGACACTAACAGCTGCCTGTCCGCCATCGCGGCCAAGCGCCTGCACATCCCCATCTTCCACATGGAGGCGGGCAACCGCTGCAAGGACGAGTGCCTGCCCGAGGAGACCAACCGCCGCATCGTCGACGTGATCTCCGACGTCAACCTGGCCTACTCCGAGCACGCCCGCCGCTACCTGAAGGACACCGGCTGCGCCCCCGAGCGCACCTACGTCACCGGGTCGCCCATGGCAGAGGTCCTGCGCGCCAACCTGGAGAAGATCGAGGCGTCGGACGTCCTGACCGAGCTCGGGCTGGAGCCGAAGAAGTACATGCTGCTGTCCGCCCACCGCGAGGAGAACATCGACACCGAGGTCAACTTCACGAGCCTGTTCACCGCCATTAACGCGCTGGCCGAGAGGTACGACATGCCGATCCTGTACTCCTGTCACCCGCGCTCCCGCAAGCGCCTGGAGGCCACCGGCTTTCAGCTCGACCCCCGCGTCCGCATGCACGAGCCCATGGGCTTCCACGACTACAACTGCCTGCAGATGAACGCCTTCGCCGTGGTGTCTGACTCCGGTACCCTGCCCGAGGAGTCCAGCTTCTTCGCGAGCGTCGGGCATCCGTTCCCGGCGGTGTGCATCCGCACCTCCACCGAGCGCCCCGAGGCCCTGGACAAGGCGTGCTTCACGCTGGCCGGCATCAGCGAGCGCGGCCTGCTCCAGGCCGTCCGCACCGCCGTCGAGCTCGATGCGGAGGGGTCGCTGCCCGAGGCTCCCGTCCCCGACTACGCCGACGAGACCGTGTCCACCAAGGTGGTCAAGATCATCCAGAGCTACACCGGCGTCGTGGACAAGATGGTGTGGAGGAAGAGCCTCTAGCCTCATTACTAATGGATAGCCATTTTAAATATTGCCAATTATCGGCTAAACATCTTGCAGATGTTGCCGACAAATTCTATACGAAAGATTTGTATTGAGGAATTAGTACAATGGGCGGCCCTTTGCTTTCTGCAAAGGGCCGCCCACCCCTTATAGCCCTCATTGCTAATAAAGCTTCGATTCTTTCACACAGCGAATTATAGAGCACTCGCTTTATGTGAGCCGCGCATACCTCGGACCATTCGCTGTTTGTATTTATTGCTGGCATATTACGTCCTATGTAAGGAGGAAAGGAATGTTTGGAAAAGTCAGGAAAACGAGAAGCGACTGTACGGTTGGTACCTACGAGAAGAAGCATGACCTTCCTGCAGGAACACTTAGGAACTCTGATGGTCGTAAGGCCAGAAAGGATAAAACTCTGAAATCCCTTCGAAAAGAAACTGGAAGCGACTATCGATAACTTCTGAAACTATAAGATTGGGGTACTGCAATGGGAACTGATGTCTTTGTTCTTGGCGACGATCAGAGCTATGCAGCAAGCATGGCCAATGACTACACCTTGAAGCCGTCGTCTGAGATGAGCGGTCGTTCAAGTTCGCGAGCGCATATTCAAGAAGTTGCTGCCGAAGTGCTTTCGAAGGAAAACGGGACTGGCAAGGTCTTTTCGATCTACGGGACCGGCGGGCTTGGGAAGACGTTCCTCATGGAAGAGTTGTATTCCGACTTTACACATAGGTTTACCCACAATACCGTTGTTACCAGGCATAGCTTTGAAGGAGAAGAGATAACCTCTGAAGAGAAGATTCTAAAAGAGCTCTCGGATCTTCTTGCATGCAACGGAGTGCCAAGTCCAACCTTTAGGATGAATTACTACGCATGGAGAGCAAAAGCATCGAATTTTGCATTGGCTAAAGCCGAGTTCTGCGCTGATTTTGAGCAAGCAAAAAATAAGGGAGTCGAGATTTCGACGATGTTGTCGGGTCTTGCTGCTCCCTTTATTGATCAATTTACCCAAGGCCTTGGTGGCTCTATTCTTAATGCTGCCATTGAGATTGGGGTTTATGCAGCCGATTCTATTAAAAGTGCCAAAGCGTGTAATGAATGGAAGAGCCTAACGGAAGAGAAAACCTCCAGTGATTTGAAAAGGTCATTGGCGGCTAGTCTTAAGTCTGATATCGAAGCGTGGACTGGTCGCAATGAACGGAAGCTTATCTTCTTTTTGGATACATTTGAGAAGCTGGGTTGGGTTGCTGGTGAATGGCGAATAGGTCGATACGATTGGGCAAAGACCATCTCGGAGACAAAGGGGTCTCTCTGGATTGTCGCTGGGCGCTGCAGACTTGCATGGAAAAATGTGGTTCGTTTTCCTGTTCAGCTTGAGCCCATGAGCTCATCTGAAGCAGACGACCTGTTGGTGAAATGCGGAGTCAGTGATTCCGAGCTGCGTAGCTTGGCTGTGGAGAAAGCCAGAGGAATACCCGTATACTTAATAATGCTTGCTGACATGATTAATAGATCGTCAGTCGCGGAGGCAAGGCGCGACCTTCTTTGCATTGTTGATTATGATAATCTCGTCGAAGTGTATTTACGGGGCCTCGATGCCTCCCTTAAGCCTGCCATCTATACCGCTGCTTTTATTGAGTACTGGGACTACGAATTTATGATGGCAGTGGGGGAATCCTTCATTGATCCTAATGCTATTGCTCAACTTGAAAATCTTTCCTTTGTATGGAAGCGGCAAGATAGCTTTGAAATGCATGAGGTTGTCGCCGATCTCATTCGTAGATCTGCTAAGGGCCCTGTCGTATTGAAGCTTTTCAAGGCGTGCGGAGATTTGCTCGGGCAGTTGGGCTCAGACGATAAAAGGACTGCCTATGCAAAGGATACTTATAGACTTCATGTGCTCAAGGCAAGGCAACTTCTTGCTGTAGAAGGTGTGGACGTTCTTGGATCCGAGGCAGCTTTTAATGCTCGCATGCAATATGCCGAGGCGGCATGGCACAACGGTCAAGTTGAGCAGGCATATGACCTTTATAAAGAAATTCAATGTTCTTACGCTCCTACAAGCTCTGCAGATGAACCTAGCATTTATTTCTTGAGAGCAAAACTCAAGACTGCGGCTCTTAAAACTCAACTTTGGTTAACCAGAGGCGAAAGAACATGGCATGAACAAGCCATCGCAGATACCGTTGAAGTTTTAAATGACGTAAGGGAGCATTATCCGAATGAACGGCTCATTTATCTTTCGGCGCTTAATGATCTTGGTATTTCCTGGAAACGATTCAAAGACTTCGACAAGGCTTTCTACTATCAGAATCAAGTTGTGAGAGCGCTTAAGGATAAAAAAGCCAAGGAACTAGATGCCGATGAGGCTCGCTTTATTAACAACTACGGAGCAACATGCCAACAATACGGTGCCAAGCTTAAACAAGAGGGCAACGCTTCCGAAGGGCAAGAGTACCTTAAAAGGGCTTTGAAGTATTACGACAAGGCCTACAAAGCGCGTAAGACTCTGTTTGGCACAAACAGCCTTCAGGCTTTAATCGTGCTTACCAACAAGGGCGTTGCCAACATGTTGATGGGCAAGTATCCTGAAGCTGAAAACATGCTTGAAAAAGCCTATAGAGGCTTTAAAAGCGGTGGTTTCCCCACGGGAGATTCCTCTTATTTGAGAGCTAGATTTCAGCTGGCCAATGTTAGTTCTAACAAAGCAAGAGAGCTCAAGGATGCTGGCTTGATCGATGAGGCGCGCATCGAGGGGCGTAAAGCGCTTGAGTTGCACAAGAAGGTTTATAACGATAAGAAAGAATGCCTAACTGAATGGGCTGTTGATACGGGAAAATCGAGAGATGCGGTAAAGGCCGCTGAAAAGTTTTTGGCAGAGCTTTAGTGGGCGATTGTTGGCTGTTTGTTTGTATTGATTCGTGTTGGATCGTCTAACTGTAAAAGTCTTTAAAGGCCACTATTTACCGTTTATCGAGAAGAAGTTTATTGCTACGACACGAGTGCTAAAATCAGCTCATCAATCTCTATATTAGGGGTGTAGCAATGTTTGATACCAAAATCGCTCTTGAGCAATTTAATGCGCTTTCTGATGTTGCAAGAAAGCGATTGAGTAGCGCCCTTGATTCAATAGAGCATGGTATTTCACCTAATACAGATGCCATTCATGATCTGAGCCTTTCTCTTTCAGATTTAAGATCAGCATATGAGAAAGCAAAAGGTGCTGCCATTCATTGCGCTAACGCCGACGGTGTGAATGATGCTGATGCAGCTTTTTGCTCATATATTGAAACAATTGACGAAAATGAACGCCGACAATTAATTGCTGCATTACAACCAATTATTTCTTTACTTGAGAGGTTTGTTAGAGTTAAGTCTGACAAGGATGCCTTTATGGGAGACCTTATTCCCATTCAAAGCGAGGCATCAGACTTGCTTGATAGTCTAAAAAATGACCCACTGTCTTTAAATCAGGGCGAATCGGGTTTAAATAACAATGTAGTTAGGCCTAAACAGCTTTTTATGGAGGCCCTACATCATGAGGACATGACCGATGATAGGGGTATCGATCTTTCTGAAGAACTTGCCGGCCTCTTTCCGCAGCGTATTATCTACGGTCTTATAGCAGGTGTCTACTATGAACCCCACAACCCGAATCCCATAAAACAGCCGGAGCCTCAGGCTGCAGTTTATCAGGCAAAGAGCGACCCTGTCTTGCCTGTTTCCGAAGTGAAGAGTGAAGCCTTATCCTCTATTGAAGAAGATGGTGGATGCGCTGAAAAAGAATCGGCTCCATTAGCGCCTCAAAGGCCTTCTCTTGGCAAGAAAAAACTCGGCATTAAGAAACTCCAGAGCGACGTATTGAATGCTGGATATGTTGCTAGATTTACATTCTCGCTGCTCGCGTCATGGCCTGGACTCACTTCAGGCCAGATTGCTCGAATTGCATCATCGTTTTACGAATGGGATACCGTTCCCGAAGCCGTTCAGACGATTATCGATCGTCTTGTCAAAAAGACTTATTTAGAATCAGTCGCGGTCAGTGACAATACTCAATATTTCCTAACGGTCCCTGCTGCTGTACTTTGTAGCAAAGAAACCGTATATAACTACAAGAATGCTTGCCGAAAATCACCTTGGTTAATACCGATGCCGGAGAGCAGGATTTCAAACGGCATTAGAAATATAGACACGGCTGCTGAGCGCATCAAAGATATTAAGTCCAGGGACATTGTAGAGGTTTTGCGTTCATACGACCTTCTGATTGATTACTTATGCTATGTCGAAGATTCAAATTCGGGAGTGAACAAATCAAAACTGCTCGATAGCCTCTTTGGGAGTACTCCTTCTGCTGTTTTGGTCTATTTTAATGATCAGCTCATTAACTGCGTCCTCGCTCCCGAAGGCGAAAGACTTTCGTTGGAAGGCAACAACGTTCTGTCCAACGTTGCGCCAAAAGAAAACGTCGATAGCGCAAATATCGACCATTGGTTCGTTCTAAAGGATGGCTTATTAGAAGACGCTTTTGCGAAACTTGAATTCGCGGATGAAGAAGACGAAGATAATACGCCATTACCTTCATCATCTGAATCCTTGGAATCAGACCAAGGTCCTGCTGACTTCGCTATAGACTCCGAGGTTGTCATTCTGAATGAGGTGCATGAGTGCGATCGTAATAATCTCACCTCAACTGATGATTCAAATGAGGCAGAGGGTGTGGCGGTCGATTCGGGCGCCCAAGAAGCCGAACATGAAAACTCTGATGTTTCTATTCATCCTGACATCACGGATGAAATGGATTCGAACCAAATGGCCAGCATACTTGTCAAACGCAAGATGCCTCCGTCAGACGATGAAGCTCGACTATTTGTCGGCAAGCTGCTTAATGAGCAAAATAGAATCCAATCGCTAGTTGCAGCGCATTATTTTCTTAAGGCCCTCTCGTTGGAGGGCGATCGACCTTGGGCTCAGTTGGCTTCACTTCAGATGGCCTATGGCTGCGATTCTAAAATTGAACGTCACCTGTATCGCGGCTCCGAATTGAAGGCTGCGTTTCCTACCGTTACTGCCGATACTAGCGCCTTACAGCTGGCCGCTTATTGTAGGGCAATGGTCGCTCCTGCAGTTGCCTATGACTATGAGCTGCATGCGACCGCGGAAACGTTTGGCAAGAACTTTGATGAGCTCTTTCCGCAATTTGTTGTATTAAAGCCGCTGTTTAATGAGCTGCTCAAAATATGGGATGTTTCTCCGGAGCGAGGTCTTGATAGTCAGATAGTTGAGATGCTCGGTGGAGAGGAGAGAAGAGACCAGGCAATAGCCGAGACCGAAAGTAAGGCAAGGCTGCTATGCGCGCCTCCTAAAGTAAAGGCGATGATTAAAGGCATCCCCGAATTTCTTGAGTTGAGTTTTGGCGATTCGAGCGATCTTGGCTCTGTTCTAACGATTGTTGCTAATGATGACCGCGAATCTCGTCCTCTAATTGAAGACGTTCTTGCTCAGTTCAAGGTTGGCAGTTCCGATGCCGAGCAGGATAAAGCCATTTCTGACTTTATCGATTCGAAATGGCGTATGGCGGTAAATGGTAAGAAAAATAGAGGGATGAATCTTGAATATGCCGCTCGTAAGCATTTGGTTAGTGCCATTGAAGACCGCATCGAAGTATTAAAGGAGTGGAACACCCTAATCGGTTCTTCATTTAGAGAGGGGGCGCTAGAACAGCTGGGAAATCTCAAGGACAGGATTCTTGTTTTGACCGATGAGGTTTCTGTTTCTGGAGCAGCTTATAATCCGGTGGATTCGACTGTGCTGGACGCTTTATTTACCGATATAAAGCGTTTACTGACGGGAAATTCTTCCTGCACAATGGACTATGAACAATTTCTTGCCACTGGATGCATTTCGATTGATTCTGGTCTTCCTGTTTTGAACATGGATCTCTCCCGTGTCGTTTATTGCGAACCTTGGAGGGTTCTGCTCGAGCACCATCTGAGCCCTAAACTTGATTCAGCTGAGGCTGCTAGGCAGATTGCTGATCCAAGTTCGAGGCTATTTGACAATTTAGGCCAGCTCGACAACATCTTGAATCTGTGTGGCGCAATAGAGGGGGTTCTGCCTCCGAGCGACCTTGATCGTAAAAATGCGCATCAGTCAGCCTTGGATGAGCTGGATAAATATAAAGATATGCTCGAAATGGCGTATGCCTACAACAAAATTGATGAGCAACAGAAGGAACGCTTGCTAGAAATAGCTCGTCTGAACATGGGATTCTTCTTTGACTTGGAAGACTATGCCAATTGGAAGTGGTTCCTTAAGGGACTTCAGAAGCAGGTCGATGATCTTTCGCTTTCGCGTAAGACCGATCTTGATCGCAGGCTATCTTCTTGTCGTCGTAAGATCCAAGGTAAAAAATCCTCCTTGCTCGATAAGGCTACCGTTTTGTTTGAAGAGGGCAACTATGCTGTAGTTGAAGAGTATTTGAATAGAATAGATGCTGGCAAGCTTGATTTGGACGTAACGCCTATTACCGAGAGCGATGTTTTCTCGGAGTTTATTAGCGATGATGTTTATAAACAGCTATTTGATTGTTGCAAGAAATCTAACAACCGAAACGATTTTGCCAAGTTCGCAAAGTCCTATATTAATAAGAATGCTCCGAAGAGTTGGGATACTGATTACAAAGATTCAGGCTATAAAGAAAACGCCTTGAAAATGGTTGGAAGTTGGCCAAAGCGCGGAAATAAAACCGGAAGTGCCGATTGCAAGGATATTGCTACATTCTTGAGAGCTCTTGGATTGTCTGTTAGGCAAGTTGAACGCACTTCTCAAGGCCAAGCTCGGTACTCCGCGTCGCTACGCCCGCTTCTCGCGGAATGACTCAATACAGTCATCCTATTGCGGCATTTGGCACTAAAATGCCGTCAAAGCTAGATGTTTTGCTGTTGTTCGGTTCATTATCGCCTAGAGATATCTTGTCTAAAGTTCGTGCTGCCGGACTGACGAGGATGTCCCTCGTATTTGTTGATAGCCCAATGAGACTCGAGGATAAAAGAGCCTTGGCAGAGCTATCACATGCGAGCAACAATCATCTTCAATTTATCGTTATTGATCAGGTCCTTGCATTGTTCTTGGCCTTGCACGAAGAGCCCGAACGTCTTCAGTTAATGCTGAAGTGCGCCTTGCCTTTTACGTTTTATCAACCATTTGTACGCGATGGCGGTCCTACCCCAGACGAAATGTTCTGCGGCAGGGATGCTGAGCTAAGAAGCATTATGGATCCTGGTGGAGCCATAATCGTCTATGGTGGCAGACAGTTGGGCAAGACTGCGCTTCTTCAAAGAGCCGAAAGCCTCTGCCAAAAACCTGATTCCAAAGAGTTCGCAGTCTATGTCAACATTCTTAATTGCCTGACTGAAAAGGATGTTGCCTGTAAGGTTGCTGAGGCTTTTGGTGCAAAAGCTGAACTTTCGCTTGGAAAGGTTGAGGACATTCGGTCCCTTGCGGCAGCGATTGCTAAAGCCATGAACTCCAAGCTTGCTTCCAGGGTTCTGTTGCTTCTTGATGAGTGTGATAATTTTCTCAATGCTATTGCTGAGCACCATTACAGGGAGCTCCAGCCTCTTATCGACCTAAAAAGTGAATCTACTAATAGCTTTAAGTTTGTGATTGCGGGCTTGCATAATGTTTGCAGAGCAAAAAACGCTATTCAGGAGAACGGCTTCTCGGGCCAAGTTGGTTCACCCATTTGCGTCAAACCATTATCACCCCAAGAAGCGCTGCAGCTAATTTCTAGGCCGCTGCTTTATTTGGGCTTCCAAGTTGATAGGTACCCTCATCTGGAGACCATCCTTACAAACACAAATTACTATCCAGGAATCATCCAGTTCTTTGGGCATACACTGGTTGAAACCATGAAAGAACAGTATGGCGTTTATTATCGTGCTGCTGATGGACAGCCTCCGTATCCTCTCCTTGAGGAGCAACTTGGCGAAATCATTAACAAGAATGATTTGAACAACAGTATTAGAGAAAAGTTCAGGCTCTCTCTGGAGCTCGATGAGCGATACTTTATGCTTGCTCGGTGTATCGCCATGTTGAGCTTTGCTGCAGAACGCGAGGATGATCAGAAGTCCCTGCTTGACGGCTTCAGTATCGACGCTATTCAGAAATCAGCGATCGAATTCGACATCTCATGCCTAAAATGCGAATCCCAGAGCGCTCTGGAGATACTGCTTGACGAAATGGTCGAGATGGGTATTTTGACTAAACCTTCTATGACTGTTCATTGTTATAAACTGCGCAGGCATTCGTTCTTGAATATCATCGGACCCAATGAAGATGCTGTTTTCGATGACATTATCGAAGCTAATGAGTGCGCTAAGGTTTAAAGGAAAGTGTGGCTTCATGGGCATGGACCATTCGTACATATGGTGGACCAATGTTACGGGTCCTCAGATGTTTATAAAATCAGTCGTGAGTTCTCTCTCGGACAATTACAATGTGCGATTGCTTCTGCCCAAGTTGTGCCCTTGGCCAAATAGGATGAGGGAGTTAATTGCTGAAGCCGCCCAAAGCGAATACGCGCTGGAAGGTGTCACTATTGATGTGGTCACACCGGATGATTTTAACAATGCTCAGAGTCCAGTTGAAGTGCTGCTTGATCGCTACGCTCTGAATGACGTAAGACTAAGATATAGGAATTTATATAATCCCGCTGAGTATCTTATCCAGAATCACGTGTTGAAAGACAGAATCGTCTGGTTGACAGGTTTTGAGCCGAAAGACATTAAAACTTGGATGGGCTTAATCTGCGGGTGGCCATCTACAACACCTTTAGATGGATTGTTTGTTGTAGAGACTTCTTTTGATGGATGGTCTTCGCTGGATCAAAATGAAAATGATGGGTGCAAGACTATCAGTTATCGTGATTGCATAGGCGAGTATAGCGTTTCGTTATTCAATGGTTTACTTGTGGATGAAATGCCTTCAATGGCTTTTTCGGGTCAAGAAAAAAGCTACTGCGCCTCGCTGCTCTCCAACGTCTGCGGTGGGGACGTTGAGGTGTCAGATATCTTATCCGAGAACCTCGAACTTATGCTTGATAACAGCTATGATGTGCTCTGTTCTGTTTTAGATTGCTTTGATAATGATAGGGTCAAAGCTGATCATAATAATGTTCTTGCTATCGCTCTGCGAGCCGATAAGGGCTCAATCGATCGAAGAGTCTGGAAAGCACAGGTCGAGATTCTGTTCCCCATCTTGGAGGCTAGGCGATTGGCGGTGATAGCAAGAGTACGTGATCAGCTTACTGCCGTTTTGGAAAGCAGTGATGTCTCTCAATTTGGCGAGCGCGTATCTGAACCCGAGGATGTTGAACTCGGAACCCTTGTATACCTAATGGCGCAAACTAACGATGACGGCGAAAGACTTTTATATATCCCCGATCGAGAGCTCAGGAACGAAATCCATCTTCTTCGCGAATGCCGCAATATTATTGCGCACCACAAAATATGCGAATGGAGCCAAGTTAGATGGTTACTTGAATCAAGTGGAGATTCAGACGTATAAATTTCTAGATAAGACACTTTCGCAATAATGCATTTATTGATTGGCTGGCCCATGGTTAAACGTCTCAATATTAATCGATATAAGAAATTAAACGATATTGCTATTGAATTTGACTGTGGCGTTAATGCCATATCGGGAACGAATGGCACTTGCAAGACTACCCTGCTGCATATGATCAGCAACGCATACAAAGCTGTCAGCAGGAAAGATCACCAATTTAAAGATCCCGAAGCATTAAGAATGATTAATTCTCTCAATGCTCAAGTGAATACGAAGATCGAAAAATTAGCAAAAGGTGATAGGCAGTATAATAACCCTGCCCCTGGCTATAAAGAGGGGTCGTTGTTTGAAGTCGAGTATTTAGATGGTTCGCGACTGTCTTTTAGAAAGCATAATTCGGCCGTCAATAATCGATATGCAATTAAGCCCTATTACAAAAAAGGCAGTCATGATAGGTTGCCAGCCAAGCCAGTGCTTTATCTCGGACTGGCTCGTCTAATTCCTTGGGGAGAATATCAAGACGACGGTGCGCTGAAAAACTCATCATTCATACTCCCTGAGGACGCCCAGTCTGAGCTGAGCGATCTTTATGCTCGAATCACCGGAATTCACGCAAGCTCATTTCAAGCACAAAGTCTAAGAGACATTAAGAAAAGACAAGAATTTAGCACGGATATTGAAGGCGTAGATTCAAATACAGTATCTAGCGGCGAAGAGAATGTCTTGATACTTCTAACCGCCTTGCTCTCATTAAAAAGATATTATGAGGCTTTGGACGAGAGCTCTCAATCGGAAACGGTTTGTAGCCTATTGCTTGTTGACGAGCTTGATGCAACTCTGCACCCTTCGTTCCAATATGCTTTGCTTCAATTGCTTATTGAATACTCGACGCTATTCCATATTCAAATAGTCTTTACTACTCACAGTATCTTTATGTTAATGCAAATGTTTAAAGAAAAACAGAATGTAATTTACCTGTATGACGGCGCAGGTGTTGTTTCCAAAATGGACAACCCTGATATTGAAAAAATAGAGATGTATCTCACAAATAGATCCCGAGCGGACCTATTCTCTGAAAAGAAAATACCTGTATTCACCGAAGATGAAGAAGCAAGGTGCCTCATTCGCCTGTTGATATCCCATCTATGCAAACAGGCAGATGGATTTAATCACTTAAACAGACATATCCATTTGATAGACGGAAATCTTGGCGGTGACGTTATATCTAGCCTATTTAAAGATTCCCAATTAAGACAATCCGCCATTGCGTCGTTCGCTATTCTCGACGGTGATAAGCCTTCGAATCTTTCCAAAAACACAATTGCCTTACCCGGAGATGGATCGTCGCCCGAATGGCTATTATTTGACTACGCAATTAAATTGTCAACTGATGGTAACAATCCCTTCTGGGCTGACGAATGCATTCAAGGTGAAGGTTTTTCCATAAGTAATTTTAACCAATGGATCAAGCCTGAAATAGATGAGGCGCGCAACGTTGTTGGCGGTGGCCAAAAGCGGGAGAAAGCCAAGGCAGTTTTTAACAGGAATATACTATTTTTCACGTATGTCTTTAAGGCATAGATGCTTGATTCCGCAAATGCAAGGGATATAAGGAAATTTGGATTCAATCTCCAGGCCGTTTACCATAAAACAGCCAACTATCACCGTATTTTCATTCCATCAACTGTTGATTTCGGTATTTATACTTTTAAGTACGAATAGACTGTAAAATATTCTGATTTAAAAAATAGTCAATTGTTAGCATTTGCGCAAGCTAAGGAGGTGTAGTTAGTGCCGGCAACACTTACGCCAGTGCGATATCCAGGGGGTAAGACGAAGATTTACCCTGAAATCAAATCGATACTTGAAGCAAACAACCTGCTTGGGCACGCTTATGCAGAGTTATTTGCAGGAGGAGCAGGCCTCGCTATTAAGTTGCTTCTAAAAAATGACGTTAAATCGATTGTAATTAATGATTTTGATCCTGCTGTGTATTGCATGTGGGACGTGATAGTAAATCACAGCGAGGAGTTATGCGAATTTATCAATGACGCAAAACTTAATATAGATACATGGAAATCGATGCGAGAGATTTATCGTTCAAAGGATGTCAGCGATAGCCTTGCGTTAGGTAAAGCATGCTTTTATCTTAATAGAACCAATGTCTCTGGTATTTTGAGCGGCGGAGTTATAGGCGGTCTAGACCAAACTGGAACTTATAAAATGGATGCTCGATTCAATCGCAAAACGCTCATTGCTAAAATACAACGAATTGAAGAATATAAAGACAGAATTGAAGTTACGAACCTTGATGCTGAAGAGTTTATAACTCGGCGATTAACAGATTCCGAACTGTTTGCATATCTTGATCCTCCTTACGTCCAAAAGGGTCCCGGTTTATATCGAAGTTCTTTTACTAACGAGAAGCATCGCTCATTAGCCCGTAAAATCGGTAGTGCACAGAGTAAATGGGTTGTAACTTATGATGCAGACGTATTGATTAAATCCATTTACAACGATTACGAACAGAGTAATCTTGAAATTGGATATTCTGCCAATCTAAAAACTGTTGGCAAAGAGAAGATAATACTTGGGCCAGGACTTATTTGGCCCGCTAGTCTTAAATCATAGCTCTTTTAGAACGATCGACTTACCGGTGGCTTCAAGACCGATCAGGCATTAGCCACCGGTAAGTTGTTATACTAATTAGACCACATTAACCTTATGATGTTTCCGGCCAATCTAGAAACACGGACAATGCTCTCTTTGTCGGCAGACAGCGTGCCGTGAGCCCATTTTGATAGAATTCCCTCAAAATTGTATTTGCCATCTATCCATTCGCTATTCAATGTAATCTCATTAATATCTTCAAAGTTGGCGGTCTCCGTCATTTTCTTCTTGGCTTCTTTTAAAAAGGGCTTTAAAGCGCCATCCTTGCAATCATTATTAGGATCGCTTGCTTTAAAGTACTCTTGTGCGCATATTTCTAGTAGCAGTCGCATTGAAAACGCAACTATTGGAAGATAATGGAATCTCTTCTGTTCATTCTTTAAATAAAAATGGTAAATGTCGTCGATGGCTCGATATAGCTCATTTGATCTGCTGCCTTTCGGTCGAAGCATTCCGCCAAACAGAACCTCTTCTTTGGTTTTTACTGGTTTTCTCCTCTTATGGGGCAAAGCCTTCGCGGTGGACATTTCTTTTCTATTGTTTGGGGCGTTGCTGCCACCCAGCTTGGTAATTGGCTTGCTTTCATTAAATGAAGAAATGTTGGCGTACCTGTCTGGATTTAGCTCAATTAGCGCATCCTTCAGTCTGCCGGCGTTTTTCCTTGCTGAGCTCAGATCCTCATTTCTAATCCGTGCGATATCTTTCAGAATTTCGACGGCTTCCTCGAGATTATGATTAGTTACGAGCTCGTTATTCTTAATTGAAAATCCAATTTTGTTTAAATTCGATTCAGTTAACAACCTTTTCTCGACATATTCTTCGTTTAATTTTTTATTCGTCGCTACAATTCCGCCTGTAGCTTCATCAAGCAACATAAGAGGGCCCTTGGGCTGTCCCCTAAAGTTATGCAAGAATTGTTCGTATTGAAGCTTGCCCCACTTATTCGAAGATCGATGGATTCGTTCGACAATCTCTAAAGCAATTTCTTTTGTGCAAACATTACAAGGTAAGACCGTTAGATTGCGTAACTCCGGTTCCACTTCAAAGACACCGATCCTATTAAAGGCATCCTGATATAAATCTGGATCTTTAATACACTTCAATAGGGCTACGCGACGATTTCCGTCATAGACGGTAAATGTATCGTCCGCATTTGCGACAACTACAGGTATCTCGTTTA
The DNA here is from genome assembly GCA_036553025.1 of Collinsella sp. Taxonomy (GTDB): domain Bacteria; phylum Actinomycetota; class Coriobacteriia; order Coriobacteriales; family Coriobacteriaceae; genus Collinsella. The sequence continues at coordinate 6,536 of JAXKBK010000011.1, read as the reverse complement.
GATGGTAACGTTTGCCCATTTCAACGATTAATGAGTCTAGATTCCAGTTATCACTATCATTAACAATCGCCCTTTTAATGATTTCAGAATCGCTCATGCTCTCATCCACAGGGTCTCTAGGATTCTCGGTCCATAAGCGTAGTTTTGATAACGGTATAGGTTTAATCGCTTGTTCAGGCATCATTACAACAACTCCATAAGGAAAGATCGATGAACTATCAAAATTATAGTGAGTCACAATGCTCGCTAGCTGTGGAATCAATCTCAATACCGGCATTAAATGCATTCACCTGAAGATGACGTAACATCCATTCACAGGGTAGGGAGAGTTTAATCGTTAACATGCAGCACCTAATGATAATGGTCGTATTCTGACAACTGCCGTAAGAGCCCAATTGAGGGTCAATAAACTCGCGAAGCCCCCAGACGGCCCATTGCGGACGTTATGCAGCCCCTCCTTTCACCGACTGGCAAAACGATTTACACCTAATTTCGGGGTTCGTTTACAGGCAATTCGTTCGCCACTCGCCGATCTCGCTACACTAATAACTGCTGCTACCAGGTAGTTTCCTGGCGCAGTTTCCATTGGCTCTTGCGAAGATCGGAGCGGTTATGTTTGCTGCCGCGTTCCACACCAGCCGTCACTACATCCTGTTTACTGCCATGGCCTGCCTATGCGTTTTGCTGGGCGGGCCTTCTTATGCCGCGGGCGCGGAAAGCCTGTTCATTGCGGGCGTCACGTACTACGAGCCGGGTGTATCGGGTCCCGGGTGGGCCTGGACAGATGCCGGCCATCTGGAGCTTACCGGCTACGCGGGCGAGGCCATCGGCGCGGACGACGACCTGGTGGTGACGCTTGTGGGGCAAAACTCCGTGGTTGAGACGAGCGCGCCCGACGTGGACATCTCGCGGTGCGGCATGGAGGTGTGGGGCGATCTGACGCTCCGCGGCACCGGGTCGCTGGTGGCTACGGGCTCGCAGTGCGGAATCTACGTGTCGGGGACGCTCGCGGTGGACGGCTGCAAGGTTGACGCGCGTGCCGATGGCGCCGGCATCGCAGATGCGCGGGTGGCCGGCGTGATCGCGGATGGTCTTGCCGTTCGCGGCGATGGGCGCGTTGTCGCCGCGGGCGCGGGCTCCGGGGCGGGCGTGCGCACCTATGGTGTGTGTCTGCTGGGCGGGGCTGCTGGCGGTGACGCGGCCGGGCAGCTTACCATCGATGCGTCCTGGCTGGATGCGTCGGGCGCCGACGCCGGCGTCGCCTGCCTGGGCGGATCGTTTGCATCCGCGCGCTTTGTGGCTCCTGCGGGTGGGGCCTTTGGCGAGGGCGGCGTGGTGGATGCCGACGGGTCCGTGGCAGCGCGTGTGACAATCGTGCCCGTGGATGCCACGGCGTCGGCGGGGGAGACCGGTGGGCCCGATGTGCCGGGGGATGGTCTGTCCGCCCCTGGCGCTGACCCCGCTACTGTCGAGCCAGCTGCGGATCCGTCGACGATTCCCATGCTGAAGCCCGCGGCCGCGACTAAGTCGGCGACCACGACCACAGTGACCAACACCACGGTCGCCAAGGCCTCTAGGCCCAAGGTCACCACCAAGACCTCCTCGTCGCTTCCCAAAACCAGCGACACAAATTGGATCGTCGTGTCCCTAACGCTATTTCTTCTTGGCACAGCGTTCCTCACCACCTCACATTGTTGCTGATGTGGTGAGGAACATCTGGCTTAAATGTAGGAGTTCTGCAGACGCTTTAGAGGCAACGCTTTCAGTGAAGGAGTGTTGCCTTTTTCATGCGAGCAATGCCGGACGTGCTGGTAATGTGTGCCGGTGGATACTCAGTGCATGTGCTTGACAGCGCGCAAGTTTGAAAATAGTATCATTACAGTGATTAGGGTCCAGAAACTTTCGATGCCTGGAACCGGAGGGGAGCCTGCGGGTTCCCCTTTTATTTTCGGGAAGAGCGACGATGCCCAAAGAATTCCTTACCTACCAGCAGCAGATGGAGAAGCTCAGAAGCTCCGGCCTCAGAATCGAGGACGAAGAGGTTTGCCGAAGGGTGCTTGCGGACATCGGCTATTTCCCGGTCGTGAACGGCTACCAGTCGTTTTTCCGCGACCCGAGCACCCGGGTATACCGCGAAGGTGCCACTTTTGGAGACATCCTAGCGCTTTACGAGTTCGACGTCGAGCTTAGGGAGATAATGCTCGATGCGCTGCTCAAGGTCGAGGCGAAGATCAGGTCGGCGCTGGCCTACGAGTTCTGCGCTGCATATGGCGAGTCCCAGAGCAAGTATCTAGACGCCCGCTGCTACGCGACGTCGAAGGGCGCGAAGCGAGTTCTCCCAAAGCTGCTGAACATGCTTGACTATATCGCCAACAAGGATACCAGCCACGAATACCTTGCCTACTACCGCAGGGCATATAAGAATGTGCCTCTATGGGTCACCGTGAACGCCATGACCTTCGGACAGACTTCGAAAATGCTCACGGCGCTCAGGGACAGCGAGAAGGCCAAGATTGCTAAGAGGTTCGGGGTCGGAAACCCGAAAGAACTCTCGTCGTTTATCCGCGTACTCGCCCTCTACAGGAACGTCTGCGCGCATGGCGAGCGCCTCTTCTCCCACAGGTGCCACGTAGAGATTCCTGACACGACCTTGCACGCCAAGCTCGGCATCGAAAAGATTGGGCCGGATTACGTTTGCGGCAAGGTAGACGTCTTCTCGGCAGTGATCACCCTTCGATACCTCCTGCGAGACGACGAGTTCAAGGCATTCAAGGCTAAGCTCGTCAAGTGCGTTAACGGATACTTGTCATTGGATGAGAGCATCGGCGAAGAGCGCCTCCTTGATGCCATGGGTTTCCCAGCCGAATGGAAAAAGATAACTAGGTATAAAATTTAGATTCGACCCGCCTAAAAGTAAATCACTTGTTTTAGGAAATTATTGACGACGGAATTGAGCGTCAATCCCTTGGTGCAGACGCGTTGTGGTTATCGGTTGCCATAATGGATGCAAGGCGGGGGGTCGGCTGGCTCGGGCGCATTTTTCTTAACGCTCTTCTTACCTGGCATAGCACTCTTGGGCACCGCATATCGTTGCTGAATGGCCCGATTTTCGGAAGTGCGGGTAAAAATTTAAAACCGCCGAGCACAAACTGATTTTTAGCAACAAAACAGCAGATCGCGGAAGCTCGAAACTGGGGTCTGGGCGGCAGATCTCGGTTTCCCCGCACTTTCGGAATCGCATAACAGAAGTATGCGGCAAATTCCGGAACCCCCGACCACAACCCCCTTCTAACGTAAAGAAACCGCAGGTGGAAGTGTTGCCGCTTTTCGGTGTAGTCAACAAGTCTGAGATTTGCCGCATACTTTCGGAGATTGCCAGCTGTCAGAGTTCGTCTCTTATAGGAATAATCCAATTCACGCCGCGTTACATCTAGTCTGCTCTTTATACTTGGATATCAACACTAAGGAGGCAGCCGTGCTTTGGAGCTATGTTCAGCTTGATGATGGCACCCAATTTGCCTACTCAGAGACAAGAGAAGACGGAACCGTTCGCGTGGCCGTCGAGCGCCCGGTTGACTTTGGCTTTGACCATGCGGAATGCTTCTTGCCTGCGGTCAAATGGTTCAACGTCGAAGGATTTACTGCTGATGACCTCAATTTTTTGACAGAATTTGTTAGCTCAAACGCCCCGTTTATCCTCGAGCTCGCCGAACGCCAAAAAGCCGGACCGGCGGTTTCGGCGCTGGCCCCCTGACGTTCTACTGTTGAACGGCAAATAACCCATGATCTCGCCTACCGACATATCCACTGCGGTCTCCCGCGTGCTGGCTCGCTACGACGTCCGCGAGGCATATCTGTTTGGCTCGTTTGCGCGAGGCGAACAAACGCCCGATAGCGATATTGACTTGCGCCTAGTCTGCGGCAACACCATGACGTTCGGCGCGCTTCTCGAACTCTCTCATGAGCTCGAGAAGGAACTTGGGCGAAAGGTTGATATCGTCACCAACCCACCAGAGCACATGCGCGCGGCCTTCCGGAAAAGCATCGAGCAAGATGAGATGCGTGTCTATGAAGCGGAGTAAGCAGGATGAGGAGCTTGCGAATATTTGGGTTAGATAGAACAGCTCGCCACCTTGGGTTAACGAGCGCGATTGCGGGGCTTCTTGACTCGTCTTGCATCGTTTTCCATTTATTTTTTTCCATTTATTTATATGCTTGTCCCAGAATTTGGTCGTAAGGCGCGACCAGCGGAATCAAAAGAAAGCCTACCGAGAAGATCTTGGTCGAAGAGCACGACCAGCGCAATCAAAACAATGCTCGCGGAGAAGGCGCCTTCAATCGTTCTGGTTGAAGGCGCGTCATGTATACGTGTTATCGCAAGTAAACGTCCTTCAGCACCTCAACGACCTGTTGCGCCCCAACACCCTTGATCCTGATTGTTTTGGGATCGACGGGGTCCGATTCGTAGGCCTCCATGAAGCGCCTCATGTCAGCAAGAACACCCTCGCTCATGGCGGGACGCTCGTTGCCCGCGAGCAAGGTGGCGAGGCGGCAGACGTCGTTACGGTGCTTCTTTACGCTCTTCTCATCGACTGCCTTTCCATCTGCACGCTTGGCAGACAGGTCGAGCCACGCCTTTGCTTTGAAGGGGATTAGTCCCTCGACCGACAAGGCAGCGACGCCGCCCGCCGATACTCTGTTCTCCACGAGCAATTTGTAGTACTCCTCGTCCAGCAGAATCGCAGAAAGACTAGAAACCTCCTCCCCGATGTGTATCGGCAAAAGGCCGGAATCCCCGTGGCGCAGGTTGATGTCGGTGCGTGCAAATAACTCCAGCATGGCGGGGAAGGCCGGGTCCTTCGGCTTAGAGAACCGGTAGAACTGCGGCTTCCCGCTACTCTTTTGTTTGTTCTCGTACCCGCCTTCCCGAACAAAGTCCCAGAACACGCGGCCGAACTCAGGCGTCAGCGCCTCCACCAGTAGGACTAGATCGAGATCTTTCGTTGCCCTGAAATCTTGCCCGACCTCGCCGAACAGCAGGTCGCAGGCTCCGCCACCGATTAGGACATATTCGCCCTCGCGGCCCGCGAAGCGTTCCCTGAATTTATCGATTCCCTTCATAATCAACCCCAAGCACTCGATTCAGGACGTACTCGATCTCGCCCGCGACGCGCGGGTCGTCCCTCATATCGTCGGGAAGGGATAGGATGGCGGAAAGCGGGTCGACAATACACCCGGGCGCTGGCTCGGGCTCGTAGCGTAGCACCTGCACTACGCACGCGGGCTCCTCTGGTTCGTCGAATCCAGCGTTACGTGCACCGGTCGCCAGCCCTAGGACGCGCTCTTGCGCTTTGGTCGCGGTGAAAGTCGGCCAGGGGTCGTCCTGCAGCATCGAGATCTCACTCAGCGCCGAAACTCCTCCTGGTGGAAGGCCCACATCGGGTACGCGGGTCAGGCGATGCTCCCTTGCGACCGGACTTGCCATGTATGGCTCAAGCCGCCGCCACAGCGCCATCTTATTCCGGTCAGGGCGTAGGACCCGTCGGCGCCCTTCGGACACGATGATCGAGGGGTCGACAGCAGCGAGTTCATCGAACGCGCGCGAGACGGTCATCTTTGCTACGGCGAGAACGTTCGCCGCCTGAGTTACGTTGGCTCCGTCGAGTTCACCGTAGAGCGCCATGATGGCGAGACGCTGCGCCTGGGGCGAGAGCGTCTCGATGCTCACCTGCTTACGGCCGCCCGCATGGCTCTTGCCGCCATTCAGAGCGACTCCCAGGAACGGTAGGTACACCTGCTTGTCTGTAGCTACAAAGGCGAGGCCGGCCTCAAGCATTCGCTCGACCCTATAGCCCGTGGCGCTCTCGAGAGCGAAAGCCACGGGAATCCCCAGAGCTGTCTCCAGCGTGTTGCGGTGTTTCGCCATGGTCTTCACCGTCGCGTTCTCGATGGGGAAAGCCATCACGAACGGCACACCGAAGGCGGTCCACCGCTCAAGGGAGTACAACCCCCTCAGATACAGGGGAAGCCCCGAGACGTCAACGGGCTCACGCTCAACTTTCGAATGCAGCATCTTCTCAACGAATTCCCGCATGCCTCGCCTCCTTGTGTAACATGCTATTTTGAAATGTAACATTAATGATGTTACAAGGCAAACTATTAAGTTACATATAAAGACGCCCTGTGTATGCTACCGTTTCAAACCCGGCAAAACCCAAAGCGAGTGCAAGTGGCGTGTTCTCCACACTCGCCAAGACCGCCGACAACCACTGAATTGCCATGGCCTTGGTGCTGTTCACACTAGGAAAGCATTCATCGCAATCGCACGCCGTTGTTGTTGTGACTCATTTCCGGAAGTGTGTGGGGGGGGGATCGGAACCCGCCGAGCGCAACCAAATTTTTACGTACAAAACCGACGCTCCTATAAGTTGTCAAGAGGCAGTTTGCGGGAGCGTTCTCTCCAATTCGCACAGGAGCTCGTAATACCTCCTCTCCAGTTTCGTCGACCGCCGTTTCCCCCGTTCCAAGTGCCCGAG